>JAQBHI010000051.1:0-91898 GCA_032127875.1 Acidobacteriota bacterium
TCCGCTGATCACGACCTTCGCTTCAAGCGCCTTGCCGATGATCTTCTCCCGCCGGGCTGCCTCTAGTCCTGTAAGTTCCAAGTCGCGTCGCTGGAGAAGGACTTTCCATATCCCTTGTTCCGCGTTCGGGAACGAAAACACACCAGGCTCCCATTGGGAGACGTGGACTGCTCCGGATGGAGCCTGGGGTACAAACTCCCAAGCTTCATCCGTCGTGAATACGAGGATCGGCGAGAGCATCTGGCATAGACTGGTTACCAACCGAAGCAAAGCCGTCTGCGTCGAGCGGCGGCGATGCGAACCGGCCGCATCGGTGTAGAGCCGATCCTTCACGAGATCGTGATACATCGACGACAACTCGACGGCGGCGAACTGGCTGAGCTTCTGGTAAACGACGTGAAACTCAAACTTGTCGTACGCCGCCGCAACATCAGCTTCAACCTGCGAGAGTTTCCAGAGAATCCAGCGGTCCAGCGACGTGAGCTGGTCGTCCGGCACGGTGTGCTTGGCGGGATCGAAGTCGTAGAGGTTCGAGAGCAGGTAACGCAGCGTGTTGCGGACCTTGCGGTAGGCGTCGGCCACACGCTTCAGCATCTCGTCGCTGAAGCGCATGTCCTCGCGGTAGTCGACCATGATCGTCCACAGCCGCAGGATCTCAGCCCCATGGGTCGCGATCAGCTTCTGCGTATCGACGTCGTTGCCCAGGCTCTTCGAGATCTTCTTGCCGTCCCCGTCGACGGTGAAACCATGGGTGATCACCTGCCGATACGGGGCGCTGCCACGAGTGCCGACGCCGATCAGCAGCGAGGAGTGGAACCAGCCTCGGTGCTGGTCGCTGCCTTCCAGGTAGACCTCCGCGGGCCAGCCCAGTTCCGGGCGCGCCGCCAGGACGGCGGCATGCGAGGAGCCCGAGTCGAACCACACGTCGAGAATGTCGTGGTCCTTGTCGAACTCGGCGCCGCCGCACTTCGGGCACTGGAAGCCGGGCGGCAGCAGATCCTTCGCGTCGCGCTCGTACCACGCGTCGGCGCTCTCCTGCTCGAAGATGTCGGCGACGCGGTTCGCGAGCGCCGCCGTCAGGTTCACGCTGCCGCAGGCCTTGCAGTAGAAGGCTGGGATCGGCACGCCCCACAGCCGCTGGCGCGAGATGCACCAGTCCGGCCGTGTCGCGATCATGTTGCGGATGCGTTCCTCGCCCCACGCCGGGTACCAGCGCACCTGGCCGATCGCCGCGAGCGCCTTCTCGCGGAAAGCGTCCTTGTCGAGGGCGATGAACCACTGCTCGGTCGCCCGGAAGATGATCGCGTTCCGGCAGCGCCAGCAGACCGGGTAGGAGTGCTTGTTCTTGCCCGACGCCAGCAGCAGGCCGCGCTGCATCAGGAAAGCGACGATGTCGGGATTTGCGTCGAAGACCTTCTTGCCCGCCCACCGCGCGATCTCCGGCAGGAAGCGGCCGGCCTCGTCGACCGGGCAGTAGATGTCGAGGCCGTACTTCACACCGGTCAGGTAGTCGTCCCAGCCGTGGCCCGGGGCCGTATGCACGACGCCTGTGCCGGCCTCGAGAGTCACGTAGTCGCCGAGCACGACGGGCGAGTCGCGCTCGAGAAACGGATGCCGGAAGCGCAGGCCCTCGAGCACGGCGCCCTTCACCTCGAAAAGGGCTTCGCCGAGCACGAGCGTCTGCCAACGCGCAAGACTCGCGTCCTTCAAGCCCTTGGCGACGACCAGCACGTCCTGCGTGCCTTCGACCGGGTAGAAGCCGTAGTCGAAGTCCGGGTGGAAGGCCACCGCCAGGTTCGCGGGCAGCGTCCAGGGCGTCGTGGTCCAGATGACCGTCGCGACGTTCTTGCCGGCGAGCGTGGGGTAACGCGCCGCGAGCGGAGCCCGCTCCGTTTCCGAAAGGGCAAAGCGCACGTCGATCTGGGGGCTGACGTGGTTCTCGTCGTACTCGACCTCGGCTTCGGCGAGGGCGGTGCGGCACGACGGGCACCAATGCACCGACTTCTTCGCCTTGTAGACGAGGCCCTTGTCCGCGAAGATCGCGAGCTGGCGGACGATTGCCGCCTGGTACGTCGGCGCCATGGTCCGGTACGGAGCCTGCCACTCGCCCTGGACACCGAGCCGTTCGAACTCGGCGCGCTGGATATCCAGGAACTTCTCGGCATAGGCGCGACAGGCCTTGCGGAATGCCGTCGGCGACAGCTCGCGCTTCTTCGAACCCAGGTCCTTGTCGACCTTGAGCTCGATCGGCAGGCCGTGGCAGTCCCAGCCCGGCACGTAGGGCGAGTCGTAGCCGGCCATCGTCCGGCTGCGGACGACGAGATCCTTCAGGATCTTGTTGAGCGCCGTGCCCAGGTGGATGTGGCCGTTGGCGTAGGGCGGGCCATCGTGGAGCACGAAGCGCGGCGCGTCCTTGCGCGACGCGCGGACCTTCCCGTAGAGATCGTCCCGCTTCCAGGCCTCGATCCGCTTCGGCTCGGTCTGCGGGAGGTTGGCCTTCATCGGAAAGGCGGTCTGCGGGAGGTTGAGCGTCGACTTGAGATCCTGAACCTGGCTCATGGAATCGCGAGGCACCTTGGCCACGTGGCCAAAACCCTAGCCTACCATCCACCCCTAAAGCCCGTCAAAAGAAGACCTTGGCTCTGTCCGGAGCTACAATTCCAAGATGCGAGTGCGCCGCACGCTGCTCCTGGTCGGACTCTTCGCGCTGCCTTTCGTGTCCTGCGCCCAAAAGGACGAGTGCGAGGCGTGCTCCGCCGATCGCGACTGCAGGCCGGGCTTTGTTTGCTCGAGCTTCGACGACGGCGGGCGCCGCTGCGCCTCGGGCATGGGCGCCACGTCCTGTGCGATGCGGCGTTAGGACGCTCCGTCGAGCGCGTAGGCCTTTAGCAGCCAGCGCTTCGTCGCGGCGTCGATGTCGCGCAGCGAAGTGATCGGGATGGCCCGCGTGATGCGGTCTTTCTTCGCGTAGCCACCCGTGTCGAGGAGCCGCTTCGGCGTCTTCTGGTTGCCCAGGGCCAGGCCCAGGTCGATCCGTGTCCGCGTGCGCGGCCTGATGTTCGCGAAGACGTGCTGACGGTACAGCGCCACCTGCGTCTTGCCGGGACAGGCCTTGACGTCCTTGCCCAGCGAGAGTGCCAGCTCCAGCAGCGCCTCGTACAACGGCCGGAGCCCTGACCTCCCGCCGGAGTACATCGCCTCGACGTAGCCCTCCGCAGCTCTAAGATACGCCTTGGGATCGTCGTGCTCGCGGCCGCGTCCCTGCGCGCGTTCCGCGATCCAGGCAGCGCCAAACGTGCCGAAGCCGTGCTCCCGCTGCAACCATTCGCGTCGGGCCCTGGTTTCGGCCGGTGCCTGGCGTTTCACGAGAGCCACCCACTGCGCGAGCGAACGGCCGGTCTTCTCGGACAGCATCTTTACCCACTTCTGCATCATCGGAATTCCGGGATGCGGGCTGTAGCGGGTCTTCTTCATGGGCCCCCTCTCGAGCCCGCCGCTCGCTCTAGGCCCGTGCCAGGGCGGAGCGACGCCAACTCGACACCAGGATCGCCGCGACGGCGGCCCCGATCAGTCCTGAGATCAGCGTGTAGACGGGCCAGACTGCGAGCTGCGGGATGACGCCCAGCCCCAGGACCTGTGACAGGCTTCCGGGCTCGAAGTGGTAGATCGCTCCCCAGGGGGCGCGCACTGTCGTGACCGAGTAGACGTCGTAGTGAGAGCCGAGCCTGAAGCGCGTGGCCAGGAAGTAGAGGGCGGCCACGGCCCCGCGAATCGCGAGGCCGTACACGAGCAAGTAGCGCCACAGCGCCGGGACGCCGCGCCCGGACTCGCGCAGCCGCAGCCAGAAGAACCCGCCCACAACCGGTGCCAGCCACGTCACCCCGAACAGGTGTGCCAAGGCCTCTGGCGCCGCCGCCTTCTCCAGCAGAAAGCGGACCAGGCTGACGAGCCAACTGGCGGCTATGGCCACGCTGGCCCAGCGCTCCCACAGCGCCGCCGCAGCCTGGTCGGAGGTGGCGAGCCCGGCGGTGCCGAGCATCAGGCACAGGCCCGTGAGCACGTAGTAGGGGAGGCTCGCCGAGGCTGAGGCCGAGGCGGTGACGTACGGCGTGCCGAGCAGGAAGACCGCGGTCGACTCGGTGGCGCGCAGCCCCTCGCTGCCCAGCGCCAGCACCAGGAATACCAGGGCCAGCAGGCTGGAGCCCAGCGCCAGCGCCCGGCGCCAGCGCGCGGGCAAGCCGCTCCAGGCGAGCAGCGCCGCCGCGCCGCACCACGCCGCGAGGATGGTGAGCGTGTTCATCGCCGCGGACTCTAGCACAACCCCCGGCCTATAATTCCCGCGCCCATGCAGCCCCGAGAGCGCGTTCGGGCCGCCGCCGCGGCGGCGCTGGTCTACTTCGTTCTCGCAATCCTCTGGGCGGCTCCCGCCTCGTTCTCGCCCGCCGACACGCTCCCCGACCTGGGCGATCCCGCGCATCTGTCCTACGTGATGGCCTGGGATGCGCACCAGATCGTGCGTGACCCGCTGTCGCTCTTCGATTCGAACAGCTTCCATCCCTACCCGCGCAGCCTGGCGTTCGGCGATCACCTGTTGCCCGAGGCGCTGCTGGTGGCGCCGGTGAACTGGATCAGCGGCAACGCGGTGCTGGCCTCGAACCTGGGCGTGCTTCTGGCGCTCACGCTCTCGGGCCTGAGCATGTTCCTGTTCGTGCGCAGACTCACTGGATCGAGCGCCGCGGCATTCCTCGCGGGCCTCGCGTATGCGTTCAACAGCTTCACCAGGAGCGAACTGGCCCGCATCCACGTCCTGAGCATCCAGTGGTGGCCGCTGGCTCTGCTGTTTCTCGATCGCTTCGTGCGCGGCGGAAAGCGGCGCGATGCCTGGGCCCTGGCGGGCGCGCTAGTTCTCCAGGGCCTCTCCGGCGCCTACTACCTCGTCTATACCGCGCTTCTCGCGCCGGCGTGGCTGTCGATCGCCTACGGCGTCGAGCGCCGCTGGCCGCGCGGCGCCGAGCGCAGGGCGCTGGCAATCGCGCTGGCCGTGACGAGCCTGCCGGTGCTCGCGCTTCTCGCGCCCTACGTGATGCTGATGCGGACGATGGGCTTCGAGAAGGGCCTCGAACCCGGAGTCGACGTCCTCTCGTACGTCCTGCCGCTGCGCGGCCACGCCTTGTGGGGCTGGCTCAGCCCGCCAGGCGTCCCGGGAACCGGCAGCCACTTCGTCGGCTACGTGACGCTCGCGACGGCAGGCCTCGGGTGCCTGCTGGCTCGGGAGCCTCGCAGCGCCTGGGCGCGCCTCGTGGCCATGGTGAGTGCGGCGCTGGGTTTTGGGTTCTCGCTCGGCTGGTCGATCCAGATGGCCGGCCACGAGCTGATGCCCGGCGCCTATCGGCTGCTCTATTGGCTGTTCCCGCCGGCGCGCGGGATGGCGGGTTCGGAGCGCTTTGGCGTGCTCGTGGTTCTCGGGCTCGCGCTGCTCGTGGGTCTGGGTTCGGCTGCGCTCCTCGAACGGCTTCAGGGTGGGACTCGCATTGCCGCGGGGCTGGCGCTGGCTGTCCTGCTGCCGCTCGAACATTGGAGCGCGCCGCGCTCCGCGGCTGCCGTTCCGACGGGCAGCGATCTGCCGGCGGCCTATGCGTGGCTGGCTGGAGAATCCCGTGCGCCGATGGTCGAGCTTCCGCTCTACCCCGACGTCGCCCGCCGCTTCTGGGCGCTCTACCTGAATCTGTCGACGCATCACTGGCATCCGATTCCGTTCGGCCGCACTTCGTTCTATCCGCCGATCCACGACCTGCTCGCCTGGTACACGCGCGATTTTCCGGACGCCGCGTCGATCACGCTGCTCGATCAGCTCGGGATCAGGACCATCCTGATTCACCCGCTCGCGTGGGAAGACGAAACCGAACGTCACGAGCGGATGGCCGCGCTCGAAAGCAGCTCACGACTCGAGCTCGTCAAGCAGTTCGTCGACGCGCCCCCCGAGCGTTACGCGGCGCTCAACCTCGGGCAGGAGCGCGTGTATCGCATCCGCAGGGAGATGCCGGCGCTGCCCGTGCCCTGCGCGCCCGTGAACGAGCTGCCACGCCAGGCCTTGGAGGTGGCCGCCAGTGTTGGCGACGCGGAGCTGGCGGTCGATGGCGATCGACGCACTGCGTGGCGGACCGGCCTTCCCCAGAAGCCGGGCGACGCCTTCGAGGTGGAGCTGCCCCGGCCGGAGTCGCTCGCAGCGGTCGCCCTGGACCTGTATTACCCGCACGGCGAGTTCGCCAGGGCGCTGCGGCTGATGTCCCGCAACGGCGATCGCTGGGAGCGGATTGCCTACGACGATGGCCCGGCGGAACGCTGGAGCACCATCCATGAGCTGCTGGAACGCCCCAGGGAAGCCCGCCTGATCCTGCGCTTCCCGCCCCGCAGCGTGAGCCGTCTGCGCCTGGCCCTGGGCTCGATCGCGGACGCCTCCTGGCCCCGCTGGTCGATCCCGGAGCTGCGTCTTTACGGAGACTGCCGCTGACTCGCGCTATACTGCGGGCCTTCCAAACGAATTCACGGAGCAAGCGTTCTTGAAGCAACTCCTCGAACTCCTGGCCGCGATGGCTTCGAAGAAGGGGGAGGTGGCGAGCCCCCTGGAGCTGTTCCTCGACATGTGCGACCGCGTCGTCAAGACCGCCAGCGGCGCCTTCTCGTGCAAGGCCGACGAAGTGGCGATCCTGATCCTGACCTCGGATGCCAGGCACCTGCGCTTCGCGGCGCCACGCAAGTTCTCCGAGCTCGGCACCATCCCGATCTCCAAGCGCGAGTCGATTGCCGTCGGCGTGTTCACGAAGAAGGCCGGCGAGGTGATGAACAACGTGCCGATGGTGCGCCACGTCACGTTCTTCGAGAGTGTGAAGCTGCGCGACAAGCCCGAACCCATCCAGAAGATGATCACGGTCCCGATTTTGCTCGCTGGCGATGCGGTGGGCGTCGCACAGATCAGCCGCAAGGGCGTTTCGCCCGCCGCCGCTGGGGCCGACTTCAACCTCGCCGAGTTGCGTCGCGCCGAGACGCTGTTCGAGTCCGTGGCGCCCTACCTCATGGATGCCCGCCCGGAACGCTTTTAGAGAGCAGGTACCCCACCGCTCTTCCTAATCGAGATCGGGCCGGATGATGCCTGAGTCGTCGCCGAGGAAGGGCCGGCTGCCGGGGGTGAGCGGCACCGCGGTGGCCCGGAAGCCGTCGCCTGCGGTTTTCATCTCGAAGCGATAGCCGCGACGGACGAAGCTCGTGGTCTGGAGCGGGACGTCGAGAAACAGCGTGCCCGCCTTGGCGAGCTCGGCAAGCTGGCCGTAGTGGTTCGTCTTCCTGTAGAACGCCTCCTGGGCGTCGAGCAGGTGGCGCAGCGTCGCGACCGCGGGCCGTTCGACCGGCATCAGGCTCCGTGGCGTGCGTTCGCGGGCCTGGAAGCGACCGCTCGCGCCGAAATTGGCGCCGCTGCCGGAACTGTTCCCGCTGCGAAAGCCCTCGGCGAGCCGGCGCCCCGCCTCGCGACCATCGGCTTCGGGTTCGGCGGGGGCTTCGTCCAAAAAGGAGCCGCCGCCTTGGTCGGCGGCCGGCGGGGGAGCCACGCTCGCGCGGCGGGTCGGGGGCGTGGTCGCGGGCGGCTCGGTCGCCCGAGGTGGTGGGGCGGGAGTGCTCGCCGCGACGGGCGTCGGTGTGGTCGCCACCGGCGCTGTCTCCGGCGGAGCAGCCGCCGTCACCGGAGGCGCCGACTGGATCGAGATTGGCGGCGTCAGCGTGGACGGTGGCTCGATTGCCGTATCGGCGACGGTCTTGTCGGGAGCCTCGCGCAGGAACACGTACCAGCCCGCGACCACCGCCAGGCAACCGAACACCAGGAAAACGGCCGCCAAAATGAGCAGCGGTCCGGCGCTGCCCTTGCGAGCCACGGCGCGGGCCGCCGGGGCAGCCTGGGCTGGAGACACGGGCGGCGGTCTCGTCAGGGGGGGGCGAGCCGGCGGCGGAGCCGAAACCTTCGTCGCCTCCGCCGCGCCCGCCAGCGTCGGCGGCGTCGCGAGCGTGGGTGAACCTGCCGGCGAGGGACCGCCTGGTGACGTGGCGACCTCGTTCTGCCGGAGGGTCGGTGTCCAACCCGCGCGAGTCAGCGTCAGCAGATCGTCGGCGAACTCGCGGCCCGTCTGGTAGCGGGTTTCGGGCGCCTTCGAGAGCGCGCGCGAGAGAATCCGGCTCACGTCCTCGGGTAGCCCGGCGTCCACCTCGTGGATCGGGGTCGGCTCCTCGGTGATGATCTTGAAGATCAGGCCGGTGATCGACTCGCCGCGGAACGCCTTGCTGCCCGCCAGCATCTCGTAGAAGACCGCGCCGACGGCGAACAGGTCGCTGCGTCCGTCGAGCAGGCTGCCGCGGGCTTGTTCCGGGCTCATGTAGGATGGCGTTCCCAGCAGGCTCCCGGTGGCTGTCAGGTGGTCGACGGAGTTGATGACCTTGGCGATGCCGAAGTCAGTGACTTTCACCCGGTCGCCCGCCTCGATCATGATGTTGGCCGGCTTGATGTCGCGGTGCACGACGCTGTTCTTGTGGGCGAAGTCGAGCGCGTCGGCAACCTGGGCGGCGATGCTGGCGGCGCGCTCCAGGGGCAGCCGCCCGGAGCTCGCGATCACCCGCTCCAGGCCGACGCCGTCGATGAACTCCATCGCGAGGTAGGAAACCCCGTCGGCCTCGCCGATATCGTAGATCGTGACGATGTTCGGGTGCTTGAGCTGTGCCGAGACCTGAGCCTCGCGCTCGAAGCGGTCGACCAGCTCGTCGAGGCTGGCGCCCTGGGCTGCCAGGCCCTCGAGCCGGATCGTCTTGATCGCCACCATGCGGCCGAGGATCTTGTCCTTGGCCTTGTAGACCGTTCCGAATGCCCCCGCGCCCAGGCGCTGGACAACCTGGTAGCGTCCCGCGATCTCGGTCGGATCCGGCGTCGTGGCTCGAGGCTGACTCATCTGGTTACCCCGGAGGCCAGCCGAGATGCCGGCCGCCCAGGAGGTGAAGGTGGATGTGATGGACGCTCTCGCCCGCGTCGTCGCCGCAGTTCAGGGTCAGGCGAAAACCGCGCTGCGCGAGCCCGGCTTCGGCCGCCAGCTGTTTCGCGCGTCGCAGCATTGCGCCCACCAGCGCGTCGTCACCCGGCTCCAGGTCCACGAGGCTCGTGATGTGGCGCTTGGGGATGACGAGCAGGTGGGTCGGCGCCTGCGGAGCGATGTCGTGGAAGGCGAATAGCTCCGCGTCCTCGAAGGCCTTCTTCGAAGGAATGCGCCCCGCCACGATATCGCAGAACAGACAGGACATGCCGAGGCGATGAGTCTACACCGATGGCGTGGGTTAGAACACTTCCCGGTCCAGCGCCGAGAGCAACTCCCGTATATTGCGCGCGTTCTGGCCGAAGTCTCCGATGCTTTGCCGCGATTTCGATCGAACGCCCACCAGCGTACGGCCCTTTTCGCGCCGGAGCCTCACCGTCACGTCTTCCTTGAGGAGCCCGAAGGGCATCGTGTGTACGGCCTGCACGGCGATGCCGGCGGGTCCCCTGGCCTCGCCAGTGACCTCCCAGCGAGGCAGCTCGCTGATCACCTTCCTGACGCTCTTCGCCACGGAATCCGGGCTGGCCCCGTAGTCGCGAGGCACAAGCTCCGGGTACTCCGGGGTCTTGCCGGTCTCGACTTCGCCCAGTTGCGGCCAGGCGCTGAATGCGAAGAACCCGCCGACGACGACTCCCAGGACCAGCAACTGCTTGAGGAGCGTCTTCATGAGGGGCTCGCCTCGAAGGCAAGGGGAAGCTGCTGTCCGCGCGCAGCCTGGAGCAGCTTGCGGGTCAGCGACGAGGTGGGCGTCGAGGCCAGCTCATCGGGCGCCGCCCAGCGCAGCCGCTCGGCGTCTTCGAGGGGCGCGCATGCCAGCCGCGCCCTGTAGGCTTCGACGCGGATCCGGCGAAACGTGATGGCGTGGCGCGTCCGCGCCACCAGGGCGCCCGGCACGATGTCGAGGCCGTGGCGTTCTCTCACTTCACGCACCAGATCAGGATAACCCCGCGACGCGAGGCTCGTCTGTGGGATTTCCCACATCCTGTCGAGCAGCCGGCCCTGCTCGCGGCGAACCAGCAGGATCCGCCCGCGCCGCTCGATGAGGGCGGCGGCCACGGTGACATCCACGCTCGCGCGCCGGGGCCGACCCTCCGGCAGTTCCTCGGTGATGCCCTGGGCTCGAGCCCCGCACGAAACCCTGAGCGGGCAGGCCGGGCAAGCAGGCTGCTGCGGCGTGCACAAGGTCGCGCCCAGCTCCATGAGCGCCTGATTCCAGTCGCCCGGCTGCTCGCGATCGAGCAGCTCTTCGGCGCGGTTGTAGAAGGGCCCGTCCGTCTTCCATTCGGGCCCGCGCAGCACCAGAAGCCGCGCCAGCACCCGACGCACGTTGCCGTCGACGACGGGCAGCGCCACTGCGTACGCGATCGAGAGGATGGCGCTCGCGGTGTAAAGCCCGACGCCCGGGACGGCGAGGGCGGCCTCGAGCGTCTTCGGAAAGCGCCCCCCGTGTCGTGCGACGACGTGTGCGGCTCCGCGCCGGAGATTGCGAGCCCGATGGTAGTAGCCGAGTCCCGACCAGGCGCCGAGGACAGCCTCCTCCGGAGCCGCCGCCAGTCGCTCGACACTGGGGAAGCTCGCCACGAAGCGCGCGTAGTAGGGCAGCATCGTCTTCACGGTCGTTTGCTGCAGCATCACCTCGGAGACCCAGATCCGGTATGGGTCCTTGGTCTTGCGCCAGGGCAGCTCGCGCCGGTTGCGCCGGTACCAATCGAGCAGCCCGCGACGCTGCCTGGCGAACGCCTTCGCCGAAGCGCTGCCAGTCATCTGAGTCTCTCGATGTCGGCGCCGAGACCCCGCAGTTTCTCGTCGATGCGGTAGTAGCCGCGGTCGAGGTGGTAGACACGGTCGATGACGGTCTCGCCACTCGCCGCGAGAGCGGCCAGCACCAGCGACGCCGAGGCCCGCAGGTCGGTGGCCATGATCTGCGCTCCCGAAAGTGCCGTCGGGCCCGTGACGATTGCGACGTGACCGTTCTCGGCGATGTTCGCGCCCATTCGTCGCAGCTCGGCCACGTGCATGAAGCGGTTCTCGAAGATCGACTCGGTGATGGTGCTGACGCCCGTGGCCTGCGTCATGAGCGTCATGTACTGCGCCTGCATGTCGGTCGGGAAGCCCGGGTGGGGCAGCGTCGTGACGCTCGCAGGCCGGATCACCCGGGGCGCACGCACCCGCAGATTGTCGGGCCCTTCCTCGAGGCGCACGCCGATCTCGCGGAACTTGTCGAGCACAGCCTTCAGGTGCTGGGGGTGGCAGGCCTGGATCTCGATCTCGCCGCCGGCGATGGCGCACGCCGCGACGAAGGTTCCCGTCTCGATGCGATCGGGGATGACCGGGTGGCGCACTCCGGCGAGGCGCTCGACGCCCTCGATGCGGACCTCCGGCGTGCCCGCGCCGCTGATCCGTGCGCCCATCCCTAGGAGCATCTGGGCGAGGTCTTGGATCTCGGGTTCGCGGGCGGCATTTTGCAGTACGCTCACGCCCTCGGCGAGACAGGCGGCCATCATCAGGTTCTCGGTGCCCGTGACCGTGACGGTGTCGAAGTGGATCTCCGCGCCGCGCAGTCTTTCGGCGCGCGCCTCGACGTAGCCGTGCGCGACCGAGATCGTCGCGCCCATCTTCTGGAGGGCGCTGAGGTGCAGGTTGATGGGCCGGGCGCCGATCGCACAGCCGCCCGGCAGGGAGACGCGCGCGCGTCCCATCCGGGCCAGCAGCGGACCCAGGACCAGGACCGAAGCCCGCATCGTCTTCACCAGTTCGTAGGGTGCCTCCACGGACTCGAGTGCGCCGGCCCGGACGTCGACCGAGCCCCCGACGCGGAAGTCCACGTCCGCTCCCAGCGCGGCCAGAACGCGGCCCATGGTGCGGACATCGCGCACCTCGGGCACGTTCGTGAGCGTGACCACCTGATCGGTCAGCAAGGCGGCGCACAGCTCGGGGAGCGCCGCGTTCTTGGCGCCGGAGATGCGCACGCTGCCTTCGAGTGGCTTCCCGCCGACGACGCGGATCTTGTCCATCGGCCGTCAAGTCTATATCCTTCAGCCCGAAACCGACCGAAGGGCGAGGGGGGCTACATGCGCATCAGGTTGCTCGCGGGTCTTGGCGTGCTGATGGCAGGCGCGGCATGCGCCAAGGCGCCTGACAAGGCAGCGCCGCCAGGCTCAGGCGAGCACGGGCCCCTGTTGCAGGTGGGGGCTCCCGAGGGCGCCGTCTCGATCGTGGCCTGGGCGGGCTACGTCGAGCGTGGCGAAACGGACAAGGCCTACGATTGGGTGACCGGCTTCGAGAAGGACACGGGCTGCAAAGTCAGCGTCAAGACCGCGGCCACCTCCGACGAGATGGTCGCGCTCATGAACGAAGGCGGGTTTGATCTCGTCACCGCCTCGGGTGACTCGAGCCTGAGGCTGGTGGCGGGCGGCCGCGTCCAGGAAATCAACACCGCGCTCGTGCCGAGCTGGGGCACGCTGGACCCGCGCCTGCAGAATGCGCCTTGGCACACGCTGAACGGCAAGCACTTCGGAGTGCCGTACCAGTGGGGTTCCAACCTGCTCGCCTACAACACCAGGGTCTTCGGCGCGAAGCCGCCCGATTCCTGGAGTGTCGTGTTCGAGGAGATGAAGCTGCCCGACGGTAAGTCGAACAAGGGCCGGGTGCAGGCCTTCGACGGGCCGATCTACGTCGCCGACGCGGCGCTGTATCTGATGACCCACAAGCCAGAGCTCGGCATCAAGGATCCCTACGCGCTCGACCGGGCTCAGTTTGCCGCGGCGCTCGAACTGCTCCGGCAGCAGCGCAAGATCATCGGGCGTTACTGGCACGATGCCGCCGCGCAGGTCGACGACTTCGTGAACGAAGGCGTCGCCGCCTCCAGCTCTTGGCCGTTCCAGGTCAACCTCCTGCTGAGCAGCCACAAGCCGATCGGGAGCGTGATTCCCAAAGAGGGTGCGACGGGTTGGGCCGACACGACGATGCTGCATGCCCTGGCACCGCATCCGAACTGCGCGTACAAGTGGCTCGAGCACTCGCTCTCGCCAAAGACCCAGGGCGACCTGGCCGCCTGGTTCGGCTCGGTGCCGGCGGTGCCCGCCGCTTGCGCCGGCAATCCGCTGCTTGGCGAGAAGGGCTGCGAAACGAACGGAGCCGGCAACTTCGACAGGATCCATTTCTGGCGCACGCCGGTGGCGAGCTGCGGCGAGGGGCGGCAATGCGTGCCGTACCACGAGTGGGTCACGAGCTACATCGCCGTGATCGGTGGACACTAGTCCCGCGCTCCGCTTCCGCGGCGTCTCGCGCCGCTTCGGCGAGTTGTGCGCAGTGGACGCCGTCGACCTGGAGATCGGCGACGGCGAGTTCTTCTCCATGCTCGGGCCATCGGGGTCGGGCAAGACCACCTGCCTGCGCTTGATCGCGGGCTTCGACCGGCCCACGTCCGGATCGATCGAGTTGTTCGGGTCGCGCACCGAAGACGTGCCACCCTACGAACGCGACGTGAACACGGTCTTCCAGGACTACGCGCTGTTCCCGCACATGAACGTCGCCCAGAACGTGGCCTACGGCCTGCGCGTCAAGCGCGTGCCGGCGGCCGAGCGAGAGCGTCGCGTCGCCGAGATGCTCGAGCTGGTGCGGCTTCCCGATGTCTCCACGCGCCGCCCGGCGCAGCTTTCGGGCGGCCAGCGCCAGCGTGTCGCGCTGGCTCGCGCCCTGGTCAACCGGCCCCGCGTCCTGCTCCTCGACGAGCCGCTCGGGGCTCTCGACCTGAAGCTGCGCCAGCAGATGCAGGTCGAGCTGAAGGCGATCCAGGAGCGGCTCCGGATCACCTTCGTGTACGTGACCCACGACCAGGAAGAGGCGCTCGCGATGAGCGACCGGCTCGCGGTCTTCAGTCGCGGACGCGTCGAGCAGCTGGGCACGCCGGCCGAGGTCTACGAGCGGCCGGCTACGGCCTTCGTGGCCGACTTCGTGGGCGTCTCGAACCTGGTCGAAGGCGATCTCGCACGGCGGCTTTCCGGGTCGGCGCAAACCTTCACGGTACGGCCGGAGAAGATTCGGGTACGGCCCACGGGCGAGGCCGTGGCGGCGGATGTGTGTTCGGTCGACGGCCGGATCCACGACGTCGTATACCTCGGCATGCACACGCGCTACCGCGTCGAGATCGAGCCCGAGGTCCTTTTCGTGGTTGTCGAGCAAAACCTCGCCGCCAACTCGGGCGAAGTGCAGGCCATGCGTGGGCGGGACGTGCGCCTGGTGTGGCCGCGGGCGATGAACCGGCCGGTGGCCTGAGCCATCGGCATGACGACGCGCCGGCTCTCCGCGCTCTTCTACCGTCACCCGCGCGCCGCTCTCGCGCTGCTCCTGGCCCCGCCACTGTTCTGGCTCGGCGTCGTCTATCTCGGCTCGTTGCTGAGCCTGGTCGTGCAGAGCTTCTACCACCTCGACGACTTCACCGGCCAGGTCGTGCGCCGCTTCACGCTGGCGACCTATGGCGATTTGCTGAGCCGCTCGAACCTCGACATCGCAGGTCGCACGCTGACCATGGCGGCGCTCGTAACCCTGGCCGACGCGCTGCTCGCCTTTCCCGTGGCCTACTACATGGCCCGCTACGCCTCGGGGCGCGTCAAGGCGATCCTGACGCTCGCGGTCCTGCTGCCGCTGTGGTCGAGCTACCTGGTGCGCGTCTACTCCTGGAAGCTGATCCTCGCGAAGGAAGGCGTTCTGAGCTGGTGCCTCGCGCAACTCGGGCTCAGTTCCGCCCTCGAAAGACTGCTGGCGCTTCCCGTGGTCGGGGGCCCGTCGCTGTCGGTGTCCGCGCTGGGCGCGTTCGCGGCCTTCGTCTACGTGTGGCTGCCGTACATGATCCTGCCGATCCAGGCTGCCCTGGAGCGCGTGCCTCGATCGCTCGTCGAGGCGTCGAGCGATCTGGGCGCCTCGCCTGCCACGAGCTTCGCGAACATCACGCTGCCGCTCGCGCTGCCAGGCGTCGTGGCGGGCTCGATCTTCACGTTTTCGCTCACGCTGGGCGACTTCGTGGTGCCGGGGGCGCTCGGCAACTCGAGCCTGTTCATCGGCCAGGCGGTGCTGGCCCACCAGGGAACGGCGGGCAACATCCCGCTGGCCGCGGCCTTCACCGTGATCCCGATGGCCATCATGGCGGTCTATATCAGCTTCGCAAAGCGGCTCGGGGCCTTCGATGCGCTCTGAGCACGGGGGCGAAACGGCCCCAGTGGCCTTGAAGGCCGCCGTGCTCGGCGTCTTGCTGTTCCTGCACGCGCCCTTCGCCATCATCCTGCTCTACTGCTTCACCACCGAGGACGCCTCCTACCAGTTTCCGCCCCCGGGGCTGACGCTTCGCTGGTTCGCGGTAGCCTGGGAGCGCAGCGACATCTGGCGCGCGCTCGGTCTGTCGCTGCGGATCAGCTGCGTCTCGACGGCGATTGCCCTGGTTCTGGGAACCATGGCGGCGGCGGCGGTGCATCGCGGCCGTTTCTTCGGACGGGAGGCGATCTCGTTCGTGTTGCTGCTGCCGATCGCGTTACCGGGCATAGTGACCGGGATCGCGTTGCGTTCAGCCATGAACCTCGCGGAGGTGCCCTTCAGCTTCTGGACGATCGTGGTCGGGCATGCGACCTTCTGCGTGGTCGTGGTCTACAACAACGTGCTCGCGCGCCTGAGGCGCCTGCCCGCTTCGCAGCTCGAGGCCTCGGCGGACCTGGGCGCCGGGGGTTTCGAGACGTTCCGGCGCATCGTGCTGCCGAACATCGCGACAGCGCTCCTGGCCGGAGGGATGCTGGCCTTCGCGCTCTCGTTCGACGAGGTGATCGTCACGACCTTCACGGCAGGCCAGCAGGAAACGCTTCCGATCTGGATCTACAACCAGCTCGCCAAGCCGCGCCAGCGGCCGGTCACGAACGTCGTCGCGGTGTTCGTCGTGCTGGCGACGTCGCTGCCGATTCTGCTCGCGCAGTTCCTGACCGAGCGTGGAGCGGCCGCGGACCCGAAGGCGCGTTCGTGAGCGATGTCAGGGAGAAGACCAGGCGGCGGCTTGCGAGCGAGCTAGCCCTCGCTTCCTTTGTCGTGCTATTCCAGGAGCTGGCACTGATCCGCTGGCTGCCGGGACAGGTACGGGTTCTCGCGTACTACCCGAACCTGATCCTGCTGAGCGCGTTTTTTGGGCTGGGGCTTGGTTGCCTCATGGCCGCGCGTCGCTCGGCACTGCCGGCGTGGCCGTGGCTGTTGCTGGCAACGACTGCGGCGGCGGTCGGGCTCTCCCGCGTCATCTTCACGCAGAGCTCCGCCAGCGAGCACCTTTTCTTGCTTTACTACGATCTGCCCCGCGACGCACCCGTCGTTTCCGACGTTCGCCTTCCGATCGTGGCCTTCTTCTTGCTCACGGCTGCGCTCTTCGTGCCGCTCGGGCAGTTCGTCGCGCAACGGCTGCAGGAATTCGGGCGCCGGGGCGTGCCGCTCTCGGGCTACGCGTGGGATCTTGCCGGCTCGCTTCTGGGAGTCACGACCTTTGCCGCGCTCGGCTTCAGCGGCGCCTTCCCGTGGCTGTGGTTCGCGCTGTTCCTTGGGCCCGGTTTGTGGCTCGTGGGCGGCGGCTCAGGCCGTCGCCTCGCGCACGTCGCCGCTGCCCTTGCCGTGATCTTCGTGGTGACCCGCGGCGAAAAGGCGCAGGTCTACAGCCCGTACTACGCGATCAGTGCCGCCGCCCAGGGCAGCGGCGGCCTCGCCGTCCTCACGAACGGCTCGTTGCACCAGATTGCGCTACCGCTCTCGCGCACGGTTGTCGGGCCGGTCGACGAACAGTTGGCGCACATTCGCGAGGGCTACCACATTCCCTACCGGCTCATGGCGCAGCCACCACGTCGCGCCCTGGTGGTCGGCGCCGGCACAGGCAACGACGTGGCCGTGCTCCTCGACGAGGGCGCCGAGCATGTGGACGCCGTGGAGATCGACCCGGCGATCCTCGAGCTGGGTCGCAAACGACACCCGGAGCATCCCTACGACTCGCCCCGGGTGCGGGCCGTGAACACCGACGCGCGCTCGTTCCTGAACGACACGACCGAACGCTACGACCTGATCGTATTTGGCACGCTCGACTCGATGACCCGGCTGTCGGCGCTGTCGAGCGTCCGCCTCGACAACTTCGTGTACACAGTGGATTGCCTGCGCGCGGCGCGACGTCGCCTCACAGCGGATGGCGGCGTCGCGCTGTACTTCATGGCCGGCACGCCGTACATCGATGCTCGGCTGGCCGGGATGGTGACCCAGGCCTTCGAGGAGGTGCCGCTCCGCTCCTTCGAGTTCTACACTCTGTTCAATCGCATCTACATGGCGGGCCCCGCCTTCGCGCAGCGCGACGGCGAGGCGCGCCGCGCCGCGGCGCCGGCCTTCCTGAAGCAACTCGCGAACCTGGAGCTTCCCACCGACGACTGGCCCTACCTCTACCTGGCCACGCGCGGCGTCAGCAGTTTCTACCTGAGCCTCGCCGGGGTCTTCGCCTTGCTCTGTGGGCTGGCGGTTGCGCTCGTCTCGCCGGTCATGCGCTCGAGCTTCTCGGGCCCGGGTGGTGTGGACGGGCCGATGTTCCTGTTCGGGGCGGGCTTCTTGTTGCTCGAGACGCGGGCCGTGACGGACATGGGGCTGCTCTGGGGTTCGACCTGGCTCACGAGCGCCGTGGTCTTCGCCTCGATCCTGGCGATGCTGCTGCTGGCGACCCTGCTGGCCGCAGCGCGCAAGCTTGCCGCTGGCATCAGCATGGCGGGCGTGATCGTTTCGCTGCTCGTGGCCTATGCGATTCCCACGGAGCGGCTGCTGGGTTCGGATGTCGCGCTCAAGCTGGCGCTCTCGGTCTTGTTCATCGGCACGCCGATCTTTTTCGCGGGGCTCAGCTTTGCGGCCCTGTTCCGCGACCGGGGCGAAGCCGATCGGGCCTTCGGCTGGAACCTGCTGGGTGCCGTGGCCGGTGGCCTGCTGGAGCTGCTGTCGATGGCGATTGGCCTGAAGGCGCTGCTGCTGGTGGCTCTCGCGGCCTACCTGCTCGCGGCGCTGCTCTGGCTGCGTTCCCTGCGCGCCGATGCCGCCTGAGTTCAGCGGTGAGCGACGAGCGTGCGCGGGATCGACTGCAGGTCGGGCAGGATCTCGTCGAGCGTGAAGCCAGCGTGTTGAGCTAGCCGGACGATTTCATCGGCCATGCCCTGGCCGAGCTCCAGCAGCAGGTAGCCGCCGGGCGTGAGCCGCGCGTGCGCCGCGGGGATCAACCGGCGATAGACCGCGTAGGCATCGCCCGGGGGGAAGAGCGCCAGCGAGGGCTCGTGGTCGCGAACCTCCGGCGCGAGGCTCGGCGCGAGGGCTGGGTCGAGATACGGCGGGTTGCTGGCGATCAGCTCGAAGCGCCGCCCGCCCACAGGGGCGAGCAGATCGCCCTGGTGAAAGCGCACGCCGGCGGAGAGACCCAGCCGCGCGGCGTTGTCGCGAGCCACGCTGAGCGCCGCGGCCGATACGTCGGTGGCATGGATCTCGGCTGTCGGCAATTCCGCGGCCAGAGACAGGGCGATGCAACCGGAGCCCGTGCCGACGTCGACGACCACGGGGTGCTCGAGGTCCCGCAGCCGCGCCAGAGCCGCCTCGACCAGGATCTCCGTTTCGGGCCGGGGGATGAGGACATCGGGTGTGACGCGGAACTGGAGACGCCAGAAGGCCTGCGTCCCGAGCAGGTGCTGCAGCGGCCGGCGCTTCGCGCGCTCGGCCACGAGCGCCTCGAAGCGGGCGAGCGCCTCCAGCGAAATCGAGGCACGGGCTGAAGTGGCGAGCGTCGCGCGGTCCCAGCCGAGCACGTGGCGCAACAAGCGCTCGGCATCGAGGCCAGCATCGGGCACACTCGCGTGCGCCAGGCGGGCCTGGGCCTGGGTCAGGGCAGCGGCGACGGTGGGGGAGATTTCGGGCACGTGTGGCGGATTGGCCGCCGCAATCTAGGCCGACTGCTTGAGCTTCTCAGCCTGGTAGTGCGCGATCAGGCTCTGGACGATCTCCTCGAGATCGCCGTCGAGGATGTCCTGCAGCCGGTGCAGGGTGAGGCCGATGCGGTGGTCGCTGACGCGCGCCTGCTGGAAGTTGTAGGTGCGGATCTTTTCGCTGCGGTCGCCGCTGCCCACCTGGCTCTTGCGGTCGCTCGCGATCGCCCGCTGCTGCTCCTCGAGTGCCACCTCGTAGAGACGTGAGCGCAGCACCTTCATCGCCTTCTCGCGGTTCTTGATCTGGCTCTTTTCGTCCTGGCAGGAGACCACGGTGTTCGTCGGGAGGTGGGTGATGCGCACCGCCGAGTAGGTGGTGTTGACGCTCTGGCCGCCAGGTCCCGACGAGCAGAAGGTGTCGATACGCAGGTCCTTGGCGTCGACCTTCACGTCCACGTCCTCTGCCTCGGGCAGCACTGCCACCGTGATGGCCGAGGTGTGGATCCGGCCCGAGGCCTCGGTCGCAGGCACGCGTTGAACGCGGTGCACGCCGCTCTCGTAGCGCAGCTTCGAGTAGACGCGGGCGCCCTCGATCATCGCGATCACTTCCTTGAGTCCGCCCTGGCCGGTGCGGTTCGTCGAGACCACGTCGATCTTCCAGCCCTGCCGCTCGGCGTAGCGCGAGTACATGCGGAATACGTCGGCGGCGAACAGCGCCGCCTCATCGCCGCCGGTGCCGGCACGGATCTCGAGCAGCACGTTCTTCTCGTCGTTCGGGTCGCGCGGAATCAGCAGCAGGGGGATCTCGGCGTCGAGGGCGTCGCGCTTCGCCTCGAGGGCGCGGACCTCTTCGTGCGCCATCTCGCGCAACTCCGGGTCGGCTTCGGCCCGCGCCATTTCCTGGACCTTGCTGATCTCGCCCAAGGCACCCTTGTAGGCGCGGTAGCGCTCGACGACAAGCGAGATCTCCTTGGATTCCTTGGCGAGTTTCTGGTACGCCGCTTGGTCCTGGACGACGGCCGGGTTGGACATCTGGCCTTCGACGACAGCGTAGCGGGCCTCGATGTCCTTCAGCTTCTGGAATGTGATCGCGTCCATTACCAATGCCGGGGGGTAACTGTCAACGACGCACCCCCCGGGCCCCCCATACCGCTACGCGGCGGAGTGAATCCGCCGCTCCGCTGCCCGGAGCCCTCGAGCAGCGACGCGGCCCCCAAGCTCCCCGCGCCGCTACGCGGCGGAGTGAATCCGCCGCTCCGCTGCCAGGAAGCCTCGAGCAACGGCGCGGCCCGCAAGCTCCCCGTGGCGCCACGCGGCGGAGTGAATCCGCCGCTCCGCTGCCAGGGACCCTCGAGCAGCGACGCGGCCCCCAAGCTCCGCGTGCCGTTACGCGGCGGAGCGAATCCGCCGCTCCGCTGCTCTCGGCCGAGAGCCATGGCTCAGGCCTGAGGGGCGGCGGGCTTGTCCGTGGTCTTGCGGAACTTGCGATTGAAGCGCTCGATGCGGCCGGCCGAGTCGATCAGCTTCTGGGTGCCCGTGAAGAAGGGATGGCAACTCGAGCAGATCTCGAGGCGCAGCTCTTCGCCCTTGGTGGACCGCGTCGTCCAGGTCGCGCCGCAGGCGCAGTGGACGTTGACCGTCTTGTATTCCGGATGGATGGCAGCCTTCATCTCGCTCCCCGTACAGGCGATCCTCGCCGATCGCAAACCCACATTCTAGCGTAGCGCCGCAAGCGCGGCAAATCGCCGGGCCGGCAGGGGGTCAGGCGCCGACGCTCATGCTGTCCAGGAATTCCTTGTTGCCCTTGGTCTTGGCCAGGCGCTCCAGCATCAGCTCCATGGCTTCGACGGCGGACAGGGTGTTCAGCACCTTGCGCAGCACCCAGATGCGGTTCAGCTCCTCTTTCGGCAGGAGTAGCTCCTCCTTGCGCGTGCCGCTCTTGTTCATGTCCACGGCGGGGAAGATGCGCCGGTCGGCCATCTTGCGGTCGAGCACGATCTCCATGTTGCCGGTGCCCTTGAACTCCTCGAAGATCACGTCGTCCATGCGCGAGCCGGTCTCGACCAGCGCCGTCGCCATGATCGTCAGCGAACCGCCACCCTCGATGTTGCGCGCCGCGCCGAAGAAGCGCTTGGGCCGCTGCAGCGCGTTCGAGTCGACGCCGCCCGAGAGCACCTTGCCCGAGGACGGCACGATCGCGTTGTAGGCGCGCGCCAGCCGGGTGATCGAGTCGAGCAGGATCACTACGTCGCGACCGTGCTCTACGAGGCGCTTCGCCTTCTCGATCACCATCTCAGCCACCTGCACGTGGCGCGTGGCGGGCTCGTCGAAGGTGGAGGACACCACCTCGCCCTTGACCGAGCGCTGCATGTCGGTGACTTCCTCGGGCCTCTCGTCGATCAGCAGCACGATCAGGACCACGTCCGGGTGGTTGATCGCGATCGAGCTCGCGATGTTCTGCAGGATCATCGTCTTGCCGGTGCGCGGCGCCGCCACGATCAAGCCGCGCTGGCCCTTGCCGATGGGCGTCATCATGTCGAGCACGCGGGCCAGCAGGTTGTCGGGCCGCGTCTCGAGTTTCAGCCGCTCCTGCGGGTAAAGCGGCGTCAGGTTGTCGAAGAGGACCTTGTCCTTCGGTGTGTCAGGTGGCTCGAAGTTGAGCGCCTCGACCTTGATCAGCGCGAAGTAGCGTTCGCCTTCCTTGGGAGGTCGCACCTGGCCGGAGACCGTGTCGCCCGTGCGCAGGTTGAAACGGCGGATCTGCGACGGCGAAACGTAGATGTCGTCGGGCCCGGGAAGGTAGTTCGACTCCGGCGCCCGCAGGAAGCCGTAGCCGTCGGGCAGGATCTCCAGCACGCCCTCGGCGAACAGCAGGCCGCTCTTCTCGGTCTGCGTCTGCAGGATCCTGAAGATGAGGTCGTGGCGCTTGATGCCGGTGGCGCCCGGTACGCCCAGCTCCTTCGCCATGACATTCAGGGCCTGGATCTTCATCTCCTTCAGGTCCGACAGGTCGAGTGGTTTCTCTTCCGTTTCCATCACGCTGCTCCTCTCACGCCCCGTGGGCGAGAGCCGTGGCCCTCACCGTCTTCCAAAGCTCGCCCATGCCCGCTTTCGTCTCGGCGCTGACCGCGAAGACCGCTTTCGCGTTCTTCCCCAGACCTGCCTCCAGCGCCCGCCGCCTCCTCGCGACCTCGCCGCGCCCCAGCTTGTCGGCCTTGGTGGCCGCCAGGACGTAGGGCAACTGGTTGTCATCGAGAAAGGCGCGCATCGTGAGGTCGCCCTCCATCGGCTCGTGGCGCAGGTCCACGAGCAACACGCACAGCGCCAGGCTCTGCCGTCCCACCAGATACGAAACTGCCAGCGATTCCCATTCGCGCCGCATCAACTCGGGCACCTTTGCGTAGCCGTATCCCGGCAAGTCCGCCAGGTAAAGTTCGTTCCCAACCCGGAAGAAATTCACGAAGCGGGTGCGCCCCGGCGTCGCCGAAACCCTGGCCAGCCCCCGAATGCCCGCGAGGGCGTTCAGGAGGCTGCTCTTGCCCACGTTCGAGCGGCCCACGAAAGCCACTTCCGGCAAGCCGTCCCCGGGGAACTGCGCCGGCTTCGCGGCGCTCCCGGTGAACACGACCTCGGTCAGTGGGTCATCCCATCCTGCACGGGACCCGGTTCCTCGGCCGACACCGCGACCTCGGGCTGGGCCGGGGCGTCGGGCGGGACCAGGGCGATCTTCAGCACCTCGTCGATGTGCTCGGCGAGGATCACCTCCATCGCCTCGATCACGGCCTGGGGCACGTCGGCCAGGTCCTTTTCGTTTTCGCGGGGCAGGATGATCGTCGTGACGCCGATGCGGTGGGCCGCGAGCAGCTTCTCCTTTACGCCGCCAATCGGCAGCACCTTGCCGCGTAGCGTGATCTCGCCGGTCATCGCCACGTCGCGCCGCACCGGCCTGTGCGAGAGCGCCGACACCAGTGCGGTGCAGATGGTGATGCCCGCGGACGGGCCGTCCTTCGGGATCGCCCCCTCGGGCACGTGGATATGGATGTCGAGGCGGCGGTTGAAGTCTCTCGGGATGCCGTAAAGCTCGGCTCGCGAGCGCACGAACGAGAGCGCGGCATGCGCCGATTCCTGCATCACGTCGCCGAGCTTGCCGGTCAGGCGCAGGGCGCCCTTGCCGGGCATCAGCGTGACCTCGATCGGCAGGATCTCGCCGCCGACCTCGGTCCAGGCGAGGCCCGTGGCCGTCCCGATCTCGTTGCGCTCTTCCTGGCGCGCGGCGCGGTAGCGAGGGATGCCGAGATATTCCGAGAGGTTCTCGGCCGTCACTGCGGCGCTCCACTCCTTGCCCTCGAGCACCACCTTGCGCGCGGCCTTGCGGCAGATCGTCGAGATCTCGCGCTCCAGGTTGCGCACCCCGGCTTCGCGGGTGTAGCGGCGGATCAACTCGCGCAGCGCTTCGTCGGCGATCGTGAGATTCGCCTTGGTCAGGCCGTTGGACTTGACCTGTTTGGCGATCAGGTGGCGCTTCGCGATCTCGACCTTCTCGGGCTCGGTGTAGCCGGGCAGGCGGATCACCTCCAGGCGGTCGTGCAGCGCCTGTGGGATGGTGTGGAGCACGTTGGCCGTGGCGATGAAGAACACCGACGACAAGTCGAATTCGACGTCGAGGTAGTGGTCGGTGAAGCTGTGGTTCTGCTCGGGGTCCAGCACCTCGAGCAGCGCCGCCGAGGGGTCGCCGCGGAAGTCCATCGACATCTTGTCCACTTCGTCGAGCAGGAACACCGGGTTCCGGCTGCCGGCCTTCTTCATCATCTGGATGATCTGGCCGGGGAAGGCGCCGATATAGGTGCGGCGATGCCCGCGGACCTCGGCCTCGTCGCGCACGCCGCCCAGCGACAGCCGCACGAACTTGCGGTTGGTGCAGCGCGCGATCGACTTGGCGAGCGAGGTCTTGCCGACGCCGGGCGGGCCGACGAAGCACAGGATCGGACCCTTCGGGTTGTTGACGAGCTGGCGCACGGCGAGGAACTCGACGATGCGCTCCTTCACCTTCTCGAGGCCGTAGTGGTCGTCGTTCAGGATCTTCTCGGCGGCCTTCAGGTCCTTGCGCTCCCGGGTTTTCTTCTGCCACGGCACCGCGATCAGCCAGTCGAGGTAGTTGCGCGAGACCGTCGCCTCGGCGGACATCGGGGGCATCGACTCGAGCCGCTTCAGCTCCTGGAGCGCCTTCTCCTCGGCATCCTTGCTCATGCGCGAGAGTTCGATCTTGTGGCGCAGCTCCTCGATCTCGGACAGGCGATCGTCCTTCCGGCCCAGCTCCTTCTGGATCGCCTTCATCTTCTCGTTGAGGTAGTACTCCTTCTGCGCACGCTCCATCTGCTTCTTGACGCGGCCCTGGATCCGCTTGTCGACCTGCAGCTTGTCCACCTCGCCCTCGAGGATCGCGGCGATGCGGTTGAGACGCTCCAGCGGCGAGAAGATCTCGAGCAGGTTCTGCTTTTGCTCGACCGGCAGCACCAGGTGCGAGGAGATCGTGTCGGCCAGCTTGCCGGGGTCCTCGACCCGCACCGCGGCCAGCATCGCATCGTAGTGCAGGTTGTTCGAGAGCTTCACGTACTGCTCGAACATGCCGATCACCCTGGACATCACGGCTTCGACGCCGCCGGCCTCCTCGGCCTGGCGCGGGATCAGCTTCACCACCACCTTGAGAAAGCCCTGTTCTTCCTTGAACTCGAGGGCGCGCCCGCGATCGACACCCTCCACGAGCACCTTCACGTTGCCGTCTGGCAGCTTCAGGCTCTGGACGATGTTGCAGATCGTGCCGAGCGTGAAGATCTCCTCAGGGGTCGGGTTGTCGTGGGTCGCGTCGTGCTGCGCCGAGAGGAAGATCCGCTTGCCCTTGACGAGCGCGTAATCGAGCGCCTTGATCGAGCTGGGCCGCCCGATCACGAAGGGGATCATCATGTGCGGGAACACGACGACGTCCCGCAGCGGGACCATCGGCAGCGTTTCGATCACGTCGATCTTGTCCCTTTCACGGCCAAACATGCTTCCTATTATCGCCGCAGATGGCAGTTCTACGAGAACCGCCGTGGTGGCCGCCTAGCCGACCTTCTCGATCATGGTGATGGGCTTTTCGCGGTCGAGCACGACTTCGCGGGTGACCACGCACTCCCTGACCTTCTTCATCGAGGGCAGGTTGTACATCAGGTCGAGCATCAGCTCCTCGATGATCATCCGCAGCCCGCGCGCGCCGATCTTGCGCTGGATCGCCTGGTCGGCGATCGCGTCGAGCGCGTCGTCGGTGAAGCGCAGCTTGACGCTCTCGTAGTCGAACATGCGCTGGTACTGGCGGATGATGGCGTTCTTCGGGGCCGTCAGGATCTCGACCAGGGCGGGGCGGTCGAGGGCGTGCAGCGTCGCCACGACGGGCAGACGGCCGACGAACTCGGGGATCAGGCCGTAGCGGATCAGGTCCTGCGGCTGGGACTGGGAGAGCAGCGCCGCACGGGCCGCGGGCGAGCCGGAAACCGGCGCCGAGGCGGCCTTGGCGTCGGTGCGGAAGCCCAGTGTCTTCTTGCCCACGCGCCGCTCGACAACCTTTTCGAGGCCCACGAAAGCGCCGCCGCAGATGAACAGGATGTTCGTCGTGTCGATCTGATAGAACTCCTGGTGCGGGTGCTTGCGGCCGCCCTGGGGCGGCACGTTCGCCACAGTGCCCTCGAGGATCTTCAGCAGCGCCTGCTGCACCCCTTCGCCGGACACGTCGCGGGTGATCGAAGGGTTCTCGTCCTTGCGCGAGATCTTGTCGATCTCGTCGATGTAGATGATGCCCTCCTGGCACTTCTCGATATCCCCGTTGGCCGCCTGCAGCAGCTTCAGGATGATGTTCTCGACGTCCTCGCCGACGTATCCGGCCTCGGTCAGAGTGGTCGCATCCACGATCGTGAAGGGCACCGAGAGCAGCCGCGCCAGAGTCTGAGCCATCAGCGTCTTGCCGGTGCCTGTGGGGCCGATCAGCAGGATGTTCGACTTGGTGAGCTCGACCTCGGCTTTGCCCTTCTGCTTGCTGATCTCGATGCGCTTGTAGTGGTTGTAGACGGCGACCGCCAGCTTCTTCTTGGCCTGGTCCTGGCCGATCACGTACTCGTCGAGAAACTTCTTGATCTCGTGCGGCGTGGGCAGCGTCGACTTGTAGGTCTTGCCCTCGACGCGGCGATCGTCGGCGATGATGTCGTTACAGACATCGACGCACTCGTCGCAGATGAAGACGGTGGGGCCCGCGATCAGCTTGCGGACGTCGTTCTGATCCTTGTTGCAAAAGGAACAGCGCAGCGTCTCGCTATCGCCGGTCTTCTTCATTCGGGCTCGCCGTTGTTGCTCATTTTTCGCGGCGGCTGATCACCTGGTCCACGATACCATAATCCCTCGCCTGGGCTGCATCCATGATGAAGTCGCGGTCGGCGTCCTGGGCCAGCTTCTCGATCGGCTGCTTGGTGTGGAAGGCCAGGATCTCGTTGATGCGGTCCTTGATCCGCAGGATCTCCTTGGCCTGGATGGCGATGTCGGAGGCCTGGCCCTGGGCTCCGCCCCAGGGCTGGTGGATCAGGATGCGGGAGTTGGGGAGCGCGAAGCGCTTGCCGGCCGTGCCAGCCGCCAGCAGCACCGCGCCGAACGAGGCGGCCTGCCCGACGCAGATCGTCTGCACGTCGGGCCGGATCAACTGCATCGTGTCGTAGATGGCCATTCCTGCGGTGGTCACGCCGCCGGGGCTATTGATGTAGACGTGGATGTCCTTCTCCGGGTCCTCGGCCTCGAGGAACAACAATTGCGCGATGATCAGGTTCGCGACCATGTCGTCGATCGCGGTCCCGATGAAGACGATGTTGTCCTTCAGCAGGCGCGAGTAGATGTCGTAGGCGCGCTCTCCACGGGCCGTCTGTTCGACGACCATGGGTACGAGAGTACCCGCGCTAGGCGCGCTCATTCGAGTTCCAGAATAGCATCCGCCTTGATCAAGTCAAGGGTCTTCTCCTCGCGAATGCGCGCGCGCAGCGAGGCCAGATCGCCCTCCTTCTCCATCTGGGCGCGGAGCGCCTCCTTCGAGCGGCGCACGCGTTCGGCGAGCCGGGCGACTTCCCTGTCGATCTCCTCGTCGCTGGCGTCGAGGCCCGCGCGGCGGGCGATTTCGTCGAGCAGGATGTCGGCCTTGGCCGCCTTTACCGAGTCCTCGCGCTGCTTCTCGCGGTATTCGCGCCAGTCCATCTCGATCTTCGAAGGGTCGATACCCTGCATCGCCAGGCTGCGAGCCGCCTGCTCGGTGCGCGCCGTCATGTGGCGCTCGACGAGCGCCTCGGGCACTTCGAAGCTGGCACGCCCGACCAGGCTCTCGACCAGCTGCGCCTTCAGCTCGCGGTCGACACGTCGCTCCTCGCTCTTCAGCAGCTTCTCGCGGATGTCGCCGCGCAGTGCCAGCAGGGAGTCGAAGTCGAGGTCCTTCGCGAACTCGTCGTCGGCCGGCGGCACTACCTTGGCCTTGAGCGCCTTGAGCGTGACCGTGTAGTGCAGCGTCTGGCCGGCCAGGCTCTTTGCCGGATGGTCGGCGGCGTAGCTCACGACGATGTCCTTCGTCTCGCCGACGCTCATCGCGGCCAGGCCCGCGTTGAAGTCGGCGTGGTTGTCCGAGGAGCCGATCTCGACGAGTGCGTTCTCGTCCCGCCCGCCGCGGCCCCCCGCCGCGGGCCGCCATGCCAGGTCGAGCGCCGAGTAGTCGCCGTTCTGCGCGGGCCGCCCCTCGATGGGGTCGAAGCGGGCGGCGTCCTCGCGCAGCCGGGCCAGCTCCTGGTCCACCGTTTCACTGGAGATCTCGGCCTTCTTCGCTTTCGCGCGCAGGCCCTTGTAGTCGGGGGCTTCGAGGATCGGCAGCGTCTCGAAGACCGCTTTGAAGGTCATCGGCTGGTTCTCGTCGATCTTGAGCTGGGTCACCTGCGGGCTTGCGAGTGGCCGCAGGCCACGGCCCTCGATCTCGTCGAAGACCACGCGGTTCACGATCGCCTCGGCGACGTCCTCCATGACCTGGGCGCGGAATCGCTTTTTGATCACGTCGGGCGGGATCTTGCCTGGCCGGAAGCCGGGGACGCGGGCCTTCTTCGCGTAGTCGCGGGCCTTGACCTCGATTTCCTTCTCGACGACCTCGGCTTCGATCTCGAAGGCGAGCGCCTTGCGAACCGAGGTTTCCTCGACGTACTCGACTTTCAAGGCGTCCTACCTCTGCAAAAATGAAGATGGGGCCGGCCCCTCCCGGCCCCGCCACGTCTTTGCCGACCCTCAAGAATAGCACGTGAGCCGGCTGCGGCTCATTCGGCGGCCGGCGTCGCCTGCACCTCGTGGTACTCCTCCTCGGTGTTGACGCCCCAGACGTCGAGCTTCTCGCCGAGGATGTTGCGGACCGCGTACAGGGCTGTCAGCATGGCGTGGTCCTGGTTGTTGTACTTGTGCAAGCCGTTGCGCCCGACCATCTGCAGGTTCTCGAACTGCAGCAGCCAGTCGCGCAGCCGGTCGAGGTGCGTCCGGTAGGCGGGGTCGTAGACGGGGTAGGCCTTTTTCTGGCGCACCACGGTGGCGTCGAAGATGTCGTCCGCCTGAGCGAAGCCGAGCTTGACGATCTCGTGGCGTGCCAGCCTCTGGAGTTCCTCGTCGCTGCGCGACCAGAGCAGGTCGCCCTCGTTGCAGAAGTACTCGAGGCCCAGGCAGGTCGTCTCGGCGTCGGGCACCATCGCAGCACTCCAATTGCGAAAATTCTGGATCCGGCCGACCTGCACCTCGGGGGTGTGGATGTAGATCCAGTTGTCCGGGAACAGCCTGGGCTTGTGGATCATCACGGCAACCATGATGAAGTCGCGGTAGCGCAGCGCACGCGCGTGGTCCTGGATCTCGTCCGGCGCGGGCGGGTCGAGACCCAGGATCAGCTCGGGCAGCGGCATGCTGGCTATGAAGTCGGTGCCCTCGTGGAGCTCCTCGCGCCCGGCGTGCCGCGCGAGGACGGCGTCGACACGAAAGCCGGTACGGCGCAGGCCGACTACGCTGTGCTCGAGCAGCAGCTTTTGCCCATCGGCCTCGAGGATGGCGGCCATCTTTTCCCACAGCATCCCGGGACCCTTCTCGGGATACTCGAACTCCTCGATCAGGCTCCGGTGCTGGCTCTTGCGGCCGGGCAGGACCGCGCTCTTCAAGGCGCCCCACAGCGTCAGCGTCTTGATGCGCTGTGCCGCCCACTCGGCGCGGATCTCGGTGCAGGGCAGTCCCCAGACCTTCTCGGTGTAGGTCTTGAAGAACATGAGGAACAGCCGCCGCCCGAAGCGGTTCGACATCCAGTTCTCGAGGTTCTCCTCCGGCCGCAGCGGGAACAGCTTCTTGCGCACGTACGAGAGCACGACCCATGTGCTTTCGAAGAGCCCGAGCTGCGAGAGCGCTTGGAACGGTTTCAGCGGGTATTGGAAGAACTTGCCACGGTAAAGGATTCGAGACAGCCGCCGCACGCGCAGGAAGCGCTCCTGCATGACCTCGCGCCAGATCCGCTGCACCTCGGGGATCTTCGTGAAGAAGCGGTGCCCGCCGACGTCGAACAAGTAACCGTCGTGGCGGACGGTGCGTGCGTGCCCGCCGACCTGATGGTCCTGCTCCAGCACCTCGGAGGAGACGCCGGCCTTCATCAAGGCGTAGGCTGCGGTCAAGCCGGCGGGACCGCCGCCGATTATCACGACCTGTCTCATAAGTTTGGTGCGGGCGGAGGGACTTGAACCCCCACGGGTTTCCCCACCTGATCCTAAGTCAGGCGCCTATGCCAATTCGGCTACGCCCGCGCTCGAAGTGAAGTCCAAAGCTTATCGTGCGCGCAGCGGCGCGGGCAAGAAGGGCACGGCCAGGATAGAATCCCGCCAATCTCAGTGAGCTACCAGATCCGCGGCGGCCACAGCGCCGAGTCGCTGCTCAGCGAGGACGATTTCCCACAGAAGCGTGCGGGCTACATCCGCCACGCGCCGTGGGTGACGCCCTATGAACCCGATGAGCTGTACGCTGCCGGCGACTTCCCCACGCAGAGCCGGGGCGAGGACGGCCTGCCCACCTGGACCCGCGCGAACCGCTCCATCGAGAACACCGACATCGTGGCCTGGTACACCGTAGGCATGCATCATGTCGTGCGCGCCGAGGACTGGCCCGTGATGCCGGTCGCATGGCACGACTTCGAGATCCGTCCCTTGGACTTCTTCGCGCGCAATCCCGCGCTCGACCTGCCGCGCTCACGCTAGCCCGGAGAGATTTCATGTTCGCTTCTTTTCTGTTGTCGACGCTGCTCGCCGCCCCGCTCGCCGCGCGCCCCATCACGGTCGAAGTGGACGCGCGCGAAGCGGCGCGCCGCCTGTTCAGCGCGAAGCTGCGCATCCCCGCAGCGCCTGGGGCGCTCACGCTGGTCTACCCAGCATGGCTTCCGGGGGAACACGGACCGACGGGGCCGATCGCCGACCTCTCGGGCCTGCACTTCAGCGCCGGCGGCAAGCCACTCGCCTGGCGTCGCGACCCCGTGAACATGTTTGCCTTCCACCTGGACGTTCCGACCGGGGCCGATGCCGTCGACGTCTCGCTCGAGTACCTCTCGCCGACCGAGGGTGGCCAGTTCACTGCGGGACCCTCAGCGACGCAACAGCTTGCCGTGATCAGTTGGAACACGCTGCTGCTCTCGCCCGCGGGCAAGAGCTCCGACGAGCTGACGTACCAGGCGTCTTTGCATCTGCCCGACGGCTGGAAGTTCGGCGGGGCGCTGCCTCCGGCGAGCAGCGCCGCGGGCCGCGTCGAGTTCGAGCCCGTGTCCTTCACGACCCTGGTGGACGCCCCGGTGTTGGCGGGCGCCCATTTGCGCACGATCGAGCTCTCGGAGGGCCCGATCGCGCATCGCATCCACATCGCCGCCGACAGCGAGGCGGCACTTGCCGCACCGGATTCCGTGGTCGCCGGTTGGAAGCGCCTCGTGGCCGAGACCGGCGCTCATTTCGGCGCCCGCCCCTATCGCTCCTACGACTTCCTGCTGACGCTTTCCGATCACACGGCGCACTTTGGCCTGGAGCATCACGAATCGAGCGACAACCGGATCCCGGAGCGCTCGCTCGTCGACGACAACGCGCGGCTGCTTCGCCTGGACCTGCTGCCCCACGAGATGACGCATTCGTGGAACGGCAAGTACAGGCGCCCCGCGGGCCTGATGCCGGGCAGCTTCGAGAAGCCGATGGCGGGCGAGCTGCTCTGGGTGTACGAGGGGCTGACGGACTACCTGGGCCGGGTGTTCGCGGCTCGCAGCGGAATCGCGACGCCGGCGGAGTTTCGCGAGAACCTCGCGCGCCTCGCGGCCGAGATGGCCGCGAACGGCGGGCGTTCCTGGCGCCCGACCGCCGACACCGCGGAGGGCGCCCAGGTGCTGTATCCTGCCCGGCCCGACTGGCGAGGCCGCCGCCGCAGCACTGACTTCTACCTCGAAGGCGCGCTGCTGTGGCTCGACGCCGACACGCTGATCCGCCGCTCTACGAATGGTGTCAAGAGCCTCGACGATTTCTGCAAGCTCTTTCACGGTGGTGCGAGCGGCGCGCCGAAGGTGCTGCCCTACACGCTCGCCGACGTGACCGCGACGCTCGGCAAGGTGCTGCCCTACGAGTGGGCGGGCTTCTTCAAGGAACGCGTCTACTCCGTGCAGCCGCACGTCAACCTGGCCGGGATCGAGAACGCCGGCTTCAAGCTCGCGTTCCAGGAAGCCGTGCCGCCCATCACCAGGGCCCGCGAGGCGGTCGACGATCTACTCGATGCCCGCTTCTCGCTCGGCTTCATCGTGAAGGGGAAGGAGGGTCTCATCCCCGATGTACTACCGGACACGCCGGCCGACAAGGCCGGTGTCGGCCCGGGCATGAAGCTGGTCGCGGTCAACGGCCGCCGCTTCAGCCGCGAGGTGTTGCGCGACGCCCTGCGCGAGACGAAGGCCAGCAAGTCGATCGAGCTGCTCCTGGACAACGGCGAGTTCTTCAGGACCTTCAAGATCGACTACGACGGCGGCGACCGCCACTCCATGCTCACGGCCGATCCGGCGAAACCCGACCTGTTGTCGCAGATCCTCAAGCCGCTGACCGCGGAGCCGCCAGCCGCGAAGTGAGGGTCGCGATCCAGGGCGAGCGCGGGGCTTTCAGTCACGAGGCGGCGCTCGTCGCCCTGGGCAAGGACGCTGGGGTCCTGGCGCGGCCTTCGTTCGATGCGCTGTTCGCGGCGGTCGTGGCGGGGGAGGCCGAGCGCGGCCTGCTGCCGATCGAGAATTCGCTCGCCGGCTCGATCCACGAGAACTACGATCGCCTGCAGGCCTCGCCGCTGCACATCGTGGGGGAGACCCAGCTTCGCATCCGGCACTGCCTGATCGTACGGCCCGGGGCGAGCGAGGCCGCGCTGCGGCGCGTGGCGTCGCATCCGGTGGCGCTCGCGCAATGCCGCCGCTTTTTCGCCGAGCGGCCACAGCTCGAAGCGGTGGCCGCCTACGACACGGCCGGCAGCGTTCTCGAGCTGATGCGCAGCGGGCAGGCGAGCGACGGCGCGATCGCCTCGGCCCTCGCAGCGTCGCTCTACGGCGGGTCGGTATTGATCGGCAGCCTCGAGGACGACCCGCAGAACTACACCCGCTTCCTGATCCTTGCTCGCGAGCCAGGTCCCGCCGAGGCCGCAACCAAGACGTCCATCGTCTTCACTCTCGACAACGTGCCGGGCGCGCTGCACAAGGCGATGGGCGCCTTCGCCTCGCGCGGCGTGGATCTTTCCAAGATCGAATCACGGCCGCTGCGTGGCCGTCCCTGGGAGTACGCCTTCTACATCGACATCCTGGGCGACCCGCGCGGCGCTGCAGGCGAGGGGCTCGCGGAACTGCGCGGCCTGGCGCCGGAGTTGCGCGTGCTCGGCTCCTACCCCGACGGCCTGAAACGGCCGGTCTCGGCGTAGAATCGCCCGATTCCCTAAGGAGCCAACTCAAGATGCGATCCCGTCTCGCCTGCGCCCTTGCCGTGCTGAGCCTTTCCGGGCCCGCCTTTGCGGCATCGCCTGCGCCCGAGTTGACGCAGGCCTTCTTTGCCGGACATCGCCAGAAGTTTGCGGCGAAACTGCCGGAGGGCGCGATTGCCATCGTCCGCACGGCGCCCGAGACGTCGGTCGAGACCTCGCCCGACCCCTATCGCCAGGACTCGGACTTCTGGTACCTCACGGGCTTCTCCGAAGCCGACGCGGTGGCGGTGATCCGGCCGGGTGCGGCCGAGGGCCAGCGTTATGTGCTGTTCGTTGGGCCGAAGGACCTCTCGAAAGAGCAGTGGACCGGTTGGCGCGCCGGCGTCGACGGCGCGAAGCAGGACTTCGGCGCCGAGCAGTCGTACTCGATCGAGGAGCTGTGGAAGAAGCTGCCGGAGCTGGCCGTGGGCGCGAAAGCGCTCTACTACAGCGACGGCGGCGACAGCGCCTTCCGCGACAAGCTGCTCGCAGCCTGGAACGCGGGCAACGCGAACGCCGCGCTGCCGCGGCCGATGGCCGACGCCGGGCCGATCGTTCACCAGCAACGTCTGATCAAGGATGCGACCGAGATCGCCCTGCTGCGCCGCGCTGCCGAGCTCTCGGTCGACGCTCATATCGCCGCGCTGCGCGAGGTGAAGCCGGGCCGCTACGAGTACAACCTGAAGGCCGTGATGGTCGCCGCGTGTCTCGCCGGTGGCGCCGGCCGCATGGCGTACCCGCCGATCGTAGGCTCGGGCAGGAACTCGGTGATCCTGCACTACGAGCCGGCCGACAAGCGCATGGAAGCGGGCGGCATGATCGTCAACGACACGGCTTGCGAGTATTCGATGTACGCGGCCGACGTCACGCGCAGCTACCCGGTGTCGGGCAAGTTCACGGCCGATCAGCGTGCGATCTACGACATCGTGCTGGCGGCGCAGAAGGCGGCGATCGCGGCTGTCAAGCCGGGCATCCCCTTCCACACCATGCACGGCAAGACCGATGAGGTGGTGGTCGACGGCCTGCTGCGCCTCGGGCTGCTCTCGGGCAACCGCGACGAGCTGATCAAGACCAGGGCTCACGCCAAGTTCTACCCGCACGGCTCCAGCCACTGGGTCGGGCTGAACGTCCACGACCCGGGCAGCTACGGAATTCCCGAGGGCGCCGATCGCGCCGAGCGCTATACCAAGGCGAGCACACTGCTGGAGCCGGGCATGCTCTTCACCGTGGAGCCGGGCATCTACATCCCCGAGGGCTCGACGCCCGACAAGCGCTGGTGGAACATCGGTGTGCGCATCGAGGACGAGGTGCTGGTCACGGCCACGGGCGGTGAATGCCTCTCCTGTGGCGCGCCGCGCGAGGTCGCGGAGCTGGAGAAGGCGATCGCGGGCAAGCCCAGCGGCAAGTAGCCGAAAGGCCGCCGACAGCGAAGCGCCAGATTCACTCTGGCGCGGAGCGACTCGGGGGAGAGCCCGAAGGGCGCGGGGGGTGCATGGTTCACTACCCCCCCGACTTGCCTACCGGATATGCAGCCGGGTCTTCGTCGTCCGGCCGCGGATCCGCCGGCAGTGGTACCACGACGAGAGGTCGTTGATCGCCACCCAGCGCCGCTCTTCCTTGCGATAGTGCCAGTCCTTCTCGACTTGATAGAAGACTTGCCGCCCCCGGCGTTCCAGGATGTTGGTGATCTCGTTGTCGTGGTGGTTCTCGTCGTCGTGGTCGGTGATGGCGCGCTGGCCCATCTCCGAGTAGACCAGGTTCAACTCCTGCAGCAGTTGATCGGTCTCGGGGTCCACGTCTTGGATACGCAGGCCGAGGCTGCGCGCCTCGCGGCTGGTGATCGGGTATTGGTGCGCCGGGTACGAGGAGTTGAGCCGCTCGGCGATGCGAGCTGCCTTCTTCTTGTCGCGCATGTGATAGCCGAGGATCTCGCGGCACAGCATCAGAGACAGGCTGCTGGCGCGATCGAGCGCGCCGATCACGAGCGGGTGCAGGTAGCGGTACAGCTCCTGGTACGGGTTCACGCTGTCCTTGTCGCGCCCCACCGTTTCCTTCCACAGCCGTATCACGCGATCCACCTCGTCGTTGCTCACGGAGACCAGGTTGTTGGTGTGGTCGACGGGGGAGAGGTCGTGCTCGAGCGAGGTGTCAACGGCCGTCAGGTACGACAAGGGACCCATCGCGATGGTGTCGGCGCCGAGTGCCAACATGGTCGCGGCGGAAGCACAGTTGAGCGGCGCCACTACCGTCAGCCGCCTGGTGTGGCGGCGTAGCAGATGCACCAGCCGCAACGCCGCCATGCCGCTGCCACCGTCGGACTTCACGAGCAGCGTCAAATGCTGCTGTGGGCCGATCTCGCGCAGCACCTCCTGCATCGCCATCACGTCGTTGTCGCAGACCGAGCCGCCGGTGCTCATCCAATACGTGAGGAAGGTCCCGGACACCCGCTCCTCGAGCCGGCTCAGCAGCCGCTGTGTCCTGGCGTACAGCAGCGGGGGTGTCTTCAACCGGCGTCGACGCTTGGCCACGCGCGGACTGTACAACAGCCGCGGCCTCCAGTCGCCCGCGCCGGCCAGGCTGTTCTACGCTACTCGAGGCGTGCCCCGTGCTCCTCGAGCAGCTCCCTCAGCACCGATCGGTGACAGCGCGCCTCGTCCGGACAGTAACAGCCCACCGCCAAAGACGTGCGCCGCGACAAGGCGGCCAGCAGCCTCAGCAGTCGCATCGCCGGAGGACGCTTCATCTCGCTCCGGTAGCGTTTGGCGAAATTCCGCCAGGTCCGCGGGCTGTCCGCCTGGAGGGCGAAGCGGATGAGCGCCTCGGATGGCGCCAACTCCGGCAGCCACACGTCGTAGTAGTCGCGTGCTGCGTATTCAGTGCTTGGCACGCCGCGCGGCGGGCGTCGCACGGTGCCTACGCGCAGCCCCTCGCCGCGCATCCGAGGAGTGCCGAGCTGGACCACGCGGATCGCCATTGGCCTTTGCGCCGACTCTACCTTGCGCCGCACAGTCGCGCGAGTGCGTGCTCGCGAAAGAACTCCAGCGCCGCAGGCTCGCGATGGGTCGCGTCGACGACGTGTTCGCCGAAAGCGGCGCCACCGCATGCGTAATAGCCGGCCGCGCCTCCGCCGATGGCAATCCGTCCGCCCGCCGCTCCGCCCAGGGCCAGGCCTCCGATGGCCAGCCCACCGACCGCGCCCAGCAGGCCGACAGACAGCCCGCCGAAGCTGACCAGACCGACTGCCAGACCACCGAAGGCAAAGACGCCCCTCGAGAGTCCAGCGAAGGCCAGAACGCCCGTAGCCAGATCCCCGATCGCCACGAGCCCTTTGGCGTGACCGCGCAGTTCGCCGCGCCCGAGATCCGGTCCCAGTGCGATGTCGTAGAAGGGAATGTCTCCAATGCCCCACGAGGCGCGCCTGCGGATGCCGCGCATCGGACCCAGTCCGCCCCTCATGGCAGAGACCTGTTTCTTGAGTTGGGCCACCCGCTTTTCGAGTTCCTCGCGACTTTCCAGCTTAGGCGCCGCCTCAACGGCGAGCGCGCGGGCGCTTGGTTCGCGGCGGCGCTCTTTTCGGCGGCGGTTTTCTTGCGGCCCCGGCCTTGATCACAAGGGACATGCCGTACTGAACACCGTGTCCCACCCAACGCTCCAGATCGGGATCCGTTTCGAGCCCCGGCGCCGCAATGTACACGAAGCCCTTCATCGGCCTTCCGGTGAAGTCCATCGGGCGGGCGTGCGGTTGCCGGAGCAGCGCTTCGTAGGCCTCGGGTCCGACCCGAACCATCAGCGTGTCCTTCACGATCCCCACGCACATGTGGCCGCGAATCATGAAGGCGATGCCACCGAACATCTTCTTCTCGGAGACGTCGTGGCGGTCGTCGAGAATTCCGCGAATACGCTCGGCCAGTCCCTCGTCGTAGGCCACCTGGCTACCCCCGCGATCCTCCCGCCTGGTCGCCGATCCACTCTACATCAAGATCAAGGCCCCGGCCCTGCTACCGCCGCTCCGGGCCGGGAGGACGCTCTGCCTCGTCCCAGGCGGCCGCCTAGGCTCGCAGCGTCCACAAAGCCAGGTCTGGCGCGGGCCAGTCCGGCCGGAAAAGCTCGAAGCGGAGCCAGCCGGGGCCGATCTCGCTCGCCGGAGGCACCGGTCGCCAGGGCTGTGACGCGCAGCGTCACGGGAAGGCGATAGCCCACGTTGCGCTGGCCCAGACCGAGCGCAAAGACTCTGCCCTTGGTGATCAGCGCGACATACCGGCACTGCGCGAAGGAAGGACTGTAGGCGACCACGTCGCCGCAGCCTTCGCCTGATCGGGCTCCCGTGTCCGAGTGACAGGACGGTTGCTGCTGAGCCAGGTAGGCGGATGCGCCCGGGTTGCGCGCCGGATCGATCAGCGCTCCAAGACCTCCGCCGTCGACGTACCGCGGTTCGTGAGCCATGCGCAGACCGTTTCCGCCTCAGCCGCGATGCGCGTCATCACTGGCGACTCGCGTGCTGTCGAAGAACATCTTGGCGTGCTTCGCAGTGCGCCCCGCGGAGTAGGACCTTGGCTAGACGGCCAGCGGCTGGATGCAGTCAGGCGTTTCGTTGGCCGCGTTGTTCACGACCGAGCCGACGCGCACTGCGCTGAGCGTTTCCGGCGCACAAGGCCGCAGCAATTGGCGCAGGTTTCTCGCGTGCCGGTTGTCGGGATCCACCCAGGCGTTCCAGTCCGCAGCGGTCAGCAGCGCAGGCATGCGATCGTGGATGGTTCGCATCAGGTCGTTGGGTTCGGTGGTGACGATCGCGCAGCTTCCGGCCTGCCCGGGCTCGCGGCCCGTCGCCGGCTCCCAGAGTCCGGCGAAGGCGAGCGGCTGGCCATCGGCGCGCCGGATCAGCCAGGCCTCGCGCTGTCCCGAAGGCCCCTTCCACTCGTAGAAGCCGTCGGCGGGAATCAGGCAGCGGCGCCGCTCGAAGGCCTCGCGAAACGCCGGCTTGTCGAGCAGCGATTCGGCGCGCGCGTTGATCAGCGGCGCGCCCTGGCGCGGTTCGCGCTGCCATGCGGGGATCAGTCCCCAACGCATCAGCGTGAGCGACATGGGCGCCCCGGCCGGCACGCGCCGGATCACGGCGATAGCTTGGGTCGGCGCGATGTTGTAGCGCGGCGCGAGCTCGGGAGGCTCGTCGAGGCCGAAGACCTCGGCGAGGACCTCGCCCGGTGTCGTGAGTGTGAAGCGGCCGCACATGACGCGAGGGATATCCTACCGCCATGCTAGGATCGCGCCCATGAGCCAGCATGCCCGATGTCTTGCCGCCGTGGCGCTGCTCATGGCAGCCTGCCACACTCCGGAACCCAAACTCACCCGCGACGACGTCAGCGCAGGCTTGCAGCAGGAAGCCAACAAGATGAAGGCCGACGGCGAGAACATGCCCGCCGTGGGCGTGAAGGCCGTTTGGAACATCGTTGCGGTCGACATCCGCGAACAGCCGGACCCGGCCCACCCCTTCGCCGGAACGGTGCGCTTCCGGATCGAATCCTCGGCCCATGCCCTCGAGGGCTCCGCTCCGCAGTCCTTCGAAAAAAAATTCGAGTATCTGTACGACGCCGCCTTGAAGCAGTGGCGTTTTCGACTCTAGAACGATCCTGCTATCGCGAGCCCGAGCCCGCGTCGCTCGAAGCGGGGCGTAATCGAAAGCGAAGGGGCGCCGGCAGGCGCCCGCTGCAGGATCGGCCATAGCACCCAGATGCCAAGCGCCGCGCCCGCCGCGTCGGCAAGCAGGTCCTTGCCGGAGGGTTCGAAGGCGGAGCCCTCCACCGCGAATTCCCACAAGGCGCTGTGCAGCTGCGTGAACAGGAAGGCCGCGCCACTCCCGTAGCCGCGGTGCTTGAGCCACAAGCCTTCGATCGCGAACAGGCCGGGGTGCGCCACGTTGTTGACCCAGAAGGGATCGCGATCGCGCCGCGTCCCGATCCGAAGCTGCCGTACCGGGTGCGCGAAGTTCTCGGCGATATTCGAGAAGCATCCGTCGTCGAAGATCGCCCGCCGGATGTCGCTCTTGCCCAGCGCCACGGCGGCGCTCACGCCGGCGGCGAGTCCTATGTCCACGATCAGCTTGGGATGCTTCCGTTCCGTCGGCGGCGCCGCCACCGCGGTTTCGAGGACCAGCGCGGCGAGCAGCAGCGACGTCACGTGCGGCGACCGCGGCTAATGGAGACGGGCCTTGAGCGCCTCGGTCTGCGCCGCGGCATGCGGGCCGAGGATGAGCTGGAAGCGGCCTTCCGCCACCCGCATCAGGCCGCTTGCGCCGGCAGCCAGCAGCGCCGTCTCGTTCACATGCTGGGCCTCGGCCACGTCCACCTGGATCCGCGTCACCGCGCACGTCTCGAGGGCGCGGACGTTGGACTTGCCGCCAAGCCCCGCGAGCAGCCCGTCGGTGTCGCAGCCGCCAGTCTTGCGAGCGCTCGGCGCTGCGTCCGAGCCGGAAGACTGAAGATACATTTCCATGTCCGTCTTCAGGTTCTCCGAACGCGTGCCGAAGATCGCTTGGAGCCCGCTACCCACCACCACCACCCCCGCGGCGCCCAGGGCCCTCAGTTGCTCGGGGCTCGCCTTCGTAGTGTCGTGGAGTTCCACCCGTAGCCGGGTGATGCAGGCATCCAGGTTCTTGATGTTGGCGCGCCCGCCGAAGGCGAGCACCAGATCGTGCGCCATCTCGCCCGTGGCGCCAGCCTTACTGGCCGCAGCCGAGGCCTCCACTTCCGCTTCGCGCCCCGGCGTCTTCAAGTCGAAGCGCGTGATGACGACACGGAAGATCGTGTAGTAGCCGAGCGCCCAGATCGGACCCAGCCACAGATACCAGAGGCCGCGCGTCGACTGCGAGAACAGCACCACGTAGTCGATCAGGCCGTGCGAGAAGGTGGTGCCGTGGCGGATGCCGAGTTCGATGCAGGTGAAGTACGCGACAGCCGCGAGCAGAGCGTGGATGGCGTACAGCAGAGGCGCCACGAACAGGAACGAGAACTCGATCGGCTCGGTGATGCCGGTGAGAAAGGACGTGAGCGCGGCCGAGATCATGATGCCGCCGATCTTGGCGCGGTTCTCGGGCCTGGCGGTGTGCCACATGGCGATCGCGGCGGCCGGCAGACCCCACATCTTGAACAGATAGCCGCCGGCCAGGTGGCCGGCAGTCGGGTCGCCCGCCGTGAAGCGGGGGATCTCGCCACGGAAGATCTCGCCGGTGGTGGGGTTCACGTACTGTCCAGTCTCGAAGAAGAAGGGCACGTTCCAGATGTGGTGCAGCCCGAAGGGCAGCAGTGAGCGCTCGACGACGCCGTAGAGCGCGAACGCCATGCGTGGATTCCCGGAGGCCGCCCAGGTCGAGAAACTATGGATCACGGCTCCGATCGGCGGCCAGATGAAGGCGAGCGCGGCACCGGTCGCGACCGCGGCGCCTGCCGTGAGGATCGGTACTGAGCGCTTGCCCGCGAAGAAGCCGAGGTAGGCCGGTAGCTGGACCCGGTAATAGCGGTTGAACAAGTAGCCTGCGATCGCGCCGATCAGGATTCCGCCGAAGACGCCGGTGTTGAGCGACGAGATGCCCATGATGGGCTCCACCTCGTGGCCGAGCACCTTGGCCACCACGCCCATGGCTGCGAGCAGCACCGCGTAGCCAACGACCGCCGCCAGGGCCGCAACACCGTCGTTGTTCGTCACGCCCAGCGCCACTCCGATCGCGAAGATCAGCGCCAGGTTGCCGAAGATGGCGCCGCCCGACTGCGCCATCACCTCCGAGAGTGCAGGCGGCAGAATCGCGAAGTGAGCGCTGCCGACGCCGAGCAGGATGCCGGCGACGGGCAGCACCGAGACCGGCAGCATCAGCGACTTGCCGATCTTCTGGAGCAGCGCGAAGGCGTCCTGGAAGCGGATCATAGCCGGCTACTCCTTGGGCTCGGGCGAGAGCGCCCGCACCTCTTCGGCGGTGCCTGAGGCAAGCGCCTGCTGCGCGAGCGCCTGGCACTCGGCGAATTTCAAGCTCCGGATGCGCGCCTTGATCTCCGGGATCACGGGCACGCTGACGGAGAGTTCATCGACGCCAAGCCCGAGCAGGATCGGCACCGCCTGCGGGTCGCCTGCGATGCCGCCGCAGACGCCGACCCAGCGTCCGTGCTCGTGTGCGGCGCGCACCGTGTTGTCGATCAGGCTCAGCACCGCGGGATTGAGCGCATCGACGAGCGGCGCCAGGCGCGGGTGGCCGCGGTCCATCGCCAGCGTGTACTGCGTCAGGTCGTTGGTCCCAATCGAGAAGAAGTCCACCTCGCGGGCGAAGGCGTCGGCCATCACCGCGACCGAGGCCACCTCGACCATGATCCCGACCGGGATCGACGCAGCGCCGAGTTGCGCGCGCTCTTCTTCGAGGATCAGCTTGGCGCGGCGCAGCTCCGGCAGCGTCGCAACCATCGGGAACATCACCTGGACCTTGCCCTCGGGCGCCGCACGCAGGATGGCGCGCAGTTGTGCGCGCAACACCTCGGGGTGGTCGAGCAGGAAGCGGATGCCGCGCTCGCCGAGGAACGGGTTCTCCTCCTTCGGGATCGGCCAGTACGAGAGTGGTTTGTCGCCGCCCACGTCAAGCGTGCGGATGATGAGCGAGCGGTTCGGTCCGAGCAGCTTCGCCATCGCCGAATAGGCCGCATGCTGTTCGTCCTCAGTGGGCGCCTGGGTCCGCTCCATGAACAGGAACTCGGAGCGCAGCAGCCCGACGCCCTCGCCGCCCAAGGCCAGCGCCTCGCGCACGTCATCGATCTTGCCGGCATTCGCCGCGACTTCGACTCGATGGCCATCGCGTGTCGTCGCCGGTTGCGCGGCCGAGAGCAGCGCCGCGGCGCGCCGCTCGCTGTGCTTCAACTGCCGCTCACCAATCGAGCGCAGCTCGTCTTCCTTCGGGCGCAGCCGCAGCGTGCCCTTGGTGCCGTCGAGGATGGCGCTGGTGCCCGCGGGGATTTCGAGGGCGCGGGCCTCGATGCCGGCGATCGCGGGCAGCCCCAGCGAGCGGGCCAGGATGGCGACGTGGGAGGACGCACCACCGGTAGTGGTGCAGAAGCCGAGGACGCGGGTGCGGTCGAGGCTGGCGGTGTCGGAGGGCGTTAGGTCCTCTGCGATCAGGATGGTGTCCTTCGGGAACACGATCGGGCCTGCTTCGCTGCCGGTGATGAGGCGCAGCACGCGGCCACCCACGTCGCGCAGGTCGCTGGCGCGCGCGGCCAGCAGCTCGTTCTTCATCGCGGCCAGGCGGTCGGCCTGGGCGGCGAAGGCCGTGCGCCAGGCGAAGGCTGCGCTCAGGCCTTCGCCGATCGCCTGCTCGGCCGGCTCGCGCAGGTCGGGGTCGTCGAGCAGCTCCGCGTGCGCGGCGAAGATCGCGGCTTTGGCGGGATCGGCCTCGCTGCGCAGCCGGGCCTCGAGCGCCTGCAATTGGACGCGCGCCTGAGCGAGCGCCGACTCCAGCTTGCGGCGCTCTTCGTGGGGCGCCTCGCCATACCGCGCCAGCGTGACGTCTTCGCGGCGAAGCTGCTGCACGATTCCGATCGCCAGGCCGGGGGAGGCCGAGACGCCCGTCAGCCGGTCCGGGTCGCCCGTGGCCCTGGGCTTCGGCGCCGACGGTCCGCCGTCGGCGCCTGCTTCGCCGAGTCCGCCCAGGAGCAGCTTGGTGAGCTGCTCGACCGCCGCCTTGGCGTCGGCGCCGCGCGCCACGATCCGGACCGAGTCGCCGAGCGCCACGTCGAGGCCCATGATCGCGACCACGCTGCGCGCGTTGACCGATTCCGCGCCGCGTTCCAACCGGATCTCGGCGGCAAAGGCTTTTGCCGCGCTCGCCAGCACGGCGGCAGGCCGGGCGTGCAGGCCCTGTGGGTTCGGGATGCGGAGCTTTTCGCCAAGGGCGCTGTCGCCGGAAACCACGGCCGCGGCGGCGGCGGCGCCGGCGTCGGCCAGCGTCATCTCCAGGATCACGTCGCCCATGCGCACGAAGCCGGAGCAGTGCGTGAACGAGAGCACCCGCTCGACGTTGGTGACGACGACAACCGTCAGCAAGCTCTTGGCGCGGGCCGCCAGGGTCTGGGGGTCGAACTCGACGAGCGCGTCACCCAAGCGGACGCGATCGCCGTCCTTCACTTTCGGCCGAAAGCCGTCGCCTTTGAGCGCGACGGTCTCGAGCCCGATGTGCATCAGCACTTCGAGTCCTCCGGCTGTCTCGAGCGTGATGGCGTGATGCGAGGGATGCAGGCGCCTCACCACACCGTCGCAGGGAGCGCGCAGGCAGTCGGTGACGGGGTCGATCGCGAGACCCTCGCCGACCATCTTCGCGGCGAAGACCGGGTCGGGGACCTGGGCCAGGGGAACCAGTGGTCCGCTCACGGGGGCTTTCAGCGTGAAGCGCACGGGTGCGGCGGGAGTATAGCGCGGCGCGGTCGCGCATTGAATAATGATGCCGGTGAGGCTGCAGTTTCCCAAGGGCTTCGTCTGGGGGGCGGCCACCGCCGCGCTCAAGATCGAGGGCGCCGCGGACGAGGACGGCCGCGGGCCGTCGGTGTGGGATGTGTTCTGCCGCAAGCATCCCGAGCGGATCTTCGAGCAAACGACGCCGAAGCTTGCCTGCGACCACTACCACCGCTGGCCCGAGGACGTGGCCTGGATCCACGCGCCGCCGTCAGGGTGTCGTGGAACCTGCTGAGCCCGCGCCCGCGTTGTGCGCGCCGGCCACCAGGCCAGGCAGGGAAGTCGCATTGGCTTCGTGCTCGACATTTCGCCGATTCGTCCGGCGACGGACTCGGCGGAGGATCTTGGCGCGGCGGAGCGTAGTAAGGCACGGTTGGTAGATCCACCTTTTTCGTGTTCGACGCGACGGCGACATGGATCTGCGTCTGGGTCGCCTCTCGGCGGCAGCCAGGCGTTCGTCGGGACCCCAGGCGGCACAGAGCAGGTCCTCCGGCGTGTGTGTGGCCTCGTCCCTGAGTGTGACCTACGTCACTGAAGGCTACCCGCCGTTGGGCTATACAGCACACGGAGGCCGTCGGGGGTTGTTGCCCGGATTCATTGTCAGGCGTAGTCGGCCGCACTCATCGTTACTCTTGGGCGTGTAGTCCAGTCTTCTAGCAGGCAGTCAACCTCCGCGGCGTCCGGACGGCTCACGCGCCTCTTGCGCTGAGGCGTCCGGGCGCCCCTTCGCGTCGTGGGCTTCATTCGCCGCGAAACCTGCGACCCCAGTGTTGGCGGCGTATCGCGAGAGGTCTGCCATGGACCGTCTGCCTGCGGGGCCGTATCCCCCAAAGTTCGATCCAATCCGTTGGCCGCCGTGCGTTCGGGCCCGCCCGCGCCCTTGTCCGGCTCCTGGGCGCCGGCCTTGGCGCTGAACTTGCAGGTTCGCAGCATCCAAGTTGGCGCTCAGCATGGGCTCGGCAACGCGTCCCAGGATCGCGAAGGGCGACGCGAGATACAGTAGGTGCATATGAGCGTAAACCCGAGGGGATGCGACGACCTCCCAGTCTCGTGCGACGTCTCGCCGTCCGAGCTGGAGTACCTGGCTGCCAACGGTGAGACCGAGAACGTGCGCTCGATCTTCGCTGGCCTGGCCCCTGGGCGCCGCGCGTTCTATGCAAGCCCACGCGTTCTGGCGTCGGTCGTGCGGGGCGGCGTCACACGGCTCCGGGGCCTGCCCCCCCACGCGGGGCGCGCTGCCGAGTCCGAGCGCACGCTGGTGCAATCCGCCCTGGAGTTGCTGGTCGACCCCCGGCCGGCTCCCCCTCGGCTTCCGCGTCAAGCCTTCGAGGCGCTTCTCGAGTGGAGCGAGTACCTGCGGAGCGCTTCGCAGCTGGCCGAGGCGTTGTCGGTCTGCGACACGGCCATCGCCCGAGGCGCCCACCACTATCCCGATCTCCATCCGCGCCTGGTGCTGGCCAGAGCTTCCGTGCTGGAGGCGTGTGGCAGGCTGCCGGAGGCACATGCGGAGCTTGCTGCCTTCTACCGGCGGCCCGACCTGATCTCGGACCGGAACGTCGTGCCCGAGCTGATCCGGGCCCTGGGCCGCACCGCCCTCCACGTCGGTGAAGCCCCCTTCTTCAAGCGGCTCCTTCTCGACGGCCTCCGCGCCTTCTACTCGAACATGGAGGAGCGGCGGGCCATTCTCGAGCTGCTGTCCAGGGCCCATCGCGGGGCTCTGCGCTTCATGATCAGCCGTGACACGGGCCCGGCCGACAAGCTCCTGTTCCTCGCCCACTGGATCTGCCTGAGGGGCTTTGGCCCCCGCGCGCGCGCTGCCCGCCCCTTCGAGCTCGGCCTGCTGGCGTGCCTCTACTTCTATCGATATCTCCGACCCGGGGAACGACCCGCGGCACGTGCGGTCCCCAAAGAAGCCACCGCCACGCGGGTGCTGGTCACGCGCGCCATGGGCGGGGGGGGAGACCTGTTGATGATGACCCCGGGCCTTCGCGCGCTGGCCCGGCGCCATCCCGGCCGCGTCGATTTCGCCATCCCTCGCGGCTTCTTCCCGCTCCTCGAGAACAACCCTGACGTGCGCCTCATCGACATCCACTCGGAGCTTGACCCTCGGGGGTATGGGCGGTGGTTCAACCTGACCGAATGCCCGGCGGCGCGCGTCGAGAGCCTCACGGCGCCCCGGGTGCGGCAGGGCCGCATCGAGATCTTCGCGCGCAGCATGGGGACCCACGGCAGGTCGCTGCGGCGCATGCAGCGACGGCCCCGCTACTTCCCGACCGTCCGGGAGCTGGAGGAGCGCGAGCGTTTCTTTGCGTCCCACGGCCTCGCCGGGCGCGCCGTGATCGGCGTCCAGTACCGCTCAGACGAGAGCTATCGCGACTACCCGCACATGCCGTCCCTGATCGAGGCCCTGGCCCGCGAGTACGGGGTCCTGGTCTTCGACAGCCAGGAGATCCCGGATTGCGGCTTCCCCGGCGTGGTCCAGGCGGTCGGCCGCCCGCTGCGGGAGGTCTTTGCGCTTGCGGGCGGCTGTCAGGCGATCGTGGCCCCGGACTCGGTGTTCGTGCACCTGGCCGGAGCCCTGGACTTGCCTTGCCTCGCGCTCTTCGGGCCCACCGACGGCCGAGTGCGCACGGCGGAGTATCCGCGCTGCCGCTTTCTCGACGTGCGGCGGGAGCTGGCTTGCGTTCCGTGCTGGCGCAACGAGCGTATTCCTTGCGCGCTGACCGGCCGTCACGCAAGCGTCTGCCTGGCCGAGATCCGAGTCGCCGACGTGGTCGAGGCCGTGCATCGACTGCTCTCCGAGCGACCAGTGGTCGCTCCGGTCTCGCGCCCGGCTGGCCTGCGGGCGTCGTCGTAGGAGCGCGCCCATGGACCTGGCTTCCAGGCGCTTCACGTGGCTGTACGCAAAGAGTCAGCTCAAGCTCAAGTACCGCTACACGTCGTTGGGCTTCCTGTGGAACCTGCTCGAGCCCGCGCTCTACCTCGCGGTCCTGAGTTTCGTGTTCTCGGTCGTCAACCGGATGTCGATGGGCGACTACGCCGTCTTTCTGTTCAGCGGTCTGGTCCCCTGGCGCTACTTCGAGAAGGTGGTCACCACCTGCATGGACTCCATCGTGCAGGGAGACTGGCTTCTCAAGAAGTTGCCGGTGTCCCCGTTTGCGCTCCCCCTCACTCGCTGGGCGGTCGCCAGCGCGGAGTTCGGCTTCTCGTTCCTGGTCACCTTGCTGCTGCTGAGCTTCCTCAAGAAAGGTTGGACGCTGCATTGCCTGGTCCTGCCGCTGGCCGCGGTGCCCTGGTCGCTCTTCGCCCTGGGTCTGGGGTTGATCTGCGCCACGCTGTTCACCTTCTTTCGGGACATCCGGCCCATCGTCCAGATGGGGCTGATGTTCGCCTTCTTCTCGGCGCCGATCCTGTACCGGCCTCAACTGTTCCCGGCAGGCTCGCGGCAGGCTTCTCTGCTGGCCTGGCATCCGATCACGTATTTCGCGGCGTTGTTCCAGAAGCCGATCTACTCCGGTCGCTGGCCCGGCGGCCTGGACTGGGCGGTGTCGCTGAGCTGCGCCGCGCTCAGCCTGCTCGTGGGCTGGGCTGCCGTGACCCGGGCCCGCTCGCGCTTCTACTTCTTCCTATGACCGATGCCATGGACCGTTCGGACGTGTTCCGCCTCGACGACGTGAGCGTCAGCTTCCGAAAGCACGCGATCGATGAGCGCAGCCTGAAGCATGCCCTGACCAACGCCCTCGAGAAGCGCCCTGCTGCGGTGCATCGTGCCCTGAGTGGCGTGAGCCTGCGCGTGCCGCGCGGCCAGCACCTCGGCGTCATCGGCCGCAACGGCGCTGGAAAATCCACGCTGCTGCGCGTGCTGGCCCGCGTCATCGGCCCCCAGGTCGGAAGCGTCTACGTGGACAGGCGCTGCCACGTGGTCCCGTTGCTCGAGCTGGGGATTGGCTTCCAGCCGGACCTTTCCGGGATCGAGAACACGCACCTGGCCGGGGCCCTGATGGGCTACGCGTACGCGGAGATCGAAGCCCGGCTGCCGTCCATCATGGAGTTCGCCGGGCTGGGCGACTTCATCTACGAGCCGGTGAAGAACTACTCGTCCGGCATGTACGCGCGCCTGGCCTTCGCACTGGCGACCGACGTCGAGCCCGAGGTGCTGCTCGTGGACGAGGTGTTCGGCGTCGGCGACGAGTTCTTCATGGCCAAGTGCGAGGCCCGCATGCGGCGACTGATGGCCGGAGGCACCACCACCGTCTTCGTGTCTCACAACCTCGACTTCCTGCTCGCGCACTGCGAGCGCCTGGTTTGGCTCGACGCCGGGCGGATCGTACTCGACGGCGCGCCGGCAGCTGTCGCCGCCGCGTACCGCTGCGGCGCCGGACAGCGCGGCGAGGCCTGAGATGCGCCGCCGCGTGGTCGTCAATGCGACGGGCATCGGAGGCCGGCTCGGGGGGATCGGGGTCTACGGCGCCCACCTCATCAAGGCCCTGGTCAAGGCGGAGAGCGATCTGGACTTCAGTATCGTCCTGAACGAAACGGCTCGTCCCCACTTCCTCGACCTCAGCTGGCCGCCCCACGCGGAGGTGCGCTGGGTGGGCGGCAGCCTGTCTCCTGACCGTGGCACGCTGGGGCATCTGCGGCGCTTCCTCTACGCCAACCGCCTGGCGCTGCAGCGAAGCGCCCTGGTCTTCGCAGCCAGCCAGATCGAAGCGGCTCTCGTGGGGAGACCGGGGGTGGTCATGGTCCACGACCTGATACCGCTTCGCTTCCCCCAGTGGCACCCGCGACAGCACTTCTTCTTCCGCCATCTGCTGGGGCCGGCGCTGCGGCGCGCGGCCGCCGTGGTGGTTCCCTCTTACGCTACGCGGGACCGCCTGCTGGAGCACTACGGTCTGACGGCAGCGCGCATCCACGTGATCCCTCACGGTGCCTCGGTCCCGTTGCGCGCCCAGCCGCAGGCCGAGTCGGGGCGGGACCCGCTGATCCTGACCTTTGGCGGAGCAAACCCGATGAAGAACGTGCAGACCCTGGTGCACGCTTTCCGACTCGTCGAGCACCGCATCCCGCACCGACTCGTGGTCGTCGGCGAGCGGCGGCAGCCGGACGAAAGTCCGGCCACCGGGAGCTCGTCACGCATCCAGTTCCTGGGCTGGGTGTCCCAGGGCGAGAAGCTCGAGTTGCTCGATCGCGCGGCGGTTCTGGTGTGTCCCTCTTTCGACGAGGGGTTCGGCTTCCCGGCTATCGAGGCCATGGCCCGAGGCTGCCCGGTCCTCGCCTCCCGCGCGGGGAGCCTTCCGGAGGTGTGCGCCGACGCCGCGATCTACGCAGCAGCCCAGGATGCCGAGGGCGTCGCCGCCGCGCTGCTCGCCGTCCTGTCGCCCGGCCTGCTGCGCGAGAGCCTGGTCGAGAGAGGAACCCGGCGCGCGGCCTCGCTTGATTGGGGCGCTTCGGCGGCCGCGCACCTCAGCCTCTTCCGCGAAGTCCTGGGGGCTGGCGACCTGGGCCGGCGGGCATCCGGCTGGCGGGCGGCGGCGGGGCATTCCCCTGCCGGCATCGTGATTCGAAGCCCGGGCCGGCAATGAGCCTGCGAGGCAAGCTCTGCGACGCCGCCGACTGGTTTGGGGGCCAGTTGCCGCGCCTTGTCCAGTCGGAGCTGCGCGAACCGCCCCGCTTCCACCGCAAGCAGTGGGAATTCGGCATGATCCTGGGCGCGCTCCACGCGGAAGCTGCGCTCCGCGCGGACAGCCGCGGCCTGTCGATGGGCGGCGGGCGCGAGCGCCTGCTGTACGCGGTCGCGCGACACGTCGACCGGCTTGTCGTCACCGACCTCTACGGCGGCGGGAGCGGCTGGGAGGAGGCGCGCACCGACGACCCGAGGGACTTCATCGAGGCGCACATGCCGTTCCCCGTGGACCCGGCGCGGATCGAGGCCCGGCGCATGGACATGCGGCAGCTCGACTTTGCGCCGGACAGCTTCGATTTCTGCTACTCCTCCTGCGCCATCGAGCACATCGGTGGCCGGGACGACTTCCTGGGGCACCTGAGGGAGGCACACCGGGTCCTCAAGGAAGGAGGCATATACGTTCTGACGACGGAGTTCCACTACGGGCCCGAGACGATCGAGCTCCCGGGGAACTACCTGTTCTCGAGCACCTACCTGAGCGAGCTGTTCGCCGATAGCCCTTTTGCCGCCGCTCCCGTGTTCGACGCGGGCCTCGACCGGCACCGAGCCAACATGCCGCTTCCCGCCAACCTGCCCAGCTTCCAGCTGGCAACGGACGCCTTGGCCGGCCGCTTGCTGGAGCATCTGCCGCACCTCCAGCTCTTGCGGGGGCCTTGTCCTTTCACGTCGGCCCTGTTCGTCCTGAAAAAGGCCCCGCGCGTACGTCCCCTTGCGCCAATGCAGTTCCGCGGCCTCTCCGAGTCGTGCGCATTCCTGGCCGAGGGCGTCGAGGAGCAACGGGCGCTCTTCGCGAGCACAAGCATCACGCTGGCGCCGTTCGCCCTGCTGCCAGGCGGCCGCTCGGCGTTCTTCGCAGAGCAGGCGGCCGCGCCAGTCCTGCGGCCGGCGTCCGGCGACGATGCGGCCTTCCACACCGACTACGTGTGGCTGGGTTCGGGGGCGCGCAGCTTCAGCGTCGGCGTTGCCGCGAGTCCCACCGCTGCAGGAACCGCCACGCTCGAGCTACGAGTCCATCGGGTGCGAGCGTCGGGTCCCTTCGACGTCGAGTGCGCCGCCAGCGTGGACGCTGTCCTCGCCCCGGGCGAGCGGATCACGCGTCAGCTGCCGGTGCTGCTCCGGGACGATTGCTGCTACGCGGTGGTCGGCAAGGTCCGGGCGGGGTCTTGTCTTCTCGAGGCCGTGGAGGTCGAGAGCCCTCCCGCTCGCTAGTCCGTTCCCAGCTCGTCGAGCCAGATGCTGCCGTAGCTTCCAAGCGGCATCGCCCCCTGGTCGATCACGAAGGCGATCTCGCGAATCTGATCGAGATCGAGCCGGCCGTCGCTGCGGGGATTGACCGAGCGAAAGCGCTCGACGGGCAGTGCCACCCGGCGCCAAGCCGTCGTGGTGCGCACCGAAGCGGACCAGAACTCGACCCCGTTGTCGCCGGATGAAGGATTGCGATCGCGAAGCTCGACTCGCATCCTGTAGACGCCGTCGCCCCTCATCCAGAAGAGCAAGCTGTGAGCGCCGGAGAGGTCCCATTCGCCCCGGGCGATCAAGGAGCAGTAGGTCGGGGCGTGGGGCGCTTCAAAGGCGCCCAGGCGGAAGGCGAGACGGGCGGCGACTCGGCCGTCGACCCCGCCGCCGAGCTCGAACGCGGCGGCCACGACTGCGGAGCCCGGATCGTGCTCGGTCGCGAAGCGAGAGGAGCCTTCGAAACTGTCGAGCAGGCGCCTGGTGGGGGGAGCTTCCGACTGCACCGGCCACGCGGCCCGCTGCTGGCGCCTCAGCCGCTGCTCGGTGCCACACACCACGATCGGGTTCGAGATCAGCCACGGGGTGCGCCACCCCGGGACGTACACCTCGACCCTGTACACGCCGGGCTCGGGCGATGGCCACTCCAGCCTGCCCGTGTGTTCGAGCAGTGGGCGACCGTCCCTGAGCAGGCGCAGCCGCGCCCCGGCCGGCAGGCGACCGCCGGCGCGAAGCCTCAGGCCCGGCCCAGGCGGAGCGCTGTCCCCCATCGTCCAGCGGCCAGCCTCTCCCTCGAGGGTGAAGCTGAAGCCATCCGCCGGCGCCAGGGCCTCGACGGCCATGTAGGATCGACCCGCCCCGAGCGCCGCGAGCACGGCCTGGGCGTCGGAATCGGCGCGGCCTGACAGCGCCTCGGGGACCAGGGCGTAGACCCGAAACAGGTCGAAGAGGGCGGCATAGGACGGGAAGCGAAGCGCGCGCCCACCCGGGAGCGGAATACGGCTGTGGGCGTCGGATCCCGCAAGCCCAGGCACATCCCGCTCCTGGAGCAATTGGTCCCAGCTCTCGAGCGCGGCTTTCGGCGGCGTCAGCGTCGCAAGCAGCGAGTATCGGGAGTTGAGGGCATAGAACACCGCGGTGCGAGCGAGCCCGGCCCGGCCGGCCGCGCGCCATTGGCTGTCGCCGTTGATGAGCTCGAGGCCCCAGGGGCCAGGCAGGCTCCAGCCCGTGAAGCGCAGGTCGGACCGATTGCTGTCGGGGTGAGCCGCGAACGCATGACCCCCCAGCTCGTGGATGTCGTCCAACGCGTCGAGCGGATCGCCCGAGAAGCGGAAGCCCGGCGCCGAGGTGCCCAGGGCGAGCAGATGGCCTGCCGTCGTCGAGATCTCGGTGCCGACGAGCAGGAGCACGCCGTCGTGGTAGCCCTCGAGCGGCTTGGCGTCCAGGTGTCCGTGGTCCGTGATGGCGACGAAGCGGAGTCCGGCGTCGCGCGCGGCTTTCACGACCTCGTCGGGAGTGCCGCCGCCGTCGGAGAGCATGGTGTGCACGTGGACGGCGCCGCCCACGCGCACCCAGCCATCGGCAGGCACGTCTCCGCTGACGGGGAGAGGGTGCCAGAGGGCAACGCGCCCCGCGCCGGCGAGGAGCAGCGCGGCGAACGCCAGGAACGACCAACGGCAGGCGCGCCGGAGCCGGATCATCCGTTTCTGCACGTCCGCGGTCGATATGGTATTTGGCTTCTCGGTTCGATGCTAGACCGATCCCCGGGGAATCGGGCCGCGAGGTCTTTTCCGCGAAACTGCCGCTCGAGTTCGCGCCGACGGCCTGCCGGCAGCAGATCGGATTCGTCTTCGGAGCTCAAAGGACGCTTGCTTCCCGCGGCGCAGCGCGCTGCCCCATTCAAGCATACGTTGTGGGCACGCACGGTCAATTCCAAGGGGCTCTGCTTCACGCAGCCATTCGCCAAGTGTGCTGCGCCACACCGCCCAAGAATGCCTGGGTATGAGGAAGCGCTAGCCGCGGCCAAGCCAGAGCAGCAGCAGCGCCAGAGCGGCCGGGAACGCCTGCAGGTACAGGATGCGCCGGGACACGCTCGCAGCCCCGAAAGCGCCCGCGACGACCACGCAGCTCAAGAAGAAGGTCTTGATCGCGAGCGCGTGTTCAGGCGGGCTCGCGAGCAGGCCCCAGACCAGGCCGGCGGCCAGGAAGCCGTTGTAGAGACCCTGGTTCGCGGCCAGCGCCGCAGAGGCCTGGGCCTTCTCGGCGGTCTGCCGGAACGTGCGCAGGCCGAGCGGCCGGGTCCACAGAAACATCTCGAGCACGAGGAAGTACACGTGCTCGATCGCGACAACCAGCACGATTCCGTTCGCGATCGCATTCATGGTCTGTTCCTCACGGGTCCGCGGTAGCCGAGTGTCAGGGTGAAGCGTGAAGCGCCGTCGGTCTGGATGCCCCACTCTCCGGAGATCGGGCCCGCGCGCGTTGTGTAGACAACCCCGATGCCAAGGCCCGGGTGGAGGTCGCTGGCGCGAAATGCGCCGAGATCCTGCCAGACGCCACCCGCGCCGAAACGCGTGAGGAGAGTCAGGTTTCGGATTGCTTCGAAGCGTGCGGTGAGGGCGCCGGCAGCCGCCTGCGGACCCCACAGCTCTTCTTCACGAAGCCCCGGCGCCAACACGGGGCCGCCCAGGCGGAACTGCTCGTAGACGGGGAGATCGGTGCTCGAGAGCCCGCCGAACAGCTCGAGTTCGAGAGCCGTTCGCCCGCCGAGGGGTTGCACGAAGCGTCCGGACAGCGAGCTCCGCCAGTAGTCACGCTCGGCGCCGAGGCCGAGGACCGATTTCTCGCCCGTCAGCGCGAGCCGCAGCCCGTGGGAGGGAAGCCGCAGGTCGTCGAGCTTGTCCCACACGAAACGGCCGAAGGCGAGCCGCACCTGCTCCTTGCCCGGCGCGAAATCGAGGCCGGGCTGAGCTTCGGTCCGGACGCGGCCGATCGCCAGGCCCGCCTCGAAGGCCTGGGTGCGCTCCCAGGTCTTCGTGAGCGCAGCGCGCAGCGTGTCGCGCCGAAACTCGGCGCGGCCCAGAAGCGCGCCGTCCGCCCAGAATCGCGGTCGATCCTCCTCGCGCTCCAAGCGCACGGAGTAGCCGACCGGCACGCGCAGCAGGCGCTCGCCCTCGAGGCCGCCCCGGAACAGGCGTGTCGTGTCGCTACCGGACCAGAGCAGTTCCAGGCGCTCGCCGAGGCCGAAGACGTTCTGGTTTCGAAACCGCAGCATGCCGCGCGCCTTGTCGGCCGAGTCATAGCCTGCGGCGAGCTCGAGGGCGCTGCGCGCACGCTCCTTGACGCCCAGGATCACGCGCACTCCCTCGGCCTGTGATTCGAAGCGCATCCAGCAGGATTCGAAGAAGCTCGTTGCGAAGACCTTGTCGAGCGCAGCCAGGCCTTTGTCCATCTCGAAGGGGACGCCCGTGGGGATGTTGAAGGTCCTTCGAATCAGCGCCTGGGAGAAGCGCCGGTTGCCCTCGACCTCGACCGAGACGATGGGCGCGCCCAGTAGTGACCTGCCCTCGGGGCCCCGGGGCGCGTCCGCCGCAGCGCTGGCCCGCAGCCCGAGGCGCTGCTTGAGCGGGCCGACGATGCTGAGCCCGGCCCGATAGCCTTGCTCGATCAGCGCGGCGATATTCGTGTAGTCGAGCTTCGAGTGGCGCCCCAGATCCGGCCGAATCTCGAGGTCGGCTTTCTCGGCATAGTTGCGGTTCTGGACGCCGATGAGCGCGTCGCTGAGCTGGCTCGCGATGCCGGTCACCGACTCGTACTCGCTCGCTTCGAGCGCCGGCGAGGAAACGTCGACGGCCAGCACCACGTCGCCCCCCAGTGCCCGCGCCACCCCCACGGGCAGGTTGTCGGCCACGCCGCCGTCGACCAGCAGCCGGCCGCCCCACTCGACCGGCACCAGGAACACAGGGATCGACATGCTGGCCCGCACAGCGCGCGGCAAATCGCCGTGGTCGATCACGACACGCTCGCCGTTGTCGAGCGCAGCAGCCACGGCGCGGAAGGGAATCGGCAGCAGGTCGAAGTTGCTTTCCGCACGAAAGCCGGGGCCCGCGAGATGGTCCGTGAGAAAACGGTTGACTCGGTAGTCCGTGAGCGCGGCGGCGGGCAGGCGGACCTTCCAATCCTCGATGCCGAGCGAGATCAGCGCAGGCAGGTCGTCGAGGCGCTGGGTGACGGGCACCAGCCGCCGCTCAGGCTGCCCGCTGAACGGGCTCTCCCAATCGAACGAGGACAGCATTGCTTCGAGGCTCCGGGCGTCGATCCCGGTCGCGTACAGCGCGCCGACCACGGCGCCCATGCTGGTTCCGGCGATCGCGTCGGGCCGGATGCCGTTCTCCTCGAGCGCGCGCAACACGCCGACGTGGGCAATGCCCCGGGCCCCGCCGCCCGACAGCGCCAAGGCCAGGCGCAGGCGATGGCCTGGCGGCGGCGCCTCGAGCGGGGTGCCTTGCAGGGCGGCGACGAGCAAGAGGCACGCGCCGAGCGTCAAGCGGGCGCTCCCGACGGAAGGTATTGGCGCGCGAGGCTCCGGAATTCGGCGATCTGGGCGTCGCGCCACGCGCCATCCCGCCGCAACTCCTTCGCGAGCAACTGCGCGACCTGCGGCGCCATCGCCATGGCGGCCCGCGCGTCGAGAAACAGCGCGCGCGTCCGGCGGGCCAGGACGTCTTCTACCGTGCGGGCGAGCTCCGCCCGCGCGGCCCAGACCACCTCGGCCGCACAGTAGGGCAGGGCGGGATGCAGCCGCACGCCGAGCGTCGCGTCGTCGGCGATCAGATCCTGGATCGCGAGCGCGTCGGCTCCGTAGACCGCGAGTGGTCCAAACTTCTCGGCGGCGCCGTGGAAGCCGTGGATGTTCAGGTTGCGGGTCGGGCAGGGCCGCTCCGGCAGCTGAGCCAGCGTCGCGGCCTGGTTGACCGCGTCCTCGGCCATGTTGCGATATGTCGTCCACTTGCCGCCGGTGATGGTGAGCAGGCCCGAGCCATCGATGTGGATCGTGTGATCGCGCGAGAGCGCGGCGGTGCTGCTGGCATCTCCCGTGCGGACCAGCGGCCGGATTCCCACGAAGACGCTGCGCACGTCGGCTCGCGTGGGAGGACGGTGGAGATACTGCGCGGCGGTTTCCAGGATGAAGTCGATCTCTGCGTCGAACGCCTTCGGTTCGAGCGGTGTCGCGTCGATCGGCGTGTCGGTCGTGCCGACCAGCGTGTGGCCATGCCATGGGATCGCGAACAGCACGCGGCCGTCGCTGGTGTGTGGCACCATGATCGCGCTCTGGCCCGGCAGGAACGAGCGCTCGAAGACGAGATGCACGCCCTGGCTCGGCGCCAGCAAGGCCGCCACGTCCTTGTCGGCCAGGCGCCGCACCGCATCGCAAAATGGTCCGGCCGCGTTGACCACCACCTTGGCGCCCGCGCGCAGCGTCCTGCCGCTCTCGAGATCGGTTGCCACGACGCCGTCCAGGAAACCGTCACTGTCGCGGGTGAAGGCGGTGACTGGGGCGTAGTTGAGCAGCGTCGCGCCCTGCTCGGCGGCGGTCGCCACCATGTCGATCAGCAGCCTGCTGTCGTCGAACTGCCCGTCGTAGTAGACGACGCCGCCGCGCAGGCCGTCGGTCCGCAGCGTCGGAATGCGCGCCAGCGTTTCTTCTCTGGAGAGCATCTCGGAGACGCCGAAGCCGTACTGCCCCGCGAGCAGGTTGTAGACCTTGAGCCCGACGCCGTAGAAGGGCGCCTCCCACCACTCGTAACTCGGTACGACGAAGGCCAGGTCGCTCACCAGGTGGGGTGCGTTCTGGCGCAGCAGGCCGCGTTCCTTCAAGGCCTCCATCACCAGCGAGATGTTGCCCTGCTCGAGATACCGCACGCCGCCATGGACCAGCTTGGTGCTGCGGCTTGAGGTGCCCTTGCCGAAGTCGCTCTGCTCGAGCAGCAGCACGTCATAGCCGCGGGCCGCGGCGTCGAGAGCGACGCCGACTCCGGTCGCCCCGCCGCCCACGACAGCCATGTCCCAGACGGCCTCGCGGGAGAAGGCCCGTTCCGCCATCTCTTCCCGAGTCAGGGGCGAGGCTCCCAGCCCTTGGAGCGGGCGAGCGCTTCCTGCCAGCGCTCACGCAGCGCAGCCGCTTGCGAGGCGGGCATGGCCGGCTCGAAGCGCTTGTCGACGCGCCACTGCGCGGCGGTCTCGCGGGTGTCCTTCCAGAAGCCGACAGCGAGGCCGGCGAGATACGCGGCACCCAGCGCCGTCGTCTCCGTGATCACCGGCCGCAGCACCGGGACGCCCAGGATGTCGGCCTGGAACTGCAGCAGCAGATCGTTGCGGCTGGCGCCGCCGTCCACGCGCAGCTCGGGCAGCGCGACGCCCGAATCCGCCTGCATCGCGCTCAGCAGGTCGCCGACCTGGTAGGCGATGCCCTCGAGCGCCGCCCGCGCCAAATGGCCAGCACTCGTGCCGCGCGTGAGTCCCAGCACAGCGCCCCGTGCATACGCGTCCCAGTGCGGCGCCCCAAGGCCCGCGAAGGCGGGTACGAGATACACGCCGCCGTTGTCCGGAACCGAGCGCGCCAGGCTTTCGATCTCGTCCGACGAGCGGATCAGGCCGAGGCCGTCGCGCAGCCACTGCACAACGGCGCCACCGATGAAGACGCTGCCCTCGAGCGCGTAGTCGGTGACGCCGCCGCGCGTCCAGGCCACGCTGGTGAGCAGCCGGTGTCGCGAGGCCGTTGGCTGCTTGCCCAGGTTCTGCAGCAGGAAGCAGCCGGTGCCGTAGGTGTTCTTGGCCAGGCCCGGAGCGATGCACATCTGCCCGAACAGCGCGGCCTGCTGGTCACCGGCGATGCCGGCGAGCGGGATGCCCGCGAAGGCTGGCAGGCTCGTCTCGGCGTAGAGCTCGCTCGAGGAGCGCACCTGGGGCAACACGGCCCGGGGGATGCGGAACACCCCGAGCAGCTCGTCGCTCCAGGCGCCCGTGTGGATATCGAAGAGCAGCGTGCGCGAGGCGTTGCTCGAGTCGGTGATGTGAAGGCGGCCTGCAGTGAGTTGCCACACGAGCCAACTGTCCACGGTTCCGAAGGCGAGCTCGCCGGCCTCGGCTCGCGCCCGCGCGCCCGGCACGTTGTCGAGGATCCAGCCGAGCTTGGTGCCCGAGAAGTAGGCGTCGAGCACGAGACCTGTGCGGTCGCGGACGAGCGGCTCCGCGCCGTCGGCCTTCAGCCGGTCGCAGGCCTCCGCCGTGCGGCGGTCCTGCCATACGATGGCGTTCATCAGCGGCGTGCCGGTCGCGCGATCCCAGACGAGCGTCGTCTCGCGTTGATTGGTGATGCCGATTGCCGCGATGTCGCGCGGCCCGAGCTTCGCCTTCGCGAGCACCTCGCTGGCGACCCCGAGTTGCGACTCGGCGAGTTCGTCCGGGTCGTGTTCTACCCAGCCGGCGTGCGGGTAGAGCTGCCGGAACTCGCGCTGGGCCAGCGCAACGATGGCGCCGCTGCGCTCGAACAGGATGGCTCGTGAACTGGTCGTCCCCTGGTCGAGGGCGAGAATGCAGGTCATGAGCGAAGGAGGTTAGCATGACCTCGAAGACCCTCTCGTGGCACGATGGGTCCGGAGGTTGCCATGCGCGCTCGTGCCCTGAGGCCGCTATTCGTGCTCTTCGCTCTGGCCCTTCCCGCTGCGGGGCAGTCGACGTCGGAGTCACGGCCGCTCGGCGAGAGCCCCAAGGTCGAGGTCGACGCCGACTCTACGGCCGATTTCTCCACCTACAAGACGTACGCGTGGCTCCCGATCAGCGAGCGCCCTGCCAACTTCGCAGATCACATTCGGATCATGCAAACTGTGGAGCATGAGCTCGAAGCAAAGGGTCTGGTGAAGGACCAGGCGGGCGCGCCCCAGGTGTTCGTGGGCTACTCCGCGACGTCGAAGAAGAAGCTGCGCGGCGATTCGTACAAGCAGAACTCCAGCTCGCGTGGCCCGAGCGACGTGCGCACCATCGTGGAACTAAGGCGCGTCGAGGAACAGACGCTCTCGATCGAGTTTCGCGACGGCAAGAGCCGCAAGCGCGTCTTCCTGGGTACGCGCCATGAGCCGCTCCAACGCTCGGATCTGGTGGCCTATCAGTTGATCGACGCCGTGAAGGCGATCCTCGCGAGCTACCCGCCCGCGCCGGCCGCCTCGCCCCGCCCGTGAAGCTCCTCCTCGCCCCGGCCTCCTTCAAGGAGTCGATGACGGCCAGGGAAGCGGCTCTAGCGATGCAGCGGGGAGCGCGAACTGCGGCTCCCGATCTCGAACTTGCGTTGCTGCCGGTTGCCGATGGTGGCGAAGGTACGCTGGAAACGCTGGTCTCCGCCGCGGGCGGCTCGCTGCGGATGATCGAGGCGACGGGCCCGCGCGGGATTCCGGTGCAGGCCTGCCTCGGCGCGCTGCCCGATGGCACGGCGGTTCTAGAGGCGGCGCAGGCGTGCGGGCTTGGTTTGCTGCCGTCGGCCCTGCGTGACCCGCGCTTCACAACCTCGCGCGGCGTCGGTGAAATGCTGCGCGCCACCCTGGACTCGGGCGCCTCGCGCATCATCGTCGGCCTCGGCGGCAGCGCAACCAACGATGCCGGAGCGGGCGCGCTCCAGGCCCTTGGCGCGTCGCTCGTCGACGAAGCCGGAAAGCCAATCGGCCCCGGCGGTGCCGCCCTCGCCCGCCTGCACAGCATCGATCTCGCCGGCCTCGACCCTCGGCTCGCCGCGAGCGTGCTCGACGTCGCTTGCGACGTCACGAGCCCGCTGTGCGGCCCCGAAGGCGCGACCGCGCTGTTCGCGCCCCAGAAGGGCGCCTCGCCCGAGACTGTGAGCGTGCTCGAGGCGAACCTCGCGCGCTTCGCCGAGGTTGTTGAGCGCGATACCGGCCGATGCCTTCGCGACGCGCCCGGCGCCGGCGCGGCGGGCGGCCTGGGCGCAGCGCTGATGCTCTGTGGCGCGCGCCTCGTGCCAGGCATCGATTGGGTCCTGGACGCGCTGGGCTTCGACGCTGCTCTCGCCGGCGCGTGCGTCGTCTTGACTGGCGAGGGCACGCTCGACGCCCAAACGGTGCGCGGCAAGGCGATCGCGGGGCTTTCGGCGCGCGCCGCTAGACGGGGTGTCCCGGTCGTGGCCCTGGCCGGCCGCCTCGAAGCCGGCTACGAACGCCTCTATGATCAGGGTTTGACGGCCGCGCTCTCGATCAATCCAGGGCCCCAGCGAACCGAAGACGCCCTCCACGACGGCGCCGCGAACCTGGAGCGCGCTACGCGCGACGTGGTCCGCTTTCTGCACGCCCTAGGCTCGTGAACACTGAGAGGCCTCGCAACTCGGGCGCTTCGCCGATGATCGCAGCGGTCGTCGCGCTGGCACTGCTCGGCGCTTCGCCCGCGCCGCGCCCCGTCACGCCGGCGAGGGGTGTAGAGCGGACGCTGATCCTGATCGGGGACGCGGGGAAGCCGGCTGCCGATGGCGAACCCGTGCTGAAAGCCCTCGCTCGTGAAGTTGGCCGCGAGGCGGAGCGGACGACGGTCGTCTTTCTCGGCGACAACATCTATCCCGGCGGTCTTCCGGAGCCCGCCGCTCCCGAACGCAGCCAAGCCGAGCGCAGGCTCGACACTCAGGTGGACGTCGTCCGAGGCGCCGGCGTGCGCGCCATCTTCGTGCCCGGCAACCACGATTGGGCCCAGGAAAAGCCTGGTGGCTGGGACGCGGTCCGGCGGGAGGCGGCCCGCGTGGACAGCCGCGGTGCGCCCAATGTCGAGATGCTCCCCAAGGGTGGCTGTCCCGGCCCGGTGGTCCGGGACATCGGGTCGCGGCTGCGCCTGGTGCTTCTCGACACGCAGTGGTGGCTGCATGCCTACGAGAAGCCGCAGCCGCCGGATTCCGGATGCCCTCAGGATACGGAGGACGAGGTGCTGGCCGCGCTCGACGCAGCCTTGCAAACGGCCGGCGAGCGGCAGATCGTGGTGGCGGCGCATCACCCGCTCGCCTCGGGCGGACCGCACGGCGGCTACTTCAGCCTCCGCCAGCACCTGTTTCCCCTGACGGATCGCAGCAGGAAGCTATGGATTCCGCTGCCCCTCATTGGCTCGCTCTACCCGCTCGCCCGGCTACAGGGGGCCTCACCGCAGGACCTGATGAACGAGCGCAATCGCCGGATGCGGGCGGCGCTGGAGAGCGTCCTCCGCCAGCACCAGCCGCTCGTCTACGCCGCGGGCCACGAGCACACGCTGCAGGTGATCGATGGCGCGAGCGCGCGCCATCTGCTGGTGAGCGGCGCGGGCGTCTACAACCACGAGAGCGCGGTCAGGAAGATCGACGGCACCCGCTTCGCCTCGAGCCAGGCCGGCTTCATGAAGCTCGAAGTCGAGCACGGCGGCCGCGTGCGGCTCTCGGTGCTGGAGGTGAACGCCCGCGGCGACGCGGTCGAAGGTTACGCGGCCTGGCTGGACTAGTCCCTACAAGGCCTGGGCGGCGGTGATGACCGCGACGTCGGCGAGGTCCTGCACCGAACAGCCGCGCGAGACGTCGTTCACCGGCTTGCGAAGGCCCTGCAGGATCGGACCGATGGCTGCGGCGCCGGCCAGGCGCTCGGTGATCTTGTAGGCGATGTTGCCTGCGTTGAGGTCGGGGAACAGGAAGACGTTTGCGGCCTTCTCGGCGAACGGGCTGTCGGGCGCCTTCTTCTTCGCCACCGCCGGCACAAAGGCGGCGTCGAACTGCATCTCGCCGTCGACGACGAGCGCAGGCTCGGCGGCGCGCACCGAAGCTACGGCCCTCTTCACCCGCTCGACCGACTCGTGCCGCGCGGAGTCGCGGGTCGAGAACGACAAATACGCGAGCCGAGGCTCGTGGCCAAAGGCGCGCACCGTGGCCGCGGTGGCGCGGCCGATTTCCGCGAGCGCCTCGGAGCCCGGCGCGATGTTGACTGAGCAGTCGGCATAGAAGAGCGTCTTGTCGGGCCACGACATCACGAACAGCGACGAGGCGCGGCCAAGGCCCTCGGCCATCCTCACGATCTCGAAGGCCGGCAGAAACGGCTTCGTGTCGCTGTTCAAGCCCGAGACCATGCCCTCGGCCGCCCCGGCTCGCACCATCGAGGCGCCGAAGTAGTGGGGGAGGCGGAGCCTGTCCTTCGCGGCTTCGGCCGTCACGCCCTTGTGCTTGCGCGACTCGCGGTAGGCCGCGGCGTAGGCGGGAGCTTCGGCATCGGCCGTGGGATCACGGACGTCGATGCCAGTCAGCGCGATTTCAAGGCTGGCCGCTCGGTCGCGGACCATGGCCGCGGGTCCGATCAGGATCGGCTTCACGAGCTGCTGATCGCGAAGCAAACCTGCCGCGCGGATCGCGCGCTCCTCGAGTCCCTCGGCGTAGACGACGCGGGCGCCCCGGCCCCGTACCCGATCGCGCATCTCGTCCATGAACATCGGCATGTGTATCAGGCCGGCGGCCGCCCGGACACGATGCGGCAGGTGTCGCGGGCGATCAGCAACTCCTCGTTGGTCGGGACCACGAACACGCGCGCCCGAGCGCCGGGCGGCGAGATCTCGACCTCGGCGCCGCGAGCCGGCGCGTTCAGCGCCCGGTCGAGCGCCAGGCCCACAGCGTCGAGTCCGGTCATGGACCGCTCGCGGATCGCCGGCGCGTTCTCGCCGATGCCGCCGGCGAAGGCGACGGCATCGACGCCGCCGAGCGCCCCCACGTACGCGGCAATGTACTTGCGAAGCCGATAGCAGAACACGTCGATCGCAAGTGTGGCGCGGTCGTTGCCCTGGGCCTCGGCGTCGAGAAGCGTGCGCATGTCGTTCGAGAGTCCCGAGATGCCCAAGAGGCCGCTGTGCTTGTTGGCGAGCGAGTTGACCTCGGCCGCGCCGATCTCCTCGCGCGCCGCCACGTGCAGCAGGGCAGCGGGGTCGATGTCGCCGCAGCGGGTACCCATGACCAGGCCTTCCAGCGGCGTGAAGCCCATCGAAGTGTCGACCGAGCGCCCCGCGCGCAGAGCCGCGACCGAGCAGCCGTTGCCGAGATGGCAGGTGATGACCCGCAGGCGAGGGTCGTCGGGGGCGCGGCCGAGCAGCGCCGCGAGACGCTGCGAGACGAAGCGGTGCGAGGTGCCATGGAAACCGTAGCGCCGGATCCCGTGGCGCTGGTACAGCGTATACGGCAGCCCGTAGATGTAAGCGTGTGGTGGCATCGTCTGGTGGAACGACGTGTCGAACACGGCCACGTGCGGCACGCCGCCCAGCACCGCCTGCGCCGCACGGTAGCCGCGCACGTTCGGCGGATTGTGCAGCGGCGCCATCTCGAAGCAGTCTTCGATTCCTTCGAGGACCTCGTCGTCGATCTCGACCGAGGTCTTGAAGCGTTCGCCCCCATGCACCACGCGATGGCCGACGGCTCCGATCTCGGCGCGGCTTGCGATCACCCCCTGCTGCGGGTCCGAAAGCATCGCGATCGCGCGCTCGACGGCGATTTTGTGCTCCAGGATCTCGGCCGTTTCCTTGTGCGGTTTTGCGCCCTCGCGTTCGTACTTCACGAGCGCGGTGCCGCCGATGTTGTCGATCAGGCCCTTCGCCAGCGTGCGATCCGTGCCGGCCTGCTCCCTCTCGGCGTCCGTCTCGACGAGCTGGAACTTCACAGACGAAGAGCCGCAGTTGAGGACCAGGATCTTCACGCCTTAGGCATCCTTCTTCAGCAGCTTGCCGTCCGCGTCGTACTCGAAGAAGCCGCGGCCCGATTTCACGCCCAGCTGCCCGGCACGGATCATCTTGCGCAGCAAGGGGCAGGGGCGGTACTTGAGATCGCCCAGCTCGTCGAACAGGTATTGCGTCCAGCGCATCACCTCGTCGAGACCCATGCTGTCGGCGAGCGCCAGGGGGCCGATCGGCAGGCCGTAGCCGAGTCTCATGGCCGTGTCGACGGCATCGGCCGTGGCGACGCCCTCCATCACAACCTGCATCGCTTCGTTGAGGAACGGCAGGATCACGCGGGTCGTGACGTAGCCTGGATACTCGAACACCTCGACAGCCGTCTTGCCCACGATGCGCACGAACTCGCGGGCCGAGGCGTAGGTATCGTTCGAGGTCTTGAGCCCGCGCACCACCTCGACCAGCGGCACGCGCGGCGCCGGGTGGAGAAAGTGCAGGCCGATCACCCGGTCGGGCCGGTTGGTGTGCGTCGCGATCTCGGTCACGGAAAGCGTCGAGGTGTTGGTGGCGAGGATGTCCTCGGGCGGGCAGATTCGGTCGAGCTCGCGGAACAGCGAGCACTTGAGGGGCAGGTCCTCCGGGACGCATTCGATGATGAGGTGGGCGGCCTCGAGGGCCGGCAGGCCGTCGACGGTGCGGATCCGCGCCAGAATCGCTTTCTTCTCCGACTCGGTCCGCCGCCACTTGGCGATGTCGCGGTCGAGGTCCTCACCGATAGCCTCGCGGCAGCGCTTCGCCACCTCGGCCGACTGCTCGGCAATCAGCACGTCGAGCCCCACGGCGGCGCACGTGGTCGCGATGCCCTGGCCCATCGTGCCCGCCCCCACGATGCCGACAACTGAGATCGCCATGAAGGCCGAGATCGTAGCATTCTCGTGGCCATGGCCGCGTTGTATGATTCCTAAGAGCTGCAAGGAGGGATCCGTGACCAGACTGAGCGTGAACGGCAAGACAGTCGAGATCGACGCAGACCCCGCGATGCCCTTGCTGTGGGTCCTGCGCGAGGAGCTGCGCCTCACGGGAACCAAGTTCGGCTGCGGCATGTCGCTGTGCGGCGCGTGTACGATCCACCTCGACGGCGAGGCCGTGCGCTCCTGCGTGACGCCGCTTTCCGCATCGGCCGGCAAGAACGTCACGACGATCGAGGGCCTCTCGCCAGACCTCTCGCACGCGGTGCAACGAGCCTGGATCGCCGAGGAAGTGCCGCAGTGCGGCTACTGCCAGTCGGGGCAGATCATGAGCGCCGTTGTCCTGCTGCGCGAGAAGCCCGCACCCACGGACGCTGACATCGACGACGCCATGGCCGGCAACATCTGCCGCTGCGGCACGTATCAGCGGATCCGCACCGCCATCCATCGCGCCTCGAAGGCGCTGGCCGAGCGAGGAGCCAAGCGGTGAGCGCCCTCGTCCGCCGTGACTTCCTGAAGATCGGCGTGGCGGCCGGCGGCGGTCTGCTGATCGGCGTTCATCTGCCGGGCCGCAGCGGACTCGCCGAGGCCGCCGCGGCGACGCCGTTTTCTCCTAACGCTTACGTCCGCATCGGCGCCGACGATCTGGTGACCGTGATCGTCGGCAAGGCCGAGATGGGACAGGGTGTGTACACGACACTCGCGATGCTGGTGGCCGAGGACCTCGAGGCCGACTGGTCGAAGCTGCGAGCCGAGTCGGCGCCGGTCGATCCCGCTTACAACCACACCGCCTTCGGCATACAGATGACGGGCGGCAGCTCCAGCACCTGGTCTGAGTGGGACCGGATGCGCAAGGCAGGGGCGACCGCGAAGGCCATGTTGCTGGCTGCGGCGGCCCAGACATGGAAGGTCGATGTCGGGACCTGCAGCGCCGAGCAAGGCTTCGTGATCCACACCCCGAGCGGCAAGCGCCTCTCGTTCGGCGCGCTCGTAGAAACCGCGTCGGTGCTGACGCCGCCGGCCGACGTGACGCTCAAGGACCCGAAAGACTTCAAGATCCTCGGCCGCGCGATGCCGCGGCTCGACACACCGGCTAAGGTCAACGGCTCGGCGCAGTTTGGCCTCGACGTCTCGCTTCCCGGCATGCTCGTCGCCGTGGTGCTCCGACCGCCGGTGTTCGGTGCCATTGCCCTGAAGGTCGACGACGCGAAGGCCAAGGCGTTACCCGGTGTGCGTGTCGTCGCCCCGATCCCGCAGGGCATCGTCGTGGCTGCGACGGGCTTCTGGGCTGCTAACAAAGGCCGCGAGGCGCTCAGTGTCGAGTGGAACCTGGGTGAGAGCGCCCGCCTGTCGACGGCGAGCCTGCGCGAGCAATATTCCGCGCTGGCCCGAACGCCCGGTCTCGTCGCGAGGAACCAGGGCGACGCCGCGGGCGCCTTGGCCTCTGCCGCGAAGACGCTCGAGGCGGAGTACGAAGTGCCGTTTCTGGCCCACGCCATGATGGAGCCGCTCAACTGCGTCGTGGACCTGCGCGCGGATCGTTGCGAGATCTGGACCGGCACGCAGTTCCAGACGAGCGATCGGGACGCCGCCGCCAGCGCCGCCGGACTGCGCCCCGACCAGGTGCAGATCCACACAACCTTGATGGGTGGCGGCTTCGGCCGGCGCGCCACGCCCTCGAGCGACTTCGTGCGCGAGGCCGTCGAGACCGCGAAGGCCGTGAAGGCGCCGGTGAAGGTCATCTGGACGCGCGAAGACGACATCCGCGGCGGCTACTACCGGCCCATGTGGCACGACCGGATCGTGGCGGGCGTGGATGCGGGCGGCGCGCCGCTGGCCTGGAGCCACAGCATCGTCGGGCAATCGGTCATGACGGGCACGCCCTTCGAAAAGGTCCTCATCAAGGACGGTGTCGACGGCACCTCGGTCGAGGGCGCCGCGGATCTGCCGTACGCGATCCCGAATCTGCGCGTCGAACTGCACAGCCCGCACAGTGCTATTCCCGTGCTGTGGTGGCGCTCGGTCGGCCATTCGCACAACGCCTTCGTCACCGAGTGCTTCCTGGACGAGCTCGCCCAGGCGGCGGGCAAGGATCCGGTCGAGTTCCGCCGTGCCCTGCTCGATCACCAGCCACGGCACCGGCAGGTGCTCGAGGTGGCGGCCGAGAAGGCGGGCTGGGGCAAGCCGCTGCCGCCCGGTCGCGCGCGCGGCGTCGCGGTCCACGAGTCCTTCGGTAGCTTCGTCGCGCAGGTGGCCGAGGTGTCACTATCGGGCTCGGGTGTCAAGGTGCATCGCGTGGTGTGCGCGATCGATTGCGGGAGGATCGTGAACCCCGACACGATCCAGGCGCAGATCGAAGGCGGCATCGTGTTCGGGCTCAGCGCCGCCCTCTACGGCGAAATCACGCTGAAGGACGGGCGTGTGGAGCAGTCGAACTTCCACGACTACCCGGTGCTGCGGATGAACGAGATGCCGTGGGTCGAGGTCCACATCGTGCCGAGCGACGAGAAACCGGGCGGCGTCGGCGAACCCGGCGTTCCGCCGATCGCTCCAGCCGTCGTTAACGCGATCGCCGTCTTGACGAACCGGCGGATCCGGCGGCTCCCGATTCGGCCCGAGGACCTGGGGCTCGCTTGAGAGCCGCGGCCGTGGCACTCCTGGCCAGCGCCGGCTTCGCAGGGCAGCTCGGCTTTGCGGGGGATCCGCCGCAACCGGTCGACGAAGCGGGCGCGCGCGCCTTCTTCCTGAAGGCGACGCCCGTGTTTCTGAGCCCGCGGTGCCTCAACTGCCATCCCTCGGGCGAGCGGCCGCTCCAGACAGATCGCTCGCGGCCGCACGCGATGAACGTGAAGCGCGGGCCCGAGGGGCGTGGGATGAGCGCAGCGAAGTGCGCGAACTGCCACCAACCGCAGAACACGCCAGGGGCGAACATGCCGCCGGGCGCTCCCAATTGGCAGCTGCCGCTACCGTCGATGAAGATGGTCTTCGAGGGCAAGCGCGCCGCCGAGCTATGCCGGCAGTTGAAGGACCCGGAGCAGAACGGCGGCAAGACCGTGGGCCAGATCGTCGAGCACTTGACGAGCGACCCGCTCGTGATCTGGGGCTGGAACCCGGGCGAAGGCCGTACCCTGCCGCCGGTCGAGCACAAGGCCTTCGCCGTGGCGATGAGGGCCTGGGCCGACAAGGGCGCCGCCTGCCCGGAGTAGCGGCGCTTCTTGGCAGCGGCGCGCGGTTCCAGGTCGTGGGCGCCCACGCGATGGCCGCTCATGGCGTGCCCAGGGCGACTGGCGACCTCGACCTCTGGGTCGCTCGGGATGAAGACAACGCCGCGCGCGTGTTCTCAGCCTTGAAGGGCTTTGGTGCTCCCGTCACGACGCTCGGCCTGACTCTCGCCGACCTGACCCGCGCCGACCATGTCATCCAGCTGGGCCTGCCGCCTCGACGCATCGACATCCTGACCGGCATCAGCGGTGTCGGCTTTGACGACGCCTGGGTTGACCGCCTGACGCACAGCGTCGGCGATCTGAGTCTGCCCTTTCTCGGCCGCGCAGCTCTCGTGCGCAACAAGCGCGCCGCGCGAGCCGCGCGAAGGACCTTGCGGACCTCGAAGCGCTCGGCGAGCGCTAAAACCTAGAGCCTGAGTTCAAGGGCGAAGAACATGGCGCGCGTGGCTTGCGGGTAGTAGTAGGGGATGCCAGTGAGCGCGTCCGTACCGGACGCATCGCGGTTGAAGTACAGGTAGCTGTAGCCGGTCGGCCAGACGCGGTCGTTGTTCAGCAGGTTCGTGACCTCGACGCGTAGCCTGGGCCCACCGACCTTGATCCAGCGGCCCAGACGCAGTACGGCCGAGGCGTCGAGGACGAAGTGAGACGGCGTCGTGAACGCGTCGTCGCCCGTGTTGTCGAGGTGCGACTTCGACACGTAGCGGCCGCGCAGGCCCCCCGTGACTTCTGTTCGGGGCGTCCAGTCGAAGCCGAGGTTCGCCACGGCGCGCGGCGCGAGTAGCGGGTCCACGTCGCGATGCAGCCGGCTCACGCTGAGCGCGTAGCCGCCATCGGGGCCGTAAACGTCGTAGAACTGCTGCCACTCGCCGATCGCGTTCGCGCTCAGGTTCGCTGTCCCCGAGACATGCAGCGAGCGGGCTGCTTCCCAGCGCAGGTCGAGCTCGCAGCCACGGCGATGGCTGCGAGCTACGTTGCGACGCAGCGGCAGGCCGATCTCCGACAGCTCGCCGCTCTGTGCGATCTCGTTGCGGAACTCCATCGCGTAGACGCCGGCCTTTAGCCTCACTGCCTTCCCCCGATAGTCGAGGCCGCCTTCGACGTCGACCACGCGCTCAGGCCTCACGGCCGACAGCTCGTAACGGAGCGACGCATTGTCCTCGCCAGCGAGCATGTCCGAGCGCGCCGGTTCGCGTGAGGCACGTCCAACCGAGGCGAACAGGCCCAGGCCCGGCCGTGCATCCCAGCGAAGGCCGAGCCGGGGATTGACGAACGTCCAGTCCACGGCGCCCAGCGCAATGTCGCCTTGGTAGCGGAAACGTGCGTGCCGCAGCTGGGCGTCGCCATACATGTGCACGGTGCCGACGTCGTAGCTCGCCTTCGCAAAGCCCGCCAGCTCCGCCTTGTGGCCGCGGTTCGCGTACTCGCGCCCGCTGTCGACGAGGTCGCGCGCGTGGTCGCTGCCGAAGTCGCTCGCGTGCACGCCGCCGCTCGCCTTGAGGCGGCCCTGCTGGTGCGTGAACGTGACGAGACCGCCCAAGAGGCGCCAGTCCAGGTTGTATTGGTATAGAGCCGCGTGATCGGCGTCGGCCCAGATGCGGTAATCGCCGCCGGCGCTCGTGCGATAGCCCTGCACGCTGAGGCTCGAGGCCAAACCCAGGACGCGCGTCCACTGTGCCTGGACGAAGTCCTGCCCGAAGCGGTCGTTCTCTTCAGGCGCCATCGCGTTGAAGCGCAAGTCCCGCTCCAGCACGTCCCTTTCCGTGGCCAGGAACGCGAGCTGGGTCTGCTCGCGCCCCGCGAAGCCGAACAGCTTCAGGAAGGATCGTGCGCCCTGGTGCGAGCCGCCGAAGAACAGGCTGCGCTGACGCACGCCTGAGTGGTCGCGGAAGCCGTCGGTGTCCTTGTACGTGCCCCGCGCATAGACCGCCAGACCGGGGCCGAAGCGGCCGCTCTGGCCGCCCAGGCCGGCCCGCCGCGTGTCAAAGGAGCCGAGGCCCACTTCCGCGGCGGCCTGCGGCTTCTCCGCAAGGGCGATGCTTTCGAAGCTCACCGCGCCACCATAGGACGCGGTGCCCACCGGCGACGTGCCAACGCCGCGCTGGATCTCGATGCTCTCCAGCGAACTCGTGAAGTCACCGAAGTCGACGAAGTAGAGTGCCTGGTCCTCGGGCTCGTTGAGCGGGACCCCGTCCAGGGTCATGTTGATCCGCGTCTGCGGGATGCCGCGAATGTACAGATAGGAGTAGCCGGACGAGGTGCCGGTATCGGAGCTGAAGGTCACTCCTGGCGTTGCCTTCAAGAGCACCGGCATCTCCTGCCCGTAGTTGCGCTGCTCGAGCTCCTCGCGGCGAAGCTCGGTGCGGGTCACGGGTGTCTTCGCGTCCGCGCGGACCGCCCGCACGAGCACGTCCTCGCTGATCCGAAAGGGCGAGGGAGAGGGGCTCGGATCGGGATCATCTTGTGCTCGCAAGGGCGGTGCTGACGTGGCAAGCACGATGAGCGTGATCAACGCTCTAGGCACGCTGCTCGACATGATCGCCTCCTCGTCCCATTGACGGCACGCTTGAAGCGGATCCTTCGGGGGTTTCGCTCGCCTTCCCTACGCCGGTATCAACCGGATCAGGTTCGAGGGTGTGATCTCAGGCCGTTCTTCGGCCACCCCTAGGCTCCGACTCTCTCGAGTCTCACCTGATCGGGCCCGGCTGTCAAACGACGCATCGCGCGCGACGTCGTCGAGACGCTGAGCCGACTCCGGGCAGTGGTCAAGGCCCCGCTGCCGCCTCGGCTGCGGGCACGAGGCCTTCCTGGCGCAGATAGTTCGCGAGCACCGAAGCCACGAGCCGTGTGGCATCCACGTTCCAGTGCGCGTCCTTCCCAAAGTCCCAGTGCCGCTCCGGCTCCCTCCCGCGCGCTTGGCCGAGCATCCCCTCGAGCCCGAGGAAGCGAATCCCCTGCTCGCGCAGCAGCGGCCGCAGGCTCTGGAAGAGCGGCGTGTTCTCCCGGGCATGCGCCGTGTTCAGCGTGACGAAGGCCGCGCCGAGCGCTTGCGACTCGTCCCGGAAGGCCCGCTGGAAGGCGAGCATCAGGCGCACGGGGTCGTCGCTCGAGGGGTGTGGCACTTCGACCTGGAAGAGATCGAGAATCGCCTGCACCCCCGGGGCCGTCGATTCGCGGCTGCGCACCAGGTTCCACGCGTTCGAGTGCCGGCCGAGCCACAGCTTCACGCGCTGCGCGGGACTGAGCGGAGGAGCCTGGCCCAGGTCCGCGCCGAGGCGGCCGTCGGCTTCCAGCTTGAAGCGCGGCTTGTAGTACTGACGATAGACGAAGTCGAGCGTGTTGCCCTCGAAGTCGTTGTCGCACACCACCAGGATGACGACGTCGGGCGCGAGGCTCGGCGCCAGCTCGCGAAACAGCAGGTATTCCTGGTCGGTCGAGTAGCCCGCGACGCCCAGGTTCACGACCTCGTAGCGCTGAGTTCCGGTCGCGAGCATCCGCTCGAGCCGCGCCGAGAGCGTGTGCTGCTCGTCGACGCCGACGCCGAAGACGTACGAGTCGCCGAACACCAGAATACGCTTGACCCCGTCTGGCTTGCTTGCCGCGATCTCGGCGCCACGCAGGCCCAGGGAGTTGGTGCGCACCTCGGCCTGGTCAGGGCTTCCCAGCGGCGAGGCGCCCCGTGCTCCGGGCTTGTGGAACCAACCCTTGGTACGGTCGTAGCTCCAAAGGCCGCCGTGTTGCTGCTCGGGTCGCGTGATGCCCGGGAAGTGGATGCCCAGGAGCCGTGTTCCCGCCTCGAGTAGCAGGACCAGGCCGGCGCACACGACGAGCTGAACAGCGATGGTCTTTCGCGAGGCCTAGATCCGTTCGAAGATGCCCGCCGAGCCCATCCCGCCGCCCACGCACATCGTGACCATCCCGTAGCGAGCCTGACGCCGCTGCATCTCATGGAGGATCTGCGCCGTCAGCTTGGCTCCACTGCAACCGAGCGGGTGGCCGAGCGCGATGGCGCCGCCGTTGACGTTCACCTTGGCGGGATCGAGGCCCAGGGCGCGGATCACCGCGAGCGCCTGCGTGGCGAAGGCCTCGTTGAGCTCGAACAGATCGATATCGCCGAGCGCCAGGCCCGCCTGTTTCAGTGCCTTAGGGATCGCTTCGATCGGCCCGATACCCATGATCTCCGGTGGCACGCCAGCCACCGCGTAGGTCACGAAGCGGGCCAGTGGCTGGATGCCGAGTTGCTTCGCCAGCTCCTCGGACATCACGACGCTCGCCGCGGCCCCATCGGAGGTCTGCGAGGAGTTGCCCGCGGTGACGACGCCCTTCGCCGCGAACACCGGCCGGAGCTTCGCGAGGGCCTCGAGCGTCGAGTCGCGGCGCGGGCCCTCGTCGGTGTCGAAGCTGCCGCGCGTGCCGTTCGCGCCGATGCTGAGCGGCACGATCTCATCCTTGAAGCGGCCGGCGTCGATCGCGGCCAGGGCCTTCTGATGGGAGGCGAACGCGAAGGCGTCAGCGTCCTCGCGCGTGACGGCGTACTTCTGCGCCACCAGCTCGGCTGTCATCCCCATCCCGAGGTAAGCGTCGGGATAGCTGTCGACGAGCGTCGGGTTTGGCGCCAGCCTGTGGCCGCCCATCGGGATCAGGCTCATCGACTCGACGCCGCCTCCGATCACCACCCGTGCCTCCCCGGCACGGATCGCGTTGGCAGCGAGCGCGATCGCATTCAGGCCGGAGGAGCAGTAGCGGTTGATCGTCATCGCCCCGGCCGTGTACGGAATCCCGGCGAGAAAGGCCGCCTGGCGGGCGACATTCAGGCCCTGCTCCGCCTCGGGCATGGCGCAGCCGAGCACCACGTCGTTGATATCCGAAGCCTGAAGCCCGTGGACCCGCTCGAGGGCGCCCCGGATCGCGACGGCCGCCATGTCGTCGGGTCGGGTCTCCCGGAGGCTGCCCCGGGGCGCCTTGCCGACGGCCGTGCGGACGCTGCTCACGACGACCGCTTGGTTCATTGCAGACGCTCCTCCTCTTGCTCCCAAAGTATAGAATGGCTTTTCCTCGCGGGAATAGATTGCTTCGAAGGCGTCTTAGGAGAGACAGATGAGCCCTGGGTATCTCTGGAGCATCCTCACGCTGACGGCTTCGCTCGCGCCCGCGTGGTCCGCGAGCGCTGCCGAGGCGGTTCCGAGCAGACGCGTCGTCGCCGACGCCCGGTACGCTGCCGGCGGCGCGCATCGCTTGCTGTTCGGCAACGACTATCGTGAGCTGTGGACGGCGCCAGCCACTTTCGAGATCCTCGACCTGCGAACCGAAGCGGGCGGCCTGTCGCCCGTGCGCCGGGTTGGCGGCCAACAGACCAAGGGACTGGCCTTCACGGGCCGCGATGGCCGGAACTACACCTTCCGCGGCCTCCACAAGGATCCGACCAAGCTGCTCGAAGACGACCTGAGGGGCACGGTCGTCGAACGGCTGCTTCAGGACCAGATGGCGGCGCAGCACCCGGGGAGCGACGTCATCGCCCGGGGTCTGCTCGATGCCGCGGGTGTCCCGTGCCCTGCGTGGCGGCTCGTCGTCCTGCCAGACGACCCCGCGCTCGGCGAATTCCAGAGGGATTTTGCCGGCTCCGTGGGAGTCTTCGCCGAGTACCCGAGCGCCGTCTCCGCCACGAACCCGGGATTCCGCGGGGTCACGCAGATCATCGATCACCTGGAGCTGTACCGGCGCCTCGAGGCGGGATCCGGGGATCGGGCCGACGTCCACGCCTTGCTGCGCGCGCGGCTCATGGACATCTTCATGGGCGACTGGGACCGGCACCGCAAGCAGTGGCGCTGGGCCATTTTTCCGGGCAGTGCCCTGTGGCAGCCGATCCCCGAGGACCGCGACCAGGCCTTTTCGCGCTACGAGGGACTGGTTCTCGATTCCGCCCGCGGCCGCGATGGGCGCATCCAGAAGTTCCGGCCGGACTACTCGAACATCGGCGGGCTCACCTACAACGGCCGGGACCAGGATCGGCGCCTGCTGATCGCGCTCCGGCGCGACGAGTTTCGCGACGCCGCGACGGCGCTCCGGTCCTCGCTGAGCGATGCCGTGATCGAACAGGCGGTGCGCGCCATGCCTCCCGAATGGTACGCGCTCGACGGCGCGCGGCTCGTGGCGGCGCTCCAGGCGCGCCGCAGCGCGCTCCCGGAAATCGCCGACAAGTACTATCTCCACCTGAACGACCGCGCGGACGTCTACCTTACCGACGCCTCGGAACTAATCGACGTCGCGCGCCAGGCGAACGGCGATCTTCGCGTTGGCGTGCGGCGGCTCGGCGCGGAGGGCCAGCCCTCGGAAGAGCCTTCCTTCGAGCGCGTCTTTCATCGCGGCGAGACCGAGGAGCTGCGCCTTTACAGCCTCGGAGGCAACGACAAGGCGAGGCTCTCCGGGGGCAAGGGGATTCGCGTCCGGATGATCGGCGGGAACGGCGACGACAGCCTGGATGCGGCCGGCGCCGGCAACGCGAAGCTCTCGGACGCCTCGGGCACGAACCACGCCACGAACGCCGCGCAGGACCAGCGCGTCTACACGCCACCGCCACCGCCGAAGTCCGCGCCTTGGATCCCGCCACGCGACTGGGGCAGCGAAACCTGGACGCTCCCTTGGGTCAGCTATGGCTCCGATCTCGGCGTGTTCGTCGGCGGGGGCATCGACACGCGCAGTTTCGGTTTCCGCAAGGACCCCTTCGCAAACCGCCAGCAGATTCGCGCCGGCTACGCCTTTGGTGAGAAGAGCGGCCGCTTCGACTACCTCGGCGTGTATCACCGCGAGAATCGCAAGTCCTTCTGGGGCTTGCATCTCTACGTCTCGGGCGTCGACGTGCTGCGCTTCTACGGTTTCGGCAATGAGAGCCCGAACGACGGCGACAAGGATTTCTTCAAGGTCTCCGCAAACCAGGCGCTCGTCCTGCCCGCCTTCACGCTGCCGCTCGCTCACAAGCTCAGCCTATCGATGGGGCCCATTCTCAAGTACACCCAGACCGACGAGGACAAAGAGCAGTTCATCAACGAGGCGCGGCCGTATGGGAGCGGCAATTTCGGTCAAGTGGGCGCCTACGCCGGGCTCCTGGCCGATACGCGCGACCAGCCGCTGTTCCCCAGGAAGGGGCTGTTGTTCGCGCTGCGCGGCAGCGTCTTCCCGAAGGCCTGGGACGTCGTAGAGACGTTCGGGCAGGTGAACGGGGAGGCGCGGGGCTATGTGTCGGCTGGCAAGGCGCTGACGCTTGCGCTGCGCGCGGGCGGCAAGAAGGTCTTCGGCCTGTATCCCTTCCACGAGGCGGCGAGCATCGGCTCGGGCGGCTTCCAGACCGGCGGCCTCGGCTATCCCTCGGACAGCTTGCGCGGCTTCCGCACGGGGCGCTTCGCGGGCGACGCCGCGGCCTTCGGAAACGCGGACCTGCGCCTCAAGCTCTCGCGCATCACGCTGATTCTCCCGGGCACCTGGGGCCTCGTCGGCTTCGCTGACGTGGGTCGCGTCTGGCTCCAAGGTGAGACCTCCGACACCTGGCACTCGGGCGCCGGCGGCGGGCTTTGGCTCTCGTTCCTGAACGATCGCAGCGCTCTAAGCGCTGGGATCGAGCACAGCAAGGAAGAGGATCTGTTCTATTTCACCGGCGGCTTCTCCTTCTAGGACGACGTGAGCATGAGCGAGCCTGGCCTGGATCCGCAGCGGCGCAAGTCGCTTCTCGAGCGCGCGCTTTCCCTGATCGCCGAGGTCAGGCCCGGCGAAGGGACGGTCGTCTTGCTTCTGGCCGTCAACTTGTTCTTGATCCTGTCGGCCTACTACCTGCTCAAGACCGTCCGGGAGGCGCTCATCCTCACCGAGGTGACGGCGGCCGTGAAGACCTACGCCTCGGCCGGCCAGGCCTTGCTCCTGCTCGGCCTCGTGCCTGCGTTTGGCGCGCTGGCCTCGCGCGTGAACCGCGTCGCTCTCATCACCTGGGTGACGCTGTTCTTCGCCGGCAACGTCCTGGTGTTCTTCTTCCTGGCCCGCACGGGACTGCACGTCGGCGTCGTGTTCTTCGTCTGGGTCGGCATCTTCAACGTGATGGCGATCTCCCAGTTGTGGGCCTTTGCCAACGATCTCTTCACGGCAGAGCAGGGCAAGCGGCTTCTGGCCGTGGTGGGTGTCGGGAGCAGCCTCGGTGCCTGGGTCGGATCGTTGTACGCTGGCCGGATCGGCAAGGCCGTGGGGCCGTACACGCTGATGCTGGTGGCGGCCGGCATGCTGGTGGCCTGCGTCGTGGTGACGCACATCGTAAACGCGTTTCAGCACAGCCGGCAGACTACCGAGCAGGCAGCCGAGTCCGAGCGGCCCCTCGGCAAGCAGGGCGGCTTCGAGCTGATCTTCAAGGACCGCTACCTGATGCTGATAGCGGTGCTGATCGTCGTCCTCAACGTCGTGAACACCACGGGCGAATATCTCCTCAGCACCATGGCCCAGGCGCAGGCCGGGCAGCTCTATGGCCTGGAGGAGGCGTCGCGGTTGGAACGGCAGAAGTTCATGAGCGGGTTCTACGGCAGCTTCTTCGGCTGGGTGAACGGGCTCGGCTTCGTCCTGCAGATGCTGGCAGTCAGCCGCCTCATCAAGCTGCTGGGCGTGGGAGGAGCGCTCTTCATCCACCCCCTGCTTGCCCTGGGCGGATATGTCAGCATGATCTTTGCCCCTTCACTGGGCCTGGTGCGGAACCTCAAGGTCCTCGACAACTCCACCGATTACTCGCTCAACAACACCCTGAAGCAGGCGCTCTGGCTGCCGACGAGCAGGGAGGCGAAGTACAAGGCCAAGCAGGCGGTGGATTCGTTCTTCATGCGGGCGGGCGACGTCCTGGCTGCGGGGGCGGTGTTCGTCGGCCAGGCGCTCGGCTTCGCCGTCCCGGTGTTCGCCGGAATCAACGTCGGGCTGGCCGTAGTCTGGTTGCTGATCGTGGGCCGCCTTGCGCCCGAGAATCGGCGCCGCATGAAGGCAGCCCACGCGGAATAGGAAGGAGTCGCCCGGAATGAAGGCAGCGCGCGAGCTCTCGAACGCATATCGGGTCGGCGACGGCCGCAAGTTCCGCCTGAAGGACGTGGATCCTGGCGACACCGCCCACATCGAGTCGAAGGGGGAGGCCGCGGAACTGCTCGAGAAGGGCGTCGCCCGGCTCGCGGATCTGCAGGACGTCCTGTACGCCCAGGACCGCTGGGGCGTGCTGCTGATCTTCCAGGCGATGGACGCGGCGGGCAAGGACGGGGCGATCAAGCACGTGATGTCCGGTGTCAACCCGCAAGGCTGCCAGGTCTTCTCGTTCAAGGCCCCTTCGGCCGAGGAGCGCGACCACGACTACCTGTGGCGCACCTCGAAGAGCCTGCCCGAGCGCGGCCGGATCGGGATCTTCAACCGCTCCTACTACGAGGAGACACTGGTGGTGCGCGTGCACCCCGAGTTTCTCGAAGCTCAGAAGCTGCCGGCCTCGCTGATCACGAAGCGGATCTGGAAGGAGCGCTACGAAGATATCAACAACTTCGAGCGCTACCTGGCGAGGAACGGTTACGTGGTGCTCAAGTTCTTCCTGCACGTCTCCAAGAAGGAGCAGAAGAAGCGCTTCCTCAAACGCCTCGACGAAGAGCAGAAGAACTGGAAGTTCTCGTCGAGCGACGCCCAGGAGCGCGGCCACTGGGACGAATACATGGAGGCCTACGAGGACATGATCCGGGCGACCTCCAGCGAGCACGCGCCCTGGTACGTGGTGCCGGCCAACAACAAGTGGTTCACGCGGCTGGTCGTCGCGGCCGCGGTCGTCGATGCCTTGAGCTCGCTCGATCTGCACTACCCGACGCTGGGTGCGGACAAACGCAAGGAGCTGGAGCTGGCGCGGGCGTTGTTGCAGGGCGAGGGCAAGCAGGTAGCGGCCGAGTCCGAGACGGCCGGGAAGAGCGACAGCGACGACGACGATGGAGCCAGCGAAGGTGCTTGAGCGATGAGACTCCTGGAGGCTCCGAGCTAGAGGATGCTGCTATCCGCCGCCGCTGCGGCCTGGTTTGCAGTCGCCGCCCCGCTTGGCCCCACGGGCTGTGCGCCCACCGACGGGATCCAGATCGGGCTGCGCCTCGCGCAGTGGGTCGAGAAGCGCCAGGCAAAGTGCTCGGAACTGCGGCCCTACCAGGCTACGTTCCTGGAGAAGCAGCTTCTCGCCTTCGAAAAAGCCGAGCGCCCGGCTATCACGCAGTGGAACCTGGGAGGTCTGTACCCGCGCATCCGGTCGATCGATCATCGCTCTCAGTACGCTGCAGGCCTGCGATTGTGGCGGCCGGACCTGGGCGACTCGCGTTTCGATCTGAGCGGCTCCGCGTTCTGGTCGCTCCAGGGCTACCAGTATTACGACACCCAGGTCGGTGTCCTTCCGCACCGCGGCCAGGTCTTTCCGCTGCTCGCGACCAAGGGCGACGACGTCTTCGAACTCTCGAATGTCCGGTCCGAGGCGAACACGGCGTACATGCTCTACGGCTCGTTCCTGTACCGCTGGGCGCCCAAGTTCGACTACTTCGGGATCGGACCGGACTCGAGGCAAGAAGACCAGGCGGACTTCCAGCTGAGTGAAACACTGTACGAAGGCGTGGCCGGCTACAGGGTTCTACCGCGGCTGACGCTCTCCGGGCGCTTCGGCCTCGAGTCGTACTCGATCGGCGAGGGCCACGACGACGACCTGCCTGCGATCGATGACGTGTTCCCGCCCGCCACGGTTCCGGGGCTCAGCGAGCAGCCTGACTTCCTGCGTTACGGCGCCGCGGCCATTCTCGATTCGCGGGACGTCGCCCAGAATCCGCACACAGGAGTCGTGCTGGCCGCGGTTTGGCAACGCTACGATCAGCGGGGCGGGGGCGACGACCAGAGCTTCAGCCGCCTGGCGGGAGACGCGCGAGCGTATCTTTCGCTCGGAAGCCGCCAGCGCGTTCTGGCGCTGCGCGCCTACGCGTCCCAGGACGATCCGGCGACTGGCGCTCGCGTGCCGTTCTACCTGCTCTCCTACCTCGGCAGCAGCCACACGCTGCGCGGCTTCGCCAGCCAGCGCTTCCGTGGTGAGCAACTGGCGCTCTTACAGGCCGAGTATCGCTGGGAGGCCTCGCCCGCCATCGAGCTGGCGGCGTTCGTGGACTCAGGCGCCGTGGCAGCGACACGCGCCGACGACCTGGGCCGGTTCCTGACGGACTGGGGCGTCGGCATGCGCTTCAAGAGCCACGAGGCGACGCTGCTGCGCTTCGACTTCGCACGGGGCAGCGAGGGCTTCCGGTTTCTCCTTCGCTTCAGCCCGGCCTTCTAGCCATGAGAGTCTCGACGAGACCCGCGCTCTTCACGCTCGCCGCCACACTTCTCTCGCTCGCGGCGTTCCCAACCCGCGCACAGAAGTTCCTGCCGGACGACCCCGTCCTCGAGGATCGCGACGACTTGCCCATCGAGCTGCCTGCTGAGATCGAGTTGGCCACGTCCTACGACGTCCTGGAGCACAGTTGGCACCATCGTCCGGACAAGCACAAGATCCCCGGCCCCCAAAACGTGAACACGCTGGGTGATGTGCCCGATTCGAGTTGGTTTACGAATCGCATCGGCGTCCGGGCGCTGTCGATCGAGAAGGTCGTCCGCGGCCCGAACCGCAGCGACGGGCCTGATATGACCCGACCCTGGACCGTCATCGGGGGCAAGTCGGGCGGCATCACGCCTGGCTTCACGATGCGCGATGGCCGCGGCGACAGCTACTTCGTGAAGTTCGATCCGCCGCAGTACTTCGGGCTCTCGACCGGAGCCGACGTGATCGGCAGCAAGTTCTTCCACGCCTTCGGCTACTACGTTCCGGAGAGTTGGATCGTGTACGTGGAGCAGTCAGGGCCTCGGGTTGCCGAGGAAGCCAAGCTGCGGGTGCGCGGCGGCAAGCCACGGCCCATGACGCAGGCGGACCTGAACAGCATGCTGGCGAACGTGGCGCGCCTTTCCGACGGGCGCATCCGTTGCGTCGCGAGCCGCGCGGTGCCCGGCAAGGTGGTCGGTCCCCACAAGTACCACGGCACGCGGCCCGACGACCCCAACGACGTGATCCCGCACGAGCATCGCCGCGAGCTGCGCGGCTACCGGGTGTTCTCGGCCTGGCTCAATCACGACGACTCGCGCAGCGTGAACTCGATCGCCAGCTACGTCAAGACCGGGGGGCGGGGCTACCTGGTTCACTACCTGCAGGACTTCTCTTCGATCCTGGGCAGCGGTTCGGACTGGCAGCGCGCGATCGCGCCGCAGAATGCCCGAGCCGGCAACGAATACGTGCTCGAGGCTGCCCCGATCCTGAAGACGGCGTTCTCGCTGGGTCTGTGGGAGCGGCCGTGGCACGCGGTCAAGTACACGGTCTATCCGCAGGTCGGTGGCATCGAGGCCGAGTTCTTCGACCCCGACAAGTGGAAGCCCGAGTACCCGAACCCGGCTTTCGAACGGATGCTGCCCGAGGATGCCTTCTGGGCCGCGCGGATCGTGTCGAAGTTCAAAGACGAGATGATCCGGGCGATCGTCCAGGAGGGCGATTTCCGCGCACCTGAAGCCGAGGACCATCTCGCCAGCATGATCGAGAAGCGGCGCGACAAGATCCTCGCGCGCTACTTCCGCGAGCTGAACCCACTGGCCGACTTCGCAGTGGGCGCGGAAGGGGTCAGCTTCACGAACTACGGGGAGGACGCCGGGCTGGGAAAGGTGGAGGCCTACGAGTACGAGTGGCTCGCCTTCGACAACGACGCGGGCCGAGCGGAGTCGCTGGGCGCCCTGGCGCTGGCGCCGGGGCGATCCCTGCCGCTGCCGCCGAAGCGGCCCGAATACCTGATGCTCCGCATCCGCACCCGCGCCCCCGGGCTTCCGGGCTGGGGCAAACGCCTCGACGTCTATCTGCGGACGGGCCCAGGCCTCAGCGTGGCCGGGGTCGAGCGCGAGAGCTGAGGCGCCGGCCGCCTATTCGAGCACGGGCGGCTTGGGCCGGCGCTGCGGCGGTTTCGGGGCGTGGGCCGTGCGGTACTCCTCCAGATCGACGTCGGTGATCTCGAGGTAGACAGGCGGAAGCGCCTCGCCGTGGGCGAGCAGCTCGCGTTGAAGCTTGAGGAAGCAGATGTCCGGCCCGTCCTGGTAGCGCACCCGATGCGCGACGAAGGCCTCGCTCGCGATCGCGAGCGTAAAGTCACGGAACTCTCCGGCCGTGTTCTTGAGCCGAAGCGTGTACTCGCGCGCCTCGCCCTTGGTCGCGAAGCCGCGGTACTCCACGTGGGCCAGCGGGGGAGCGGCCATCTAGTTGCGCCTGCCGCGCGGGCCCTGACTCGCGTGCCGCGGTGCATGGCTCGGGCCGTGGCCGCGCGGCCGTCCGCGACCGTTCGCCCGTTGGGCACGTATCGCAGCCAGGCGCCGCCCGAGCGGCACCTCGAGTTTTTCGGCCGGCTTGCTGGCGTAGTCGAAACCGGGCAGCGTGACGCGGGGCAGACGCTTGCCGATGGCCCGCTCGATGTCGCGCAACTCGCCCTCTTCCTGTGGCGAGACGAAGATGAACGCGTCGCCGGTGGCGTCGGCCCGCGCCGTCCGGCCCACGCGATGGACGTAGTCGTCGGGCGAGGCGGGGACGTCGAAGTTCACCACGTGCGAGAGCGCGTCGATGTCGATGCCGCGCGCGGCGATATCGGTCGCGACCAGCACCGGGAAGCGGCCGGACTTGAACGCATCGAGCGCCTGGGTCCGCTGGCTCTGGCTGCGATTGCCGTGGATGCGGCCCGCCGACACGCCGTTCTTCGCCAGGTAGTCGGCGAGTCGATTGGCGCGGTGCTTGGTCCGCGTGAAGGCGATCACGCTCTTGATCTCGCCCCGCTTCACGAGCTCCACGAGCAGCGCGGACTTGAGCTCGGCAGGCACCGGGTAGGCCGCCTGCGTGATGCCGACGGCCGGCGCCGAGCGCCGCTCCAGGTTGATCATCGCTGGCGCGTGCAGCATCTCCTTGCTGAGCGTCGCGATCGGCGGCGGTATCGTGGCGGAGAAGAACAGCGTCTGCCGCTTGCTGGGCAGGTGCTTGAGGATCCGGCGGATATCCGGCAGGAAGCCCATGTCGAGCATCCGATCCGCCTCGTCGAGGACCAGAACCTCGAGGCCGCGAAACGAGGCGTAGGGCTGCCGCATGTGATCCAGCAGCCGGCCCGGCGTCGCGACCACGATGTCGACGCCGCGGCGGAAGGCATGCTCCTGGGGCCCCATCCCCACGCCACCGAAGACCGCGGCGGCCGAGAACGGCGTGTGGACCGAGAGTGCGTTCAGGTGCTCTTCGATCTGTGCCGCCAGCTCGCGCGTCGGCGTCAGCACCAGCGCCCGGGTGATGCCACGGGGCTTGCCCGCGAGGCGATGCAGGATCGGAAGCCCGAAGGCCGCGGTCTTGCCGCTGCCGGTCATGGCGCAGGCGAGGATGTCCCTGCCGGCGAGCGCGGGCGGGATCGCCTCCTGTTGAATGGGTGTCGGGCGCATGAAGCCGAGGTCGCGGACTCCGCGCATGAGATCGGCGCCAAGGCCGAGCGGTGCGAACGGCATGAGGTGTGGTTGCCTTTCTGCGGGTCCGGCGTCGTGAGGGAAACGAAGGAGGGCCGCGCTCAGAGACCCCTAGTGTCTCACGTCGCGGCTCCCGCGGCGAATCCCGCAGGGGACCTCTGGCGCCGCGCCGGCTCCGGCGCGTGGTCGGGCCGCAGCGCGGCCATCACCCGCTTGCAGACTTCGGGCCCCGTGAGCTCTTCAATCGAGAGCACGGCGTCTCGGACGACGCCTCGGCTGTGCCCGCCTAACGATCGGCCTCAGCTGCGGGGCGTGGCGCCGCCAGCTGCATGCGGTTAGGCGACGTCCCCGGCCTCGTTGTCCGAGGAACTCTTTGGCGCCGTCGCTCGAGAGTTCCACGAGAGTCTGACCGCAGCGATCATGGCAACGAAGCAGACCAACCAGAGAGCGACAGGACCCGATGCACTCTTGAAGCTCAAGAAGCCAGCGTCGAACGATAGATCTCCACCCGTGGCGGTGCCGAGAAGAATCCCCGCGCAGGCGGATGGGATTGCCGACAGGGCACCGCGAAACTTCCGCGGCGGTCCTCTTCATGCAGTGGTATGCCAGAAACCGAAAAAGAACGCTGCGAGCAAATCCGTTCCGATGATTGCCGCACAGCTAGCAAATGCCTTCAGGTCCAATCGCGCCGGCTCCCACTGGTTGTGTGTGCCCAACACACGGTTCACCTTCGAGAGGGCGGTTTCGGAGAGGGCGGCTGCTCGTCAGGTGGAACCGGTCGTTCGGCAGCTCCACCTGCCAAGCGCCGAGCCCTGACCTCAGTGATGAACGTCAGCGTGCTGACACCGGCAGTGGCTTTGATCTCCCAGCAACCCGAAGACGCGAAATCAAGGGCACTTGCTTGGAAACCCCTGGCAACGGCGAGCGCCGCCGTCACCACCTCCACGAGACCGTACTCCAGCGGGCGTTCCACAACGCCTTGCGCGCGGCCGGCCTCCCCAAGCCTGCGTCCTGTCATACGCTGCGGCATTCCTTCGCCACGCACTTGCTGGAGTCGGGCTACGACATCCGCACCATCCAGGAACTCCTGGGCCACGCCGACGTGAACACCACGATGATCTACACCCACGTCCTCAACCGCGGAGGTCGTGGCGTGCTGAGCCCACTCGACGCCTCGCTTCTCGCGCAGATCGCGGCCCCTGCGTCCTCCACCGCCCTGCCGCGCTATACAGAACAGCCTAGTCTCATGGCCCGCCGCTCTGGTTTGCCCCCCAAGTCACAGGATTAGGCACACTTGCCCGCTACCTACCCAAATCCCCGCCGGCGCTACACCAGCGTCTCACCGTCCGCACGCTCACCGCGAAGCTCTCGCACAGCCGCCCCAGCCGCTTGGGGGTGGGGCCGTCACGCAGCGCGGCCACGAGCAAGACCACGGCGCCGAAGAACACCTTCGGACCCAGGAACCGCAGCGACGACGGCGTCGTCCGCTGTCGGCAGCCCTCGAGCGCACAGCAGAAGCTGAACCGCATCGCGTGCTCCGGGCCCAGCCCACAGGGACCCCCTCGCGGCTTGCGCTCGTAGTGGGCGCTGTGCAGCACGCCCCCACAGGCACACCCCGCACGGCGCGCCTCCTCCGCAAGGTCCTCGTCGAGCCTGAGCAGCAGATCGAAAGACCTGGAATCTTGAAGCAGGGACTGGTACAAAGAGTCTTCTCCTTCCGCCAAGAGCAAACGGAAAGAGAAGAGCCTCTCGGGGACCGCGTCAAGCGGCCCCGGGGGGCTTCCTTGATCGCCGCACCTGCGATCCTGTTCGCAGGCATGAGCAGGATACGCGAATGAGCTGGGTTGGGTTGTCTCTACCCTTTCGTGGCCAAGCAGTAGCGCGATGACAGTGATGTCCACTCCCCGCTAAAGAACGTTGAAGGATTTGGAGCAGCGGCAGCCCACTGCCTGGCGGCTTGGCGCGGCCGCGCTGGTCATCGGCGGCGTCACCCTGCTGCTTTGGGAAGCGGGCAAGCTGCCCCGCCTCTCACGGGAAGTACGGTGGCTACTGATCGCCACCCTCGTCCTGCTCGCGTCGGTCGTGGGCCGGCGAGTGCTCTGGAACGACGCCGAGCGGCGCCTGCGCGCGGCTTGGCGCGTTGCCGGCTTCGTCCTCCTCCTGGTCTGGTTCGACATTGCCGGGATCGCGGCGGGCCTGCGACTACATCCCAGCGAGCTCGCGCGCGGTAGCAGCGCCGTCCTGAGCTTCTCGCTCGCAGTACTGGTGATCGTCACGCTCGCCGCGATCATCGCTGTTCGGCTGATCGACCGGCGCCCCGTGAGACAGCTCGGTATCGTTCCAGGACCGGGCTTCTGGGGCGACTTGGCTTTCGGCTTCGGCCTCGGGGCGCTGCTGAACACGGTCGACTTCGGCGTGGAGATCTTGGCGGGATGGGTGCGAGTCGTTGACGTTGCCCGCAACCGCACGCCTGGGGAGCCCTTCTCGATGGCGCTCGTGCAGATGACGGTGGCCTTCCTGTGCGTGGGATTCTACGAGGAGCTTCTCAACCGTGGCTATCTGCTGCGCACCCTGGCCCAGGGCTTTGTCGGCCGCCGTATCGGGCCGACGCAGGCCCTCGTCCTGGCGGTCCTGCTCTCTTCGGCCCTGTTCGGGCTCGCGCACGTTGGCAACCCTCATGCCACGCTGGTGAGCTCGCTAGACATTGCGGTAGCAGGTGTGGTTCTTTCGCTTCCCTATGTCCTCACGGGGAGGCTGGCAACGTCGATCGGTCTGCACTGGGCCTGGAACCTCTTCGAGGGGGTCGTGTACGGTTTCCCGGCCAGCGGCATCATCACTCCGACCGTAGTGCTCGTCGTCAAGCAGAGTGGCCCGCCGTTGTGGACCGGAGGCGAGTTCGGGCCCGAGGCCGGCCTGCTCGACCTCCTGGTTACGCTGATGGGCGGCGCCCTCATCGTGTGGCGCGAACACCGTCGCCATGGCTCACTCGCACTCTGTACGGACCTGATCGACGGTGGTCAGGCAATGCCGGTGGCTGAAACGGGGACGATCTCCGAAGTAGACCGGCGCCGCGACTGATGCGTTCTTGCTCTTCGCCTTGCGCCTACACACGGCTCGTGTCCTCAGTTGGCACGTCACGCGCCTGGCGGCGCGGATGATGACAAGTCACGATGTCTGAGGGTCACCCTCAAATACCGCGATCACCCGAGCGGGGCCGCTCCCTCACTTATCGTGACCAGCCTCATTTCCGGAGGCGCACCAGCTCTAAACATGCCCATACATCACCGTCAATGCGCCTACGGAAACAACCCTATCTGTTATGCCGACAATGAAGAGCGGGAGAGAGTGAGCCCGTGAAGGACCTGCTGCCCATTCTGGGAGGCGCAATCGCAGCGATTCTGGGCGGGGCTCTGACGTTTGCCGCAACATGGTTCAACCAGCGCGCCGCTCATCGGAGGCAGCAGGAGGCCGAGCGGAAAGGGAAGCTTCTTGACGCCTATTCTGATTGGGCAGCCACCCTTGATCGGCAGTTCGGTCGACTGCGGTACGCTGCCAACAGGGCCAACCCCGCAGGTGTGTCGGAGGGCGAGCGTCAAGCGCGCTCGACCGAGCTCGGGGCACTCTGGGAGGGGATCCGCGAGGCGGACGTAGGCCTGAAGCGAGTCGCGTATCGACTTCGCTTTCTCGAGCCGGACGACGGCCGTCGGGAGCGGGTCAAGGAAATGACCGAGAGTCTCACGGCCATCTACGAAAGCTATCCCGAATGGAACGTCTTCGAGCAGCAGGTCAGGGCGGCCGAATGGGGCGACCTCGCTGCGCCGCACACGAGGAAACTGACCGAGCTTCTCGACGAACTTGCGCGACAACCTTTGCTGCGTTGAGTCGACGGGAGGGCGTCTTGTTCCAAGGGGAGGCGCGGCATAACAACGAGTATCTGGACTCCTCAGTCAAGAGGAAGAAGTAGACCTCGGCGGTGACCGGGGTGCAGGGGCGTAGCCCCTGCCTGGGCGAGCCCCCTTCGGGGGCGATCTCAGTGACGGTCGGCCGCAGGCCGACCACGACGGGGGCCCGTGGCCGTTTCTCTCCTGGCGCTGTTTGCGAGACGGCATGTGAAGGTGAAGCGGGGCGGACTGCAAACGTATCTCCGGCCTCTTCGTTGAAGTCCCCAGGGACCTCGGGCCATGACGGAATCCGCGCACAGGGAAGCCAATCGATGCAACGGCCTCGAAGGCCAAATTTGTTATCGGCTGTCCCTGCGCCGGTCCGACCTGTTTCACCATCACGCGTCTGCGACGTGCAGCTCCTTGGTGGGAGGTGTTCGGAATCGTTCGACGTCTATGCGGCCTTTCGCAGCGAGACGTAGGGTGTCTGATGCGTCCAGACGGCCCAGACGATCCGCGCGAGCTTGTTGGCGACCGCGACGGCGGCCTTGTTGTGGACGTGTGTGCTCTCGAGTTTGCGAGCCCACTCGCGGAGGCGATCAGGCTGCTGCTTCCTGGCGTGGAGCAAGACCGAGCGCGCGCCGTGGATGAGGAGCGTGCGCAGGTAACCGTCGCCGCGCTTGGAGATGCGACCGAGTCGGCGCTTGAGCCCGCTCGAGAACTCCCTGGGGGTGAGCCCGAGGTAGCTGGCCAGGTGTCGTCCCGAGGGGAAGCGGCGGATGTCGCCCAGAAAGGCGACGAGCGCGGTGGCGGTGAGCAAACCGATGCCCGGGATGGTGAAGAGCAGCGCCACCACAGGCAATTGTTCGGCAGTGGCCTCGAGCTGGCGCTCGACGAGCTTGACGCGCGCTTCGATCTCTCGGATCTCCTGGCAGGTCTCGGCCAGGATGCTGCGCAGGGGATCAGGCAGCTCCGAGTCCGCGTCCTCGATGAGCAACCAGACGGCGGGGACGACCTGGCGTGCGCCGACCGGGATGAAGAAACCCAGCTCGCGCAGCAGGCCACGCAGGGCGTTGATTTTGGCGGTGCGCTCGGTCACCCATCCCGAGCGCAGCCGGTGCAGCGAGGTGAGGATCTGCTGTGCGACGGACTTGACCGGTACCGGATGGATGTCCTCGTTGCGGCTGGCCTCGAGGATGCCCTTGGCATCCGTGCGGTCGGTCTTGTTGCCGCGAACGTAGGGTCTCACGTGGTGCGGTGGGAGCAGGACCACGCGGTGACCGAGCGCTCCGAACTTGCGTCCCCAGTGATGGGACGAACCACAGGCCTCCATGACCACGGTGGCCGCCGGCTGCTGCGCCATGAAGGGAAGGAACTCCGCCCGCTGCAAACGCTCCCGGCGAGCCACGTGCCCTGCCCGATCCGAGATCGCGACTTCGAATACAGCCTTTGCCACGTCCACGCCGATGCGAGTATCGTTTCCCACGATGGGCTCCTCCTCTGCTTTAACCAGCAGCGACTCTGGCACATCGATGCCGATTGAGTCGCAGGAGGAGTCCATCTCATCAATGCACCTGACAAGCGGGCGCGCCAACGGCCGGCCGCCCGCTTGCAGGTGATCTCGGGGTGTTCTGCGGACTAATGAGGAGGAGTGATGCACGTCCAAGCTCCCGCTAACGACGCGGTCGAACTCCGGCTGCTGCGTCTCGAAAAGGGATGGCGTCGCAGCCGGCAGTCGAACGCGATCTTGCTGACGCTACTGGGCTCTCCTTGTGGCTCGGAGCCGCCACTGCCGCGCCCCGTCACGCCGTGGTCGAGGCGGAGAGCTTTGTCGTGCGCGATGCGCGTGGGAAGGTGAGAGCCCGCCTTGGCCTCCTTCTGCCAGGTCCAGGCGGCCTGTGGTCGGCAGCACATGGGGCCGATGAGCCCCAAGGCGTCCTCACGGAACTCAGCCCGGGGTTACTCCTCTACGGCGCTGACGAGAAACCCAGACTTGAGGCACGGGCCCTCGGGACCATGGCGTTTCTTTCTGTCTATGGCGACACTGCGGACGCAGGTGGCACCTTCGCAGTTGATAACACGGGCTCTGGAGTGTCCTTCTTTAGCGGGCGTCGTCGCGCACTGTTGAACACCGGACCGTTAGGAGCACGCCTTACGTTTGAAGGTGATCCCGGGACCGGTGGTGTCATGCTCTCAGACCCGGGCTCTCTCATGCTTCACGATGACAAGGGCCAGTTGCGCGTCATGCTCGCGCCTGACCTTCGCGATCCGCGGACCCAGAAGCCGGCCTCTCTGGTGATGCTCGATCCGTCAGGCGCCCCCGTCTTTGCTGCCCCGTGACTCGCTCGAAGCAGGAGCCGCAGAACAACGCGTTGAAGCTGACGCGCGGCCAAAGGGGGCTCGCACCGAAGCGCGCTCGCCCATTCGGCTCGCGCGCCTCTTCGTGCTCGCCGCGTCATCGTGGGGCCGCGCGCAGCTTAAGCTAGTGTTAGCCCGACATTGCGCCCAGGCGACCGCGGAGTGAAAATGAGCCATGAGTCACGCAGCCTTCGACATTGACTCCCTCAGCCCCGGTGAGCGGCTAGATCTTCTCGAGAAGCTTTGGGACAGCTTGGCTCCCTCCCAAGTCCCCGTTACTGAAGCCCAGAGGCAGGAGCTCGATCACCGATTGCACGACTTGGAGGGTCAAGTGGCCAGCGGCGCACGGCTCGGTGTGCCCTGGGAAGAGGTACTGAAGCAACTTCAGGGCCGTTGAAGCCGGCGCTCTTTCGGCCGGCCGCGGCGGCCGACATCGAGGAGGCCTTCGCGTGGTACGAAAGGCAGCGCGTTGGGCTCGGGCACGAGTATCTCATCGCCGTACAGGCGGCGCTCGAGTTGGTGATCGCAAACCCCAGGCTTTACCCGCTGGTCCACCGCGACACTCGCAGAGCCCTCCTTCGTCGGTTCCCGTACTGCGTCTTCTATTGCCTTCATGACGAGCAGGTGATTGTGGTCGCGTGCTTCCATGCGAAGCGCAGTCCGCGCGTCTGGAGAGCCAGGAAGTGATGCGGGCTAGAAAGAAACCGCCCGCCTACGCAGCGGGCTTGATGGTGACCTCCAGACCGAGGGCCTTCAAGCGCCGGAGTAGCCGGTGTGCCTGGACCTCCTTGTCACGTTCGAAGTGGTTGGGGCCGAGATCGCGGTATTCGACGCCGTGCTTGAGCATGTGGTAGGCGGCGGTGAGCAGGGAGGCGGCGACGGCGAGGACGGCCTTGTTGGGTCCGCGACGGGCCTTGAGGCGCAGGTACTGGGCGCGCGGATAGGAGTCGCGCTTGTTGGCGGCGGCCCTGGCGGCCTGAACGAGGACGGTCTTGAGCCAGGGGGCGCCGTGACGAGTGCGATTGGAGCGCCGCTTGCCCGCGCTCTCGTCGAGCCGGGGGCACAGACCTGCCCAAGAAACGAGGTTGCCCGCGGTCGGGAATCGGCTCATATCGTCTCCGATCTCCGCCACGATCACGCGAGCCGTGACGTTGCTGACTCCTGGGATCGTTTTCAGGAGTTCGGTAGCCGCGCGAAAGGGTTGCTGGTCGGCCCGCGCCTCCACGTCGCGGACTGCGGCCTCGAGGCGCTCCAGTTGTTCCAGATGCATCTTGAGCATGAAACGGTGGTGCTCGGTGACTCGGCCCTGTAGCGCATCCGTGAGCGTTGCCCTAGAGGCCTTGAGGCGTCCACTCGTCAGATCGACCAGACGATCTAAATCGGTCTCGCCCGCGATGAGCGCTCGAAGGATGGCACGCCCGCTCGTGCCGACGACATTGGCGATGACCTCGGTCAGCTTGACGTTGGCGTCTTCGAGAGTCTTCTGGATGCGCTGCGTGTGCCGGGTGATCTCACGCACGAGCTGCTTGCGCGTCCGCGTCAGATCGCGCAGTTCCTGAATTCTCTCGGGCGGGACAAAGCTGCCACGCAGGAGCCCATGCGCGAGCAGGTCAGAAATCCAGACCGCGTCCTTGACGTCGCTCTTGCGACCAGGGATGTTCTTGACGTACATCGCGTTCGCCAGAACAAGCTCGAACCGCCCTTCCAGCACGTGCCACACTGGCTTCCAGTACACGCCCGTCGACTCCATCGCCACATGCGTGCATCCGGCCGACGCCAGCCATTCGGCCATCTCGGTCAGTTCGCGCGTACTGGTACCGAACGTCCGCACCTCTTGAGAAACCCGGCCATCGGCCACGACTCGCGCACACGCGCTCACCGACCGCGGGTGCACGTCCAACCCGGCACACCGGAAGTACAGCAGGTCCATGGCAACCTCCACGGCGGTGGCAGCGTGGAGCCGCTCGTTCTTTCGAAGTCTAGAAGGCGCGCTGTCTCGTCAACGTCGACGGGACGCCGCAATACGGGGTGCTCGTCCGGCTCCGGGTCCAACTAACAAACGGGCTCGCAACACCAATGCAAGGCCGACCTCAGTGCCACCACCGCCCAGCTGAATCTACGCCTGTTTCATGTCAACGTGGGTGGTACGAACCATGGGGAACTAACAAGTTTTGCAGCTGACGGATCCGGCCTGTCACGGCCCTGGCTATACTCATGGAGACAGGGGTGCGGCCTCCTGTCCTGCCTCAGCTGAAAGGTGACAGCTTCGGAGCTGTGATAGACACAGCTCCAAGGAGCTGTCATGAGCAAGCGGACCCGTCGTCGACACACTCCGGAGCAGAAGGCCGCGCTACTTCGGCAACATCTGGTGGACAAGAAACCGGTCTCGGAGATCTGCAGCGCGGCGGAGATCCAGCCGAGCGTGTTCTACAAGTGGGAGAGGGATCTGCTGGCAGCGGCGCCGTCGTTGTTCACGAGCCGGCGTGCTCCGAACCGGGAGCAGGAGCTGGAAGCGAAGGTGGCGACCCTGGAGGCGAAGCTGATCCGGAAGGACACGATCATCGCGGAGGTGTCCGAGGAGTACGTGAAGCTGAAAAAAGAACTTGGGGAGCTCTGACCGGCGCGTGGGTTCCCCACGACACGCGCGATGCGGTCGTGGACTTCGTGCGTGACTTCAGCGCCAACACGGAATTGCCGCAGGTACGTTTGGTGTCGTGGGTCGGGATTGCTCGCGGCAAGTTCTTCGACTGGCGCCACCGGTACGGCAAGGCCAACGAGCACAACGCGCTGATCCCCCGGGACCATTGGATCGAGGCGTGGGAGCGCCGGGCGATCATCGAGTACTTCGACCGGCATCCGCTGGAGGGCTACCGGCGGCTGACCTTCATGATGCTCGACCAAGACGTGGTGGCAGTGAGCCCGGCGACGACGTACCGCGTCTTGTCCAAGGCTGGCCTGCTGGACCGCTGGAATCGCAGACCCTCGAAGAAGGGCACCGGCTTCGAGCAGCCTGCCCAGCCGCACGAGCACTGGCACATTGACGTGTCGTACCTCAACCTCGGCGGAACGTTCTACTACCTCTGCTCGGCCCTCGACGGTGCGAGCAGAGCCATCGTGCACTGGGAGATCCGAGAGTCGATGAAGGAGCGCGACGTCGAGTGCATCCTCGAGCGGGCGAAGGAGATCTACCCCGACGCTCGGCCGAGAATCATCTCCGACAACGGACCGCAGTTCATCGCCAAGGACTTCAAGGAGTTCATCCGCGTCTCCGGCATGTCTCACGTACGGATCTCACGGTACTACCCACAGTCGAACGGCAAGATCGAACGCTGGCACAAGACCCTCAAGGCGGACGCCGTCCGCCCAGCCCAACTTCGCACCCTCGAACAGGCGCGCGAAGTGGTGGCGCGCTTCGTCGACTACTACAACCAAGTCCGCCTTCACAGCGCCGTCGGGTACATCGCCCCGCTCGACTTCATGGCCGGCAAGGGACCTGCCATCTGGGCCGAGCGCGACAACAAGCTCGAAGCTGCACGCGAGCTGCGCCGTCACCAGCGCGAGAAGGTGCCCGCATGAACACCGCCGTCTTGGCCGTCTCCATCCTCGGGACGTTCGGCCACTCTGCCGTTCGCCCCTCTGCGTTAACCTACGAACCGGCTGTCACCTTCACGCTGAACCAAGACA
>JAQBHI010000052.1:0-2780 GCA_032127875.1 Acidobacteriota bacterium
CCTTGTAACCCACCAGCCGGTCGAGCACGCGCCGGGCCTGCTGCGCGTTCACGAGATTCATGTCCAGCTCGCGCGGATGCTCGAGCGCCTGCTTGACCGCGCGCTCGGTGATCTCGTTGAACGTGAGCCGCAGGATCGGCCGCCTGGCACTCTTGAGCGCGGTCGCCAGGTGCCAGGCGATCGCCTCGCCCTCGCGGTCGGGATCGGGCGCGAGGAAGATGCGATCCGCCCGCTTGGCCGCCTCGCGGATCTTGGCCAGTGCCGCGGTCTTGCTGCGGATCGGGACGTACTGGGGCTCGAAGTCGTTCTCGAGGTCCACACCCAGTTCGCTCTTGGGCAGGTCCATGATGTGGCCGTTCGAGGCCAGCACGGAGAAGCCACGGCCCAGGAACTTGGTCAGCGTGCGGGACTTGGTGGGCGATTCGACGATCACCAGCGACTTGATGGGTCCGTCACCCTGGTCGGGCTTCGCCGCGGCCTTCTTCGTGGCCGGCTTCTTCGCCGCCGGCGCCTTCACCGGCGCCTTCTTCTTCGCGGCCGGCGCTCGGGCGGCGACCCTGGTCGCGACCGGCTCCGTCACGTCGCCCTTCGCCACAGCGGGCTTCTTCGCCGCGGCCTTCTTCGCCGCAGGCTTCTTCGCGGCCGGCTTCGCGGCGGTGGACTTCGTGGTGCGGCTAGTGTGCGAGTTCGCCATCGCCCGCTCCGTATTCGGTGGACTCCGAGCGACCCGGGTTCCGCAATGCCACCCGCACCGCCACCTCGCGTGCCAGATCCACACCCACCGGCCGAATGCCGCTCGCCGTCAGACGGTCGAGCACGCGTTCGAACTGCCCCGAATCGAGCGTTCCGCGCTGGCGCAGCCCGAGCAGGAAGCCCCACGCCTCGGGGCTCAGCGAATCGCGTTCCTCGGGGCTCAGTACGCGTTCGGCGCGCTGGCCGGGCGCCTCGTCGACGCTCGGAATGCCCCCGCCCACGTTTGAGCCGGCGAGGCTGCGCAGCGCCATGAGCGCCGACTCCAGTTCATCCTCGCTCGTGCCGCTCTCCTCGAGTGCCTGGCCGAGCGATTCGAGCGCGAGCTCGTCGCCTTCCAGCCACGCTTCGAAATGATCGGCGAGCAGGCGGAAGAGACGCTGGACCGGGTCCATCCGGCGTTCGTCGCTCATGCCCCGCTTCCCACGCCCTGGTCGACCAGCATATGACACTTCTTGTACTTCTTCCCGCTCCCGCAGGGACAGGGATCGTTGCGCCCCACCCGCGGTCCCACCTGGACCGGTGCGGGCCGAGCGGGGCCCGCACCGCCCTGCAGCCGCGGACGCGTGACCGTAGCCTGATCGTCGGGTGCTGCCGGCGCCGCCCCGCCTCCGAACGCCACTGCGGCTTCGTGCCGCTCCGTGGTCTGACGCGGGCGGGGAGCCTGCGTGATCTCCCGCATCGCCTCGGGCGCCAGCTGGACGCGGAACAGGTGCGAGACAAAATCCTCGTTCACCTCGTCGAGCAGGGTCTCGAACAGCTTGAATGCCTCGCGCTTGTACTCGACCAGCGGATCCCGCTGGCCGTAGGCCCGCAGCCCGATCCCGCCCTTGAGATGGTCAAGCTCGTAGAGATGGTCGCGCCAGTGATCGTCGAGCACGCGCAGGTAGAGATGGCGCTCGAGATCGCGCAGCATGGGCGCCGTGAACTCCGCCTCGCGGGCCCGGTAGGCCGTCACCGCGCACTCGACCGCGGCCTCCTCGAGCGCCGGATAGTCGGCCGCATCGAGCGACGTCGGAGTCAGCGGCGTGCGCAGCAGGAACGACAGCTCGTCGACCGCCGACTTGAGGTTCCATTCGTCCCGGTGGGCCTTCTCCCCGCCGGTCACCTTGTGCAGGCGGGCCCTCACCACCGACTCGATCGCGTCCAGGACGGTCTCGCTCAAATCCTGGCTCAGGAGCGCGGCGTTCCGGAGATCGTAGACCACCGTGCGCTGCTGGTTCATGACGTTGTCGTACTCGAGCAGGTGCTTGCGGATGTCGAAGTTGTGGGCCTCGACCCGCTTCTGCGCGCGTCCGATCGCCCCGGTCACCAGCGGGTGCTCGATGACCTCACCCTCCTCGACCCCCATGCGCTGCATCAAACCCGAGATGCGCTCGCTCCCGAACAGCCGCATGAGATCGTCCTCGAGCGAGAGGAAGAATCGGGACGAGCCCGGATCGCCCTGACGGCCGGCGCGCCCGCGCAGCTGGCGGTCGATGCGCCGCGACTCGTGACGCTCGGTGCCCAGGATGTGGAGTCCGCCCACGTCCGGGACGCCGGCACCGAGCTTGATGTCGGTGCCGCGGCCGGCCATGTTGGTGGCGATCGTGACGCCGCCCCGCTGCCCGGCCTCGGAGACGATCTCGGCCTCGCGCTGATGGTGCTTGGCGTTCAGGACACTGTGCGGGATGCCGCGGCGCTTGAGCATGCGCGCCAGCAGCTCGCTCACCTCGACGCTGATGGTGCCGACCAGCATCGGCTGGCCGCGCTCGTGGCTGGCGACGATCTCCTCGACCACGGCATTGTACTTCTCGCGCTTGGTACGGTAGACGACGTCGTTCTGGTCGCTGCGCACGCAGGTCTTGTGCGTGGGGATGACCGCGACATCGAGCTTGTAGATCTCCCAGAACTCCCGCGCCTCGGTCTCGGCGGTCCCGGTCATGCCGGCGAGCTTCTCGTACATGCGGAAGAAGTTCTGGAGCGTGATGGTCGCCAGGGTCTGGGTCTCCCCCTCGATCCGCACGCCCTCCTTCGCCTCGATCGCCTGG
>JAQBHI010000053.1:0-33603 GCA_032127875.1 Acidobacteriota bacterium
CTCAGACGGGAGGATCTCGCCACCCCGCCCGGAGCCTGCTACGCGGCGCTCGGCGCTTACCGCGGCGGGACTTGCACCCGCTGGTCTGATACAGCACCGGCCCCGCCCCCGTGGACGGATTCGTTCAGGACGCACCATGCGCCGCGATTATAATTCAGCCGCAGTGGGGGTTCTGATCGGCATCGCGGGTGGGACAGGCTCGGGCAAGACCTCCTTTGCCGAGAAGGTGGCTGCGCGCTTTGGCTACGAGCACTGCGTCACAATCGCGCAGGACTCCTACTACAAGGACGGCAGCAATCTGGACGCGGCCGCGCGCTCAGCGATCAACTACGACCATCCTGAGGCCTTCGACACGACGCTGCTGGTGCAGGACCTGCGCGACCTGAAGACCGGTCGGCCAGCGCCGCAACTGACCTACGACCACGCCACGTATTCGCGCCGCGTGCTGAGCGATCCCCTGCCGCCCCGGCCCGTGATCCTGCTCGAGGGCATCCTGATCCTGGCCGAGGAGCCGCTTCGGCGGTTGATGGACATCAAGCTCTTCATCGACACCGACCCCGACGTGCGGATCCTGCGGCGCCTGCGCCGAGACATCAAGGAGCGGGGCCGTTCCTTCGAGTCCGTCGAGCGTCAGTATCTGTCCTCAGTGCGCCCGATGCATCTCGAGTTCGTCGAGCCCAGCAAGCGCTATGCTGACCTGATCGTTCCGGAAGGCGCTGAGAACGCCGTCGCGCTCGAAGCGGTCGTCGCGCGGGTCAGCGCCATGCTGCGCGGCTCAGGCATCCATCGCTTTTCGCGTAACCGCCGCAGAAACACATGAAGCTCAGCTTCCCCACCTAGCTCACGCGCCCTCGCTCGATCGTGATCACGCGCTTGCCGAGGCGCTGGATCATCTCGCGATCGTGGGTAGCAACGAGCACCGTCGTCCCGCGCGCGTTGACCTCCTGGAACAGGCTCATGATCTCCTGCGCCATTTCCGGGTCGAGGTTGCCAGTGGGCTCATCGGCCAGCAGCAGCATCGGCTCGTTGATCAAGGCCCGGGCGATCGCCACGCGCTGCTGCTCGCCGCCCGAGAGCTGCATCGGGTAGGCGTGCATCTTGTGGTGTAGTCCCACGGCCTTGAGCGCCGCAAAGGCCCGCCGCTTCTGTTCCCTATGTGGCACCGCGAGGATCCGCAGCACGAAGGCGACGTTCTCCAGGATGGTCTTCCGCTTGAGCAGCTTGAAGTCCTGGAACACGACCCCGATGGAGCGCCGCAGCTCGGGGATCTGGGCGTCTGGAATCACGGTGACGTTGCGCCCGCCCACGAGGATCTGTCCCTGGGATGGCAGTTCCTCGCGGAACACGAGCTTGAGGAAGGTCGTCTTCCCGGCGCCCGAAGGACCCGTCAGAAAACAGAACTCACCCTTCTCGACGTGCAGCGTGATGTCCGAGAGCGCGACGGACTCCCGATCGTACTGCTTGTATACGTGGAACGCCTGTATCATTATCTCAATCTCAGCGCGGTCCGATGCGATCGTGCGACAACGCATCGGACCCGGGCTCCGCGTCCTCGCGAGCGCTCTTCCTCGTCATTCCGCGCGCATGCGAGACTCGCCCACGCGCAATTGGAAGCGTTCGCTGCGGGCGTTCCCACGGCGCATTTTCTTTCACGGGGTTCTGCGGGGGCTCGCTGCGGGCACTCCAACAGCGTGTTTCCTGTCACGCCGCGATTATAGGTCGGAGGAGAGTTCATGAAGGCGGTCGTGATGCACCAGCACGGCGGACCCGAGGTCCTGCGTTACGAGGACTACCCCGATCCCGTCGCGGCGCCGGGCGAGGCGCTGGTGCGCGTGCGCGCGTGCGCGCTCAATCACCTGGACCTCTGGACGCGCCGTGGCCTGCCAGGGCGGTCGATTCCTTTCCCGCACATCCTCGGCAACGACATCGCCGGCGAGATCGAAGCGCTCGGCAGTGCCTGCGACGGCCTGGACGTCGGTCAGCGTGTCATGCTCTCGCCCGGCATCTCGTGCGGTCGATGTCACGCCTGTCTCTCCGGCGAGGACAGCGCCTGCCGCCGCTACCAGATCCTGGGCGCCCAGCTTCAGGGCGGCTACGCGGAGTTGGTGCACTGCCCGCTCTCGAACCTGATCCCACTCCCGGGCGGCATCAGCTTCGAAACCGCCGCGGCCTTTCCTTTGGTGTTCCTCACCGCGTGGCGCATGCTCGTGACACGCGCGCGTGTGCGGCCGGGCGAAGACGTACTGGTCTGGGCCGCCGGCAGCGGCGTCGGCATGGCCGCGATCCAGGTGGCGAAGCAGTGGGGGGCGCGCGTGATCGCCACGGCCGGCAGCGGCGCGAAGTTGGAGCTGGCGCGGAGCCTGGGCGCCGATGAGGTGATCGACCATCACCAGGGCGACGTGCTCTCCGAAATCCGCCGCCTTACCAACAGGAAGGGCGTCGAGGTGGTGATCGAGCATGTCGGGCAGGCGACGTGGGAACGCTCGATCCAGGCCCTCGCCCACCGGGGCCGGCTGGTGACATGCGGGGCGACGACGGGGCCGAAGGGCGCAACCGAGCTCCGCTACCTGTTTTCGAAACAGCTCACGCTGATGGGCTCGTACATGGGCAGCAAGGCTGAGTTGCTGGAAGCGGCGGAGCTGTTCTTCGCCGGCAAGCTCAAACCCGCGGTGCATGCCGTGCTGCCCCTCACGGAGGCGCGGCGCGCTCACCAGATGATGGAAGCCTCGGAGCACTTCGGGAAGCTCGTCCTGCGCGCGTGAGGCCCTTCGCCCCGCGCCCCTTCACGTCCGGCGGTCACCGCCAGACGCTGCTCGGCTTCTGGTCACGGCGCCATCTCGAGTGGCAGCCTCCCACGGAGGACGTGATCGTAGAGGCGAGCGGGGGCGTTCGTCTGCTGCTCCGCGCAAGCTGGCAGCCAGGGCCCCACAAGTCGCGGCCGGCGCTCGTCCTCATCCACGGCCTGGGCGGGTGGGACGGCGCCAAGTACGGTTTGGCGACGGGCGCGCTTGCCTGGTCGAGGGGCTGGCACGTAATACGAATGAACATGCGCGGCGCCGGCGACGCGATGGGACTCTCGCCGGTTCTCTACAATGCCGGGCTCGATTCGGACCTGGTCCTCGTGCTGGACGCGCTGGCTGGGTTGGCACCGCGACTGGCCGTGGTGGGTTTCTCTCTTGGCGCGAACCTGGCACTCTTGGCGCTCGGTCGGAGCGGCGAGCGCCTGCCGGCTGGCCTCGTTGGCGTCGTCGGCGTGTCGCCGCCGCTGGATCTCGGCGCCTGCGCGGTCGCTCTGGACTCGCCGGGCAATCTCCTCTACCAGCTCTACTTCATGCGCAACCTGCGGCGCGCCTATCGCGAGCGCCAGGCGGCGCGACCCGACCTGTACGAAGCCGGCCGCGAGCAAGGCCTCACGACGGTGCGCGGCTACGACGAGGCCATCACCGCGCCCTACGGTGGCTACCGAGACGCGGCGGACTACTACGCTCGCTCGAGCGCCGGGCCACACCTTGGTGCGATCGGGCGACCTGCACTGATTCTCACGGCGCAGGACGATCCGATGATCCCGGCCGCTTCGGTATCGCGCTGGCCACTGCCGGCGTCGGGCTTGCTCACGCGTGAGACGCTTCGAACCGGTGGCCACGTCGGCTTCGTTGCGCCGAGCGCGGCGCCAGGATCCTTCTGGGCCGGCGAGCGCGCCCTCGAATTCCTGGGTGCCCTGCTCTAGTAGGCGCGCCCTTCGAGACTCTGGATCATCACGTCGACGGCCCGTTGCGAGGCCTCTTCGAGAAGCTCCACGAGCGGGGCCATGTCGAGCTGGAAAGCCGACTGGAGCGCAGCCTCGAGCCTGAGCCTGTCTCCACCGACGAGAATCGGCGACCGGGCGCCACCGCGCCGCAGCAGGTGCGCGGCGGCGAGACGGGAGACACGGCCGTTGCCGTCGTCGAAGGGCGCTATCTCCACGATCCGCGCCAGCGCCAACGCTGCGGCTTCGACCGGCTTCAACTGCTGAGCGCTGTCGCTCGAAAGCCACTGCTCAGTGATCGCGAGGCGGCTCCTGACGAAGAGTGCCGGCGCGGGCGGCGGACCGAGGTCCCGGGACCTTTCGCTCGTACGAAAGCCGGCGCTGGCGCCGACGCCAGCGTTGTGCCACGCCAAGAGCGCCTCCAGCGTGAGCGGACTGTGTGGCGCCACAGCGGCGGTAGCGCTGCGCAGCCGCGCGATTTCCGGGGGCGCCGTATCGCCCCGGCGTGAGGCCCGTACCTCCTCCCAGCTGGGCGCCAGCCCGGCCAATTCGAGGCTGCCGAGAAGCTGTGCGTCTTCGACGATGTCGGCGAGCGCCGGCTCGTCGGCGCCTCGCTCGCCCAGCAGCGACGCCAGGCGCTTCTCCCTCACGGAGGTGCTGGCTGCGAGGCGCAGGAGCTTTGAGCCGGACATGACCGCCTCATTCTATGACGAGGGCTTTTGAGACTAGAATGAAACCCGGAAGGGGGCTTCCGGGAGTTGCCAATGCATGTTCGTGCCGTGGCCTTCCCCATCGTACTGGCCCTGCTGGCCGCCACGGCTGGCGCGACGGAGGATACCAAAGGCAAGAAACCAACCCTGGCCCTGCGGGGCACCCCGCGCTTCTCCTTCTCCCCCGTCAGCGTGCTGTTCACTGCCGAATTGACCGGCGGCGACGACATCGAGGACTTCTACTGTCCCGAGCTCACCTGGGAATGGGACGATGGCGGCAAGAGCGTGCAGGAAGGCGACTGCGCTCCGTTCGAGCCTGGAACCACCAGGATCGAACGTCGCTTCACGGCCAATCACACCTACACCCGAGCCGCGAACTACAACGTCAAGGTGACCCTGCGACGCACCGGCAAGAGCTTCGCGGCTCAGAACACTCAGATCACCGTCCGCCCCGGCGCCGGCGATCGCACGGACGTCCAGGATCGCTGAGGCGGCCGGCGCTTCAGAAAAGCAACAAGGCTGCGCCGACCAGCGTGCTGTAGGCGCCGAGCATCAGGATCTCGTAGCCCAGGATGTCGCGAAACTCGAGGCGCGCGACGCCGAGCAACGGAATCGCCCAGAACGGCTGGATCAGATTGGTCGCCATGTCGCCGTAGGCGTAGGCCATCGCCACCTTCGTCACAGGCACCCCGAGCGCCTTCGCGGCATCGAGCAGGTAGACCGCTTCCATCGCCCACTTCGCACCGCCGGACGGAACCCAGTAGTTCATGAGCGCGGAGTAGCAGAAGACGATGAAGGGAAAGCTGTGGGCGGTCGCCACCGATAGAAAAGCGGCCGCCAGGGCGCCTGCGAGGCCTGTGTCCTTGATGATTCCGTAGATCCCGGCATACAGCGGGAATTGCAACACGACGCCGTGCAGCGGTCTCACGGCGGCCTCCGCCGCCTTCACCAGCGATGCCGGGCTCGGATGCAGCAGCATCGCGAGGCCGAGCACGATCAGGTTCACGCTGTCGAGCGTGAAGGCGAAGCTTCCGGCCCGCACGGCCAGGGCGATCGACCCGAGGGCCAGGCCACCCATCGCCCAGTTGAGCCCTGGAGTGTGCATCAGCCATTCGGCGGGCGTCGCCGTTTGCGGCCTCGCCGGAGCCTCGAACGACTCGATTGCCGCGAGCGCTGCCGCGTCTGGGCGCGCTGAGCGCGCACCTGAGGGATGCAGCAACCCCGCGAAGAGCGTCAGCAGCAGCGCCACGGCCAGCATCAGACCCAGGTTGAGCGGCGTGAAAATCGTTGCGGCCAGTGGAATCGGGGCGGGAATCAGCCCGTCTTTCACCATGAACGAGCCAGGTGTCGCGAGCAGCAGCGGCACCGATCCCGACGGCCCGCCGTGCCAGGTCGTTCCCAGCCCCAAGTAGGCCACGGCGACGAGCAGCCGGTAGTCCGCGTCCGGGTGGCGCCTCGCGACGATGCGCACCAGCATGGCCGATGCGATCAGGCCCATGCCCCAGTTGAGCCAGGCCAACGTCATCGAGGTGAGCGCCGTGAAGGCGACGGCCTGGCGCGGAGTGCGTGGCACACGGGCGATGAAATCGAGCAGGCGCTGAACGGGCGGAGCCACCGCGAGCATGTAGCCCGCGAAGATCGCGAGTGCGATCTGCATCGACAGCGGCAGCAGCGCCCAGACACTGCCGCCCCAAGCCCGCACGCAGGCCTCGGGCGTCGCCCCTCCCAGGCTGAGGCCAAGGCCGAACGTCACGAGCGTCAGGAGCGCAGCGATCGAGAAGGCGTCTGGGACGAAACGCGCCGAGACGCGGGCGAGCGCGTCGGCGAGACGGGAGAGCACTATCCCCCGCTCGACATGCTCTCGAGAAATTCCTTGTTCGACTTCGACTTCGAAAGTCGCTCGAGCAGCAGCTCCATCGCCTCGGGCGGCGACAGCGCGGAGAGCACCTTGCGTAAGATCCAGGCGCGGTTCAGCTCCTCCTTCGGGACGAGCAGCTCCTCCTTGCGCGTGCCGCTGCGCAGGATGTCGATCGAGGGGAAGACGCGCTTGTCGGTGAGCTTGCGGTCGAGGACGATCTCCGCGTTGCCGGTGCCCTTGAACTCCTCGAAGATCACGTCGTCCATGCGCGAGCCGGTCTCGACCAGGGCCGAGGCTACGATCGTGAGCGAGCCGCCTTCTTCGACGTTGCGCGCGGCGCCGAAGAAACGCTTCGGGCGCTGCAGCGCGTTCGAGTCGACGCCGCCCGAGAGCACCTTGCCCGACGGCGGAACGATGGTGTTGTAGGCGCGCGCCAAGCGCGTGATCGAATCGAGCAGGATCACGACGTCCTTCTTGTGCTCGACCAGGCGCTTGGCCTTCTCCAGCACCATCTCGGCCACCTGCACGTGGCGGTCAGCCGGCTCGTCGAAGGTGGACGAAACCACCTCGCCGTGGACCGAGCGCTGCATGTCGGTCACTTCCTCGGGCCGCTCGTCGATGAGCAGCACGATCAGTACGATCTCCGGGTGGTTGGCGGTGATCGCGTTGGCGATCGCCTGCAGCAGCATCGTCTTGCCTGTGCGCGGCGCCGCTACGATGAGCGCGCGCTGGCCCTTGCCGAGTGGCGTCATCAAGTCGAGGACGCGGGTCGAGACGTTGTCGGCCGTCGTCTCGAGCCGGATCCGGTCCTGCGGATAGAGCGGCGTCAGGTTGTCGAAGAGGATCTTCTCCTTCGAGTTGTCCGGCGGCTCGAAATTGACCGCGTCGACCTTGATCAGGGCGAAGTAGCGCTCGTCTTCCTTGGGTGGGCGGATCTGCCCGCTGATCGTGTCGCCCGTGCGCAGATCGAACTTGCGGATCTGCGACGGCGAGACGTAGATGTCGTCCGGCCCCGGCAGATAGCAATACTCCGGTGCGCGCAGGAAGCCGAAGCCGTCCGGAAGAATCTCGAGCACCCCCTCGGAGAAGATCAGCCCTTCCTTTTCGGCCTGGGCGCGCAGGATCTGGAATACCAGCTCCTGCTTTTTCATGGTGGCCGAGCCCGGGATGTCCAGGGACTTCGCCACTGCCGCCAGCTTCTGGATCCCCATCTCCTTGAGATCGGCCAGATCGAGCCGGCTCGGCTCGGCGGCCGCCGTCAGGGCGCGGCGCGCCTCATCCGTCGCGGGCGCCGCGGATGGTGAAGGCAAAGCTTCGACCGGCGCCGAGCGTGGCTCCGGCTCGGCCTCAGCGCTCGCCGCCGCGCCGTCCCCATCGAGTCCGGCGTCCCGAAGGGGCTTGCCGGCATCGGCCCTGGGAGAGCGACTCCGGCGGGAAGCCGAGGGGGCCTTTGGAGAGGCGGAAGGGGAAGAGGGTTCTTCGTCAGCCATGAGGGTCTCGCGGGTGCGGCGCAATGCGGGAGAGCGAGGAAGGTCTTTCTCTCGCTCACTTGGACCGGATAGTACGACGATAGTGAAAGACGGCCGGGCTTGTCAATCCCCGGCTGAAGGTGGAAGCCTAGAACTCCATGGCCTTCAAGGCCGGGTCGACGATGAGCGGCGCCCCGGTGGCCATCTTGACGGCTTCGAGGTTCGTGTCGGGAGCGATCTCTTTGAGCAGCAGGCCATCTTTCACGACCTCGATCACCGCCATCTCGGTGACGATGAGGTTGACACAGGCGCGGCCGGTCAGCGGCAGCGTGCAATAGTCGAGGATCTTCGGCGAGCCGTCCTTGGCGGAGTGCTCCATCGTGACGACGACGCGCTTGGCACCCGAAACCAGGTCCATGGCCCCACCCATGCCCTTCACCATCTTGCCCGGGATCATCCAGTTGGCGAGGTTGCCCGCTTTATCGACCTGGAGCGCACCCAGGATCGTGAGGTCGACGTGGCCGCCGCGCACCATCGCGAAGGAGTCGGCGCTCGAGAAGTAAGACGTGCCCGGCAACTCGGTGACGGTCTCCTTGCCAGCGTTGATCAGGTCGGGGTCTTCCTGGCCGGGCGCTGGATACGGCCCGACGCCCAGCATGCCGTTCTCGGAATGGAGCACGACCGAGACGCCCTCCGGGAGGTAGTTCGCCGCGAGGGTGGGCATGCCGATGCCCAGGTTCACGTAGAAGCCGTCCTTCATCTCCTTGGCGGCGCGCTTCACGATGCGCTCGCGCCTGGGATCGGGCTCGGCCACGCCACCACCGAGCAGGGTGCGCTTCTCGATGCGCTTCTCGTAGTTTCTTCCCTGGAAGAGGCGCTGTACGAAGATCCCCGGCGTCGTGACCGAATCGGGGTCGATTCCGCCCGACGGCACCATGTGCTCCACCTCGGCGATCGTGCAGCTCGCCGCCATTGCCATGATCGGGGCGAAGTTGCGCGTGGTGCGGCGGAACAGCAGGTTGCCCGTGGGATCGCCCTTCCAGGCCTTGACGAACGCGTAGTCGGCGCGCAGCGCCGTCTCAAGGATGTGCGGCCGGCCGGAGAACCAGCGCACTTCCTTGCCATCGGCGATGAGCGTGCCGTAGCCAGTGGGCGTGAAGAACGCCGGAACGCCGGCGCCGCCGGCTCGCATGCGTTCGGCGAAAGTGCCCTGCGGGCTGAGCTCCACTTCGATCTCGCCTGCCAGGGCCATCTTCTCGAAGACCTTGTTCTCGCCGACGTAGGTCGAGATCATCTTGCGCACCTGCTTGTTCTGCAGCAGGATCGTGATGCCGAAGTCGTTGGTGCCGGCGTTGTTGCTGATCATCGTCAGGTTCCTGGCGCCCTGTTGACGCAGCGCTTCGAGCAGCTTCTCGGGGATGCCGCACAGGCCGAAGCCCGACACCATGATCGAGGCGCCGTCCGGGATGTCCCGGACGGCTTCGGCGGCGTTCTTGACGAGTTTGTTCAATCGTCGACCCCCCCAGCTTGTCCCTCCCCACGCAGGGGGAGGGAACCGCAACGCCGGACGACCTGGCCCCGCTCTACTTGCGCCGCTTGTACGTGATGCGCATCATCAGGGAGTCCTTGCCGTCGGGCATCGGCGCGTACATGCTGAAGACCTTGGTGTCGGCGTCCTGCCACTGCGTGACGCCCCTGGTCTTGGTCGGCTTTCCATCGGGACCCGGCCCTTCGTTGTAACCGGACATCGTCTTCGTCTTCGCGTCCCAGGTGCTTTCCGAGGTGTTGAGGCCGGGCGACATCGAGTCGACCCAGGTGCCGACGTACTTCTTCTTGTCCGCGTCGTAGCCCGTGGTGCCGCGGCCTTCAAAGGGCTGGCCCATGAATTCGGACTTGAAGTCCTCAAGGAGCCAGAAGCCCCCGAGCAGGCGAATCTCGCTCACACCCTTGGAGATCGAAGGCGGTGCATTGGGCGCCATCCAGGCCTCCGCGGTCGCGTCCCAGGTCCCCACGTCGCTCAGCAGGATCGCGTGTTCCGGTCCCGGTTTCGGCATCTCCTGTGCGCGCGCCGGAGCCAGGCTCGTGAGCGCCACCAGCGCCGCCGCCGCGACAGCTTTCCCTAAGGTCATAGCGTGTTCTCCATGCGCCTTGCCAGCGGGCAGCTTAGCCCCAAACCCCGTCACGGGAAAGGGCCCGCCGCAGGGCGCCCAGGCCGCGCCGAACCTCGGCCTCGTTGCTCGCAAGGATCTCCCTCCAGAGCGCACGCGGGCTCCGCGCCAGGCGCGTCATGTCCAGGAACCCGGGTCCGGCGAGGTGCAGGCGACTCTTCGCCACCCGGTCCGCGCTGGCCGTCTCGAGCAGCGCCCAGGAAACGATCTGCGGCACGTGGGAGAGAAGCGCGACGAGGCGGTCGTGGTCGCCGGCGCCGAGTTGGACCGGACGCGCCCCGACGCGGCGCACCAGCGCTCGCACGCTGCGAGCGGCGCGTGGCTCGGCAGCGGGCGTCAGGATCCAGGCGCGGCGCCGGAACAAGCCGGCCACGGACGCCCCGAAGCCAGAGCCCTCGCTGCCAGCCATCGGGTGGCCTCCGACGAAGCATCGCAGCTTCAGCCGCGCCGCCTCGCGCACGATCGGGCCCTTCACGCTGCTGACGTCGGTGATGACGAGCGGCCCTGTGGCGAGGCGGGCCAGTTTCCCCAGAAGCCGCAGGTTGGCGCGCGGAGACGCCGCCAGGATCAGCACGTCCGCTTGCTTCGCCGCAGCCTCCAGGGATGCCACCGCGGCGATGGCGCCCGCCCTCCGCGCCGCGCGGCACACGGCCGGCCGATCGACGCCGATCACGCGCACGCCCTTGCCGGCCAGCGCGCGCGCCAGGGAGCCGCCGATCAGGCCCAGGCCGACGATGGCCACCTTCACGATTCCCCCAGGATTCGCTCCAGCAGCTCGGGCTCACGGCGTGAAAGCAGCCGCGCGGCGCCCATCACCAGCATGGCGTAGACAGCGGCTGCACCGGCCAACGCCAGGGGCAGCGTCACGAAAAAGAGGCCCGGGCGATCCAGGAGCAACGGCAGCCAGGCCAGGAACGCAAAGGGCGCGGCGAGCAGCAGGGCCATTCCGAGCATGAGCATCGCGATCACCGAGGCCGCCAGGCCGCGGCCGCCGCCAGCGGTCCCGCCGTACGGGTTCTTGCCCGGCTCCGGAACGGCTACGGGAAAGAGGATGGAAAGATAGTTGTCCACGGCCGCCGCCTGCAGCATAGTCACCAGCGTCACGCTCAGCACCGCTGGCAGCAACGCCGCCGAAGCGAGGCCGAGCGTCGCGATCGTGAGCGTGAAGAAACTCGGCAACCGGAACAGCGTCGCCGAGAGATTCTTCGCCACCAGCAGCTTCTCGCGCGGCACCGGGAAGCTGAGCAGCAGGCCGATGCCGCGCCGCTCGAACCCGAGCGCATTGGCGCCAAAGCTCGAGATCCCGACGATCATCGCAAGCAACAGCAGCGGGCGGCCCGAGCGCCAATCGAGGTGCGTCTGGGTGATCACCAGCAGGAAGAACAGCGGCCCGGTGAAACCGAGCAGCAACAGCGTCCTCAGGGCCGGGTCGCGCCAGGCGGAGCGCACGTCCTTCTCGACGAGCGCCCCCAGAGGCCCGCCAAAGATCATTCTGGAGGCGCCGGCGGAGCGCATCCCCGATTCGAGGCTGACGTCGCCCCGATAGATGCGGTGGATGAGATGCGCCGAGGCGCCCATCGCAGCGGCGATTGCGCACCCGCCGAGCAACGCGAAGGAGGCGAAGCCGCTCAGCTCGCCGCGACCGGCGTACACCGCGGCCCTCACCCCCCAGGCAAACGGGCTGAGCGCGAAGATGTCGGTGCGCACCACGAAGCCGAACACTCCCCCAAACGCCGGCAGCCCGCGCATCAGAAGCAGCAGCGGCACCAGGCTCAACGCGAAGCCGAGCCCGATGCCGAGCGACAGCGCGAGGTCGTGGAGCCGCCGGTTCCGGGACAGGGCGTGGAGCACGAGGCCGCACAACTGCGCGAGCGCCAGGATCGTGAGAAAGCTCAGCGCGACGCCCACGAAGGCAAACGGCAGGCGCAGCGAAAGGCCTGCCGTCGCCAGCGACAGACACGCCAGCATCGGAAGCTCGGCGAGGACGGCGGGCTGGGCCAGGTTGGCGACGAGCGAGGAGGCCACGAGCGTCGCGAGCGGGATCGGGAAGTGGAGCAGACGCGTCATGTCGTGACTTTCGGTGAGGGCAACGCCAGCCAGCAGTGGCGACCCGCACCACAGCAACCCGATCACCGTGGCCGCCGCCGAGAGCGCCGGGACCAAGGCTTCCGGCTGGGCGGCCTCGAGCGCGCGTACGCCGAAAAGCGCGACGAAGCAGGAGAGCGCCGAAAAGAACAGCAGGCCCGGGACCAGCAGCAGCAGGCCGAAGACCCGTTCGCGGGCCCCGAGGATGCTCCGCACCTCGATCCTGAAGCGCAACAGCACCAGCGCGATCAGCCGAGCCACGAGAGATCGTCCCTCCGCACGTCCGCGGCCACCAGCTTCAGGAACACGTCTTCCAGGCTGGCGCCGCCCTCGACCTGGCGCTGCCGCCGGATCTCGTCGAGCGAGCCCTGGGCCACGATCCGCCCGCGGTCGATGACGGCCACCTCGTCGCACAAGCGCTCGGCGACGTCCAGGGCGTGGGTCGTGAAAAACAGCGTGACGCCCTTCTGCGCCATGCGCCGGAGCAGATCGGTCACAACCCGGCCCGAGATTGGGTCGATGCCGTTCAAGGGCTCGTCGAGAAAGAGCACGCGTGGGTTGTGGATGAGCGCCGCTGCCAGGGCCGCCTTCTTCTTCATGCCCTGCGAATAGTCGAGCAGCAGCTTGCGTCGGTCGTCGGTGAGCGACAAGAACTCCAGCAGCTCCTCGGTGCGCCGCCGGACTTCGCTCCGCGGCAGGCCGTACATGCGCCCGGCGAAGTGCAGGTACTCCTCGCCGGTGAGGCGCTCGTAGAGCGGCAGTTCCTCGGGCAGGACGCCGATCAGGCCTTTGACGCCGAGCAGGTTCTGCGAGAGACGAACGCCCTCGATGACGGCGTCTCCCGAACTGGGCCGCAACAGGCCGGTGAGCATCTTGATCGTGGTGCTCTTGCCGGCGCCGTTGGGGCCGAGGAAGCCGAAGAAGCGGCCGCGAGCCACGCGAAACGAAAGCTGATCGACCGCGGTCTTGTCCTTGAAGCGCTTGCTGAGGCCCTCGACGACGATGGCGGCCTCGTTCACGAGGTGAGCGCACGCCCGAGCGGCAGGCTCCGGCCGAGCACCGGCGCGATCACGCGCAGCTCGCCCATCAGCGTCTCGAACTGCTCGGGGTAGAGGCTCTGGGCGCCATCGGACAACGCGCGGTCGGGATCGTTGTGGACCTCGATCAGCAGACCGTCGGCCCCGGCGGCGATCGCCGCCCGGGCCATCGGAATCACCTTGTCGCGCCGGCCGGTTCCGTGGCTCGGGTCGACGACGATCGGCAGATGGCTCTGCTTCTTGACCACCGGGATCGCCGAGATGTCGAGAGTGTTACGCGTGGCGCTCTCGAAGGTCCGGATCCCGCGCTCGCAGAGGATGACCTGCAGGTTGCCGCCGGCCAGGATGTATTCGGCGGAGAGCAGCCACTCCTCGATGGTGGCCGACAGGCCGCGCTTGAGAAGCACGGGCCGACGCACCTTGCCCAGCTCCCTCAGCAGGTCGAAGTTCTGCATGTTGCGCGCCCCGACCTGCAGACAGTCGACGTAGCGCATCATCATCTCGAGCGCACGGGGGTCCATCACCTCGCTGATCACCGTGAGGCCGCTGGCGTCGGCCGCCTCCCGCATCCAGCGCAGAGCCTGCTCGCCGTGGCCCTGAAACGCGTAGGGCGATGTGCGCGGCTTGAAGGCGCCGCCGCGCAAGACTCGGGCCCCCGCCGACTGGACCGATTTCGCGACGCTCGCCACCTGCTCGGGCGACTCGACCGAGCAGGGCCCGGCCATCACCACCACCTCGCGGCCGCCCACCAGGGTGCCGGCCAGGTCCACGACGCTGTCTTCGCGCTTGAAGGTGCGCCCCACGAGTTTGTAGGGCTCGGAGATCTTTACGACCTCACGAACCCCCGGGAACATCTCGAGGGAGCGCGGGTCGACGGCCCGGCTGGGCGTGCCCACGGCTCCGAGAACAGTGTGGCTGACGCCGGTCGAGCGGTGCACGTCGTAACCCGCCGCCACGAGCGCCTCGATGACCTTCTGGACCTGTTCTTCGTTCGCGGCCTTCTCCATCACGATGACCATTGCGGCTGCTCCTGACCAGGGTTACTGCGGCTCGTGCTCGTCTTTGCCCGCGAGCCGCTCCAGGCGGCGGCTCTCGTCGATGATGCGTTCGAAGACCCGGCGCACGGCGAGTGCGTCGAGCGGGCCTGGGTTCTCGCGCATGACGCGTTCCAGGATCTCCGCCTCGCGCTCGGGCGAGTAGATCGGCAGGCCCAGGACGCGTTTGATCCGGCCGATCTCGACCGCGCAGGCCGAACGGCTGTTCAGCAGCCCCATGAGCTGCGTATCGATCTGGTCGATGCGCTGCCGCCACCGAGCCACAGCGTCCTCGACGCCAGACGCGTCCGCCCTCAGATCCCGCTCTTCAGCCATCTCACTCTCTCGACGACGTCGCCTTCCGGATGCTCTTCGAGGAAGCGGACCAGGGCGCTGCCGACCACGACGCCGTCCGCGACTGCTGCCGCTGCGGCGACCTGTTCCGGCGTCGAAAGCCCGAAGCCCAGCGCCACGGGCTCAGCTGTCAAGGCTTTCAGTCGCGCGACCAGCGGGCGCGCGTCCACCGAGATCGCCTCGCGTTCGCCGGTGACGCCTGTGCGGCTCACCGCATACACGAAGCCACGCGAGGCATTCGCCACGAGCGTGAGGCGTGCGCCCGGGCTCGTCGGGGCGGCCAGGAAGACAGTGTCGAGCTCGGCGCCACGGGCGCTGCGGAGCCAGTCACTCGCCTCCTCCGGAGGCAAGTCCGTGACGAGGACACCGTCGACACCGCTGTCGCGTGCCTCGGCCGACAAGCGCTGGAAACCATAGCGCAGCAGCGGGTTCAGGTAGCTGAAGAGCAGCAGCGGCAGCTGGCTGCGTTTGCGAATCTGCCGGACCGCTTCGAGCACGCCTGCGAGCGTCGTCCCGCGCCGCAGCGCGCGCTCGCTGGCTCGCTGGATCACGGGGCCGTCGGCGAGCGGGTCCGAGAACGGGACGCCCAGCTCCAGGACATCGCAGCCCCCCGCTTCGAGGGCGAGGGCGCTCTCCACGGTGCGCTCGAGCGACGGATCGCCGGCGGTTATGAAACCAACGAACGCCTTCCTGCCGGCGCGCTTCAGCGATTCGAACTTGCTGCCGATCCGCGTCACTGCCCTTCCACTATCCCCAGGTCCTTGTCGCCCCGACCGCTCATGTTCACGATCACGAGCTGGCCGCGGAGGGCCGCCGCCTCTCGCACCAGCCACGCGACAGCGTGTGCGGATTCGAGCGCCGGCAGGATTCCCTCCGTCTCGGCGGTGAGATGGAAGGCGGCCAGGGCCTCGTCGTCGGAGACAGCCGCGTAGCGCACGCGGCCGGCGTCGCGCAGGTAGGCGTGCTCGGGTCCGACCGCCGGGTAGTCGAGTCCCGCAGAGATCGAGTGCGTGGGCAACACGTTGCCGGCTGCGTCTTGAAGCAGGTAGGTGCGCGTCCCGTGCAGTACGCCGACGTGCCCACCGGCGTCGACGCCGCCCGAGCTCGACGAGTCGAGAAAACGAGCCGCATGCTCGCCAGGGCGAGGCGAACGCCCGCCGGCTTCGACTCCGACCATTGCGACGGGGTCGTCCAGGAACGCATGGAACAGGCCGATGGCGTTCGAGCCGCCCCCGACACAGGCGACCAGCAGGTCGGGAAGGGCCTGGGCCTGACCCAGGATCTGCCTGCGCGCCTCTTCGCCAATCACCGACTGGAAATCGCGCACCAGCATCGGGTATGGATGGGCGCCCAGCACGGAGCCCAGCAGGTAATGCGTGGTGCGGACGTTCGTGACCCAGTCGCGCATCGCCTCGTTGATCGCGTCCTTGAGCGTGCGCGTGCCTGAATCGACAGCGCGCACCTCGGCGCCGAGCAGGCGCATGCGGCGCACGTTCGAGGCTTGGCGTGCCATGTCCTGGGTGCCCATGTACACGACGCACTCGAGCTCGAGCAGCGCACACACGGTCGCAGTCGCGACACCGTGCTGGCCTGCGCCAGTTTCCGCCACCACGCGCGTCTTGCCCATCCGCTTCACGAGCAGGGCCTGCCCAAGCGCGTTGTTGATCTTGTGCGCGCCCGTGTGGCACAGGTCCTCGCGCTTCAGGAAGACGCGACAACCCAGGCGAGTCGAGAGCCGGGCGGCGAAGCTCAGCGGCGTCGGGCGGCCCACGTAGTCGCGCAGGCGCTCCTGCAACTGCTTGCGAAATTCCGGATCGCGGCGCGCGGCCGCATAGGCCACTTCCAACTCGACGAGCGGCTCAACGAGCGTCTCGGGAACATAGCGCCCGCCGTAGGGGCCGAAACGGCCCTTGTCGTCGGGCACGAGGTTCATGCCGCACGCCGCGCCGCGGCCAGGAACGCCCGCAGTTTCGCCTGATCCTTTCGGCCCGCACTCGCCTCGACGCCACTGGACACGTCGACACCGTCGGGCCGGACCAGCTCGATCGCGCGGCCCACGTTGTCCGCAGTCAGGCCGCCGGCCAACATCAGAAAGCCAGCGTGCTCCCGCGCCATCTGCGCCAGCGTCCAGTCGAAGCTTTCGCCGGTGCCGCCGGGTGCCGAGGCGGAGCGCGAATCGAGCAGGATCCCGCAGACGCGCCCTGCCCAACGCCGGACCTCGCGCGGCGCCAGCTCGGATCCGACGCGCAGCGCCTTCCAAGCCGGACGACACAGCGCCGGCAGCGCGTCGGGCTGCTCGTCGCCGTGAAGCTGGAGTAGATCGAGGCGCGCGGCGTCGGCCGTGCGCTGCATCTGTTCGCCACTCGCGCCGACGAACACGCCCACGCGCACGACGCTCGCCGGCAGCGTCTCGGCGATCGCGCGCGCAGCGTCGACTTCGACGCAGCGCGGGCTGCCGGGCCAGAAGACGAAGCCGAGGGCGTCGGCGCCGGCTTCTACGGCGACCTGGGCGTCCTCGCGGGTGGTGATGCCGCAGATCTTCACGAACAGCCGGCGTGGGCTCACGGCTCCTGCGCCCCCGCGATCAGCGACTCGAGGGCAGCGCCGGGATCGGGAGCCTGCATCAGGTGCTCGCCGACCAGGACCGCGTCGTAGCCCGCTTCGCGCAGGCGGCGCACGTCCTCGGATGCGTGGATCCCGCTCTCGGAGACGGCCACCACAGCATCGGGGATGTGGCCTGCCAGGTCCAGTGATGTCTGCAGCGACACTTGCATGCTGCGCAGGTCGCGGTTGTTGACGCCGATGATGGTGGCGCCGACGTGGAGGGCACGCGCCAGCTCGCTGTCGTCGTGCACCTCGACGAACGCCTCGATCGACGCCTGTTCGGCTGTCGCCAGCAGCCCTTTCAGCTCGGCGTCCGAAAGCGCCGCAACGATAACGAGCACGGCATCGGCACCGGCGATCCACGACTGCCAGATCTGGTAGGGATCGACGAGGAAGTCCTTGCGCAGGGTCGGCAGCAGCGTCGCCGCCCGGGACTCCTGCAGGTCGTCCAGGCGGCCGCCGAAATACTCCTCCTCGGTGAGCACGGAAAGCGCCGCGGCGCCGGCGATCTCATAAGCCTGCGCCACGCGCACGTGATGCAGGTCGGCGCGGATCAGGCCGCGCGAGGGCGAGCGGCGCTTGAACTCGGCGATCACGTTGACGCGGCCAGGGCGCGTGAGCCCGGCGCGGAAGGCTCGGCGACCGCCTGGCGTGGGCGCCATCGACAGGATGCGCTCCAGAGGCAGCTCACGCCGCTGTTCGTGGACGCGCGCGCGAGCCCGCGCCACGATCTCGCCGAGCACGCTGACCGAGCTCATGCGCTTGCGATCTCCTTCACCTGCTCCAGAAGCCGACGTGCCCTGCCCTCGTCGAGGGCCGCCGCCGCGAGCTTCACGCCGCTGCTCAGATTCTCCGCCCGTCCGACGAGGCACAGGGCCGCCGCCGCATTGAGCAGCACGACGTCGCGCCGCGGGCCGCCGTCCCCCTCCAGTATGGCCCGCGCCAGACGCGCATTCTGGCCCGGGTCGCCACCCCTTAGCGCCTCGATCGGGGCGCGGGAGAGTTCCGCATCCTCGGGGCGAATCGTGAAGGCCCGATCGCCATTCTCGTCGAAGGCGACCACCTGGGTCTCCCCGGCCAGCCCGATCTCGTCGAGGCCCGAGCCGTGCACCACCCAGGCCCGCTTCGTGCCGAGCCGGCGCAGGCAGCGCGACACGAAGCCGACCAGCTCGGGCCTGGGCACACCGACGATCTGCGCCTCGGGGAAGGCGGGGTTGGTGAGCGGTCCGAGCAGATTGAAGGCCGTGCGCACGCCCAGCTCCTTGCGCGGTCCCACGGCGTGGCGCGTCGAAGCATGGAAGGCGGGCGCAAAGAGAAAAGCCCAGCCGGCTTCGTCGAGCGAGCGCTGAACTGTTTCCGAGCCGGGGTCGAGCCGCAGCCCGAGCGCCTCGAGCAGGTCGGCGCTCCCGCACTGGCCGCCCGAGGAGCGGTTGCCATGTTTGGCGACACTCACGCCGCAGGCGGCGACGACGAACGAGGTCAGTGTCGAGATGTTGAAGGTGGCCGCGCCATCGCCGCCCGTGCCACAGGTGTCGATGGCGCCCGAGGAGCGCAGCCTCGTGGCCCGCGCGCGCATGACGCGCGCAAAACCCACGACCTCGTCTTCGGTCTCGCCACGCACGGCCAGCGCCCCGAGCAGCGCCCCGATCTGGGCTGGCGTTGCCGCGCCGTCCATGATCGTGGCCATGGCCTCGCCCGCCTCGGCCTCATCCAACCGATCTCCTGCCAGGACGCGCGCGAGCTGGGCCCTCATGGTGCCTCCAGGAAATTGCGGAGCAGATCCTTGCCGGCCGCCGTGAAGAAGCTCTCGGGATGGAACTGCACGCCTTCGAGCGGGTACTGTCGATGCCGCAGGCCCATCACCAGGCCGTCGTCGGTCCATGCCGAAACCTCGAGGCAATCAGGGACCGTCCCACGCGCCACGATCAGCGAGTGGTAGCGCGTGGCTGTGAACGGTTGCGGCAAGCCCCGGAACAGCGAGCGGCCGTCGTGCCCTATCTGGGAGGTCTTGCCGTGCATCAGCTTCGGCGCGCGGACCACGCTGCCCCCGAAAGCCTGGCCCAGCGCCTGATGGCCGAGGCAAACACCGAGGACAGGCACCCGCCCCGCCGCCGCGCGGATCAGCTCGAGGCTGAGGCCGGCCTGATCGGGAGTTCCGGGCCCGGGTGAGATCACGATTCTGTCGGAATGCAAGGCCAAAGCTTCGTCCACGCCGATCTGGTCGTTGCGTACGACCCGAGTCTCGGCGCCGAGCTCGCCCAGATACTGATAGAGGTTGTAGGTGAACGAGTCGTAGTTGTCGACGAGCAGAACGCGGGGAGCCATAGTCTAGAGCTCCCCCGCCAGGTGCAGGGCCTCGAGCATGGCGCCGGCCTTGGCCTCGGTCTCGAGTTGCTCGCTCGCCGGATCGGAATCGGCCACGATCCCCGCGCCGGCCTGAAACGTGGCCCGGCCCGCCTCGATCACGACCGTGCGGATCGTGATGCAAAAATCTAGGTTGCCCCGCAGATCCACGTAGCCCAGGGCCCCGCCATACAGGCCGCGGCGCGCGGGTTCGAGGGCGTCGATGATCTCCATCGCACGGATCTTCGGCGCCCCCGAGAGCGTTCCCGCGGGGAACGTCGCGACCACCGCGTCGAGGGCGTCCTTGCCGGGCGCCAGCTCCCCGATGACGGAACTCACCAGGTGCGTGACGTGGCTGTAGCGCTCGATCTTCATCAGCTCCGGGACCGCGACGCTTCCAAAGCGGCAGACGCGGCCCACGTCGTTGCGCCCGAGATCGACCAGCATCATGTGCTCGGCGCGTTCCTTCGGGTCCGCGAGCAACTCCTGGCCGAGCCGCTCGTCCTCGGCCTCGCTCACGCCTCGCGGCCGCGTGCCGGCGATCGGCCGGGTCTCCACGCGGCCGTTCTCCACGCGCACCAGCATCTCGGGCGACGCGCCCGCCACCGCCGCATCCCCATCCTTCAAAAAATACATGTAGGGCGACGGGTTCACGGTCCGGAGCGCGCGGTAGATCGAGAAGGGATCGAGCCCGCATTCCAGGACCTCCTGCCGCGAGAGAACCACCTGGAAGATGTCGCCCGCCGCGATGTGCTCTTTGGCGCGTTCCACGGCCAATCGGTAGCCGGCGCCATCCCGAAACGGGCTTTGCGGCAGCGCCCCGGGGACGCTCGCGTGCGCCGAGAGGCGCGGGCCGGCGTGCAGGTCCTCTTCGAGACGCTCCAGTGCAGCCTCGGCCTGCTCGAAGGCTGCACGCGATCCCGGTTCGGCCTGGGCGATCAGCGCCAGGCGCTGGCTCACGTGATCGAACGCGACGATCGAACGGTAGAGCGAAAACGACGCGAGCAGCGCGTTCTCCTCGCCATGGCGATCGGGGATCTGCTCGAAGAGTCGCACCGCATCGTAGCTGAGGTAGCCGACGGCGCCGCCCGTGAAACGGGGCAGCTCCGGAACAGCCGCGCACCGCGGGCCCAGTCGCGCGCGCAGCTCGTCGAAAAGCGCTCCGCTCACCTCGCGAGTGCCCGAAGCGTCGTGCTCGTAGAGCCTCGTCCCACGGGCCTCCAGGGTTGCGACCGGATCGCGACCCAGGAACGAGTAGCGTGCCAGGCGCTCGCCGCCCACGACGCTTTCGAGCAGGAAACCGCGCTCGTGACCGGAGCCCAGCGCCAGAAACGCGGAGACCGGCGTCAGCAGGTCGCCGGGGATCTCGCGAAACACGGGCACCGGCCCGCCGCCCGCCGACAGACGCTCGTACTGCTCGAACGACAAGCGTCTCATTCGCCCACGCGCCGCCGTCGCAGCACGTCCATCACCGCGGCTGGCGAGACGCCGCGCTGCGCCAGTGCCACGAGCAGGTGAAAGAGCAGGTCCGCCGCCTCTGCGGCGAGGCGGGCGTCGCTCTCACCCTTGGCCGCGAGCACGACCTCGGTCGCTTCCTCACCGATCTTCTTGAGCGTGTGGTCGAGACCCTTTCTCAGCAGCCGCGCCGTGTAGGAAGCCTCGGGAGAGGCGCTCTTGCGGTCGGCGATCACGCGGCGCAGCTCCTCGAGAATGCCTGCTGCGGTGGGCGTCGCATCACCAAAACAAGTGCGCGCGCCGGTGTGGCAGGCAGGACCCTCGGGCTCGACCACCAGCAGCAGCGCGTCGCGGTCACAGTCCGCAAGCGCTTCGCGCACCGCGAGCCGATGGCCCGAAGTCTCGCCCTTCTGCCAGAGCCGGCCTCGGCTCCGGCTCCAGAACCACGCGAAGCCCGTGGCTTCGGTCCGCTGCAGGGCTTCTGCGTTCGCGTACGCGACCATCAGCACGTCGCCGCTGGCGCGATCCTGCACCACGACCGGTAGCAGCCCCTTGTCGTCGAAGACCAGCTCGGCCGGGATCACGTGCGCACCTCGATCCCGGCGGCCCGGAGCCGGGCCTTGGCGTCGCCTACGCGCAACTCGCCGAAGTGGAAGAGCGATGCCGCGAGCGCGGCCGCAGCCTTGCCATCGGTCAGGACCTCGGCCATGTGTGCAACCGAGCCGCAGCCGCCCGAAGCGACGACGGGCACGCGCACGGCATCCACGACCGCACGCGTCAAGGGCACGTCGAAGCCGTCCCGGGTGCCGTCGCGGTCCATGCTGGTGAGCAGGATCTCGCCGGCGCCCCGCGCCGCGCCTTCGCTCGCCCACGCGATAGCATCGCGGCCCGTTGGCGTGCGACCCCCGTGCGTGACGACCTGCCAGCCGCCGCTTGCCTGTCGAGCGTCGATCGCGAGCACCACGGCCTGCGCCCCGAAACGGCGGGCGAGCCGCTCGACGAGGTCGGGATCGCTCACGGCAGCCGTGTTCACGGCCACCTTGTCAGCACCTGCTCGGAGCAGCGCATCGGCGTCCTCGACCGAGCGCACGCCGCCCCCCACGGTGAACGGCAGGAACACGCTCTCGGCCACCTGCCGCACCACCTCGAGCATCACCGGGCGCGCGTCGGAGGAGGCCGTGATGTCCAGGAACACCAGCTCGTCCGCCCCCTCAGCGTCGTAGCGAACCGCGCACTCGACCGGGTCACCCGCATCCCGCAGCGCGACGAATTGGATGCCCTTCACCACGCGGCCTGCGTTCACGTCGAGACAGGGAATGAGCCGCTTCGCGAGCATCAGTGCTTCTTCAGGTGGGAGAAGGTGTGACTCGCATGCTCCCGCACGTCTTCGTCGGAATGATCGAGCAGCAACCTCCGCAGGTCCGCGGGCAGGTTGCGATTCATGGCCAGGCTGACCAGGATCTCACGCGACCCATGACGGTGAAGCTCGCGCAGCACGTCCTCGGGCGAGTTGGGATGCGAGGCGAGCCAGGCCAGGATCGCCATCGCGTCGCGTGGCATCCCCGCGTCGGCGATGCCGGCCAGTGTCTCGCGGATGTCGGCCGCCTCGAGCACGTCGTCGTAGGTCACGGTCTCGGCGCCGCTGCGGGAGACGGCCTCACAAATCGCCTGACGGCTCACCCCGCGGCCAATGCGGATCACTCGGACTCCGCCGCTTGCTGGGCCTCGACCAACGTGAAGCGGCGCTCGTAAAGAGCCTTGCCCACCACCAGCTCGTCGACACCCAGCCCCTCGAGCGCCATCACCTTGCGCACGTCGTCGAGGCTGGCGATGCCGCCCGCGGCGCTGATGCGAAGCCCGCTGCTACGTGCGATCTGCTCGATCCCCGCCACGTTGGGGCCGATCAGCGTGCCATCACGGAGCACGTCGGTGTACTGGATGCGCTGCACCCCCCAGCCCTTCACGCGCTCTGCCAGCTCCAGGGCGTCCACGGTCGTGACTTCCTGCCAGCCCGCGAGCGCGACGCGCCCGTCGCGCGCATCGAGAGCGACCGCCACCGCCGCCGGCCACAGCATCACCGCCTGCTGGACGACGCCCGGCGAAGCGACGGCCGCGGTGCCGAAGATCACGCGGTCGACACCCCGGTCCCGGTAACGCATGGCGTTTTCCAGCGCGCGCAAGCCACCGCCCACTTCCACGGGAATCGAGACCGCCTCGATGACAGCGGCCACCACGTCGAACTGCGGCATGCCCGTGATGGCGGCGTCGAGGTCCACGATGTGCAGGCGGTCGGCGCCTTCGCCTTCCCACATGCGGGCCGCGGCTGCCGGATCGCTGCCGTAGACTTTCTCCTGCTGCAGCTCGCCTCGCTTGAGCCGCACCACCTTGCCGCCTCGAATGTCGATGGCCGGAACGACGATCATGCGAAGCTCCTCGCGTTTAGTCGAGCCTCGCGGCGCTCGCGGACCAGCTCGACGAAGTTTTCGATCAGGCGCAGCCCCACGGCCTGGCTCTTCTCGGGATGGAACTGCATCCCCCACACCGAGCCGGACCCGACGATGGCCGGAAACTCGAGGCCATAGTCCGCGGTCGCGATCACGTCCCCAGGATCCGCGTTGCAGTAGTAGGAGTGGACGAAATAGACGTGGCTGCCGGGCTCGAGGCCCCTGAGCATCTGGTCCCGCCGCACCCAGCGCAGCTGGTTCCAGCCCATGTGGGGAACCGGCAGATCGCCTTCGAAGCGCCGGACCTGGCCTTGCAGCACACCGAGGCCCTCGTGGTGACCGTGCTCCTCGCTGGCTTCGAAGAGCAGCTGCATGCCGACGCAGATGCCCAGCAGCGGCTTCTCGGCCGAGATCGCTTCGCGCAGGACGCCGAGCAGGCCGCGCGCGCGCAGTTCGTCCATCGCGGTCCCGAAGGCGCCGTCGCCCGGCAGCACCAGCGCCCTCGCAGCCCGCAGCGCCTCGGGATCTCCGGTCAGCGTCACCGGGGCGCCCACGCGACGGAACGCCTTGGTGACGCTGCCGAGGTTGCCGAGTCCGTAGTCCACGACGGCGATCACAACGCGCCCTTCGTGCTGGGAACGCCCTCGACCCGCGGGTCCAGGGCGACCGCCATCGACAAGGCGCGGGCGGTGGCCTTGAAGAGCGTCTCGGCGATGTGGTGCGCGTTGCGCCCGCGGATCGACTCGAGGTGGATGTTGAGGCGGCCGTGGTCCGCGAGGGCCCAGAAGAAGTCCTCGAAGAGCTCGGTCGGCATGCTGCCTAGCTGCTTGGCCCGGAACGCCACGTCGTACTGAAGCCAGCCCCGGCCGGACAGGTCGACGACGCAGCGCGCGAGCGCTTCGTCCAGCGGCACGTAGGCGTGCCCGAAGCGCACCACGCCCCGCTTGTCGCCGAGCGCCTGGCGCAGCGCCTGGCCGAAGGCGATGCCCACGTCCTCGACGCTGTGGTGGGCGTCGACGTGCAGGTCGCCCTTGCAGCGGACCTGCAGGTCGAAGCGCGCGTGTGTCGCGAGGGCCGTGAGCATGTGGTCGAAGAAGCCGATGCCGGTCTTCACCCGCGACTGTCCTGCGCCGTCGAGATCGAGGCGCAACACTATGTCGGTCTCGCGGGTCTTGCGCTCGACGCTGGCGAGGCGCGGCCTCCTGGCGGCTTTTCTCATCGTTTCTCCGGTATGTGGGCGGCGAGCACGGGGGTCGCGACCCCGAGCGCGCGCGCGAGCCCCTGCAGCAGGGCTGCGTTTTCCTCGGCCGTGCCGACGCTGACGCGCAGGCATCGTTCGAGGCGCGGATAGGCCGTCACGTCCCGAACCAGGACGCCGTCCCGGTAGAGGCTTTCGAAGACCGCCTTCGGGTCGGCATGCGCCAGCTCGATCAGCAGAAAATTGGCATGCGACGGGAACGGCCGGACGCCGGGAAGCACGCGAAGCGCCTCGAAGAGCTCCTGCCGAAGGGCCACCAAGTCGCCCACGATGCGGTCGAGCGCCTGGCGCTCCTCGAGCGCCGCAAGCGCCGCCAGCTGCGAGAAGAAGTTGAGGTTGTAGGGCAGGCGCGCTTTGTCGATCTCACGGACCAGCGCGGGAGAGGCCAGCAGATACCCGACGCGAAGCCCGGCCAGAGCGCGCGCTTTCGAAAACGTCCGCAGCACTACCAGGTTCGGGTGTTCGGCCAGGAGTGGCACGACCGTCTCCCCCGAAAACTCGTAGTAGGCCTCGTCGATCACGACCAGGCCGTCGCCGTCCTCGCACAGGCGTCGCACCTCCGCTAGGCTCAGCACTCCCCCCGTGGGATTGTTGGGCGAGCAGACGATGCTGAGCGCGGCGTCGGATTTCCGCCGCGCCTCCAGGATCGCCGCCACGTCGTACTCGAAGTGCGGTCCGAGCGAGACTCGGATGGCCTCGCCGCCGAGAATCCTGGTGAGCAGGGCATAGAGCGTGAACGTCGGCTCGGGAATCACGACGCGCGTGTGCGCGCCGACCGTGACGAGCAACAAGGCTTCGATCAGCTCGTTCGACCCGTTGCCGGCCAGCACGCCGTCCGGCCGCCAGCCCGCTGCGGTCGCCAGCGCCTCGACCAGTTCCTTCGGGTCGAAGTCCGGATAGCGCGACCAGGGCCGCGCCAGGGCGCGTTCGATCACGCGCCGCTTCAGTGCCTGGGGCAGGTCGAACGGGTTCTCGTTCTGGTTGAGCTTGACCGGGGCCGTGCGAGCGGCGAGCCTGTACGCCGCGAGCGAGCGGACGGCAGGCTTGACGTGCCGGAGCGGGTCGCGCGTCATCGCGGGAACCTGATCAGCACGCTCTGCGCATGCGCCTCGAAGCCTTCCGCGCGGGCCACCCGAACCAGATCGGAGGCCACACGGTGCAGCCCGGATCGCGTCATCACCACCAGGCTCTGGCGCCGCTCGAAATCACGAACCGAGAGCGGCGAGGCGCGTCGCGCCGTGCCACCCGTCGGCAGCACGTGGCTCGGGCCGATGCCGTAGTCCCCCACGGCCACCGGCGCGAAGCGTCCTGCGAAAACAGCCCCGGCCACGACACGCCGCGCCACGGCTTCCGCGTTGCGAGTCTGGACCTCTGCGTGCTCGGGCGCGAGCGCGTTGACCGCAGCAAGCCCTGCTTCGAGTCCTCGTACCAGGACGACGGCGCCGTTGCGCCGCAAGGCCCGGCGCGTCGCCGCCGGGTTCGAAGCGGCGGCTGTGCCTTCGGCCATTCGGCGCAGCACCGCGTCGCCGAGGGCGGCGCTACTCGTGACGAGGACGGCCGTCTCGTCGCCGCTGCCGTGCTCCGCCTGAGCCAGCAGGTCGATGGCCACCTGCTCCGGCTTTGCGGTCTCGTCGGCGAGAATGACGACCTCGCTCGGTCCGGCATCGTTGTCGATCTCGACGCCGCCCCGCACCAGGCGCTTGGCGGCTGCCACGTACGCATTTCCGGGGCCGACGATCTTGGCAACGGGCCTGATGCTTTTCGTGCCGAAGGCGAGTGCGGCGATGGCCTGCGCGCCACCCACGCGGTACACCTCGCGCGTCACGCCGGCGATCTCGAGTGCGGCCGCGACCGCCGGATTCGTTTCGAGCGCCCGCGGAGGAGTGACCACTACGATGCGCGGAACGCCGGCGACCCGCGCGGGAATGGCGTTCATCAACACGGACGACGGGTAGGCGCCGGCTCCGCCGGGAACGTAGAGGCCTACGCTGTCGAGCGGTCTCACCAACTCTTCGAGCAGTGAGCCGTCGCGGGCGCGGAGACGGAAGCCGGTGCCCCGCTGGCGGGCATGGAAGACCTCGATGCGCGCTGCCATGCGTCGCAGCGCAGCCAGCAGCTCCGGGTCGGCGCGGCGAGCCGCGGCCGCAATCTCGCCCGGCCAGACGCGCAGCGCCGATGCTCCAAGGCGCACGCCGTCGAAGCGCTCCGTGAATCGCAGCAGCGCGCGATCGCCGTCACGCCGAACGGCCGCGACGATCCTGGCCGCGGCCTGCTCCAGCTTCGGCCGGCCTCGCGAGGCTCGCGGCAGGCTCGCCACAAAGCGGTCGAAGGCTGCCGACGGGTAGCGCAGTCGCTTCACTGGAGCGCTCTTCGCAACGTCTCGAACAGGCGGCGGAGCGGCTCGCGGCGAGCGTGATAGCTGGCACGGTTCACGACCAGCCGCGCTGACGACAGGGCCACGTCTTCGACCACTTCCAGGCCGTTCTCCTCGAGCGTGCGGCCGGTCTCGACCACGTCGACGATGCAGTCTGCGAGCCCGAGGCTGGGCGCGATCTCGACCGATCCCGAGAGCTTCACGATCTCGGCCGAGATGCCGCGTTCGAGGAAATGGCCGGCAGCGATCCTCGGGTACTTGGTCGCGACGCGCAGCGTGCCGGCGCGCCGATAGTCGAGATCGGAGCCGCGCAGCCGGGCCACTACGAGCCGACAGTGGCCGAAGCCCAGGTCCAGAGGCTCATAGACGTCGCTCCCCGACTCGAGCAGGACGTCGCGACCCGCGATGCCACAGTCGGCGACGCCGTACTCGACGTAGGTCGGGACGTCCATGTCTTTGACGAACAGGAACTGCAAACCGCGCGTCGGCACCACGAGCTTGCGGCCCTCGGCTTCGGGAAACGGCAAGCCGGCGCGCCGCCACAGCGCTTCCGAACCGGTCAGCAGTTTGCCCTTCGCGAGCGCCACGGTGAGGTTCATGGCGTCCCGCCCTCGACTCGGACGCGTTGGTTGGCCCGCCGGCTCTCGCGCGCACGTTGCAGACGCTCGCCCAGGCTCCCCCCGGAGACGCTCTCGGCGGGAGGCGCCGCGGTCTCCGGGCGGCGTCCTTGCCGGTCCAGCAGCAGCGCCAAGCGATCGAGGCCGAGCATGAAACCCACCGCAGGCAGCGGCCGGCCGAAGCGCGCGAGCAGCGTGTCGTAGCGGCCGCCGCTGCCGACCTCGAAGCCGAGGCCCGGCGCATACGCGCGGAACACCAGGCCGGTGTAGTAGTCGAGGCCGCGCACCTCGCCCAGGTCGATGGCCAGCCGGTCGGCGAGCCCGGCCGCCGAAAGCGCCTCGACCACGGCACGCAGTTCGCGAATGGCCACGAGGGCATCCGGCGCCAGCGCCAGGCACGCCTCAGCTTCTGCCAGCACGCTCACGTCTCCCGCGAGCAATGTGAGTCGCTCGAGCGCTTCCGACACAGCCGGCGCCGACCCGGCCAGGAGCTCCCGAACCCCAGCGCCGTCCTTGCTCTCGACTCGCTCGCGCAGCGCATCCAGGCGCAGACCCTCGAGACCCGAGAGCGCCGCGAGAGCGCCAAAGACGCCCACGTGCCCGAGCGTCAGGACGAAGCCTTCGACTCCGGTCGCGGTCAGGCACTCGGCCGCGATCGCCAGCACCTCGGCGTCGGCATCGGCGGGCGTGCTGCCCAGGTGCTCGAGCCCCATCTGGTGGAGCTCGCTCTGGCGACCGGCCTTCGGCGGCTCGTAACGCAGCACCTCGCCGGAGTAGTAGAGGCGGATCGGCGCCGGCCGATCGGCGAGTCGCCCCGCCGCGATCTTTGCGAGCAGGCTGGTGAAATCCGGCCGCAGCGCGAGCAGGCTGCCGTCTCGGCCCACGAACGAGTAGGTCCGGGTCTGCAGCGCCTGCCCGGCGAAGACGTCCGCGTAGTCGAAGAGCGGCGGGATGATCTCCTCGTAGCTCCAGCCTTCGAAGACGCAGATCACGCGGTCCTCGATCAGGCGCCTGCGGCGCGCCTCGTCGCCGACGAAGCACTGCACGCCGGGCGGCACCTGTACGAGGCTGTGCGACGGTCCATTCATCTCAGGCTCCGATGTACTTCGCGTAGAGCGAGCGGGCCTGGGCGGTATCGGTGACGCCCTTCACGATCGCGCGGCCGTCGCCGAAGACGATCAGCTCCGCTTCGGGAGCCTGAAAGCGGATCAGGTAGGGATTGGAGGATACGCTTCCGACCGCCGCAAGGCGGCTTGCGAGCGCGGGCAGGTCCAGGACCGAGCCTCGCGGGGGCCGGACCTGAACGGCATCGCGCCCGCACAGCGCCGTGCTGTTGCCCGCCGCGCCGACCACCGCGTAGTCATAGCGGCCTTCGGTGCAGGCTGGGCACGACGGGGCGCGGCCCGTGAAGTCGAGCACCTCGAAGTGCCCCTGCCACAGATCCACGGTGACGAGGCCCGGCAGCAGCGACTCGCTGCGGCCAGCGAGCAGCTTGAGCGCCTCGCCCGCCTGGATCCCGGCGATCACGTGCACGATCGGCGCGACGACGCCTGCCGTGTCGCAGGTCGGGCCGGAGCCGGGCGGCGGCTTTTCTTCGAGCACGCAGCGTAGGCACGGCGTCAGGCGCGGGCGTACCACCAGCGCCAGGCCGTGAGCGCCCACGCAGGCCCCGTAGATCCAAGGCAGGCCCTCGCGCACGCACACGTCGTTGACAAGAAAGCGAGTCTCGAAATTGTCGGTGCCGTCGAGGACCAGATCGGCGTCGCGCAAGAGCTCGTCGGCGCTCTCGGTCGAAAGGTCGGCGACGATGCCGCGCACGCGCACCTCGGTGTTGAGGCGCCGCAGCTTCGCTTCGGCAGCCACCGCTTTCGGCATGCCGCGCGCGGCGTCTTCTTCGTCGAACAGCGACTGGCGCTGGAGGTTCGACTCCTCGACGTAGTCCCGGTCGACCAGCGTCAGGGTGCCGACTCCCGCCCGCGTCATCATCTCGGCCAGCGAGGAGCCGAGGGCGCCACAGCCGATCAGCAGCACGCGTGCGGCGCGGATCCTGGCCTGGCCCTCCTTGCCAATCCCGGCGAAGAGCTCCTGGCGCGAGTAACGGCTCACGACTCCTCCGCTTGCGCGAGCACGAGCGCGACCGACCTCATCACCTCGAGCGGCGCCTCGAGGCCGGTCCAAGTCTCGAACTGCGCGACGGCCTGCGCCAGCAGCATCTCGAGGCCGCCCAGGATCTGGCAGCCGGCCGCCTTGGCCTCGCGCAGCAGGCGTGTCTCGAGCGGGTCGTAGACCATGTCGAAGACGATGGCATTCGGGCGCAGCAGCGCCGCAGGAACCGGCGTCTCGTCGAGCAGGGCCGCGGAACCCAGCGGCGTCGCGTTGATCAGCACGTCCCAGGGCCGGTTCGCGAGGTCCGACAGAGGGCCATGCTGGCAGCCCACGACGGCGGCCACCGAGCGCGCCTTGCCGGCGTCGCGAGCCAGCACCGTGACCCGCGCGCCCTTGCGCTGCAGCGCGAGAGCCACCGCCCGCGCGGCGCCACCAGCCCCCACGACCACGACGTTCTTGCCCTTCGGGTCGATGTGCTTCTTGAGCGGGGCGAGGACGCCGCGCCCGTCGCTCGTGGATCCCTGCCACAGCCCGTCATGCGCCATCACCGTGTTGACGCTGCCGCACAGCGCCGCAGCCTCTTCGACTTCCTGCAGGTAGGGCAGGATCTCGGTCTTGTATGGGCGGGTGACGCTGAAGCCCGAGAGGCCGAGCTTCGGAAGCGCCTCGATGAAGGGCTGCAGGGCCTCAGCCTGAATCGGCACGTACACGGCGTCGAGGTGGCGCGCGGCAAAGGCGCGGTTGTGCAGAAAGGGCGACAGGCTGCGGGCCACCTCGGAGCCGAGGACGCCGTAGACCTTGGTCGCCGCCGTGATTTCGCGCACGCGATACAACTGGGCCATCAGCGCGGCAGGGACCTGCCCCGGAGCCGCTTCGGCGCCGGCGGTGGTGGAGGCGAACGTGAAGGGCGCGCCGTAGCGTCCGGCCAGGATGCGCGAGAGGACGCCGAGCGGGCCCATGGCGATGGCGATCAGCGGCTTGCCCCCGCCGCGATGCGTCTCCTCCGCGAACTCCAGCAGTCGCGCCACGTCCGCGAAGCCGCGCGGTGTGACGGCGATCTTGACGATGTCGGCGCCTTTGTTGCACATCCGGAGGTAGAGGCCGTCGAGGTCGTCGGGCACGCCCTCGATATCGTGGTACGAAACGACCAGGCCGTTCCCCGATTTCTCGATCATCACGTCGAGGAACTCGCTCCGATACTCGACGTCCACGTAGTCGAAGCCGCGTTTCACGGCCTCGAGCAGGTTCATGCGGCGCCGTGTCTCGGTGTCGTTCCAGCGCCCGCCCTCCGACGGGCAGCGGCAGGCGAACAGCAGCGGTTTCGGCTTCGCACGCAGTATCGTGAGCAGGTCGAGGTCGAGAACCAGGTCGCCCCGGATCTCGAACAGGTCGGCCACCGGGGCGAGTTCCTGCATGCGGGCGAGCAGGCCCTCGGTGGTCTCTTCGGTCAGGCTCACGCAGATCTGCGTCATGACGCCAACAAAAAACCTCTTCAGGGTTCCCTGAAGAGGTCATTTTCGCCTCGCCCGATCCCTCCAGGAAACCCGCTCCGCTCCACGCGGCCGGGCCCCTGGCCCGGCGCTACGCGTGGTAGCGGTGGTGATGGTACGCGGGACGCCAGTAGCGGACGACGCTCATACCGAAGGACTCCAAGCGACGATTCTAGGGACGGCCCCGGGGGGTGTCAAGCCGGCGGCCGGGGCTGGACCGGGACGGGCTCGAGCATGCCCAAGCGGTACTCGCAGCGCTTTCGAGACCGCGCCGAGACTCGGACTGATCAGTCGGCGGAGTTCGATCCACGGGCACGGCCATGCGCCTTGGGCAAACCGCCTGCGGAATCGGGTCAACACCGCGCTGGGCTTGGCGCGGCCAACTCGGGTGGCGATCCGCGCCCGATAGTCACTGCGGACGAGTGACCCAGTAGCGGTAGCTCTTGAACCCGTTGAGCAGGTGTCGCTCCGCTACGACGACCTGCGCACCGGCCTCTGCGACGAGCGCCTCGACCTCCGCCCTTGGCAGGCAGTTCATCGCCATCGCGCGCCAGTCCGGCCGCGCGTCCCGATGCCACAGACGCTGCGCCGCCCGCACCAGCTTCAGGCCTCCCGTCCTTTCGAGCCACGCGAAAGTCGTTGGATGCCGCTCGCGAAATCGCGGCCGCGCTGGCGCGGGCGTCGCTGCGGCCGGAGCCACGACGATCGGGAGCCGCGCCACCTCGGAGCCGCGTTCGTCAAACCAGCAGCGACCCTCTTCCACCATGTCGAAATCGAGCAGATAGCGGCCGGGTTGCGACGGGGCGGTCGGGGTGATCACGAGGTCGAGATCCTGACGCGGGGCCAAGTCGCGGGGCAGCGGCACGCGCGCGTCGTCGCGAATCAGCAAGCTGCCGTCCGGGCGCCGCCATTGATTGCCAAGGGTCACCTGGCCGTCCCCGTTCCCCGACGGGAGCGCCGGCCATGTGCTCCCGCTCAGGTTCTGAACCACGACCCGCACGGCGAAGTTGCTGCCTGCCGGCGCCGGCGCGGGCGGGCCATCCAGAAGAATCCGTGCATGGAACGAGCCCGCAGCGAGCGGCCCTGATGCCACAGAGCAGGGGCCCGGCACGCCGAGCGAGGCTGCAGCGGACTCTTCGCTTGGCACCTGAAACACCAGCAAACCGCCGGGCGCCAGCAAACGCAAGAACTCGCGAACGTAGTCGCGGGCGCTCGGCTTCGGCACGTGCTGCAGGACGAGGAAACTGCAGATGAAGCTGAAGGCCCCGTCGGGAAAGAGCCGCAGCTCGCTGTTCTCGTTCAGGTGATAGTGGCAACGCTCCGGGTAGCGATTGTGCTGCCGGGCCAGCGCGAGCATCGCCGACGAGATGTCGACACCGTCGCAGGAATCGAAGTGCGCGCACAGCGCCTGCGTCAGGCGACCGGCGCCGCACCCGAAGTCGAGCGCCCGGCGTCTGTCGAGGGCGATACCGAAGTGTCGGGCGAAGCGCAGGATCCCGTCGATCTCGCGGATGCCGTCGGCGAAGAGCTCGCCGGGCGTCCAGCCCCCATCCCGCTTGTCGTCGCGAGTCAGGATGGCCCAGAACGGGTCCCGCTGCGCAAGCCGGTTCCACTGCTGCCGTAGCTCGGTCAGTTCCATCGCGAAGCGCGCATCAAGAGCATGAGCAGCCCCTTGGGGAGGAAAATCATAGCAGCTTAGCGGCAGCGAACGATCACGATGGGGCGAGCGTGCCGCGCTCCACTCGCGATGTGACGCCCCTCACCCGCGCGCAAGTCCTGCTACACCCTCGCTTTCAGAATCCGTCCTCGCACTCGGGCGCTTGTTTCCGTATTCATTGGATGGGATACGGACGCGTGTTCATTGCGCCGCCGGAACGTCGAGAGTTTGAGCGCCGTGTGCGGGCACGAGCAGGACGGGTCGAAGACGCCCGCCCAGCGCAGGTAGTTCTGATGCTGGCCGCGGGTGGCTCGTACCGAGACATTTCCAGGGAGCTTCGCTGCGGCCACGAGTTATGTGGCGCGCTGGAAGGCCAGGTTCCAAGAGCATCGACTTGCGGGCTTGGACTCGAGGCATGCGGGACGCAAGGCCTGGGTCATCACGCCGAAGATGGAGGCGCGTGTGATCGCGATGACTCGCCGGCCGCCCGTGGATGGCTCGACGCACTGGTCTTCGCGCAAACTGGCCCGCGAACTCGGAATCAGTCACGTGACGGTGGCGGAGATCTGGAAGCGCGCAGGGCTCAAGCCACACCGTCTCGACCGATACATGGCGTCTGAAGACCCCGACTTCGAAGCAAAGGCGGCGGACGTGATCGGGCTGTATCTGAACCCGCCGAAACACGCGGCCGTCTTCTGTGTGGATGAGAAGACGGCGATTCAAGCGCTGGATCGCCTGGATCCGGTCCTGCCGTTGTCTCCCGGACGTGCCGAGCGACACGGCTTCGAGTACTTC
>JAQBHI010000054.1:0-16540 GCA_032127875.1 Acidobacteriota bacterium
CTGGGCCCTCGCAGTGGCTCTCGCCGCTGCGACGCCGAGCCAGAGCTACGACGCCCTCGTGAGCGAAGGCGTCGCCAGGGGCCGCGCCGGTGAGCTCCTCGCAGCCGCCTCGCTGTTCGATCGAGCGATCGCTCTCGCCCCCGAACGACCCGAGGCTCGCGTCGAGCGCGGCGGGGTGTTCTTCATGGAGAAGCGCTACGCCTTGGCCGCGGCGGAACTGCGCCGCGCTCTCCGGATTCGCGAGGACGCGTATGCCCGCGAGCTGCTTGGCTCGTCGCTGCATCTCGCCGGGCGTCCCGACGAGGCGCTCGCTGCGTGGAACGTCGCCGGCCGACCGCTGCTCCGCACGCTCGCCATCAGCGGCCTGCGGCACACGCGGGACCGGGTCGCGCGCCGGGAGCTGCGTCTCGAAGAGGGCAGCCTGCTGAGTCTCCACGGCCTTCGCGAATCGCGGCTGCGACTCGCCGAGGTTGGAGTGTTCGAGCGCATCGCGCTTCGCGCCTCGCCCTTGGGTAACGGCGTGGCTGACGCGGAGGTAGCACTCGTAGAGCGCCACGGCCTGGCCCGCGGCTGGCTCGATTTTGGCGTGAAGACCGGCGTCGATGCGATCCAGCAACGCGTGCGACTGCGTTACGCCAACCTCGCGGGGGAGGGGATCGCGATCGAGGCGGGGCGGCGCTTTGAGTCGAACCGGCCGGAGACCTCGGCCAGCATCGACTGGCCCCGTCCGCTGGGGTTAGATGCGGTGCTTCACATGCGCGCGTTCGACGGCCGGCAGGCTTTCGAGCTCGAAGGGCAGCGTATCGATCAGCAGGCCCGCGGCGTGGAACTGGTGCTGCGCCACGTGTTGGGGGCCGCCAGCGTGGGACAACTCAGCTTTCGAAGCTCGAAGCGAAGCTTCTTGGTGACGGGGGTGATCCCAGGACGTGTCGCGGGGTTCGGTGTGGGCGTGGAGCGACGCTGGCTCGATCGGCATCGCCTGCGAAGCGACCTCAGCTTGCATGGCTTCTCGGCGGGCCCGGCCGCGGGCTCCGACCTGCGCTTCTCGAGCGGCCTGCTCCGGGCGAATGTCTTCGTCCTGCTCGCGCCTCCAGACGACGGATTCCGTTCAGCCTCTGTCCTGGCGGTACAGGCCGTTCTCGCCCGCGGCAGCCAGGGCATGCCGATCGACGAGGCGTTCGCGGCGGGCGGCAGCCCGGAGATGGAGTTTCCGCTCAGAGCCCGCAACCAGGCTGAGGAAGGGATTTTCGGTCGGACGCCCCTCGGCCGATCCCTGAGCCTGGTCAATCTCGAGTGGCGGCGCCGGCTGCTGGCGAGGGCTGGGTTTCGATTGGGTGCAGTGCTTTCCTATGATGCGGCCCTGATCGAGCAGCCCAGCCGAACCGCCCTGCACGACCTAGGGGTGGGGCTTCGGGTCGATCTCCCGGGGGCGGGCCGAATCCGACTGGACTACGGCCGTGGCCTCACAGACGGTGCCAACGCCATTTTCCTGGGTTTCAGCGAGACATTCTAAGCAACTTATAATCATTGACTTACAGGATGTTGCTGAAGAGCCACACTCGAAAAAGTGACGATTCTCACAAAATAGGCGGCTGAACCGGCAGTTAGGTTTGCTAATATCTCTTTGAATGGTGCGCGCGAAGAAGTCCCGCTTTCATGCGGGTAAGACCAGCAAAAAGCGGGCAAAGGTGGCGGTGCGGCGGTCGGCTCGCAAGCCTACTCGGGCCAAGGCCAAAGCACCGCGCCGTTCCAAGCCTTCGGTAAGCCGCTCGCGGGCTACGAAGCCGGCGCGAGCCACGCATGCTTCGACCGCCCATCTGGCGAAGCTGCGGCCCAGGCCCAAGCCCCGTCGCGCCAAGCTGATTCCTTCGCCGCTCCCGACCCGGCACATCGCTCCCAGGATGCCGGCCGTGGTGATGCCGGCGCGCTCGATGCCGCCGGCGCGCGACCAGCGCAAGGCGGCTCCCGCGCCGACTCGCGGCCCGCTGGTCATCCCCGACTTCACCGAGGCGGGGGTCCTGCTCGCGATCACCTACTCGATTCGCGACGGCCGCCGTGGGGAGTTCTTCGACCTGATGCGGGAGCTGAAGCCTTTGCTGGGCGGCATCGGCGGGACGGATTGCACGGTCTACGAAGACCGCACGCGTCCGAACTACTTCATGGAAGTCTTCCGCTTCAAGGACGAGGGCGAGTTCACGGCCTTCGACGACAAGTTCCACAAGGATCGGAAGATCGCTGCCATCTACGCACTGCTCGACGACATCGTCGAGGCGGAAAAGAGCGACTTCAAGATCTTCGAACGACGACTCTAACGTCGCCCTTCGGACATCGAAGAAGGGGGACGCTGCGTCGTTCTTCCCTTCGACCCCCTCGCTGCGCGCGAGTGAATCGCGCTTCGGTCGCCCCCGGCGGCCCGCGGACGGTTGCCTGCGACGTTCGGCCGTAGCCGGGAGTCGCTGACGTGCCCTCGCCGATCGGTCATGCCCTCGGAGGGCTGATCGTCCATGAGGCAGGCGCAGATCGGCGCGACCTCCAGGACTGGCCTCGCAGCGCTCTAGTGGCGGCGGCGGCCTGCGCCCCCGACCTCGACGTGCTGCTGCGCTTCGCCGCCTCGGGCCAGCAGCACCGGGCCGAGTTTCACAGCCTGGGTGTCGCGATCGCGGCCGGGATTCTCGTCGCCTCGATCACTCGAGCGCTGCGCTGGCCACGGCCTTTAGCACTCGGAGTGCTCGTCGCTCTCGGTTGGGCTTCGCATGTCCTGCTGGACCTGCTCGGCAGCGACACCCGTCCTCCACTCGGCCTCATGGCGCTCTGGCCCTGGAGCGACGCCTACTTCAAGGCGCCTCTCGTACTTTTCCTGGACATCGGGCGTACACTGAGGCTGTCCACGGTATGGCAAAACGCCGTGGCCGCCGCTTGGGAGGGCCTGCTGCTGCTTCCCATCCTCCTGGCGGCGATACGGTTTCGCCGAAGGAAGAGCTAACGTATGGCACGGGGCTTCGAAAGCAAGTCGGTCGCGGATCAGCAGGAAGAGGCTCAGAACCGGCGCCCGCCGCGCGGCCAGGGGAGCGCCGGCGATCCAGCACGGCTGCCACAACGCCGCAAGCTCGAGCTGGCAAGGGCGGACACGATGCGGCAGCTCCAACTCGCGAAAGCCGACGGCCACAAGGAAATGTTGCGCCGGGCCCTCGCGGCCCTCGACAAGGACCTCGCGAGGCTTCAGTAACTCCGGGGGGGTACGGACACCCAGGCACCCCCCTGCGCCCTTCCGGCTCCCCCCAGTCGCTCCGCGCCGGAGCGAATCCCGCGCTGCGCTGCCTTGCCGGCCTGGGTACGCAGGCCATGCACCCCCGTGTCCCGCTGTTAGTAGCTGTAGAAGCCGCGGCCGGTCTTGCGGCCGAGCCAGCCGGCGTCGACCATGCGCTTGAGCAGGGGGCACGGCCGGTACTTCGGGTCGCCGAGACCATCGTGCAGGACATTCAGGATCGCAAGGCAGACGTCGAGGCCGATGAAGTCGGCCAGTGTCAATGGCCCCATCGGGTGGTTCATGCCGAGCTTCATCACCTGATCGACGGCCGCCGGCGCCGCGACGTTCTCGTAGACGCAGAAGATCGCCTCGTTGATCATCGGCAGCAGCACGCGGTTGCTGACGAAGCCTGGATAGTCGTTTACTTCGACCGGCGTCTTGCCCAGACCTCGCGAAAGCTCCATCACCCGGCTCGTGGTGTGATCCGATGTCGCCTGGCCCCGGATCACTTCGACCAGCGTCATGAGTGGCACCGGGTTCATGAAGTGCATCCCGATCACCTTGTCGGGCCGCTGCGTCGCCGCTCCCAGCTTCGTGATCGAGATCGAGGAGGTGTTCGAGGCGAGGATCGCGGCCGGAGCCGTGAGCTTGTCGAGTTCCCGGAAGATGTCGCACTTGAGTTGCTGGTTCTCGGCGATCGCCTCGACCACCAGTTCGGCGCCAGCGACGGCTCCCAGATCCGTGGCCATCGCGATGCGGGACAGTGACGCCTCAGGCTCGTTTGGCCCGAGCTTTCCCTTCTCGGCCAGCTTCGCGAGGCTCTTGCCGATCGAGCCGCGGGCTCGCTCGAGGATCGCCTCGTCGAGATCGTGCAGGATGACCGCCTGGCCGTGCTGAGCAAAGACTTGCGCGATGCCGCTGCCCATCGTGCCGGCTCCAAGGACGGCGACGGTCACAGCAACTCTACAGCCAGCGCCACGCCGTTGCCGCCGCCCAGGCACAGCGCCGCGATGCCGCGCTTCTTGCCACGCTCGCGCAAGGCGTAAAGCAGTGTCGTGAGCACACGCGCGCCGCTCGCCCCGATCGGATGGCCCAGGGCGACGGCACCGCCGTTCACGTTGACCTTTGCGAGATCGAGCTCGAGCTCGCGGCAAACCGCGATCGCCTGTACCGAGAAGGCCTCGTTGAGCTCGACCAGGTCGACCGTGTCCGGGCCCCAGCCGGTTTTCTTCCATAGCCTTTCGACGGCGCCCACCGGCGCCATCATCACCAACCTCGGCTCGACGCCCGCCACGGCCTGCGCCACGATCCGCGCCAGCGGCTTCTGGCCCAGCGCCTTCGCCGTCTCGGCCGAGGTGACGACGAGCGCGGCGGCGCCGTCGTTGACACCCGGCGCGTTGCCCGCAGTCACCGTCCCGTTTTCCTGGAAGGCTGGCTTCAGTCTGCCGAGCGCCTCGAGAGAGGTGTCCTCGCGCGGCGACTCGTCGTCGGCGAACAGCACAGGGTCGCCTTTCTTCTGGGGCAAGGGCACCGGCAGGATCTCCGCCTTGAACTTGCCCGCCTTGATCGCGGCGATGGCCTTCTGGTGGCTCGCGAGCGCGTACTCGTCCTGCTCGCGGCGCGAGATGCCGTACTTCTCGGCGACGACTTCGCCCGTGCAGCCCATGTGGAAATCGTCGTACACATCCCATAGCCCGTCGTGGATCATCGAGTCGACCAGCTCGCCGTTGCCGAGCCGAAAGCCTTCGCGTGCCTTGGGCAGCAGGTAGGGACAATTCGACATCGACTCCATGCCGCCCGCCACCACGATCTCGGTGTCACCCGTGGCAATGCCCTGGGCCGCGAGCATGACGGCCTTCAGGCCGGAGCCGCATACCTTGTTGATCGTGAGGGCCGCCACCGACGGCGGCAGGCCTGCGAAGATCGCGGCCTGGCGCGCGGGTGCCTGACCGATCCCGGCGGACAGCACGTTGCCGAGGATGACTTCGTCGACGCGCCCCGCTTCGAGACCGGCGCGCGCCACGGCCTCCTTCACGACCAAGGCGCCCAGCCGCGGCGCGGCAAGGCCCTTGAGCGAGCCGAGGAAACGGCCGGTGGGGATGCGAACGGCGGAAAGAATGACGGCTTCGCGCATTTGCAGGTTCGTCCTCAGGATTTGGCCCGGCTCAAATACCGGGCCGCAGTGGAAAGAAAGCGCTCGCGAAGCTCGAGGTCCACGATTACGGCGGCGCAGGCCACGAGTTCGGGGGAGGCGGGCAGCCTGGGGCGCTCTGGTGCCGCGGTGGGCGGAGCCGCGTGGGCCACTGGCTCCTCGACGAAGCTCAGCTGCGAAGGAGCCAGCTCGCCGATCGACGCGAACAGACGCCCAAGGATCTCGCGCTGCATCCGGTGCAGGACCTTGCGCCAGCGCGCGTCGGGCACGCGGATCCGCAGCGTGCGCCCCTCGAGGGCCACGACCTGCGTGCGGCGCGAGATGTCGGGGCCCACGGCCGCTGGCCAAGAGGCGCGGATCAGCGCCAAGCGCGCGCCAGGCGTCGTACCGAAGAGTCGTTGCGCGAGCTGGCGAAGCGAGGCTTGCTGCATCGTCACGTCCCTACTGTAAGTCAGCGTCGGCTTCCCGGCCAAGTGTCCTGGAGCAGCTTCACGCTATACTCTGCTTGCGCCTCCCGGCTGCTCCATGAAGTGCCCCAAGTGCAGCGCCAGTTTTTCCTCGGCCCCAGACGCACAGGGCTTCTACGTGTGCCCGAAGTGTGGTTCCAGGCTGCGCAACCGCGCTTCCGGGAGCCCGCCGCCGCCTGGGCCCGAGAACCCCAGCGCGACGCTGCCGGCGGGTACGCCGCTAAAGCCGATCCCGCGGCCGGGCGATCCACCGGCGACGCTCGAGATGCTGCTGGCCGAGATCCGGGCGTTGCGCCGCCTCCAGGAAGAGTTGCTGGCGATGCTGCGCTCACGGCCGGCGGCCGAGCTCGTGTCGTCGGACGAAGCCGTGGCCGGGGAGAGCCTGCTTGCGGCCGCACCGCCCCCGCTGCGGGCGCGCCGGCGCAAGACGGTGCTGCTGCTCGACGACGATGAGCGTTCGCGCACGGAGGCGCTGACGGGCCTGGAACAGTCGCAGGTGCCGACCCGCGTCTTCTCCGACGGTGCTGCGAGCCTGGCCGCCATCGCCGAGGAAAAGCCGGACGTGATCGTGATGGAGTTGGACATCAAGGGCTCGATGAACGGCAAGGACGTCATCAACATGATCAAGGCGACGATGGAGTGGGTCGACATCCCGATCGTGCTGTACACGCGTCTGCCCATCGACAGCCAGAAGGAAGCGCGCATTCACGGGGCCGACGAACTGGTCCTGAAAGGGGCCGGAAGTCCGGAGGCCCTGGCGGCCCGAGTCATCTCGTTGTTCCGCCGGCCATAGCTTGGAGCCTCGAATCGTGCTGGCCTCGGCGTCGCCGCGCCGGGCGCGGATCCTCGAGTCGCTAGGCGTGCCTTTTCGCGTGCGTGTCGCACACGTCGACGAGTCGCTGCTGGCGGCGGAGGACGGCGCCGCCGCGGCGGAACGACTGGCCCGCTTGAAAGCGCTCGCGGTGAGCCCGACCGAAGCGCTGCCGGTGCTCGCCGCGGACACGCTGGTCCTGTGCGATGGACGGGTGCTGGGCAAGCCGGCCTCGCCTGCCGACGCAGCCGCGATGCTGCGCGGACTGGCCGGGCGCGACCATGACGTCGTCACCGGCGTGTGCCTCGTCGTCGGCGGTCACGCGCGCTCGGCGCTCGAAAGAACGACTGTCGTTCTCGGCGCGATGAGTGACGCCGAAATCGAGTGGTACGTGGCGACGGGTGAGCCGCTCGACAAGGCGGGCGCCTACCACGTGGATGGCCTCGGGGCGCTGTTCGTGGCGAGCGTCCAGGGTTCGCCATCGAGCGTCGAGGGGCTGCCGGTTCGCCTCGTCTTCCGGCTGGCGGCCGAGGCTGGCCTGCGCCTGTTCGCGTGAAGCTGATCGCCTCGCCGGCGCTACTGCTTGTCGCGCGCCTCCTGCTGTTCCTGATCGCTGCGTGGCTGCTGGTCGCTTGAGGATCCTGGCAGGTGTTGTGCTCGCGCTGGCCGCCGCGGCCTCGGCCCAGGAGGCGGGTGGCCCACTGGGCGCCCGCGAGGAATGGCTCCTCGCCCAGCCGCGCCTCACGCTGACGCCGCTCGCGACAGACACACTCGCGGCGGGCCGCGGCGAGTTGCGTCTGCGTCTGGACTGGGGCAACGACTTCGGCTGGCGGCAAGACACGCCGGGCGAACAGCCGAAGCAGCGCTCTTACCTGGTCGATGGGGAACACCGGACCCTCGATCTCTCTCTGAGACACGGCCTCACGCGATCGATCGAGCTCGAGCTACGCATCCCGGTGGAGTGGCGTGGAGCGGGCTCCCTCGACCGCGTGATCGACTGGTACCACGGTTGGAGCGGGTTCCCCGACAACGGCCGCCGCTTCTTCGGCGTCGACCTCTATCGGATCGAAGGCCAGGACGCGAGCGGACGACCGGTGGCGTGGCGTGACGCGGGGACGGGCCTGGGCAACATCGAAATCGGCGGGCGGCTGCGGCTGGCCGATGGCGGAGGCGGCGATGACTGGCGCGCGATCCTGGCGACACGCCTTGCCCTGCCCACGGGCACCGGACCATACGCAGGGCACGGCGCCGGCCTCGGCCTGCAGCTCGCGGCTGGGCGCCGGCTTGGCCGGCACTTCGATCTGACTGCGGGCGGCGGCGGCGGCGTGCAGAGCGCGACCGAAGTCGACAGCGTTCGCTACGAGCGGCTGCGCGCGCACGCCTTCGGCGCGCTCGAATGGCTCGTCTCGCGAAGGTGGAGCGTCCTGCTCGAAACCACGGCGTCCAGTCGGCTCGTCACGAACCTCCCGCAGTACGCCGGCTTTCAGCTCTACTTGAACCTGGGCTCGCGCTTCCGGCTAGATTCCGGCTGGGCGTTCGAGGTCGGCTTCACCGAGGGCATCGTGAACCAGCGCAACACCACCGACTTCGCTTTCCAGCTCGGCCTGACCCGCCGCTTCCCGTAGCCGTGCTCGTGCTCTGGAGGCCTCCCAAGTCGCGCGCTTCCTTGGCAAGCTGCACGCCACCCGCGGGGGAAGCGGGTAAGATAGGGCTGTCATGGCCACGACGGCGAAGGTCGTCTATTCCCACATCACGAAACAGCCTGGTGTCCGCGGGGGCAAGGCCTGCATCGACGATACCCGCATCGCGGTCGCCGACGTGGTGGCGCTCCTCAAGCAGGGACTTGCCGATCAGCAGATCGTCGAGCGCTACCCCTTCCTCAACCTCGCCCAGGTGCATGCGGCGATCTCGTACTACTACGACAACCGCGACGAGCTCGAAGCGGACCTCGCGGAAGACGATGACGCCGAGGTCGAACACGAGCGCCGGAAAGCCGAGTATCTGAGCCGCCGGGCTCAGTAGTGGCCCGGCGTCCGGTCTACACCGACGCGGACCTCCACGGTCCGATCGTGGACGGCCTGGTCGACCGCGGCTTCGACGTGATTCGTGCCGTGGACGCCGAACCCGAAGGAACAGACGACATCGACCACTTCGAGCACGCCGTGCGCCTGGGCCGAATCCTGATCGCGAACGACAAGCACATGAAGGCGATCGCGGAGCGGTGGATCGCCGAAGGACACTCTTTCCCTGGACTCATCTGGTGGCCGCGCAAGAACTACGCGATCATGAGTAACGCCGAGATCCTGGAGGCCGTCGAAGAGCTGACGACGAAGCCTGACTCCTTCGCTTACCCGATCGAATTCATCAAGCCCAAGTCCAAGCGCTGAGTGGGCGGCAAAAAGCCGCGCCGCCACGCCCCGCCGTGTCTCCGCTTCGCGGGCCATTGATCCCCTACGTCGGGGACGTTCGCCTCGCGACGGACTCAGGGACTGGATGAACCGCGAAAGCTCACTCGACGAGAGGCGCCTTGGCCCAACGAGTGTGTTGCCCTGCGCCTCTCGACGCCCCTCCTCCGGGCACCAAGCGCCCGCGAAGCGCCGGCTACTCGCCCGTGACAGCAAGGACTGGCGCTAGAATGAGGGTGCTCATGGCTACGGCAGCGAAAACGGTGTACGCCCACATCATCAAAGAACCCAAGGTGTGTGGTGGCTCGGCCTGCCTCGACCACACCCGTATCCGGGTGATCGACATCGTGCAGGCGCAAAGCGAGGGCTACACGCCCGAGCAGATCCAGGACCTCTTTGCCGCGAAGCTCACGCTGGCCCAGGTGTACTCGGCGCTGGCCTATGCAGACGAGAACCACGAAGAGATCAAGGCCGAGTACGCCGAGCACGAGCGGACCTTCAATGCGGGCGCGCGCGCCCGCGACGAGTACCTGAAGAACCGGCCACGCACATAGTGGAGCGGCGCCTTGCGCTCTTCACCGACAACCACGTCCGGCAGCCGATCGTCACCGCTCTGCGCGCTCGCGGCTGGACGGTCGCCCGCTCCATCGACGTTTCCCCGAGGGAACCAAGGACGACGTCCTCTGGAGCTTCGCTCATCACGCGCGGATGAGCGACGGTGACTTCGTGAGGGCGCTCGAGGATCTGGCTGGCCGGGACGACGCTTTCCGCTACTCGATCGAGTACATCACGCCCAAGCCCTGAGGTCGCGGTCCTTCCCTCATGCGTCCCTGCCGCAGGGCACCGAATCTGCCCGCGAATCAGGGTGAAGCCCGCCGGACGGTTATCCGTTACACTCTTCTCGTTCCCCATGCCCCGGGCCAAGAAGACGGCTGAGCGGCCGGCTCCGAAGAAGCGGCCGATCGAGCAGTACGACCACAAGGGCAAGCAGCGCGCGAACAATCCTCCCGTCGGCCTTGTGACGCCCCAGAGCGACCCCGACACCGGGCTGCGCCCGAAGAGCTACGCCTACGATCCGCATCTCGACCCGCAGCTCCAGTGGGCGGGGAAGGCGGAGCACACGTCGTTCGAGCTGCCGACCGTCTCGCTCCACGTCCACGAGCGGATCGATCCGAAGACGGTAATGGAGGCCGTGAAGCGCACCAACGGGAGCGCAGGTCCGGCCCAGATGTCGCTGTTCGGGGCGGAATCCACGAAGCCGCTGCGCGAGGCGATCGACTTCTACAAGCATCCCCACGCCTGGTCGAACCGCCTGATCGCCGGCGACTCGCTCCTCGTCATGAACTCGCTGCTCGAGAAGGAAGCCTTGGCGGGCAAGGTGCAGACGGTCTACATCGACCCGCCTTACGGCATCCGCTACGGCTCAAACTTCCAGCCGTTCGTGAACAAGCGCGACGTCAAGGACGGCGCTGACGAGGACCTGACGCAGGAGCCCGAGATGATCCGGGCCTTCCGCGACACCTGGGAGCTGGGTGTCCATTCGTACCTGACGTACTTGCGCGACCGGCTGCTCTTGGCTCGCGAACTGCTGCACGAAAGCGGGAGCTGCTTCGTCCAGATCAGCGACGAGAACCTCCATCTAGTCCGAAACCTGATGGACGAGGTATTTGGAACGGGGAACTTCTGTGGGCTTGTAACGTTTCGAAAGACCTCGAGCGCGAATAGCCCGCAGGCGAAAGTGAACGTCATCGGTGCCGTGGCCGACTATCTGCTTTGGTTCGCGAAGAGCGCCGAGCACGTCAAATACCGCCAGCCATACGTCCCGAAGGCAGCCGGCGGGGAAGGAGCGGGCCAATACACCTGGATTGAGATGCCCGGCCAACTCGCCCGTCCGTTGACTGCCGACGAGCAAGAAAAGCTCGATGACGTTTTCACGCGGGGAGGCAAACTCCTCAGGCCCGACACACTCTCTTCGGCCGGATACAGCGAGAAGCTGTCGGCGCCCTTCAAGTACCTCGGCCAGTCGTACGAACCACCTACCAACGCTCATTGGAAGACGACCGCGGAAGGGCTCTCGCGTTTGGCTGAACTCGGCCGACTGATCCCGATCGGCCAGCGGCTGTACTACAAGCGTTACTTCGATGATTTCCCCGTCTTTCCGATGACAAACGTTTGGTTGGACACTGGTAGTAGTGGCTTCGCTGACAAGCGGGTATACGTCGTTCAGACCGTTCCGCGCGCGATAGCGCGGTGCCTCTTGATGACCACAGACCCTGGCGATCTCGTCTTCGACCCGACGTGCGGGTCGGGCACGACAGCGTTCGTGGCCGAGCAGTGGGGGCGGCGCTGGATCACTTGCGATACGTCGCGCGTGGCGGTGACGCTGGCGAAGCAGCGCCTGATGACGGCGGTCTTCGACTACTACGAGCTGGCGCATCCGAAGGAAGGCGTCGGTAGCGGCTTCGTCTACAAGACGGTGCCCCACGTCACGCTGAAGTCGATCGCCAACAACGAGCCGCCTGGGCAGGAGACGCTCTACGATCAGCCGAAGATCGACAACGCCCGCGTCCGCGTCAGCGGGCCGTTCACCGTCGAGGCCGTGCCGGCTCCGACCGTGAGGCCGATCTCCGAGCTTGGCCTCGAGCCCATACCGGCGGACGCTTCGGTCGCTCGCTCCGGGGAGACACTGCGGCAGTCCGAGTGGCGGGCTGAGCTGCTGAAAACTGGAATCCGTGGCAAGAGCGGCCAGACGCTGACCTTCAGCCGTGTCGAGCCGCTTTCGGGAACGCGCTGGCTGCACGCCGACGCTGCCATCCTGGCGAACGAGCACGGCGCGATGCACGTTCACGAGGTGGGTCAGCGCGCGGTCGTTTCATTCGGCCCGGAGCACGCGCCCCTCGAGCAGAAGCAGGTCGAGATGGCCTGGGAGGAAGCACGCACGCTCTCGCCCAAGCCGACGCTCCTCTTGTTCGCGGCTTTCCAGTTCGATCCTGAAGCCGCAAAGGACATCGACGAGCTGACGCCCGAAAAGACCGGCATGACCTTTCTCAAGGTCCAGATGAATCCAGATCTGCTGACCGACGATCTCAAGAAGAAGCGCGCCAGCAACGAGTCGTTCTGGCTCATGGGCCAGCCTGACGTGGAATTGCGCAAGGTCAAAGACGGGGAGCACAAGGGTCGGTTCCAGGTCGAGGTCCACGGCTTCGACTAACTACAACACCCGGACTGGCCAGATCGAATCGGGCGACACGCGCAAGATCGCGCTCTGGATGCTCGATCCCGACTACGACGGCCGCAGCCTTTTCCCTCGTCAGGTCTTCTTCCCGATGGCCGACGAGGCCGGCGGCTGGGCGCGACTCGCCAAGAACCTGCGGGCAGAGATCGACGAAGAGAAGATCGAGGCGTACCGTGGCACGGTGTCCTTGCCGTTCGAACCGGGCAAGAACAAGCGCGTGGCCGTGAAGATCGTGGACGACCGTGGCATCGAGAGCTTGAAGGTGATTGGGTTAGAGTAAGGCGAGGAGCAGGGTATGTCGTACCGCGACGATCGCGTGACGCTTCGGCAGATGCTGGAATACGCGCAGCGGGCGCTCCTTCTCGGGACCGCCGACGAGACCGCGGTCCCGGAGCGCCGTGTCCTGGCCGACCTGGCACTGCAACAGATCGTCTCGATGCTGGGCGATGCTGCCCAGCGGGTCTCGCTGCAAAGTCGCTCCCGGGCACTCGGGATCGACTGGGAAGCGCTGACCGAGCATGGAGAGCGTCTCCGGCGCGACTATGGGAACGTCGACGTCTCGGCCCTCAGGGAGCACGTTCGCAAACGAGTCCCGTCGCTGATCGATGCGCTTTCGGCAGCGCTGAACGACGCCGAGGCTGCGGGCCCGGCATCCCGGCCGCTCAGGGTTGGCTCCCGGATCGAAGCGCCCAAGGAAAAAATTGCCGAGCTCTGCCGAAAGCACCGGATTCGGAGGCTGGCATTCTTCGGCTCGGTGCTCCGCCAGGACTTCTCACCCGAGAGCGACATCGATGTCCTCGTCGAGTTTGAACCCGGCCAGACTCCAGGGCTTGCCTTCTACGCCTTGGAAGAAGAGCTTTCCGACTTGCTGGGTCGCCACGCCGACCTCAAGACCCCCAACGACCTGAGCCCATACTTCAGGGATCAGGTCCTCGCCGAGGCCGAGTCTCTCTTTGTCGCCGCGTGACGACACCGTCACGTTGCGCCAGATCCTGGAGCATGGCCGGCGTGCGGTTGAGTTGGCCCGGACGAAAACGCGCGCCGATTTGGACGACGACTGGATCACCACGTTCGCCCTGGAGAAATCTCTCGAAGTCCTGGGTGAAGCCGTGCGGCGTCTTTCCGAGGACGTGCGCGGACAGCATCCTGGGATTCCATGGGCCCGCATCATTGGCCTGCGCAACGAGCTGATACATGGCTACGACAAGATCGACCTCGACCGACTCTGGACGATCCTGAGGGTCGACCTGCCTGACCTCCTGGTCCTGATCGAGGCCATCATCAAGGAGGGTCGGTCGTAGTGCCCGGTTCCATCGACCAGCTCATCATCAACTCCCCGTACGCCGAGCCGGGCCGGCACTGGATGTACGACCGCGAGAGCCGCAGCTTCAACCTGGCCGAGGGCCGGCGCCCTGCAGGCTACGTCGTCGCGACGCCCGGCTCGAAGAACTGGGACCATCCAGGAAAGTTCGAACCGCTGCCTCTGCCCAACCAGATCCGCCCGCGCGTGAGCGCCTGGCGGGCGGCCGGATACCCAGGTGTCACGGGCATCACCGAACGCTTGCTGCGGCACTGGCGCGACTCTGAACTGGACGACACTCGGCGCTTCTTTTTCTGCCAGTTCGAAGCGATCGAGACGTTGATCTGGCTGACAGAAGGTGGTGCCGGCGAGCGGCAGGGGCTTCAGATTCTCGGCGACGGCGGTCCGTTCCCACGACTTTGCGCGAAGATGGCGACCGGGTCAGGAAAGACGCTCGTCATGGCGATGGCCATCGCGTGGCAGATCCTGAACCGCGTTACGAACCCACAGGACAAGCGCTTCTCGCGAAACGTCTTCGTAGTCGCTCCGGGCCTCACGGTGAAGAAGCGGCTGAAGGTCCTCGAGCCGTCGGCTTCCGGGAACTACTACGACCTCTTCGACATGGTGCCGAGCGGGCTTCGGGAGCGTCTGCGCCAGGGGCGTGTGCTCGTTCGCAACTGGCACGCCCTCAACTGGGAAAGCGAGGAACGACTCGCACGCAGGAAGAGCATCGACAAGCGCGGGGCAAAGAGCGACCTGGCGTACGTTCGGGAGGTGCTGGGCGAGATGGCCTCGGCTTCAGGGCTGCTCGTCATCAACGACGAGGCACATCATGCATGGCGTGTGCCGTCGGGTGGCAAAGTCAAGGGCGTCGCCAAAGCCGATCTCGAGGAGGCGACCAAGTGGATCGGCGGACTCGACCGGATCCATCGGGCTCGAGGCATCGTCGCGTGCTACGACTTCTCAGCGACGCCGTTTTCCCCATCAGGCAAGAAGAGCGACGAGGAAGCTCTGTTCGAATGGATCGTCAGCGACTTCGGGCTGAGCGATGCCATCGAGTCGGGCCTGGTGAAGACGCCTCGTGTCGTGGTGCGGGACGACGGCTTGCCGAACGCCAAGGACTATCGCTCCAAGCTGTACCACCTCTATCAGCACGTGAAGGAAGACCTGAATCGGAAAGCAGAGCCACACGAGCCGTTGCCGGACCTGGTGCGGACGGCGTATTTGCTCCTCGGCAAAGACTGGTTGGAAACGTCGAAGAAGTGGCAGGAGCAGAGGCGGGACACGCCGCCCGTGATGATCACGGTGGCGAACCAGACGGAAACGGCAGCGCGCGTCAAGTACGCGTTCGATCACGGCAAAATTCCGATAGAGGAGCTGAAAGCTCCTGACAAGACGCTTCACATCGACTCGAAGGTTCTGGAGAAGGCCGAGGCTCGCGAGGACGACGGCGTGGAACTGGCGGGGGCGCCAGGCGACGACAGCGACGACGACCCGCCCGCGCGCAAACTCACCCGAGAGGAGCAGGCCGAAGAGCTCCGTCTCAAGGTCGACACGGTGGGCCAGCTCGGGAAGCCGGGAGCCGCCATCCAGAACGTGATCTCGGTCCAGATGCTCACGGAGGGCTGGGACGCCAAGACGGTGACGCACATCATGGGCTTACGTGCGTTTTCGAGCCAGTTGCTCTGCGAACAGGTGGTGGGTCGCGGCCTACGGCGCACGTCCTACGAGGTGGACTCGAAGACAGGCTTGTTCGAGGCTGAGTACGTGAACATCTTCGGTGTCCCTTTCACGTTTCTCCCTCACGAGGGAGGTGACGGCCCGCCCCCGCCGCCCCCGCCCCCCAAATCGAAGATCGAGCCGAATCCAGAGCACGCCGAGTACGAGATCACCTGGCCGAATCTCCTGCGCGTGGAGCACACATACGTGCCACGCCTCACCCTGGACCTGGCGGACATGGACGTGCTCGACCTCTACGCGACCGACACAGCGACGCTAGCCGAACTGGCGCCCGTGATGGAGGGGAGGCCCGACGTGTCCCGCGTCACGTCGATCGACCTCCAGGCGTTGGCCCGGAAGTTCCGGATGCAGAAGATCGTCTTCGAGACGGCGGCCGAGGTCTTCGATCAGATGCAGGCAGGCTGGGCCGGAAGCCGCGAATTGCTCATCGCCCAGGTCGTTGCCCTTGTGGAACGGTTCCTCGCCTCCGACCGGATCCAGATCTTTCCTGAGCTGTTCATGCAGGAGCCTCTGCGGCGCCGCGTTCTTCTGACTCTCAACATGAACCGGATCGTGCGCCACATCTGGGAAGCGATTCGTCTCGAGAATACGCTCGCGCTCACGCCCGTCTTCGATTCCGAGCGCCCGATCCGGAGCACCGAGGACATGCTCCCCTGGTTCACCGGCCGGCCGTGGGAAACCACGATGCACTCCCATATCAATCGCTGCGTTTTCGATAGCACTTGGGAAGCAACCGAGGCGTTCTGCATCGACCACGACGACAACGTTGCCGCGTGGGCGAAGAACGATCACCTCGGTTTCGAGATCGTCTACGTCTTCGAGGGTGTCGTCCGAAAGTACCGGCCGGATTTCCTGATCCGAATGAAGACCGGAACGACGCTCGTCCTCGAGGTCAAAGGCCAGGACGCGGCGCAACACCAGACGAAGCGGAAGTTCCTCGACGAGTGGGTGAGGGCCGTGAACGAGCACGGCGGGTTCGGGCGCTGGTCGTGGGCGGTCTCCAGGCATCCGTCCGATGTCGCGGGCCTGCTGGCGAAGGCCTGAGTTCGGATCGGATCAGCGGCCGAGGGCGAGGCGGTCGGCGAGCGGGCGGGGAAGCCCCGCCTTCAGGATCTTTTCCTGGGTTTGCGCCACGCGGTACTGCATGCGGTTGATCGTCACGACCTTGGAGTCGCTGTCGTAG
>JAQBHI010000055.1:0-28465 GCA_032127875.1 Acidobacteriota bacterium
TGGTGAGCCATGCTAACACGCGGGAAAACAGGGGTTTATTTGGATCTGGATTACCCCTTTTCCTTGTGCTAGAGTCCCCTCAGTACGCAATATCTAGGGGTTTTCATGCGTCTCGAGAGGGTCGAGATCGTCGGGTTCAAGTCTTTTTGCGATAAGCAGGAAGTGGACTTTCAGGGGGGCGTCACCGGGATCGTCGGCCCGAACGGCTGCGGCAAGAGCAACATCTCCGACGCCATCTCGTGGGTGCTGGGCGAACAGAGCGCGAAGAGCCTGCGCGGCGCCTCGATGGACGACGTGATCTTCGCGGGCACCCAGTCCCGCCAGCCCCTGGGCATGGCCGAGGTCAACCTCAAGGTTTCCGGCCTCAATGGCAACAGCCCCGACGGCAACCCTGAGTGTGTCGTGACGCGGCGGCTGTATCGCGACGGCACCAGCGAGTACCTGATGAACGGCAAGCTGTGCCGGCTGCGCGACGTGCACGAGCTGTTCATGGACACCGGGCTCGGCTCCAAGGCCTACTCGATCATCGAGCAGGGCAAGATCGGCCAGATTCTCTCGACCAAGCCGGCCGATCGGCGCGCGCTCATCGAGGAGGCCGCGGGCATCACGAAGTACAAGGCGCGGCGGCGCCAGACGCAGCTCAAGTTGGAAGCCGCACAGCAAAACCTGCTGCGCGTGAACGACATCGTCCACGAGGTGGAGAAGCAGCTCGAGAGCTTGAAGCGCCAGGCCAGCAAGGCGCGTCGCTACCGCGCGCTGCGCGAGGAGATGCAAGGCGTCGAACGCGTGCTGTTCGGGCGCCGCTTCGCCGGCCTCGAGCAACTGCTCGCTTCGCTCGAGGTGCGCCACCGCGCCGAAGCCGAGCGCGAGCAGGCCGCATCGCTCACGCTCACGACCGAAGAAGCGCAGATGGAGGCGCGCCGGACCGGACTGTACGCGGAAGAGGGGCGACTCGAAGAGGTCCGTGGCCGGCTGAACGAGCTGACACTCGCGGTCGATCGCCATCAGGGCCGCAGCGGGTACTGCAAGGAACAGATCGCCGAGGCCGAGTCGCGCGCCGCTGCGGCCCGCCAGGAAGCCGCCGAGCTCGCGGCCCGCGTGACGCCGCTCACGACGTCGCTGGGCGGCGCGCGAGCCGAAGAGACGCGTCTTTGCAGCGAGCTGGGCGCTGCCGAGGCCGAGGCGCATGGCGCGGAAGCCGGGCTGCAGGGTCGCCTCGCGGGGCAGGCCTCGACCGAAGCCGGCCAAGAAGCCGCGCGCGAGCAGCAGATCACCACGCTGGGCCGGCTCGCGGCCCTGACTAACGGGCGCGAATCCGCCGCGGGCGGTGCGGAGCGCGCTTGCGCCGAGCTGATCAAGCTCGCGGCCGAGAGCGACGAAGTGCAGCGCGAGCGAGCACGCGTCACGACACTGCGCGATGCCGCCGAAGCGCTTCGCGTGGAGGCGGACGCCCTGCTCGACGAGCTGAGTGGCGGGCGCACGGCGGCGGCCTCGCGCGCCGAGCTGGCGCGTGTGAAGGCCGAGGGCCACGCTCGGGAGGCCGAGACGCTGCAGCGCGAGCGCGACTTGCTCGCGGGCCGGCTCGCCTCGCTCGAGGAGATGGTCGCGACGCACTCCGCCTTCGACGAGGGCGTACGCGCCCTGCTCGAGAAGCCGGAAGGCCTCGAGGTGCTCGGGGTCGTAGCCGACGGAATGGAGACCGACTCCGCCCACGAACGCGCCGTCGAGGCCTTCATGGGCGATCGACTGCAGGCGATCCTGACCCCCGACGCGGCCACGGCGATTCGGGGCATCCAGTACCTGCAGGCGAGCGGCGCGGGCCGTGGCACGTTCCTGCCGCTTCGCTCCGCCCGCCACGAGTTCGATTGCGAATGCCTGCGCGACGTGCAGCGTGCCGAGCCCAGGGTGAGGGCGCTGCTCTCGGACCTGTATCGCGTCAGCGGCCCGCATGCACTGGAGATCCGCGCCTCGCTTCCCAACGGCCTGGTGTTCGCCTCTCTCGAAGATGCCCTCGACGTGCAATCGCGCCATCCGGCCATCCCGTGCGTGACGCTCTCCGGCGAGACGATCCGTGGCTGCATGGTCGAGGGTGGCCGCGCCGTGAAGGGGCTGCTCGCGCCGCGCCGCGAGATCCGCGAGGTCGCCGCGCGACTGGGCGAGATCGAACCGGGGCTCGTCGCCGCCCGCTCCAGCCAGGCGGAGCAGGCCAGTCTCGCCGAAAGCGCGCTGTTCGAGGCCCGTGGCCTGGAGCAGCGCATGCACGCGTCCGAGAAGGAGCTGGTGGCGATCCGGCACGACCTGGCCGTCGCGGCGGAGGAGCTGACCCGCATCGAACGCAAGGCCGGGGTGCTCGACACCGAACGACGCCAGGCCGAGGAGGAACGTGGCGGGGCAGCGCTACGCCAGGCCGAGATCGAGCAGGCGCTGGTCGCGGCCGAAGCCGACCGCCTGGCGGGGGCCGAACGGCTGGCGGCGCTGACGCTTGCCGTCGCCGAGGCGCGGGCCGCGACGGATGCCGCCCAGGCGCGGGCGGGAGAGGCGCGCGAGCGACTCGCCGGGCTGCGCGAGCGCGTCACCGCCGCAGCCGCCGAAACCAAGCGCCTCGCGCAGGATCACGAGGAGCTGCTGGCGCGGATCGCCTCGGCCTTGCAGCGGGGCGATGCGATGGAGGCGCGCCAGGGCGAGATCCGCGCAGAGCTCGCCGAGTGTGAGCGTCTGCTGGCCGAGGCCCTCGGTGAGCGGGACCGCGTGGTGGGCGAGGCGGCCCTCGCCGAGGACCGCGTCCGCGACATCCGCAACGAGCTCGAGGCACGCGAGCAGGCCCTGAAGGAGCGTCGCCGCGAGCGGGAGACGCTGCGTGAGGCGCTCTCGGAGTTGGAGGTCCAGCGGGCGCGCGCCGGTTCCGATCTCGACCATCTTGCGCGCGAGTGTCACCAAGCCGTCGGCCAGACCGCGGCCCAGGCAGCCGCATCCCTCACGGACGAGGACGAGGCGAAGGACCTCGGCATGCTCGAGATTCAGATCCAGGATTTCCGCGAACGCCTGGAGAAGATGGGGCCGGTGAACGTGCTCGCCGTCGAGCAAGCCCAGGAACTCGAGGATCGGAACAGCTTCCTGACCGCGCAGCGCCAGGATTTGCTGGACTCGATCGGGGAGCTCGACCGCGCCATCAGGGGCATCGACAAGGCCTCGCGCGAGCGCTTCCAGGAAGCCTTCGCCTTGATCAACCAGCACTTCGGCGAGATCTTCAAGCAGCTCTTCGGCGGAGGCAGCGCCGGACTCTGTCTGATCGACGAGGACGACCTGCTCGAGAGCGGCATCGACGTGATGGCCCAGCCGCCCGGCAAGCGACTCCAGAGCGTGATGCTGCTCTCCGGGGGCGAAAAGGCCTTGACGGCGATCGCGCTCTTGTTCGCGATCTTCCAGTACAAGCCGTCGCCGTTCTGCATCCTCGACGAGGTCGACGCGCCGCTCGACGACGCCAACATCGGCCGCTTCGTGCGCATGCTCGACGGCCTCAAGGCGCAGACCCAGTTCGTGCTGATCACCCACAGCCGGAAGACCATGGAGATCGCCGACCAGCTCTACGGCGTGACGATGGAGGAGCCCGGGGTGAGCAAACTCGTGAGCGTGAGGCTCAGCTAGTCCGGCGACTCGGCGCTACTCCTGATCGGCGAGGATGAGCATGATGTTCGTCCGCCCGATCCGGAACTCAGCGTGGTCCTCCAGCGCGTGCTCGGTGATTCGCTGTTCGCCGACGAAGGTCCCGTTGGTGCTTCCCAGGTCGAGAACGACGATACGAGAGCCGTAGCACTCCAGCATGGCGTGAGCGCGGGAGGCCTCGGCGTCGGGCAACTCCAGGTCGGCGCCCGCGTGGCCGCCCTCACGACCGATCAGGGCCTGGGGACGGCTGAGCAGGAAAATGTCCCCCTGGCGTGGCCCTGAAATAATCGCGAGCGAGACGCGTTTGCCGGGCGGGAAGGCCCGAGTCGCGCCCGCGGAGCCCCGGCGTGCCGTCTCGTCGCCCTTCGACGTCTTGATCGGCGCCTGAGCGGCGCTCCCGCCGACGTCACCCTCGCGTGAAGGCTTGACCGGACCCCACTCCGACGCGTGGCGCGGACGCCTCTCCACAAGCAGGTCTTCCAGATCCTCGGCTAGCGATCGACCGTTCGGGTAACGCTGCCCAGGGTCCTTGGCCAGGCAGCGCGCCACCACGCGGTCGAGTTCCGGGGGCAGGCCGGGCACGAGTGTCGTCGGTGGAGGCGGGTCGTCGTAGGCCACGCGTGCCAGGATGCTCGCGATGTCCGGACCCGAGAAGGCCTGCTGGCCGGTGACGACCTCGAAGAGGACGGCGCCCAGCGAGAAGAGGTCGCCCGTCGCGTCCACCGGGCTTCCGCCTGCACGTTCGGGGGACATGTAGGAGGGGGTCCCGAAGAAACGCCCGCCCGTGGTGAGCTCTGAGCCCTGGACCTTGGCGATGCCGAAGTCCATCAGTTTCGCCTGGCCCGACGCGAGGAGCATGATGTTCGCCGGCTTGACGTCGCGGTGGATCACGCCCAGGGAGTGGGCGTGGTGGAGCGCCGCTGACATCTGGCCCATCATGCGCAGCGCCTCGCGCCACGCGACCTTGCCGGTGCGGAGCACGGCGTCGAGGCTACGGCCTTCGAGGTATTCGAGGACGAGGAACAGTTCGCCTGTCTTCGGATCGACGCCAACGTCGTACACCAGCACGATGCCGGGGTGGGAGAGGGTCGCCGCTGCCCGCGCCTCGGCGAAGAAGCGCTTCCGAAACTCCTCTCGGTACTCTTCCTCCATCCCGACCGCGACGCGGATCGTCTTGAGCGCCACGCGCCGCCCGAGCAGCGAATCGCGCGCCTCGTAGACGACACCCATCATGCCGCGGCCCAGTTCGCCGACGATCTCGTAGCGATCGATCCGGCTCGGGGGAGCTTGGTTCATTGCCATTCCAGTGAGAGGCTCTTCCTGATGCCGGCGAACCCGCCCAGCTTGGCCTTGAGCCTGCGCACCTTGCCGGGCTCGAAGTTGGCCCAGAGGCTCTCCACCTTGACGTTGTCGTCCCAGGCGACGCGGACCCGCACTTCATGCTTGCCGGGCGCGAGGTCGAGGCTGTCGGTCAGGGAGCCTTTCCGGAACCTCAGGGACAGGACTTTCCTGGTCACGCGGCTGTCAAGCGCCTGCTCGATCACGACCTCGTCGTCGACGGTGACCTGGAGTGAGCCCTGCTTGAGCGAATGCTCGAAGCTGATGGCAAGCCGCGCGACATCGGACTCGGGCGGCGGCAACGTCGGGGCGGGCGCCGATGGTCGCGAAGGCGTCGAGTCGGGCGATCTCGAGCCGCGCGGTGCCAGCAGAAAGGCCGCGACAAGGAGCACTGCCGCCACCACGACGTACGGCCGGAACGCTGATCCTGGCAGGCGTCCGGGCCGGGTCGGCGCTGGGGCTGAGGGGGGAGCGGGTGCGGCCAAGGCGGGCCGGCTCGAGGTATGGGGCGCACCAGTTGGAGAGACGAGACCTTCGAGAGCCGCAGCGAGGTCGGGGATAGCCGAGTCGGTGCCGCTCCCCGCCGCGGGGGCGGTTCGCGGCGAAACGAGCGTCCCGCTGGCCCCAGCCGGAGGCGCCCAGGCCGGCCGGTGCCTCGGAGGGTGGCCCGCCTGGAGATCCTCGAGATCCTCGGCCAGCGCGTTGCAGTCCGGATAGCGGTCCATCGGTTCCTTGGCAAGGCAACGCGCCACGACGTACGGCAGGCTGTCCGGCAAACCAGGCAAGCGGAGCGGCGCGGGCTCGTGGCTGACGACCTGGACGATGATCTGCGTGACGTTCTCTCCGGCGAACGCCTTCTTGCCCGTGAGCAGCTCGTAGAGCAGCGCGCCGAGCGAGAACTGGTCGGATCGCGCGTCGAGCTTCCCGGAGCGGGCCTGCTCGGGCGACATGTAGCGGGGGGTGCCGAAGAACTGGCCCGCCGCCGTGAGCTGGGAGGTTTCCAGTTTGGCGATCCCGAAATCCATGAGCTTCGGCTCGCCCGACGGCAGGATCATGACGTTGGCCGGCTTGATGTCGCGGTGGATCACGCCATTGGCATGCGCGTGATGCAGCGCCCTCGCGGCGCGCGCGATGATGGCGACCGCCTCGCGCCAGGGGAGCGCCCCGCGCTCGGCGATCACGCGATCGAGCGTCGTGCCTTGCAGCCGCTCGAGCGCAATGAACAGCGTGCCCGTCTCCGGATCCCGGCCCACGTCGTGGACGACGACGATGCCGGGGTGCGACAGCGCGGCTGCGACCCGTGCTTCGGTGAGAAAGCGCTGCTCGAAGGCCTCGCGTTCCTCGGTAGTGACGCTGAACGCGAGCTGAATAATCTTGAGGGCGATGTCGCGCCCGAGCGCGGGGTCGTGGGCCTCGTACACGATGCCCATCATGCCGCGCCCCAGCTCGCCCCGAATCTCGTAGCGCCCGATGCTAGCCGGAAGATGTGTCACTTCAGTCGGGTCCTTCACTCGGCCCTGCGTTGGAGCGAATGGACGTCCAGACCTCGACCTCGGGAAGACGCCAGCCTGCATGGCTCGTGCCGGCCTCCTCGAGCGAGAGCGTCACGCCCGTGACCTGCTGGGGCTCCAGGCTGAAACCCAGCGCGGCGTGCTTCGGGTCACGCAGCAGCGTGTCCACCAGTTGCAGCGCGTGGGCGCTGTCGAAACGCGCGGCCTCCCGCCACGCGCCGTCCAGGCCGCGAACCGCGATCCGGAAGCGCGTCGGAAACTGGCTGTCGCGCACGAGCGGAAGCACGAGACCGCTCACGCGCTCGGGTTCCTCGAAAGTGATCTCGAAGAACTCGTCACCTTTGAGCTGCCTCGGCACGCTCCAGACGGTGGAAAGATCGCCATCCGCCGCAGGCATGGGATCGCCGGCCTTCGTTCGGTAATGCCAGGTCGAGCGCTGCAACCTCTGCCCTACTGGAAACGCCGCCGCGGCCATCCGCGGACGCGGCGGGAGGCGATAGACCTCGTCGGCCGTGCTCTCGAAGAGTCGCGCCGAAGGGCCTTCGAAGCGCGCCAGGCGCACGATGCGGCGCTCCGCCATGGCGGCCGACAGTTGATCGTAGCAATCGAGATCCGCGACGCGTAGCAGCCGCGCGAAACGTTCGGCATGGTCGGATAGCTCGTTGGGAACCAGGCCTTCCACGTCGCGGCCGAGCGGCAGCCCGTGATGCAGCACAACGGTATCGACGCCCAGCCGCTGCAGCGCCTGCAGGCTCATCTCGGAGGGAAAGGTCGCCGAGAGGCGGAGCAGGACGCGGGTGAGGAGCGGTTCGTAGCCCGCGAGGCCGTTCACGATGCGGTGCCCGTGGTAGCCCGCGAAGTACATCTTCATGGTCTCGTCGCGGACCATCGCCTCGCCCACGTATGGCAGATCGACGATCGCTCGCGCGGGTTGTTCCTTGATCCACGTGTAGACCGTAGGAATTCCCTCTCCCGCGGGGATCCGGTCGTTGCGCAGGAGCGGAGAAACGTGCTCCAACGGGACCAGGGCGGCGAGTAAAGCGGCGACGCGGCCGAGGCCGGCGGCGCGCACGAGCATGAGACCGCGCGTCACCAGCAGCCCGAGGAAAAGCATGGCCGGCAAGCCGAAGCGTTCGGGATAGCGCACCAGCCGGAAGCCGGGCACCACGTCGAACAGCAGCCGGTACGGTCCCGGCCCGAAATCGCGACCGAACACGACGAAGTCGCGGCCCAGGGCCAGGCCGAGGCAGAGCAGCGTCAGAAACAGCGAGCCGAGGACCCAGACGCGGACTGGCACGAAGCTGTCGCCGGGGCCTGCCTCTCGGCGCCGCAGCGTCCCGATCGCCGCAAGTGTCGCGAGGCCCAGAGAGAAGAAGCCCAGAAAGTGCGGACCGCGTTCGCCGAGCCGCACGGTCGTGCCAATCGCGCCATAGAACAGATTGGTCGGCGTGGTCGAGAAGAAGTGTTGAACATCGATGCCGGTCGGCAGCGCGCGCGCGTAGCCATGGCCTCCGGAGAGATTGACGTAGACGAGTGCGATCGGCGCGTAGAGAGCGGCGGCCACGAGAGCGGCGGCCGCCAGGCTCGGCAAGCGCGCCGCGATCAGGCGGGGACGGGCTATCAGTGCGCCGAGCACCACGAGAGCGACGAACAATGCCCCGTAGAGCAGGTGGTAGTTCGAGCTCCAGCCTTGCAGCAGCATGAAGCCCGCCACGGCCCAGGCGTCCCGGCGCCGCCCGAACTTCAGGTAACGGATCAGGAACGCAAGGACGAAGGGGATGAAGCCGTGAAAGAAGATGTTGAGGCGGGGCGCCTCGTTGACCTGATACGTGTGAAACGCGTATAGCGCTCCCGCCGCCCACGCCGCGACCTCGTCCGCGCCCAAGAGCTGCGCCAGGTGGCGCGCCGCCATCGCCGCCAGCAGACACCCCAAGAGCAGCGAGACGTTGTAGGCGAGCACCGGGTTGCCCGTTGCCCAGATCACCGGCGCCACGATCAGCGACGGCAGCAGGCGATGATCGGTGAACGCAATCGTTCGCTCGTAGGGGTAAAACGCCGGCGCGTCGAAGATCCGGAGCGGGTTCGCGAAGAACTGCCGCACGTTGGCCGCCACGATGTAGACGCTCTCGGTCGAATCGCCGATGTAAGCCACCGTGTCCCAGGGCCGTATCGACTGGGGCAGGAAGCTCACCACCGCCAAAACGCCGTAGAGGACGAGTGCCAGAAGCCCCGAGCGGCTTGCGGAAGTCATCTGCGCCCTGATGCTCCTACAGGAGGGTCGAAAATGAAAACCTGCAAGGCGTCTCGCGCCGCGGCCACCGACGCCGAGCGCCGTGCTACCATCGCGATGGATGCGCGACCCGCAAGCGGCCGCCGAAGCGCTCCGACTCCCCTTCGATGCTTTGGATCGTCCTTGCGACGATCCGCTGCTTTGGAATGACGTCACGCTCGAGTTTCTGGTGCGCTTCCACTGCGTGCCGGTCGGGCGCCGGGGCATGCGCCTGGTGCTGGCGTTCGGCGGGCTCGAAGACCCGCTCAAGATCGACGAGGCCGAGTTCCACCTGGGCCGGCCCATCGACGCCGTGGTGGCTCCGGCGGAGCGGGTGGCCGCGATCCTGAAGCGCCACCGCGGCGGCGAGCTGCTGCTCGAACAGGCCAGCGAGCCGCTTCGGCTCCAGCTGGTGGCCGAGGACGACGCCGAGGGCGTGGACCTCGCGACGCTCCCGGCGGAGAGCCCGATCGTGCGGCTGGTCGACTCCGTCGTGATCGGCGCGATCGACAGGCGCGCCTCCGACATCCACGTCGAGACCAAGGACCGCGAGGTGCTGGTCAAGTACCGGATCGACGGCGTCCTCTACCCCGCCCTGGAGCCGCTCGACAAGCGCCACCACGACACCATCCTGTCGCGCATCAAGGTCATGTCGGAGCTCGACATCGCCGAGAAGCGCGTGCCCCAGGACGGCCGCTTCCGGCTGCGCGTCAAAGGCCGCACCATCGACTTCCGCGTCTCGATCATGCCCTCGATCCACGGCGAGGACGCGGTGATTCGTGTGCTCGACAAGGAATCGCTGAACGAGGCCTTCCGCAACCTGCGCCTCGACGTGCTGGGCTTCGCCGAATCGGACCTGCGCAAGCTGCGCAAGTACATCACCGAGCCGTACGGCATGGTAGTCGTGACCGGGCCGACCGGCAGCGGCAAGACCACCACGCTGTACGCGGCCCTCTCCGAGATCGCGACGCCCGAGGACAAGATCATCACGATCGAGGACCCGGTCGAGTACCAGATCCCGCTCATCACCCAGGTGCCCGTCAACGAGAAGAAGGGGCTCACCTTCGCGCGCGGCCTGCGCTCGATCCTGCGCCACGACCCCGACAAGATCATGGTCGGCGAGGTGCGCGACCCGGAAACCGCGCAGATCGCCGTGCAGTCGGCCCTCACCGGCCATCTGGTCTTCACCACGGTCCACGCCAACAACGTGTTCGACGTGATCGGCCGCTTCATCCACATGGGCGTCGAGCCCTACAACTTCGTGTCCGCGCTCAACTGCATCATGGCGCAGCGCCTGGTGCGCCTGCTGTGTCCCGACTGCAAGAACTCGGCGCCGACACCCGAGGTGCTCCTGCGCGAGTCGGGACTCGATCCCGACATCTACGGGGAGCAGGTGTTCTTCGAGCCCGTGGGCTGCGACGCCTGCGGCGGCACCGGCTTCCGCGGACGCACGGCCATCGCCGAGCTGCTCGATATGTCCGATCGGATCCGGCAGATGGTGCTGGACCGCAGGCCTGGCGCAGAGATCAAGCAGGCCGCGCGCGAGGAAGGCATGACGTTCCTGCGCGAGTCGGCGCTGGAGCGCGCCTTCGCCGGCGTGACGACGCTCCGGGAGATCAACAAGGTGACGTTTGTTCAGTAACCCGGCCGAGCCCGAGATCCGCGCGCTGCTCGAGCGCGTCCGCCGCATCGCGCTCGTGGGTCTCTCACCCAAACCGCATCGCGACTCGAACCGTGTCGCGCGCTACCTGCTGGAACGCGGCTACGGCGTGATCCCGGTGTATCCGCGCGAGGAGCAGATCCTGGGCCAGCGGGTCTACCGCCGCGTACAGGAGATCCCCGGCGGCGTGGATCTCGTCGACGTGTTCCGGCGGAGCTCGAAACTCGGCGCGGTGACGGAAGACGCGTTCGCCAGCAGGGCGCCTGCGCTCTGGTTTCAGCTCGACTGCATCGACGAAGCCTCAGCGCTGCGAGCACAGCAAGCCGGCATCACCGTCGTGATGGACCGCTGTGTCATGGTCGACCATGGGGCGCTCCTGGGCCCGGCATGGCGGGTGCCGGAATGATTCGGCTGGGGCAATTTTTGTCACGTGAGGTGACGTAAAAGAGCAGCGAGAGGACCCTCGCCACAGCTGCCCACTTCTTGCAATTGCTTGATCGTGTGAGCCTTAGCAACCAGCACTCATGGCAGCTCTCTGCTAGCACGCTCCGTGCATCTGACGACGAGCTGGAGCGGGCCCGCGGGGCTGGAGGAGGCATCGGATGTCCGAGATTCTCGTGCGGGACGAGACGCCGGTCGAGTTCTTCCGTGAGCAGCTCGGAAAGGCCATGGAGCATCAGAAGGTGAACACCTCCGCCTTCACCGAGTACTACCTCGTCAATCTGCTCGCCGCGTGCGTGCGCGGCGAAGCGCTGCCGGCAAGCGAAGACGGCTACGAGGAGACGCCGCTGGCGTTGCTTTACGCGCGCGCGGCCCAGGCCCCTCGTCTGGAGCGAGCGCGTCTGCTCCGGCTGCTGGGCGACAGCGCGCTGTTCGTCTCCGGCTTCTTCGCCGACAGCGTCGAGGGCAAGCTCGTCGACCTCGGCTACTACCGGTCCATGGGCGGCCGTGCCTACGCCAGCCTCGGAGTGGAAGCGCCCTTCGCCTTCGGCCCCGACGTGTTCGCGGAACTGGCGCGACGCTTCTCACAGTTCGCCGACGTGTTGGCCGAGGTCTCCGAGCACAGCCGCCTCGCGCAGCCGGCCTCGCTGGTCCGCCTCTACGAGCGCTGGCTGGCCACCGGCAGCCGGCGCGCGGCGCTGCTGCTCGCCGAACATGGGGTCACGCCGATCGTCGGCGCGGAAGCAACGCGTCACTGATGAACGCGATCCCCGACGGCCTGCTGGTCGAGGTCCAACGGCGACTCGAGACCATCTACGCTCTCGACGCCGAGGCGCCCGTCACCGACTTCCTGATCCCCGAAAGCGCCTCCGCAGCGCTGCCGGGCCTCGGAAGCCGCACGCTGCTCGCACAGGACGGCGAGGACGTGGAGCTCGCCGTCGTGCTCGAGGACGCGGTGGGCGAGGGCCTTGCCCACGACGATCCGCGCGTGCGGCTGGGCGACGGCAACCTGGAGCCCCTGTGTGTGCTGACCGAAGAGGTGAGCCACTTCCTGTATCTGCTGTTCTGCGCACGCAGCGGACGAAGCATCACCGAGCTCGAGCTGGAACTGCAGGGCGAAGTGGACAAGTACCTCACCGCCTCGTGCCTGTTGTCGCTCCAGAACGAAGGCGCCGTCTCGAGGCAGCTGCGCGGACTGCTGTTTCGACGCTTCAGACTGCGTGAAGGCCTGACACCCGAGCGCGCCGCGCGCTACCGCACGGCGAGCAGCCTGGCCGACCGCTATTGCGGCTGGCTCGAGCGGCGCCTGCTGCAGCCCTCACGCCTCCCCGAGCTGTGCCGGGAGGCGCGTCGCTTTTACCGGCTCGGCCAGCGCGAGAAGCTCGAACGCATCGCCGAGGTGGCCTAGAATCCCGACGGGTGCTGCCTTTCAAGCTCGTGTTCCACCCGAAGTTCAACGTGGATCTCGGGCCGCACGTGTTCCCTGCGCACAAGTACCGGCTGGTGCGTGAGCGTCTCATCGAGACCGGTGTGGCAACCGAAGCCGACTTCGTGGCGCCGCCGAGCGCCACCGAACAGGACGTGTCGCGCGTTCACAGCGCGGAGTACCTGCGCAAGATCGAGAGCGGCGACCTCACGAATGCCGAGGCCCGCACACTCGAGGTGCCCTGGTCCCGCTCGCTGGTGGAGGCGTTTTTTCTCGCCGCTGGGGGCGCCATTCTCGCCGGGCGCCTGGCGCGACGGGACGGCTGCGCGATCCTGATCGGCGGTGGCTTCCACCATGCCTACCCCGATCACGGCGAGGGCTTCTGCCTGCTCCACGACGTCGCCATCGCGGCAGCGGCGCTGCGCGCTTCCCGAGAACTCGTGCGGATCGCCATCGTGGACCTCGACGTGCACCAGGGCAACGGCACGGGCGCGATCCTGGGCGGGGACAAGGACACCTTCACGGTGTCGCTGCACCAGGAGCACAACTATCCGGCCCTGAAACCAGCGAACAGCATCGATGTCGGCCTCGAGGATGGCACCGGCGACGAGGCCTACCTGGCCGCGCTCCAAGAGCCGCTGCGACAGGCCCTCGCCTTCCGGCCCGAGCTGCTCTTCTATCTCGCCGGTGCGGACCCCTACGAGCACGACATGCTGGGCGGCCTTGGGCTGAGCCTTGCGGGGCTGGCGGAGCGCGATCGTCGCGTGTTCGCGGCGGCTCATCGCGCGGGCGTTCCCGTGGCGGTGACGCTGGCCGGGGGCTACGCCGTCGAGCCGGCCGACACGGTCACCATCCACGCCAACACCGTGACGGCTGCAGCCGAGGTATTTTGGGGAAAGCGGCGGGCCTCGAGAACAGCGAGCGCCCGATTCGCTCGGGCGCGAGCGACTCGGGGGGCAGCCGGAAGGGCGTGGGAGGGGGCTTCCATTCCGGTCCCCCGCCGGACGGGTCTGATGCGCATCGGTGTCGACCTGGGCGGCACGAAGATCGAGGCGGTCGCGCTCGACGACGAAGGCGAAGAACTCGCGCGTCAGCGGGTCGCAACACCGCGCCACGACTACGCGGCGACGCTCGAGACCATCGCGGGGCTGGTGGCGGCGCTGGAGAGCACCACGTACCAGCGCGGCAGCGTGGGCGTCGGCATGCCCGGCGCGATTTCGCCGGCCAGCGGCCTGGTCAAGAACGCCAACTCCACCTGGCTCAACGGCCAGCCGCTGGATCGCGATCTCTCCGCCCGGCTCGACCGCCCCGTACGCTTCGCGAACGACGCCAACTGCTTTGCCTTGTCGGAGGCGACCGATGGCGCCGCTGCCGGGGTGCGCGTCGTCTTCGGCGTGATCCTCGGCACCGGCGTGGGCGGTGGCGTCGTCGTCAGGGGCCGCCTCCTCACCGGCCCCAACGCCGTGGCCGGCGAGTGGGGCCACAACCCGCTGCCGGCGCCGCGGGCAGACGAATCGCCGGGGCCCGACTGCTATTGCGGCCGGACCGGCTGCATCGAGAGCTTCCTTTCGGGCCCGGCCCTCGCCGCGGATCACGAGCGGCACACTGGCTCGCCGGCGCGCGCCGAAGCCATCGTCGCCCTGGCCAGCGAGGGAAACACGACGGCCGAGGCCAGCCTGGCGCGGTACGAGGAGCGCCTGGCGCGCGCCCTCGCTTCGGTCATCAACCTGCTCGATCCCGACGTCATCGTCCTCGGCGGCGGCCTGTCCAGGATCCCGCGCCTCTACGACAACGTGCCGCGGCTGTGGGGCCGCAGCGTCTTCTCCGACCGTGTGGACACGCGCCTGACGCCGCCGCGCTTCGGCGATGCCAGCGGCGTCCGCGGCGCGGCCTGGCTGTGGGCTCCCGGCGAAGGCTAGCCGCGCGAGTTCATGCTCCCGCGAGGGCCGTCCCAAAGTCCGCGATCAGGTCCTCAGCGTCTTCGATCCCGACGCTGACCCGGACCAGGTCGTCGGTGATCCCCAGCCGGGCACGGTCGCCGGCGCTCATGCCTGCATGGGATGTCGCGGCCGGCCGCGTCACCAGCGTCTCGACGCCGCCGAGGCTGGGCGCCACGTAGGGGATGCTGAGGCCATCGAAGAGACGCAGCACGGCAGCCTCCCCACCCTTCAGGCGGAAGCTCAGCATCCCTCCGAAGCCGCGCAGCAGCTGCCGCGCGACCGCGTGCTCCGGATGGTCTGCGAGGCCCGGGTAGCTCACGGCCGCGACCTTCGAGTGGGACGCAAGGCTCTGCGCGAGCGCCAGGGCGCTGGTGTTCTGAGCCTGGACCCGGAGCGCGAGCGTCTTGATGCCCCGCGCCAACAGGAAGCCGGCGTGGGGGTCGAGGCTTCCTCCGTAGAGGTTGAGGGCCCTGCGGATGCGGTCGATCAGATGCTTCGCGCCCATCAGGCAGCCCGCCACCAGATCGCTGTGGCCGTTCAGGTACTTCGTGGCCGAGTGGAAGACGAGGTCGTAGCCGAGGGCCAGGGGGTTGAAGTTCACGGGGCTCGCGAAGGTGTTGTCGATGATCGTCACGAGTCCCTGGCTGCGGGCAAAAGCCGCCAGCTCGACAAGACGTGGCACGCGCATCAGCGGGTTTGCGATCGTCTCGACGAGGAACAGCTTCGTTTCGGGCCGCTTGACGGCGGCCCAGCTCTCGGGCCGCGATGGATCCACGAACGTGTAGCTCCAGCCGTGGCGTGTCGCATCGTGCGTGAGGAAGTCGTGCGTGCCGCCGTACAGACAGTCGGCGGCCAGCAGGTGGTCCCCCGGCGAGAGCAGCGTCATGAGGGCCGTGGTCACCGCGCACATCCCCGATGCCGTGGCCAGCGCCGCCTCGGCGCCCTCCAGGGCGGCCAGCTTGTCGTGCAAATAGACCTGCGAGGGCGTGCTGTTGAGGCGGATGTACCGGATGTCGTGATAGGAGGTTCCCTGGGGCACCGAGAACACGGTCCCCTGGTAGATCGGGAAGACGAGCGAGCCCTCGGGCCCCGGTCGCCGCTCCCCGCTGTGGACCGCAAGCGTCTGCATCTTGTGCGTCGCCATACGTGGCCTCCTTCTCGCCCTGCCCCGACCCTAGTCTACGGCTGGCTCTCCCGCTGCTCGCAACGGAACACTCCGCCGCTTCTCCGGCGGGAGCAGCCAGCGTTTTTCAGCGGCGAGGAAGTACGGCAAAGACAAGGCGGCGAGCAGCGCGGCGACCCCGAAGCCAGCGCCGAACCCAAAGCGTTCCGCCAGGAAGCCGATCGTGATCGAGCCGGTGCCGATGCCGGTGTCGAAGGCGGCCAGGACCGAGCCGAACGCGGCGCCGCGGCGCGCGGGGTCGACGTGCTGCAAGATGTGGGTGACGAAAACGGTGTATGCCGTTCCGAAGCCAGAGCCGAAGACGACGGCGGAGGCGATCAGGCCGGCACGTGTGGTGCTGAGCGGCAGGATTGCGAGGCCGGCCGCGATCAACAGCAAGCAGGGCAACAGCACCGGGCGAGCGCCGATCCGATCCGCGAGCGGTCCCGAGAACGGCCGCGACGCGATCATGACGGCGGCCAGCGCGACGAAGTAGATGCCCTTGGGAGCAACGCCCAGCGAGTCCGCATACAGCGCCGAGAAGCTGGTGATCCCGCCGTAGCCGAACGAGTACAAGAACAGCGTGAAGCCGAGCTTCATGATGCGCCAGTCGACCAACTCCCCGCTGAAGATCGGCCCGCCCGAAGGCGTCGACCGCGTCTCGCGCAGCGACCAGGCGATACCCGTCATGCCGAGATTGAAGGCGCCGGCCACGCCGCAGACCCAGAGCCAGCCGTGACCCAGAAGCCACAACCCGAGCGACGGCGCGATGGCGATTGCCGCGATCGTCGAAAGGCCCCAGTAGCCGATGCCCTCGGCGCGCCGCGACTCCGGAATGATGTCGATCATGTGCGCGGCGGAGGCCGAGAGCAGGCCCGACCAGAACAAGCCGTGGACCAGCGCCAGGGCGAGGGGAACCTGGTAGCTGTGGGTGGCCGCGTACAGCGCCGAGAGCAGTGTCAGGAAAGCGCCGCAGACGACCAACATGCGCCGCTTGCCGAGGCGATCGGCGAAGGCGCCGGTGATGGGCGCCGAGAACGCCGAGGCATAGGTGAGAAAGCCGAGGAACAGGCCTGCGGCGAAGCGCGTGCCGCCCAGCGCGACGATCCGGAACGGCATCGTCGGAAAGAGGATGAAAGCCGACAGGAACACCGTGAAGGTAAACGAGCACATCACGAAGAAAGGCGTCGTGAACAGCGGCGGCCGCGGCGCTGGCGAAGCTGTGATCATCGCGCCAGCAGCGGAAGCGACGGGTCCGCCGACCACTCCCAGAGCGAGCCGTCGTAGTTGCGCGCGACCCGCCCGAGGCGCGCCTCGATCAGGACCGCGAGCAACGCCGAGCGCACGCCGCCGGTGCAATAGGTGACGATCTCGCGAGCGTCGTCCGGGGCAGCGGAGCGGAGCGCCGCGGCATCCACATAGCGGCCGTCGGCGCCATACAGGGAACGCGCCGCGACCAGGATCGCGCCGGGCAAGTGCCCGCCGCGCTCCTGGCCCGGCAGCTTCTTGCCGGAAAATTCCTCTCTGGTTCGGGCATCGAGCAGGCGGAGTGAGCCGAGCCGCGAACGCAACTCCCCGATCCGGATCCGGCGCTCCTCGCGAAGCCGCACCTCGAAGTCGCCGGGGGCAGGGGCGGCGCCGGGACCTGCTTCAACGGGCCGACGCGCGGCGCGCCAGGCCGGGAAGCCACCGTCGAGCAGCGCGACCTGCTGCGCTCCCCAATAAAGGAGATTCCACGCGATGCGCCCCTCTTCGCCCCATCCGCCGGGATCGCCGATCACGACGACGCGCTGGCCGTTCGAAAGGCCCAGCCCGCGTAGCCGTACTTCGAGTCCAGCATCCGCCGCGGGGAGCTTGCCCCACAGCGCCGGGTTCCCGAAGAAGAGCTCGAAAGCGCCGGGTTTCTCGGCGGTCCACTCCTTCCAATCGATCTCGCGGCTGCCCGGAACGTGGCCGGCCGCGAAGGCCGCGGCGTCGCGCGCGTCGAGCACCAGGGCCGCGGGACGCTCGCGTTCCAACTCGGCGACGCCGATGACGAGGACGCGCCCGGGGTCCGGCGACTCCGCGGAAAGGACCAGCGCCAACGCCAGCAGGCACGCGCTCATGCCGCATTATCCGCGAGCTTGGCCATGCCATAATCCGAAGGGGTCGTGGCGCATTGCCGTAGAACGGTTTCAGTAAGGACGTGTCCGACATGCCCGGAGCCATCAAAGCCTTGATGCTGACGACCGTCGCGCATGCGACGCTGCTGCTTCCCGCCGCCACCGGCGCGGGGACGAGGGTCGACCACTCGGCCTGGGACGCACTGCTCCGAAGGCACGTCGTGGACGGCATGCTGGACTACGACGCCTTCCAGAAGGCGCCGGAGTTCGCCGCGTACCTGGCCTCGCTCACCCAGGTGGACCCCGCGCGCTTGTCGGAACAGGAACGGCTCGCCTTCTGGATCAACACCTACAACGCCTTCACGATCGAGCTCATCAACCGCCACAAGGAGCGCGACTCGATCCGCAACATCAACCGGACGCTTGGCATCGCCGGCCACGGGCCCTGGCGCGAGAAGCTGGTCAAGGCGGGTGGCGGCGTTTACCACCTCGACAACGTCGAACACGACATCATCCGCAAGCAGTGGAAGGAGCCGCGCATCCACTTTGCCCTGGTGTGCGCCGCGATGAGCTGCCCGCCGCTGCGAAGCGAGGCCTATACGGGCGCTCGCTTGAACGAACAGCTCCAGGACCAGGCGTCCTTGTTCTTGACGCGCACACCCGCCCAGAACCGCGTCGACGTCGCCAAGGGCATCTTCTACAGCAGTCAGATCATGGCGAAATACTACCCGCGGGATTTCGGGCACGACGATGCGGCGATCGCAAAGTACCTGTCCCAGTTCTTCCCCGAAGGCCCGGAGAAAGCCTTTCTCGCCGCGGGCAAGCTGAAGCTCGTCAAGACCGATTACGACTGGACACTCAACAGCCAGGAGAAGGCGGCAGCGGCGCTCCGGAAGTGACACTGCGCGCCCTTCGCGACGCTTTCCGGGAGCCGATTCGCCCCGAAGCGAAACACGCGCTGCGAGCGAGCTGGGAGAGTCTGCCGGCAGCCTTCCGAACCGGCCAGCAGATGTTCGGGCGCCAGGGCAATCCCTGTGGCGCGACGATCGGGTCCATGCCGCGCTGCGACTTCGCCTGCCGCGGCTGCTACCTGGGCGATGGAGCGAACCACGTTCCGGCGCTGCCGGTCGAGGCCGTCAAGCGCCAGATGCGGCAGCTGCGTCCGCTGCTCGGGAGCAGCGGCAACCTGCAACTCACCGACGGAGAGGTCACGCTCCGGCCCGAGGCCCAGCAGATCGAGCTGCTGCGCTACGCCGACGCGATCGGCCTGATCCCGATGCTGATGACGCATGGCGATTCCTTCCGGCGCCGCCCCGGCCTGCTCGAGCGGCTGATGGACGAGGGCGGCTTGCGCGAGATCAGCATCCACGTGGACGCCACGATGCGCGGCCGGACGGGCGCCGCCTACAAGGACGCGACCACCGAGGCGGCCCTCAACCCACTGCGCGAAGAATTCGCAGACATGATCCGGGCCGCACGCAAGAAGACCGGGCGGCCGCTGGTCGCCGCCACGACGATGACCATCACGCGCGACAACCTCGCGGGCGTCGCCGACGCCGTGCGCTGCGTCGTGAAGCAGGCCGACGCCTTCAAGATGCTGAGCTTCCAGCCGATCGCGCAGGTCGGCCGCACCGAAGCGGGCCTGGGCGGCGGAGTCGGCCTCGAGGAGCTGTGGACCGAGGCCGCCAGGGGCCTGGGCGGCCCCGCTTCGAATCCAGCGTTCTTGATGAAGGGCCAGATGTGGCTGGGTCACTCGGCCTGCAACCGCTACGTTCACGGCTTCGTGCTGGCTGCGCCCGGCCGCGAGAGCACCTTCCATCCGCTGCGAATGCAGGGCGACCGGGTCGACGAGCGCAGCATCGAGCGCTATCTCGCACGCTACGGCGGCGCCTCGTTCCGTCGCGACGCACCGGCCACGGCTCGCGCCCGCCTGCTGGGACTGATCGCCCAGGATCCGCGCTTCTGGCTCGCCGAGGTGCTTCCCTATCTCTGGCACCAGGCTTCGAAAATGGGCGATGGCAACGCTGCGAGCGTCGCGTGGCAGTTGGTGCGCGGGCGCGCCAGGGTCCACCATTTCAACATCGTCAGCCATTCGTTCATGAGCCCCGAAGAGTTGCACTCGCCCTTGGGGCGCGAACGCCTCGACCTGTGCGTCTTCCGCGTGCCGATCGGAGATGAACTCGTGTCGATGTGCGAAGTCAACGCGCTGGGCGTCCGCGACCGCTACTACGCCGAGATCCGCGCGGGCCAGACTCCAGGGCTGCAGAGCGCGGACGCCACGGCGTTCCAACCGCTCGGCCGCAGACCCGCGTTCTCACCGAGCGCGTTGCCGCTGCGGGTGATTTGAAGCGACCGCGATAGGAAATAGACGGAGGCACAGTGGCCCACGAGGGCATGGCGAGAAAGCAGATCGAGCGCCCGGCGCCGCTGGCGGGAGTCTGGCAGGGCGCCGGCACGGCGCGCTTTCCCAGCGTCGAAGCAGCGAGCTATCCGAAACCGAGCTGCTTCGGATCGTGGTAGCCCCCGAACGGGAACGTGTGGCGGCTGGCAAGCCAGCCCCAGTCCGTGCGGCCGCGATCCGCAGCTTTCCTCACCTCGATCATCGCCGGCCTGCGTCCTCATTATCGCGATTATCGCGCGAGGCCTTGCGGCGGTCGCTCCCCAGCCCTGCGAGAAATGGCACAATCCCGCCAAGCGATGAGGGCGTGGGGCTATCTGGCGAGGACGCCGGGAATTACTCTCGCCTTCCTGGTGCTGTCGCTCGTGAAGATCGCTCACCACGAGATGTGGCGCGACGAGCTCGAATACTGGGACGCCGCGCGGCAGAGCCGGTCGCTCGTGGAGCTACGCGAGAACACCCGCTACATGGGCCAACCGCCGCTGGGGCACCTGGTCCTGTACTCCTTGAGCCGGGTCACGCGCGATCCGCGTGCGATGCAGGTCTTGAACGTGCTGATCGTGACCGGCGCCGTCGCCATCGTCTCCGCGTTCGCTCCCTGGTCAACGCCCTGGAAGTGGCTGTTCGCCTTCGGCTACTTCCCTTTCTTCGAGTACGGCACGATCAGCCGGCACTACGCGCTCTCGCTGCTGCTCGTCGTGGCCTTCTGCGCGGTCTTCAGCCGTTCCCACCGGCTCAGCCTGCCGACCGCCGGCCTGGGGTTCCTGCTGGCCCTGAGCAACTTCCATTCGACCATCATCGTCATCGCGATCGCCATCGCATGCAGCGCCGAAGTCCTTTGGGTGCGGCGGCGGCCCACGCCGGGCGAGCTGCTGGGAATCCTGTTCCTGATCCTCGGCATCGCCAGCAGCGTGGCGCTCGCCAAGCCACCCGGCGATTCGCGGTTCCTTCGACCCTGGGACCAGGGCTTGGATGTCGCTCGGGTGTGGGGCAGTCTCGGCTTGCTCTGGAACGGTTACCTGCCGCTGCCGGCCCTGCATCCCCCCTTGTGGAACCGGAATCTGCTCGACCTCGCCCCGACCCTGAAGGTCCTGCTGAGCCTGGCGCTGCTCGCGAGCATTTCGCTGGCCGTCCGGCGCTTCATGCTGCCCTTGCTGCTGTTCGTTTCGGGAACGGCAGGCCTGCTGCTCTTCAGCGTGCTGCAGCGAGGCGGCTCCGCGCGCCACTGTGGCCTGCTCTACCTGGTCCTCGTTGCCACGCTGTGGCTGGCGTGGGCTCGAGGCGCGGCGCTTTGGCCCTGGGTCCGTTGGCTCTTCGGGACGCTGCTGGTCGCACAACTCGTGGGCGGCCTCTACATGAGCTATCAGGACCTGGCGCTGCCCTTCAGCAACGGCGTCGCGACGGCCAAGTATCTGCGCGACGCGAATCTCACCTCGCTGCCGATCGTCGGCCAACGGGAGGACGTGGTGAGCGTCGTGGCGGCCTTGCTGGATCAGCCCTTCTACTTCCCCGCCACGCGCCGCTGGGCGACGCGCGCGGAGGGGAATCTGGCCGGCAGGCCGGTCACGAGACAGGCCCTGGGCACCGAGATCCTGCGCCTCAGCTACGCCCAGAAGAGCGACGTGGTCGCCGTGCTGAGCTACCCGCTCGAGCCGGTCGGACGGCTCGAGCTTCTGCGCTGCTTCGAAGGCAGCATCGTCCGCGAGGACTTCTGCGTCTATCGCGCCCGCCGGCCGACCGCGAAGCGGAGATGCCGTTGAGGCAACGCTTTGCATTTCTGGCATACTCCGTTCGTATGGAAGGAGGTGCGGATGCCTCGCATCGTTCGCTGCGGTCTGATCCAGGCGCGTAACGAAAAAGGGCTGGAGGCCGGCCTCCCCGCGATCAAGAAGGCGATGATCGCGAAGCACGTGAAATTGATCGGCGAGGCCGCGGCTCAAAAGGTCCGAATCCTGTGTCTCCAGGAGCTGTTCTACGGGCCGTATTTCTGCGCCGAGCAGGAGACCCGCTGGTACGAACTCACGGAACGCGTGCCCGACGGCCCCACGATCACGCTCATGCGCAAGCTCGCCAAGAAATACCGGATGGTGATCGTCGTCCCCCTCTACGAGCAGGATCAGCCTGGCGTCTACTACAACACAGCGGCCGTGATCGACGCCGACGGCAAGTACCTGGGCAAGTATCGGAAGACCCACATTCCCCACTGCAACCCGGGGTTCTGGGAGAAGTTCTACTTCCGCCCGGGGAACCTGGGCTATCCGGTGTTCGAGACGGCCTACGCCAAGGTCGGCGTTTACATCTGCTACGACCGGCACTTCCCGGAGGGCGCACGCGCGCTCGGCCTCGCCGGCGCCGAGATCGTCTTCAATCCTTCCGCCACGGTCGCCGGCCTCAGCGAATACCTCTGGAAGCTGGAGCAGCCCGCGCACGCCGTGGCCAACGGCTACTTCATCGGCGCCATCAACCGCGTCGGCTGGGAAGCGCCGTGGAAGATCGGCGAGTTCTACGGCCAGAGCTATTTCTGCGACCCGCGCGGGCAGTTCGTGGCGGAAGCGCCGCGCGACAAGGACGCCGTCCTCGTCGGAGACCTGAACCTCGACAAGATCGAGGAGGTGCGCAACGTCTGGCAGTTCTACCGCGACCGGAGGCCCGATCAGTACGGGCCGCTGGTTCAGCCGTAGGCTGGACCGTGGGACAGGGTGGCCGAAGCAACGGATGCAGGGCGAGGTCGTTCGGCGTGGCGGTCCCCCACGTGGGGAGGGACTGGGTGGGGGGTCGATGAACAAGGCCGAGATCGTCGCGAAGTATCGCCAGTATCTTTACGGGCTCGCCAGCTACTATGCGGAACCCCTGCCCTTCGTTCGCGGCGAAGGCAAGTGGCTGTTCGACGCGGACGGCAAGAAGTATCTGGATTTCTTCGGCGGCATCGTGACCGTCGGTCTCGGCCACTGCGAGCCGCGCGTGGTGGCCGCCATCGAGAAGCAGGTCAAGACGCTGCAGCACGTCTCGACGCTGTTCCCGACGCAGCCGCTGGTGGAGCTGGCGGAGACGCTGTGCGAGTTGTTTCCCGGCGAGAAGCCTGCGAAGGCGTTCTTCACGAACAGCGGGACCGAGGCCAACGAAACGGCGATCCTCACCGCGCGCCTGCACACCCAGCGCTCCGAGGTGATCGCCCTGCGCTACGGGTACCACGGCCGCTCGATGCTGGCGATGTCGATGACGGCACACGCGAGCTGGCGCCTGGGCGCCGTGCAGGACCCCGCCATCCGCCACGCCATCGCGCCCTATTGCTACCGCTGCCCGCTGAAGCTCAGTTACCCGAGCTGCGGCGTCGCCTGCGCCTCGGATGTCGAGGAGGTGATCAAGACCACCACCTCGGGACGCCCGGCCGCGTTCATCGCGGAGCCGATCATGGGCGTCGGCGGCTTCATCACGCCGCCCAAGGAGTACCCCGGGATCGTAGCGGAGATCGTGAAGCGCCACGAGGCGCTCTACATCGCCGACGAGGTGCAGACCGGCTGGGGCCGCACCGGCGGCAAGTGGTTCGGCATCGAGCACTACGGCGTCAAGCCCGACATCGTCGTGGGCGCCAAGAGCCTGGGCAACGGCCATCCCGTTGGCGTGACGCTCGCGCACGCCGCCGTGGCGGATTCCTTCAAGGGCTCGACGATCGCCACCTTCGGCGGCAACCCCGTCACCATGGCCGCAGCCAAAGCGGTGGTCGACGTGATCGCCGCCGATCGCTTGTTGGACAACTGCACGATTGTGGGCGGTCATTTCCGCAAGCGGCTCGAGGGCCTGCAGGAGAAACACAAGGCGATCGGCGAGGTGCGGGGCATGGGCCTGATGCAGGGCCTGGAACTCGTCAAGGATCGGCAGACGAAGGAGCCGGCGCCAGAGCTGGCCGCTGGCATCCTCGAAGACGCAAAGGATCGCGGCTTGATCATCGGCAAGGGGGGACTCTACGGCAACGTGCTGCGCATCTCGCCGGCGATGAACGTGAGCGTGGCTGACGCGGATCAGGCGGCGGACCTTCTGGATCAGGCCTTCCAGGCGACCGCGAGCGTCTAGCGCAAGGAAGTAGAAGGGAGTTTCCGATGGCCAATCTGTCCACGCTGTTCACGGGGATCAAGTTCGAGAATCCGTTCCTGCTCTCCTCGGCGCCGCCGACCGAGTCGGAGAGCAACATCCTGCGGGCCTTCGAGGCCGGCTGGGGCGGGGTCGTGACCAAGACGATCGGGCTGCACCCGGTGGTGAACGTCGCGGGCCCGAAGACCAAGTTCCTGCGCGCGAACCCCGAGACCGGGTTGCTCTCGATGAACAAGGGCCGCTCCGGCGTGCTGCACTCGTCGTGGAACTGGGAGCTGATCTCGGACAAGACCCTCGACTGGTGGGCTCCGCGCCTCGGGCGCATCAAGAAGGCCTTCCCGGACCGGGTGCTGATCGCGTCGATCATGGCCGGTTCCGGCAGCGACAAGGAACTCGATCACTGGCGCACGCTCGCGAAGACTTGCCAGGACGAGGGCGCCGACGCTCTCGAGCTGAATCTCTCCTGCCCGCACATGGACCGCGAGGACATGGGCTCGAACATCGGCAAGGACAAGCAGCTGTGCTCGTTCGTGACCAAGGTCGTGAAGGACGTGGCTCGCATCCCGGTGTGGGCCAAGCTCACGCCGGCCACCAGCGACATCGCGGTCGAGGCGGGGGCTGTGTTCCTGGGCGGAGCCGATGCCGTGGTCTCGTCGAACACCTTCCCGTCGCTGCCGCTCATCGATCCCGAAACGCTCGAGTTCGAGATGAACGTCGACGGCCTGGTTTCGAGCGGCGGCCTGGGCGGGCCTGCGATCCTGCCGCAGTCGATCGCCAAGCTGTCGCAGATGACGCGGGCGTTCCCCGAGCGGAGCTTCTCCGGCATCGGCGGCATCTCCGACTTCGGCCACGCCCTCAACTATTTCCTGCTGGGTTGTGGCACCGTGCAGGTCTGCACGGCTGCGATGCTCGATCACGCCGTGGGTCCGAACGTGATCAAGAAGCTGACGGCCGGCATGAGCGAGTTCCTCGAGCGCAACGCGCAGCGGGGCTGGAAGACGCTCGAGGACTTTCGTGGCCTGCGCCGCGATTACATCGTCGGGCACTCGCAGATCCGCCGGCCGGAGGATTCGGAGTACGCCGGTGGCCACGAGGCCGAGGGCTACGCCGATCCCGCGCAGAAGTAGCCTCCTGTCTCCAGGAGTCTAGCCGCCGCTGACGGCGGGGAGAACGTGGATCTGGGCGCCCGGAGGCAGGGGCGTGGCTAGCCCGCCGGTGTAGCGAATGCTGTCGCGGCCGACGAAGATCTGGACGTGCTGCCGCAGCCGCCCCTGCTCGTCCTGAATCCGATCGCGCAGGCCGGGATGCCTCGCGACCAGGGCTGCGAGAGCCTCGCCCACGGTGGCCGGAGAGCCGGCGAGCTCGACGCGCCCACGGCCGCCGACGATCTCGCCAAGATGGCCGGGCAGCAGCAGCGTGGTCATGCGCCCGCTGCCGACCCCACGACCGCCGCCTTCACGCAGACGACCGCCGGCAGGCCATCGGCGAGCAGCCGCCAGTTCGTACCGGCATCGGGCGAGCCGTAGAGCTTGCCACTGCGGGTGCCGAAGTAGACACCCGGGCGCGCGTGGCTGTCGGTGGTGAGGGCATCGCGCAGCACCGTCTCGAGCGCGTTCTTCTGCGGCAGGCCGCGCGTCAGCGGGCGCCACGAGGCGCCGGCGTCGCGCGTGCGATAGACGCGCAGGCGGCCGCCGGGGGTGCAGCGGAACTGGTCGGATTCGATCGGGACGATGTAGGCCGTGTCGGGATCGTGGGGATGGGTCGCCACGGCGAAGCCGAAGTCCGAGGGCACGCCGTTCGCGACGTCGCGCCAGCTCTCCCCCGCGTCGTCCGAGCGGTACAGGCCCCAGTGGTTCTGGAGGTACAGCCGGCCGGGGCGCGCCGCGTGGGCCGCGATCTTGTGGACGCACTGGCCAAACTCCGGATGCTTGTCGGGAAGATACTGGGCCCGTACGCCCTTGTGCGCCGTGCGCCAGCTCTTGCCGCGATCGTCGCTGCGATAGACGCCACCGGTCGAGATCGCGACGAACAGCCGGCGCGCCTGCGTAGGATCGGGGATGACCGTGTGCAGGCACAGCCCGCCGCCGCCGGGCTCCCAGCGGGGGCGGTGAGGGTGGTTCCACAGGCCCTTCACGAGCGCCCAGCTCTCGCCCGCGTCCCGCGATTCGAAGAGCGCCGCGGGTTCGACGCCGCAGTACAGCAGGTCCGGCTGATCCGCGCGGGCCGGAGCGATCTGCCAGATGCGCTTCAGGGCCGCGCCGGTCGCTTTGGGAAATCGCACCGTGGCGTCCTTCGGCTTCGACCAGTTGCGGCCAAGGTCGTCGCTGTAGCTCAGCAGCGGTCCCCAGTGGGCGCTTTCGGGTCCGGCGAACAGACGCTTTCGGCCGCCGCGCTGGTCGTACGCCATCGCGTACACCGCCTGGCCCTTGAAGAACGGCCCGAGCCGCTTCCAGGTCCTGCGACTCGCGTTCGATTGCAGCAGGAAGGCGCCCTTCAGCGTACCGACGAGCAGCAGCGTGTCGCCCTTCTTCATCGCAGCAAGGCCTCCTTCTCTCGCGGCGCCCAGGCAGCGCCGCCCATCACCGCCTCGATCTCCCCCGGCTCGCGCGGCACGCGGGTCAGGTTCATGGCCCCGCCCTCGGTCACCAGCACGTCGTCCTCGATGCGCACGCCGCCGAGATCGCGAAATCTCTCGAGGACGTCGGCCGCGAGAAAGCGTGACTGCGCGGGGTCGGCGAGCGCGGGACCTAGCAGCGCGTCGATGAAGTACACGCCCGGCTCGACGGTGATGAGCATGCCGGCCTCGAGCTTGCGGCCACAGCGCAGGCTGCGGATGCCGGGCTCATCGATGCGCGCCGTGCCCTCGGGATAGCCGCCCACGTCGTGGACGTCGAGGCCCATCAGGTGGCCAAGGCCATGGGGCATGAACAGCGCCGGGATGTGGTTCGCGAGCAGCTCCTCGACGCTGCCCTTGACGAGCCCCGCATCGCGCAGCCGTTCGGCGATCACGCGCTCGGCCAGGCGATGCATGTCGGGCCACGCCACGCCCGGCTTCATCGAGCGCTGCACCGCGAGGTTCGCCGCCAGCACCGTCTCGTAGATGATCCGCTGCTCGCTAGTGAAGCGGCCGTTCACCGGGTACGAGCAGGTGATGTCCGCGGCGTAGCCGTGGTACTCGCCGCCCGAGTCGTTCAGGAACATGTCGCCGTCGCGCAGCGTGCCATCGTTGGGCGCGCCCTGGTGGCCATAGTGCAGGACCGAGGAGTGCGGGCCGCAGCCGCAAATCGAGGTATAGGCACTGAAGCGGCAGCCGCCGCGCGCGTAGATCTCGTGCAGGAAGGCGGCCTCGAGCTGGTACTCGGTGACGCCCGGTTTCGCCCGCCGCATGACTTCGATGTGGGCATCGCTCGAGACGCGGTTCACATAGCGCAGCAGCTCGATCTCGTCCTTCGACTTGCGCACCCGGCACTCCGTCAGCTCGGCGTGCAGGATCGCGGCATCGGTCGAAAACGCGTCGATGCCGGCGAAGCGCGCGGGAGCTGCCCGCAGGCCGCTGTCGCTGTTCTCGCCGTGCAGCAGCAGCAGGACGTCCGGCTTCATCGCCGCAAGCGTGTGCTCCAGCTCGTCGACGTAGCGAACCTCCTCGACGCCGTACTGGGCGAGGAAGTGCTCTGGCGGATGGATGCGGCCCATCCAAACGGCCCAGGCCTCGGGCAGGCGGGGCATGAACAACGTGGCGCGTCCCGTGCCGACCTCGAGCGCGCCGAAGAAGCCGGGCTCCTTCACGCCGAACAGGTACTGGAAGAAGCTCTCTTGCTGAAACAGCAGCTCGCGGTCGGTGTCGTACTTGGTCTGCTGCGCGCCGCCCCGGAGCAGGGCGACGGAGCGCTCGCCAAGGCCGCGCCGCCGCAGCCGCTCGACGAGCCGGCGTCGCGCCTCGGCATGCATCGACATCGGGACGGGGTGCGTGCCGGGTCCCATGGAGTAGTGCGCGTCCGGTCTCGCCATGGGTCCATTATCCGCCAGCGCAGCGCCGACTGCGATAGACTCTCGGCTCTCCAGGCGGGGGTCGAGATGAACCGAGGGACGGGCCGCATGCGAAGGCTCGGGGCGTGCGGAGCCGCGTTGCTGAGCGTCGCTGCGCTCGCTTCGGCCCTCTCACCCGATACGCCGGAGCCCGGCTCCGCGGAGGCCATCGCCGCGGCGACGACCGAGCCGCGCTTCCTGTCACCCTGGGTCACGTCCGTCCCCGACAGCGCGACGGTCCCGTCGCCTACGAAGTTCCTGGGCCACATCGCGGGCGCGCCTGGCGAGCTGACTGGCACCGTGAAGATCTACGCCTACTACCGGGCGCTGGCGGCAGCCACGCCGCGCGTGCGCGTGGAGGTGATCGGACGCTCCGAGGAGGGCCGCGAGATCCTGCTCGTGATCGTAGGCGACGAGCGAAGCGTCGCGAGCGTCGAGCA
>JAQBHI010000056.1:0-35526 GCA_032127875.1 Acidobacteriota bacterium
TTCGTGCATCACCCGCGAGGGGCGACGCCCCGCCTGACCGGCACGTTCGAGGCGCCGACGCGCCTCGTCTCGGTCGAGCCCGTGGGCCGCAGCGTATTCTCCGATGGTCGACTGCCCGAGCCGCATTGCCTCCGCCAGCCGCTCGGCCGGCGTCATCCGGCGCAGGCGCTCACGGGAATCCGCGCGGAGCCTCTCAGCGACGCTGCTCATGCCGGCCAGTATACGATCAGAGGACGACAGCCGTCGCTACAGGTCGGTGACGGCTCCCAGGCTGGCCGAGGCGACCAGCTTCGCGTACTTGGCCAGCACGCCGTGGGTGTAGCGCGGGGCCGGTTGCTTCCAGGCCGCGCGACGGCGGGCGATCTCTGCATCCGGCACGTCGAGTTGGAGCAAACGCCGCTCGGCGTCGATCGTGATCGGATCACCCTCGTTCACGAGCGCGATCGTGCCGCCGACCGCGGCTTCGGGCGCGACGTGGCCGACGACCATACCGTGCGTGCCGCCGGAGAAGCGGCCGTCGGTGATGAAGCCCACGGAGTCGCCGAGGCCCGCGCCGATGATGGCGGCGGTGGGCGAGAGCATCTCGCGCATGCCCGGGCCGCCCTTCGGCCCCTCGTAGCGGATCACGATCACGTCACCCTTCTGGATCTTGCCACCGAGGATCGCGCGTAGGCACGCTTCCTCCGACTCGAACACCCGCGCAGGTCCCATGATCTTGAGGCTCTTCAGGCCGGTGATCTTCGCCACGGCGCCTTCGCTCGCGAGGTTGCCTCGCAGGATCGCAAGATGGCCCTGTGCGTAGAGCGGCTTCGACCACGGGCGAATCACTTCCTGATCCGCGGAAGGCTCAACCGGGACGCTCGCCAGTGCCTCGGCGAAGCTCTGGCCCGTGATCGTGAGGGCGTCGCCATGGAACACGCGGTTCGCCAGCAGCATCTTCATCACCTGCGGGATGCCGCCGGCGCGGTGCAGGTCGGTGGTGACGAAGCGGCCCGAGGGCTTGAGGTCGCACAGCACCGGCACGCGCGCGCGGATTGCCTCGAAGTCGTCGATCGTGAGCGGCACCCCGGCCGCGTGCGCGATCGCCAGCAGGTGCAGCACCGCGTTCGTCGAGCCTCCGATCGCCATCACCACGGCGATCGCGTTCTCGAAGGCGTGGCGCGTGAGCAGCCGCCGCGGCCGAAGATCCGCGCGCACGGCCGCCGCCAGCACTCGCGCCGATTCCGCCGCGCTCTCCACCTTTTCCGCGTCCTCGGCGGCCATGGTCGAGGAGCCCGGCAGGCTGAGGCCCAGCGCCTCGATCGCCGAGGACATCGTGTTCGCGGTGAACATCCCGCCGCAGGAGCCGGCCCCGGGGCAGGCCGCGCATTCGATGGCGCGTAGCTGCGCGTCGTCGATGAGGCCCGCGGCGCGCTGGCCCACCGCCTCGAACACGCTGACCACGGTGAGGTCGCGGCCGTCCAGATGCCCCGGCTTGATGGTGCCGCCGTAGACGAAGATCGCGGGCACGTCCAGGCGCGCGATCGCGATCATCGCGCCCGGCATGTTCTTGTCGCAGCCGCCGATCGCCAGCACGCCGTCCATCGACTGGCCGCTCACGACCGTCTCTATCGAATCGGCGATCACCTCGCGCGACACCAGCGAGTACTTCATGCCCTCGGTGCCCATCGAGATGCCGTCGCTGACGGTGATCGTGCCGAAGACCTGCGGCATCGCGCCCGACGCCTTGAGCGTGTCCATGGCCCGCGCCGCGAGCACGTCGAGCGAGGCGTTGCAGGGCGTCAGGTTGCTGTAGGCGCTCGCGATGCCCACGATCGGCTTCTCGAAGTCCGCATCGCCGAAGCCGACGGCCCGCAGCATGGCGCGATGCGGCGCGCTCTCCAGGCCCTGGGTCACGACCCGGCTCCGCCGTTCGCTCATGCCTTCTCCGCGCCGCTCATCTTACCCGCACCGTCGCCTTCCGCGGTACGGCCCCCATGAGTGCCTTGCCTGAAGAGGGTTGGGAACGGGCGAGCTTCGAGGGTGCTCGGCGTGCCGTGCGCGAAGAGGGCGCCGAGATGACTGTGGCTCAGAAACTCGCCTGGTTGGAGAGCGCTCACCAGCTGGCTGAACGCATTGGACAGGGACGACCGGCCCCACCGGCCCCTGTCCCAACCGATCCCGCAACAGGGACGGCTGCGAAGCGCTGACCCTTTCCCCTCGCACGTCGGGGCCAGCGAGTTGACCGGCCCGTTCCCGCGGGCGTAGCCTGTCTCGTTCCACACCCCAGGAGGCCTCCCTCCTCAAATGATCGGGAAGCGCTTCGCCCATTACGAGATCCTCGGTTCGCTCGGATCGGGAGGCATGGGCGACGTCTATCGCGGCCGGGACCTGACGCTCGGCCGCGAGGTGGCGATCAAGTTCCTGCCGGTGAAGTACACGCAGGACTCCGCGCGTCTCACCCGCTTCGAGCAGGAGGCCCGCGCTGCATCGTCACTGAACCACCCGAACATCGTGACCATCCACGAGATCGGCCAGAACGACGGCGTACCGTACATCGTGATGGAGCTGGTCAGCGGTCGCACGCTGCGCGCGTTGCTCGAAGGCCGCCCGCTGCTGACAAGGCGCTCGCTCGACCTGGCGGCGCAGGCGGCCAGCGGCCTGGCCAAGGCCCACGCGGCCGGCATCGTGCACCGCGACCTGAAGCCCGAGAACATCATGGTGACGCAGGACGGCTTCGTGAAGATCCTGGACTTCGGCCTCGCAAAGCTCGTCGCGCCGCAGTCCGACCCGGAGAACCTTGCCGACGCCAACGGCGAATCCCCGACCCGGAGCCACCCGATCCAGATCGCGCCGCCTGAAACGAGCCCCGGATCCGTACTCGGGACCGTTGGCTACATGTCGCCCGAGCAGGCGAAGGGCCAGTTCCTGGACTTTCGCTCCGACCAGTTCGCGTGCGGCACGATCCTGTATGAGATGGCAACGGGCCGCCGCGCCTTCCAGCGCGACTCGCCCGTGCAGACGCTCGCGGCGATCATCGACGACACCCCCGAGCCGATCGAGAGCCTCAACCCAGCGGCGCCGCCGCCCTTCCGCTGGATCGTCGAACGCTGCCTCGCGAAGAACCCCGCCGATCGCTATGCGTCGACTCTCGACCTCGCGCGCGACCTCGAGAACGTTCGCGATCGGCTGAGCGAGGGGAGCGGCAGCGGGGCGAAGGGTGTGGCTCGCCCGTGGCCGCGGCGACGGGCGCTGCTGGCGGGCTTGTTGAGTCTGGCGGCCGCCGCCGCCGTCGTGCTCGGCCCCGGGCGCGAGCCACTGGTCCAGTTGCTGAAGCTGCGGGCGGTGCCCGTCCAGAAGCAGATCGCCGTGCTTTCCTTCGTGAACCCCGGCCGCGACTCGTCGAGCGCGGCTTTCTCCGACGGCATCGTGGAGATGCTGACGAGCCGCTTGACGCAACTCGAGCGCTTCCAGGGCGCGCTCTGGGTCGTGCCAGCCTCCGAGGTGCGCCAGGCCGGTGTCACCAGCGCAGGCGCCGCCCGCCGCCTGTTCGGCGCGACGCTGGTGATCACCGGCAGCGTCCAGCGCAGCGGCTCGCTGGTGCGCCTCACAGCCAACCTCGTCGACGCCACGAGCCTGCGACAACTGCGCTCGATCGCCGTCGACGGACGCGTCGAGGACGTCTCGCTGCTTCAGGACGGCGTGGTGAGCCGCGTGGTCCAGATGCTCGAGGTAGAGCTCTCGCCCGAGGCGAAGCGCGTGCTCAGCGCGGGCGGCACGTCGGTCGCCGATGCCTATCAGCTCTATGTCGAGGGCCGGGGCAACCTGCTGCGCTACGAGCAGGCCGAGAAACTCGAGACCGCCATCGGATTGTTCCAACAGGCGCTGCAGCGCGACCCGGCGTACGCCCTCGCCTACGCCGGTCTCGGCGAGGCGTACTGGCGGCAGTACGAGCTGAGCAAGCGGCCCGAGTCGGCCGAGCTGGCGCAGAAGGCCTGCCGCCGCGCGCTCGAACTCAACGATCTACTGGCGCCGGTCCACGTCACGCTCGGCCTTGTCCACAATGGCACGGGCCATCCCGACGAGGCGATCGCAGATTTCGGGCACGCGCTCGATCTGGATCCGGCCAGCCCTGAGGCGCTGACCGGGCTCGGCCGCGCCTACGAGGCGAAGGGCGAGCTGAGCGAAGCCGAAGCCGCTTATCGCAAGGCGATCGAGCGCCGACCCACGTACTGGGGCGGCTACAACGAACTGGGCGCGTTCTTCTACTCACTCGCGCGTTACGACGAGGCGGCGGTCGCCTATCGCAAGGTCGTGGAACTGACGCCCGACAACGTCTTCGGCTGGCAGAACCTCGGCGTGATCCAGCACCTGATGGGCCGCGACGCCGAGGCCGAGGCCACACTGCGGCGTTCCATCACCGTCCAGCCGACGGCGAGCGCGCTCTCCAACCTGGGCACGATCCAGTCGTACCGGGGCCAGTACGCCGAGGCCGTGAAGAGCTTCGAAGCAGCGCTCCGGCTCGGGCCCGCGGAGTACAAGCTCTTCTACAACCTTGCGGCGGCCTACTCCCTGGCAGGGGGCCAAACGGAGAAAGCCCGCGCGGCGTGGCGCGAAGCGGTCGCGGCCGCGGAACGGGAACGGCAGGTGAACCCGCAAAACGGGCCGCTGCTCGCCGACCTGGCCGACGGCTACGCCAATCTCGGCCAGACTGACCTGGCCAAGCGGCTGATCGAAGAGGCGCTGTCGGTGGTGCCCGGAGACGTGAACGTGATGTTCCAGGCCGGCTCGGTCTACGAGAAGGTGGGCGACCGCGACCGCGCAATCCAGTGGATTGGTGGCGCGCTCAGGCAGGGCTATTCCCGTGAGGAGATCGTGAGATCGCCCTACCTCGCGGGCCTTCGAGAGGATCCTCGTTTCCAGAAACTCGTGAAAGATCCCAACTCACCCTCATGAAGGAGGTCGATGATGCCGAGAGCACGCAGAGTGCCAAGAGCGCCGGTGGAAGTTGTCGTGGTCAAGACACCCAAGGGCTTCGTTGTTCGCCCGGCCTACGTCGTCGTGAATCGCGGCGACAGGATCATCTGGAGGAACTGCACGCGCGGCAGGATCCAGGTTCTGCTTCCGGAAGGCACGCCCGGGGCGAGGAGTCTTGACTACGATCGCTCGGGCGACGCCAGCATGGTCGTTGCCGCCGGCGTCGGGTTCCACCCGTACGCGGTCTACTCGACTCAGGCCCGCGACTTCTGCCTGGGCGAGTCGATGCCCGGCGTGATCATCAAGCGATAGCGGCATGCGACCCGAAACCGCGCCCCCGTGTTCTCGCTGGCGGAGCCTTGCTGTCGTTGCAGCTCTCGTCGGGCTCAGCATTCTCGCTTCGGCCGCGCCACCCGCGGGCGATCATCCCGCAGCCGACGTCGTCTTGCTGAACGCGAAGGTCCTCACGGTGGACGCGCGCGACAGCGTCGCGGAGGCGGTCGCGATCCTTGGCGGCAAGATCGCGGCCGTCGGGACGAGCCAAGCGATGCGCCCACGGATCGGCCCAAAGACACAGGTCTTCGACCTCAAGGGCCTGACGATCACGCCCGGCTTGATCGATTCCCACTGCCACCTCTCGATCGGCGGCGCCGAAGAGCACTTCAGCCTCGATCTTCGCTATCCGACCGTGAAGTCGATCGCCGACATCGCCAGGCAGCTCGGCGCGGCTCGCGAGGAGCGCAAGCCCGGCGAATGGGTGCAGGGCACGGGCTGGGACGAGGGCAAGCTGGCCGAACGCCGTGTGATCCTGGCGTCCGACCTCGACCCGTTGACGCCGGACAATCCGGTGTGGCTCGAGCAGACGATGGGGCACTACGGCGCCGCCAATGGCGCAGCCCTGAAGCTCGCGGGCATCGATCGCAACACGCCGGATCCCGCGGGTGGCACCATCGACCGGCTGCCCGACGGCACGCCCAGCGGCGTGCTGCGCGAGAACGCCATGGGCCTCGTCACCCGCCGCATCCCTGAGCCGACGCCGGTGCAGCGCCAGCAGGCGATCGCTTGGATCATGCGCAAGATCAGCAGCGAAGGCATGACGGCGGTGAAGGACCCGGGCATCTTCCGCGAGCAGTGGGATGCCTACCGTGCCGTGCAGGGCCGCGGCGAGATGAGCGTGCGAGTTTTCGCGCTGTGGCACGCCGGCAAGACCATGGACGAGGCCCGTCGTTTGATCGCCGAGCTGGGATCCACGACGCGGCCCTACGAAACGACCGGCGACGACTCCCTGATTTCCGGCGGCATCAAGATGATGATCGACGGCAGCGGCGGCGCGCGCACGGCCTGGGTCCACGACGAGTGGAACCGTGACTTCACGGGCGTCGACAAGGGCAACTTCGGTTACCCGGTCATCGACCCGGCCGTGTTTCGCGAACAGTTCAAGCTCTTCCACGAAGCGGGGTTTCACGTGGGGGTTCACTCGATCGGCGATCGTGGCATCGACTTCACCGTGGATACGATGGCGGCCGCCCTCGTGGCCAAGCCGACGAAGGGGCTACGCCACTCGGTAATCCACTGCAACGTGCCCACGCCCCACGCGCTCGACGAGCTGGCGCGGATGCAGAAGCAGTACGACGCCGGCTACCCCGAGGCCTCGGCCACCTTCATGTGGTGGATCGGCGATACCTACGCCGGCAACTGGGGCCCCGAGCGTTCGCTCCGACTCGACCCGTTCCAGACCTTTCTGAAGCGCGGAATCGTGTTCGGCGGCGGATCCGACTATCCGGTCACACCGTTCCCCGCGCGCTATGGGATCTGGGCGTCGATCGAGCGGCGGAGCGCGCTCGGCGTCTATGGCGACGATCCCTACGGCCGCGCCGAAGCGATCGACGTCCACACCGCGCTGCGATCCTTCACCGCGTGGAACGCCCGGCAACTGTTCCTCGAGCAGAAGATCGGTTCGATCGAGCCAGGCAAGTACGCCGATCTGGCGGTGTGGGATCGCGATCTCTACACGGCGTCGACGGGCGATCTCAAAGAGATGCGCTGCCTGCTGACGTTCCTGGGCGGGCGCCTCGTCTACCAGGCTCCCGAGGCGCCTTCGCCGAAGCAGACCGCACACTAGGGCCGCGTGCTTGCGGGTTTCGCCCCAGCGGCGTATCCTCTTTGGGTTCGGTGAAGCCATGAACCGCAGCCCCAGGCACCACCCCTACCGGCCGTCTCCGCGCGACGACGTCGCGCGCTAGCCTCCATTCCGCGTCCAGCGTCGACGTTTTTCAAAGCGGCCGTCTCTCGCCACGGCCTTCGTCCGGCCGCGAGAGCCATTTCAGGAGGCGTAAGCAAATGACGACCCACGCGCAGGAGTTGGACCGCTACCGGTCCCAGACGAAGAAGAGCTTCAAGATGTACGGGCGCGCCGACAAGGTGCTGCCGCTCGGCGTCTCGAGCAACTTCCGCACCTACGAGCCCTATCCGATCTACATCGCGCGCGCCGAGGGCTCGCAGATGTGGGATGTGGACGGCAAGGCCTACACCGATTTCTCGATGTGCTTTGGCGCCCTGATGGTCGGCCACTCGCACCCGACGATGGTGAAGGCGATCGCGCAGGCGGCGGGCGACGGCACCCTGTACGGCATGCCCCATGACCGCGAAGTCAAGGCGGCCGAGCTGATCTGCGAGCGCTTCGGCCTCGGCCAGATGCGCTTCACCAACTCCGGCTCCGAGTCCACCATGCACGCCTTGCGTCTGGCCCGCGTCTACACGGGTCGCGACAAGGTGCTGAAGTTCGAGGGCGCCTACCACGGCGGCCACGACACGGCACTCGTCTCGGTCAAGCCGCCCAAGGCCAAGCTCGGCGACCTGAAGCACCCGCGGGCGCTGCCGGTCGGCCACGGCATCCCCGAGGGCACGCTCAAGAACACCGTGGTCGCGCAGTGGAACGACATCGACAGCGTGCGGCAGGTGCTGGAGAAGAACCAGAACGAGGTGGCAGCGATCATCCTAGAGCCGATCATGATGAACGTCGGCGTGCTCGCGCCGCGCGACGGCTTCCTCCAGGAGCTGCGCGAGATCTGCAACGAGTTCGGCTGCCTGCTGATCTTCGACGAGGTGAAGACCGGCGCCAAGCTGGCCTGGGGCGGGGCGCAGGAGTACTACAAGGTGAAAGCCGACATGGTGTGCCTGGCGAAGGCCATCGGCGGCGGCCTGCCGCTGGGCGCCTTCGGCGCGAGCCGCGAGATCATGAACGAGATCGCCTCGTTCCGCTCCTTTCACGCAGGCACCTACGCCTCGAACCCGCTCGCGACCACCGCCTGCATCACGGCCCTCGACAAGATCCTGACCAAGGACGTGTTCCCGCGCGTGACCAAGCTCGGCGATGCACTCGCCGCGGGCCACACCAAGATCATCAAGAAATATGCCCTCAAGGCCTGCGCGGTGAACCTGGGCGCCAACGGCACGGTGTTCTGGCGCAAGAAGCCGCCCACCAACTACCGCGAGTGGCTGGACCAGGACTTCGACGCCTTCTGGCGCTACTGGCACATGAACCTGAACCGCGGCGTCATCCCGCAGGCCCAGTGCTACGACGAGCAGTGGACCGTCTCGGCCCTGCACACGCAAAAAGACGTCGATCACATGCTGCGAGTCTTCGACGAGATCGCCCGGGAGATGAAATAGGGCTGCGTTAGCAGCGCAGCGCACGACTGCTCCGCGGCTCCGCGCAGGCGCGAACCCGCGCGAGAGCGACCTCGCATTCGCTCGGGCGTCACTCGGGCGCGGAGCGGCTGGGGGGGAACCCGAAGGGCGCGGGGGGTGCATGGCTTGCGTACCCCCCCTGAATCATTGCGGTGTCAGAATGGCGCCCGTGGTCGAGCCCAAGGTCGCCGTCCCGAGCGGGGAAGCGGAGGGCGCCGGCGCGCCGCGCGCAAAGCGCCGTCGCCGTCCGCGGCTGCCCGCCTCCGTATGGGCGACGTGGGACGATGCGCAGCTGCTCTCGCTACGCATCAGCGACCTCGAGCTTCCGCTCGAAGGCAGCGAGCTGGAGCCGCGCATCGCCCAGCTGTACGCTGAGCTCGGCGCCCGGGGTCTCGAGTTTCGTCCGCAGTGCTGGCTGTCGGACGAATGGTTCACGCCCGATGGCGTGCCCGGCATCGCGATCCCATTCTACCTGGCTCACCCCAGGCTCTCGCGCCTCGAGCAGCGCCAGATGCTCGAGGTCGAGGGCGGCACCCAGGAGTGGTGTCTCAAGATACTGCGTCACGAGGTCGGGCACGCAATCGAGAATGCCTTCGGCCTGCGTCGCCGTGCGCGCCGCCGCGAGCTCTTCGGCAGCACCCGCGTTCCTTATCCGGAGTTCTACTCGCCGCGTCCCTACAGCAAGAGCTTCGTGATCCACCTGGACTCCTGGTACGCGCAGAGCCACCCCGACGAGGACTTCGCGGAGACCTTCGCCGTCTGGCTGACGCCCGAGTCCCAGTGGCGTGAGCGCTACCAGGGCTGGCCGGCCCTGAAGAAGCTCGAGTACATGGACGAGCTGATGGCGAGCCTCGCTGGGAAGGTCCCGACGCTTGCTACGGGCGAGCCCGTGGATCCACTGGGCTCACTGCGCAAGACGCTGCGCCGGCACTACGAGGCCAAGCGCGCTCACTATGGCGTCGACCACCCCGATTTCTACGACCGCGACCTGCGCCGCCTGTTCTCGGAGAATCCCGCCCACGCCCGTGAGGCGACGGCCGCGAGCTTTCTCTCGCGCAACCGCCGAGAGATCAGGCAGATGGTGGGGCGCTGGACGAACGAGTACCAATATACGATCGACCGCGTGCTCGACAGCATGATCGTGCGCTGCCGGCAGCTCAACCTGCGCCTGGCGACGCCGCCTGAGCAGGCACGCCTGGAATTCGCGGTGCTGCTCACCGTCCAGACCATGAACTACCTCCACAGCGGCCGGCACCGGGTGGCGCTGTGAAGAACCTGCGCGTGCTCGCCCTCGTCCACGAGAGTCTCGTGCCTCCGGAGGGGGCGCGGGCCGAGGCGGCGTCGACCGCGCCCTGGCGTACCGAGTTCGACGTGGTGCGCTGCCTTTCCGGGCTCGGACACGACGTGCAGGCCCTGGGCATCGGCGGGGAGCTGAACCCGATCCGGAAGGCGATCGACGAGTTCAAGCCGGACATCACATTCAATCTGCTCGAGGCCTTCGACGACGTTTCCACCTGGGACCAGAACGTGGTCGGCTATCTCGAGCTGCTGAAGACGAAGTACACCGGGTGCAATTCCCGCGGCATGCTGTTGGGCCGCGACAAGGCCCTCGCCAAGAAGCTGCTGTCGTACCATCGGATCCGCGTCGCCGAGTTCGCGATTGCCGCCCGCGGCCTGGTGTTTCGCCGCCCCAAGAGGCTGGCCTTCCCGCTGTTCGTGAAGTCCCTCACCATGGACTCGTCCATCGGCATCTCGCAGGCTTCGGTCGTCGAGAACGAGGAGAAGCTCCAGGAGCGAGTGCGCTTCATCCACGACAGCATCGGCACCGACGCGCTGGTGGAGCGCTACATCGAGGGCCGCGAGCTGTACGTCGGGATCCTGGGCAACGAACGGCTGCGCGCGCTGCCGATCTGGGAGCTGAGCTTCGAGAAGATGCCCGAGGATGCCCGCAAGATCGCGACCGAACGGCTCAAGTGGAGCCTCACCTACCAGAAGAAGCACGGCATCGTGAGCGGCCCCGCGCGCGAGCTGCCCGAGGGCCTGGCGCGCCGCATCCAGGAGCTGTGCAAGCGCGTCTACCGGATCCTCTACCTGAGCGGCTACGCGCGCATCGACCTGCGTCTGGCGGATTCCGGCGAGATCTTCGTGATCGAGGCCAACCCCAATCCCCAGATCGCGCGCGGCGAGGATTTCGCCGACGCCGCGTCCGCCGCGGGGCTCGAGTATGGCCCGCTGCTCCAGCAGATCGTCAATCTAGGCCTGGCCTGGGAGCCGAACCAGGGAGGTTAGCCGAGCCATGGATCGGCTGGGAGCAGCAGGAGCCCGCTGCCCCTTGCAGCCTGACGACGCCTGGCTTTGGGGCTAGAGCGAGCGGCGGGTCGTGAGCCTGGCCTGCAGCCCGCGCTCGGCCAGGGCCTCGAGGAATGGCTTCGGGGGCACGCACCTCTCGGGCGGCAACACGCCCCGCTCACGGATCCTGCCTGACAGGATCATCTGGGTGACGATGGCGGGAGGGAAGCCGGTGTCGCGGGCGACGGCCGAGAGCGGGGGCCGGCGCTGGGGAGTCGCCACGATGTCGTGGCGGATCTCGACCGCTCCCTGCGCATCCTCGCCCTCGACCACCACCGAGAGAGCGTCGCGGTCGTCGATGAAGTCGGGCGCTGGCGGCAGCCGCTTGAAGCAATCGAGCAGCACGTCGCGGGGTGCTATGCCACGCGCTCCGACCTCGCGGTCGGTGAGGCCGAGATCGATGAGCAGCTTCAGCTTGGCGATCAGCTCCCGGTCATAGGCGATCTTGAAGAAGCATTCGCGGATGCCCTTCGTCCGGTACGATAGCGGCAGCGTCGCGACCTCGGAGTGGAGCGAGTAGTGAACCTTTTGAAGCCCCAGCTCGAAAAAGAAGTCCTCGGCGCCCGACAGCGGCCTTGCCGCTCGAAAGCGGCCCTTGCTGAAGACCATGGGCGGAAGCGTGAACTCGTCGAGCACGGTGGCCGGCGCGAAGCCAAACGCGAGCGCTGCATCGTAGCTGGTGAAATCGGCGCCGCCGTTGTAGACCTTGATGGCCGTGACCCGGCGCAGCGGGTCGGCCGCGGCGCGGGCCAGCACGTTCATGATGCCCGGTGCGCTGCCCATGCCGAGCACCGCGAGCAGTCCGGCCCGGCGGAACTCGCGGTCGCGCGCGAGCTGCTTCCGCGTAGTGTGGAACAGCCCGCCCAGGTCGAGGTAGTGGCAGCCAGCCCGCAGCGCCGCCTCCATGACTGTCATGTTGAAGACGTAGGGTCCGCAGTTGACGATCGCGGCGACGCCCTTCACCCGCGCGGCGAGCGCCTTGGGGTCGCGAGCATCGGCCGTGTCGACCTGCGTGGCGCCGGCGCCGTAGCGGGCGGCGATGCGGCGCGCCGCCGCGAGGTCGGCGTCGAGGAGCAGAACACGGAAGCCGTGACGAGCGAGGTCGAAGACCGTGGCGCGGCCCATGGCCCCGGCGCCGCCCAGCACCGCCACCAGACGGCCTTCATTTCTTGAGGTTCCCATGAGTGCCATCCACCTGAAGACCGGGATTCCCGGCCCCCGTTCGCGCGAACTCTACGCCCGCCGCGAGGCCGCCGTGCCGCGCGGACCGTACAACGCCACGCCGATCTTCGTCAAGGAAGGCAAGGGCGCCGTAATCACCGATGTCGACGGCAACCGGCTGATCGACTTCGCCGGAGGGATCGGTTGCCTGAACGTGGGCCACGCCAACCAGGCCGTCGCGGCGGCTGTCGCGGAGCAGGCGACTCGCTTCACCCACGCCTGTTTTCACGTGACGCCATACGAGTCGTACGTGCAGCTCGCCGAGCGACTCAACGCCCTGGTGCCCGGCGTGGGCCCGAAGAAGACGCTCTTCGCCAATTCCGGCGCGGAGGCGGTCGAGAACGCCATCAAGATCGCGCGCGCTGCCACCGGCCGCGAGGCCGTGATCGCCTTCGAGGACGGCTTCCACGGCCGCACGCTGCTGGCGATGAGCCTGACCTCGAAGGTGCATCCCTACAAGGCGGGCTTCGGGCCGTTCGCGCCCGAAATCTATCGCGTGCCGTATGCGTACTGCTACCGCTGCTCGTACAACCTCGAATACCCGTCCTGTGCTGTGGCTTGCGCCGACGCCCTGGAGGACTACTTCAAGCGCTACGTTGCGGTCGAGAACGTCGCGGCGATCATTCTCGAGCCCATCCTGGGTGAGGGTGGCTTCGTCGTGCCGCCGAAGGAGTTCCTGCCCAAGCTGCGCGAGATCACGAAGCGCCACGGCATTCTGCTGATCGCCGACGAGGTGCAGACCGGCTTCGGGCGCAGCGGCAAGCTCTTCGCGATCGAGCACAGCGGCGTGCTGCCGGACATCCTGATCGCGGCCAAGTCGATCGCGGGAGGCCTGCCGCTGTCGTCGATCACGGGCAGCGCCGACGTGATGGACGCCCCTGGGATCGGCGGGCTGGGCGGCACCTTCGGCGGCAATCCCGTGTCGCTGGCCGCGGCGCATGCCGTGCTCGACCAGATGGAGCGGGGCGAGATCTTCGCGAAGGCCAATCGCATCGGACAAGCCTTCGCGGCCCGTGCTGCGACCTGGAAGGAGCGCTTCCCGATCGTCGGCGAGGTGCGCGGAGTCGGCGCGATGTGGGCGGTCGAGCTGGTCAGCGACCGGAAGACCAAGGCGCCCGCCAAGGACGCGACCAGCGCCGTGTCCAAGAAGTGCTACGAGCGCGGCCTGCTGACGATCTCCGCCGGGACCTACGGCAACGTGATTCGCACCCTGATGCCGCTCGTGATCTCGGATGCGGAGCTGGTCGAGGGCCTCGGCGTCTTCGAAGGCGCCCTGGCGGAGGCCGCGGATGTCTAGGCGCTGGGCCGTCCCCGCCGCCGCACTGCTGGCGCTCGCACTCGCCGCTCACGGCCTCGACAAGAAGGACAAGGAGCCACTTCCGCCGCGCGCCGATCGCATCTTCCTGCGCGGCAATGTCTGGACCGGCGACCCGGCGCAGCCGATCGCCAGCGCGCTCGCCGTGCGTGGCCCACGCATTCTCGCGATCGGGAGCGACCTCGAGATCGCGCATTACTCGGGTGTCGGGACGCAGGCGACGAACTTGAAGGGCGGCTGGGTGTTCCCAGGCTTCAACGACGCGCACCTTCACTTCCTCGTCCTCGACGCGCTCGACCTCGCGGGGATCGACAGCCTCGACGGGATAAAGAGCGCGATCGCCGCCTATGTGAAGGCGCACCCCGAGAAGGCCTGGATCGAAGGGCGGGGCTGGGGTGCGGCGGCCTTCCCCGGCGGCGCGCCCGACCGCCGCATGCTCGATGCCCTGGTGCCCGACAGACCGGCCTTCATCGGAGATCGGGACGGGCACGCGGGCTGGTGCAACTCCAAGGCTCTGGAGCTGGCGGGAATCACGAAGGGGACGCTCGACCCGCCCCATGGAATCCTGGTGCGCGACGCCGAGGGCGAGCCGACGGGTCTGCTCAAAGAGGCTGCCCGGGACCTCGTGAAGATCCTGATCCCCCTGCCCAACGCCGAGGAGCGCTACCGGGCGCTGAAGCGACTACTCGACCAGGCGGCGTCCTACGGTCTCACCTCCGTGCAAAACGCCTCGTGGCGTCGCGACGAGCTGCCGACGTTCGAGCGCGTGATGGACGAGGGTGGTCTCAAGGTGCGCTTTTCGTTCGCGACGCCCTTCGTCAAGAACATCGGCGACGAGGACCTCGCGCTCTACAACCAGCTCCGCGAGAAATACACCGGGCCGCTCTTCAAGTTTGGCGCGGTCAAGGGCATGCTCGACGGCGTCGTGGACATGAAGACCGCCGCAATGTTCGAGCCATACGTGGGCGGGGGCAGCGCGACACCCCGCTGGACGCAGCAGGAGCTGAACCGGACGGCGGCCTTCTACGACGAGCACGGCTTCCAGATCCTGCTGCATGCGATCGGCGACAAGGCCATCGACATGGCGCTGAACGCCTACGCGTTCGTGAAACGCACGAACCCGGAGCGCGAGCGTCGGCATCGGGTCGAGCACAGCGAGGTGCCGCGGCTCTCGGACATTCCCCGCTTCAAGGAGCTGGGTGTCGTCGCCTCCTCGCAGGCGCTGTTCGCGAACCCGGACAAGACGACGCTGCAGAACTACGCCGTGCTGCTCGGCCCGGAGCGTGCGTCCCGCGCCAACGCCTTCAAGCTGTTCGACGACGCCGGGGCGGTGCAAGCCTTCGGCAGCGACTTCCCGGTGTTCTCGATGGAAACGCTGAAAGGCATCTACTGCGCCGCGACGCGCACGACACCCGAGGGAACGCCAGTCGGCGGCTGGTATCCGGCCAACCGGATCTCCGTCGAGGCCGCACTACGCCACTTCACGATCGACGCGGCCTATGCGAGTTTCGACGAGAAGGACAAGGGCACGCTCAGCGTCGAGAAACTGGCCGACTTCGTGGTGCTCTCGGAAAACATTCTCGAACCGCCGCCGGAGCGGATCCTCAGGACGAAAGTGCTGCTCACGGTGATGGGCGGGCAGGATACCTTCCGGGCGCCCGAGTTCGAAGCCGAACCCGTGCAATGAGCGTTTTCACGGACCGGGTCGTGCTGGTCACGGGCGCCTCGCAAGGCATCGGCCACGCGCTGTGCCTGGCGCTGGCGCGGGAGCGAGCGCGGCTGGTCCTCGCCGCGCGCGACAAGGGCCGGCTCGAGGCGGTCGCCGCCGAGTGCCGGGCCCTGGGCGCACAGGCCCTGGTCGTGCCTGCCGACGTCTCGCGAAAGGCCGACTGCGACGCCTTGATCGATCGCGTACTGGCCGATTGCGGGGGCCTCGACGTGCTCGTGAACAACGCCGGGGCCGGCATGATCGCGCGCTTCGACGAGGTTGAGGACCTCGCGGTCTACGAGAGCCTGATGCGGGTGAACTACCTCGCCGGCGTCTGGCTCACACACCGGGCGCTGCCGGCGCTCAAGCGCAGCCGCGGCCTGATCGTGGTGATCGCCAGCCTGGCCGGACTCACGGGAGTTCCCACTCGCACCGGCTACTGCGCCAGCAAGCACGCGGTGATCGGCTTCTTCGATGCGCTGCGCGCGGAGCTGCATGGCAGCGGCGTGGGCGTGAGCGTCGTTTGCCCGGACTTCGTGGTGTCGCAGATCCACAAGCGCGCGCTCGGTCCCGATGGCCAGCCGCTCGGGAAATCGCCCATGCAGGAAGCCAAGATCATGACGGCCGAGGAGTGCGCGCGGCTGACCGTCCGGGCCATGGCCAAGCGGGAGCGCCTTGCGATCCTGTCGCTGCGCGGGCGCCTCGGCCGTTTCGTCCGGCTCATCGCTCCAGGCTTGATCGACCACATCGCCCGCAGGGCCGTCCGCGAGGGCAAGTGAAGCGCGATCCGTTCTTCCTGCTCGCCGCGCTGTTGGCCGTGGCCGTGGCCGTGAGCGCCATCTCGCCCTACGATCCGAAGGACTACGCGATCGAGATCGCGGTCCCGATCATCGCCTTCGCAGCGCTGACCGCAACCCGCAAGCGCTTCCGCTTCACGCCGCTGAGCTACACGCTGCTGTTCTGCGAAGCGCTGCTCCTCGTCGTGGGCGCGCACTACACGCACGAGCGCGTGCCGCTCTTCGACTGGATCCGTGACGCGGTCGGCGGCGAGCGCAACCACTACGATCGCTTCGCCCATTTCAGCGTCGGCTTGCTGCTCGTAATTCCGTTCCGCGAAGTGCTGCGACGCCAGACAGCGCTGCGTGGAGCGTGGCTCGATGCCCTCGCGGCCACAGGCGTGCTGGCCTTTGCCGGCTTCTACGAGATCACCGAATGGTGGATCGCGGTTCTCGCCGCACCGGGCACGGCCGAGGCCTACCTGGGCTCGCAGGGCGATCCCTGGGACGCGCAGAAGGACATGCTGCTCGACGCCCTCGGCGCCGTCATGGGCCTGCTGCTGCTGGCCCGCGTCCACGAGCGCAGCCTGGCGCAGGACTGAGGGGCCTGGCGCTGCGGATACAATGACCGCGGTTTCTGGAGCAAGGAGGCGTTGCATGAGGCGGATCGCAGCCACGTTGGCGGTAGTGTTCGGCGCTCTTGTGGCATCGGCGGCCGACGCGCCGGCCGACCGGATCCTCACGGGCGGGAGGATCTGGACGGCCGACGACACCCGGCCCTGGGCCGAGGCGGTGGCGATTCGAGGCGACCGCATCGTCTACGTGGGCGATGCTGCGGGAGCCAAGGAGCTGCGCGGGCCGAAGACCGAGGTCGTCGAGCTCGCGGGCCGGCTGGTGACTCCGGGTTTCAACGACTCCCACATCCACATCAGCGGCGGCGCGCTTTCTCTCGAACAGGTCGATCTCATCGAAGAGCAGAGCCTGGCGGCCGTGCAGTCCAAGATCGAGGCCTTCGCGAAGCAGAACCCCAAGAGCGCGTGGGTGCTGGGGCGTGGCTGGCTGTACGGCTCGTTCCCGGGCGGCCTGCCTGCCCGGGAGCAGCTCGACGCCGTCGTCAGCGACCGGCCGGCCTACATGACCTGCTACGACGGCCACTCCGGCTGGGCCAACTCGAAGGCCCTCGCGCTGGCGGGGATTACGAAGGACACCAAGGACCCCGAGAACGGCCTCATAGTCCGCGACCCGAACACCGGAGAGCCCACGGGGGCGCTCAAGGAATCGGCCAACGCGCTGCTCGAAAACGTGATCCCGCAACCGCAAGGCGAGGAGCGCTATGCGCTGGTGCTTCGAGCACTCGCGCTGCTCAACAGCCAGGGGATCACGTCCGTGCAGGATGCAGGCGGGCTGCTCGGCGGCGGCATTCTGGGCGAGAGCGATGCGCCGGCCGACATCGAACTGTTCGACCGCGCCAGGCGCGAAGGCAAGCTCACGGTTCGCATCACCGCTTCCGCCGTGATGGAACAGGGCAAGGTCGAGCGGGCGATTGCTGCGGCGCAGAAGGCCCACGAGCGCTGGAACGACGCCTTGCTGCGCGTCACGGCCATCAAAGGCTTCGTCGACGGTGTCATCGAGGCCCATACCGCTGCCATGCTGACGCCTTACTCCGACGACGCCAGCTTCGGCCTGGGATTGCCCAACTGGGATCCCGAGGCGCTCCAGGCCGCCGTCGTGGCCGTCGACAAGGCAGGCTTCCAGGTCTACCTGCACGCCATCGGCGACCGTGGGGTTCGCATGGCACTCGGCGCCCACCAATCCGCGCTGACGCAGAACGGCGCGAAGGACCGCCGTGGTCGCATCGAACACATCGAAACGATCCAGGCTGCGGACATCCCGCGCTTCAAGACTCTGGGCGTGATCGCCTTGATGCAGCCGCTCCACGCCAACCCCGACCAGAACAACTTCAATGTCTGGAGCCGCAATGCAGGACCCGATCGGGCGTCGCGCGCCTGGGCCTGGCACGCCATCGAGGCCTCGGGCGGGCGGCTCGCCTTCGGCAGCGACTGGCCCGTGGTCACAGCCGACGTCTTCCGCGGTCTGTATTGCGCCACCACACGCAAGACGCGCGAGGGCACGCCGGCAGGCGGCTGGCTGCCCGAGCTGAGAGTGAGCCTCGAAGACGCGCTCAAGCACTACACGATCGACGGGGCCTACGCCTCTTTCGAAGAGAAGGAGAAAGGCTCGATCAGCGTCGGCAAGCGCGCCGACCTCGTGGTGGTCTCGGAGGATCTGTTCAAGGCGCCACCCGAGACGATCCTCGCGACCAAGGTCCTGCTCACGCTGATGGACGGCAGGCCCGTCTACCGTTCCGCCGGGTTCTGAGCCGGGCGCACCTCGAAGGCGCGGATGCGACGGTCCAGTCGCGGCCGCAGCTCCATCTCCGAGCCGAACGTCACGAGGCTTTCGTAGAAGTGCGAGAGCGTGATCGGGGTCTGCGCTTGGTCGTGTGCGTGCGCGTCGAGCGTCACCGCGGAGGTGATCTGGCCGATCATGATGTGTCGCGCCACGCCCGGCTGTTCACGGCCGCGGCACGAAAAGAGGCCGGCCCCGAGCACGATCACCGCCAGCGTCTCGCGCAGGGAGGCCTCCTAGTGGGCGACCTTTTTTGGTGGCACGGGCGTCACGGGAGTGGTGGGGAGATGCGGGCGAGGCTGCACCGGCGGCAGCGTCTGCGGGGTCTCGCGCAGTGGCGTCAGGTCTTCGTCCGAAAGCCCCATGTTCGCGGGCAGCAGCATCTCCCTCTCGGCGGAGAGAATGTCCTCCATGTCCTTGACGCCGCGTTCGGTCTCCTCGGCAGCGGACACCAGGCCGTCGAGTTGTTCGGTGATCGTGCGCGGGTCGCGCATCGAGAAGCTCTGGTCGCGGAGCAGTTGCAGCACTTCCTGGACCGTCTCGGTCTGCGCATCCACGAGCTGCCGGTTCTCCAGCGCCTTCTTGTAACGCTCGAGCCGTTTCAGCAGCACGGACCGGGTGCGCGCCTTGATGGCCTGGACCCGTTCGGTGCCCTTCGCGATCTCCCGGCCCAGGGCCTCCACGCGCTCTTCGAGGCGCCGCGGATCCGTGGTCGCGAAGTAGGTTTCGTAGCGCGCGAGCGAGAAACGCATGCGCAGGTAGAACAGCAGCAGGAAGTCGAGCTTGTGCGAGAGTTCCTCGAGCAGGATCCGGGAGCTCGGGTCGAGTGCCTTGTAGTTCTCGCGGATCTCGCCCCCCAGCACCTCGAGGGCGTGGTAGCGCTGGCGTTCGGAGGGGCTGAGCGCGCGCAGCATGTCGGCCCCCTCGGTCTGCTTGCGCTGATGCTTCTCCTGCTCGAGATCGCGGGCGCGGCGATAGCGCTGGTAGCGCTCCATGAAGGGCAGCAAGGTCAGCTCGACACCCGCGGCGAGGATCAGTGGGAGCAGGCTCCCGGAGAGGATCGCGAAGCCGAGGGCTGTGCCGATGCCGATCAGGTTGTACTGGTTCTTGATCGCCTCGACGAGCGGATTGGGCTCCCTGGCCTTTTCGTCCTCGTCCCGGCCTGGGCTCACGTGGTGATCCGCAGGTTGCCGCCCCGGGCCTCCTTGCGAATCTTGTTGAGCACCGTCGTCTCGAGATCGCGGAAGCGGGCCGATTGCTTCAGGTCCTCGGTGCGCTGCAGCGGCAGGTCCACCTCGATCTCGTCCACGATGGCGCCCGGTCCCGCCGAGAGGATGTGGATCTTGTCGGCGAGATAGACCGCCTCGGGAATGTCGTGGGTCACGAACAGGATGGTGCCCTCGATCTCCTCCCACAGCTCGTTGACCAGGTTCTGCATGCCCAGCCGCGTCTGGACGTCGAGGGCCCCGAATGGCTCGTCCATCAGGATGATCTGCGGCCTGACCGCCAGGGTACGCGCGATCGCCACGCGCTGGCGCATCCCGCCCGAGAGCTGCTTCGGGTACTTCTTCTCCTGGCCCTTGAGGCCGACTTTGTCGATCCAGGCGCGGGCCACGCGTTCGCGTTCCTCGCGGGCGACCCCGCGCAGCTGCATGCCGAAGGCCACGTTCTCGAGCACCGTGAGCCACGGATAGGAGCTGTAGCTCTGGAACACCATGCCGCGATCGGGGCCCGGGCCGGTGATGCGCTGGCCGCGCAACAGGGCCTCGCCAGCAGTGGGTGCGAACAGCCCGGCGACGATGTTGAGTATGGTGCTCTTGCCGCAGCCCGAGGGGCCGAGGAAGACGCGGAACTCGCCCTTGCCCGGGTCGTCGGGGACGACCAGATCGACATTGCGGATCGCCTCGAACTCGCGGCCATCGGGAAGCGTGAAGCGCTTCGTGACCTTCCGAAGTTCGAGGACGTTGGAGTCGGCCGCGCCCGCCATCACTCGGCCCAGGAGAACAGTTGCTTGTTGACGATACGGAGGATCTGGTCCGTGACCACGCCAATCACCAGGATCACGAGCACGAGCGCGAAGATCTGGTCGACGTGGGAGCGCTTGCCGGCGACCGTGATGAGGGCGCCCAGGCCGTAGCGCGCGTTGATCACCTCGGCCAGGATCACGTACGTCCAGCCGATCCCGTTCATCACCCGCAGCGCCTCGCCGATCGCGGGCAGGCTGCCGGGAATCAGCACGTGGCGCACCAGTTGCGTCTTCGAGGCGCCCAGTGTCGTGGCGGTCTGCAAGTAGACCTCCTCCACGTTCTCGACCGCCTCGACCACCAGCGGCAGCATGTACACGAAGGTGCCCACGAACAGGAACACGATCTTCTGCAGGTCATCGATGCCGAACCAGACGATGAACAGCGGCACCAGGGCGGAAATCGGCAGGAAACGCAACGGGTCGAGAACCGGAGAGCAGAAGAATTTGATGGCGGGGAAGGTGCCCATCAGCAGGCCGAGCGGGATCGCCACGAGAGCCGAGAGCAGGAAGCCCATCGACACGCGGTACAGGCTCGCGAGCGCGCTGCGCACCAGGGCTTCCTCGAAGTGGAGCACCGGGAAGGCCTTCACCACGTCGCTCGGCGAGGGCAGGATGATGGTGGGCACCAGCCCGCCGTAGGCTAGAACGCACCAGGCCCCGAAGAACGCGACGAGACCCAGAAGCGCGAGGCTGCGCGCCTTACGGTTCGTCAGGGCGGCACGCACCTCCATCAGGCTAGCGCGGAATGACTTCGAAGTCTGTGCGGCGGTTCTTCGCGCGGCCCTCGTCGGTGTCGTTCGTGGCGACGGGCTTGTCAGGGCCGTTGCCCACCACGTCGAACTTGTTGCGATCGAAGCCCTTCGACACCAGGAACTGCGTCACTGCTTCGGCGCGCTGGCGCGAGAGGCGCATGTTGGTGTCGCGGCTGCCGACGTTGTCGGTGTTGCCGCCGATGCGCAGGTAGGCGCTGCCGAAGGTGGCGGCCAGCTCGACGACCTGGGTATCGAGCACGGCCTTGGCGTTCTCGTCTAGCGACGAGGATCCGGAGGGGAAGTAGATCGACACGGTCTTGGTGAGGATCGGGGTCGCGGCCGCCTTGGGCGGAGCCTTGAAATCGAACTCGGGTTTCGCGGGTGCGGCTGAGCCGAAGAACTCGGCGGCGCTTTCCAGGAAGCGCGTGTCTACCGTCTGGTAGGGCTCGAAGACCTCGTTGATCTTGCCGATCTTGCGCCAGATGCCCTGGGCGGTCTTGTAGATGCTCTGATAGCTGACGAGCGCGCCCGAGCCGCCCTGGCCGCCGAAGAAGGCGCGGTTCTCCGCATAGGTCGGCAGCTTCACGTCTTCCAGCATGCCCTTGGCGTCGTCGAGGCCGATGCCGGAGAAGCTCTTGGCGAGCAAGAGCGCGGTGCGGTCGGGGTTCGCATTGGCGAGGTCGACGCCCTTCAGCCAGCCGGCCGTGAAGCGGCGGATGTCCTCGGGATGCTGCTCGATGAAGTCGCCGCGGGCGACGAAGATGTCGGCGATCAGGTTCGAGGCTTCGCGCGTCGAAGCCAGGATGTGGCCGCGCTCCTTCGCCGCCATGTACACGTCGGGCGACCAGGAGACCGCAGCGTCGACCTTGCCGGCCTTGAAGACGTTGGCGGCTTCCACGGCGGACGTCGTGAACACCCAGTTCACGTCGCGGTTGGTGAGCCCGCCCTGGGTCAGCACGAACAGCGCGAAATAGTGCGACGGAGTCGCTTCGGCGCAGGCGAGACGCTTGCCGCGCAGGTCCGCGACACTCTTGATCGAGTTGTCCACGGCGATCGCGTCGCCGCCGCGGCTCCAGTCGTACTGCAGGATCGCCCGGGGTGCGAGCTTCTGCAGCCCGCCGTACTCGAGAGCGTAGGCGTCCACCGTGGACCACATGATGTCGACGCCGCCGCGATCGCCGCCGACGCGGAAGGCGTCGCGCGACTTCTCGAAATCGTCGATCACGAGCAGCTCGACCTCGACGCCGAAGTCCTTGTAGAAGACGCTGTTCTTGTTCGGGGCGAAGCCGTCGTTCGCGTAGATGCCGCCGGCATAGCCGCCCCAGGTCACGATCGCGACGCGGATCGGGCGGTCCAGGCGGGAGCCGGTTCCGACCGGTCTGCTGGCCGACGAAGCGGGTGTCGTGGCGCCGCTGGGCAGCGAGCTGAAGTCGTCCTTGGAAACCGTGCCTTCGGCCTTCTTCTCGGGGGCCACCAGTTGGGTGAGCTTGCCGAGCACCCCGTACTTGTGCAGACCGTAGCCCATCAGGGCAAGCCCCGAGAGCACGATGAGGATCCGACCGAACGGGGTGAGCTGTCGCGCCATGGCTTCGACTCCTTCAGGTTCGGCGAACTGCTACGCCTTGGTCACCGGATTCTCGGCGCCCTCGACGAAGTGCGAGATGACTTTGTGGAGGCGCTCCTCCTCCTGGCGCTTGCGCGCCTGCAGCTCGAGGAGCGCCTTCTCGGATTCCGACGAAGCCCGCTTCAGATTCTCGATCTCCGCGCCGAGCTTCTTCAGCAGCGAGTCCATTTCGGCCGTGAGTTCGGCGATGCGCATTTCGTTGCTGGTGCGCGCGTCCTTGGCCTCGCGTTCCTTCGCGGCCTCGAAGGCATCGAGCGCCCTGTCCCGGACCACGGCGTCCTGGATCACGTCTCGCAGCGCGACGCCGGCGGCTTCGAGCGCGGCCATCACGGCCGTGGCCTTGAGCTCGGGAGCGAGCGGCGCGAGGCGCTTGCTCTCGAGCATCTCCGCGACCTTCTCGATGCCGTACCCGTGCGGCGGCAACACGATGCCGGCTTCCTTGTAGACCACCGCGAAATCGGCCACGGTCGCGGGGACATCGGAACGGAGCACCTTGCGGGGCGGCGGTTCCTGGAAGGCCTGGGCCGGGATCTCGCGTTCGCGAACCGGTCGCGGCGACGGCGGCGGGCGCTGTGCTTTCGGGGCGTCGGCCTCGAGATCCGGTTCCAGGGCGGACAGCCCGCCCTCCTCGTCGCTGACGATGAGGCGCACGCCCTTGCTCACGAAGTCTCCAAGCCGGCTCATGGAATTCGCGAAATCTCCAAACGCTGCTGCGACTTGTAGCAACCACCCCGGGCCTTGTCAAGGACGCGGGCGGGGAGCGAATGCTAACATCCGCGGCGGGAGGCAAAGCTGGCCCACGCTCAGATCACCCGCGAGGATCTCGACCCCGTCCTCGCGACCCACAACGGTAATGATGCGCTGCGCAGCGCCGTCGAGAAGGCAACCGAGGATCCGGCGCTGCTGCTGTGCGTGCTCGGCCGCTACATCCAGTTCAATTCGGCCTTTGGACCGGGGCTTGCGAACCTGTCCGGCGAAATCGCCGCCCGCCAGGGCCTGTTCCGTGACGCCGACGAGCCGGTCAAGATCCTCGCCGACCGCGCCTCCGAGGTCGCCGCCGACTTCTTCCATGCCGCGGTCGACGAGTTCGACGACCGCCAGACGCCGTGGCGCGACACGCACCGCACCCTGGCCCAGGCCACGCTCAAGGGCTTCGGTCGCGTCTTCGGCTACACGCCAGTTCAACTGAACGACGTGATCCGGATCAACCAGGCCACCACCGACGCCATGGCGCGCGTGTCGGAGGGCTATGGCCTGGCCGCCCGACTGGAAGACAGCAGGCTGTTCTCAGGCATGGGCTTTCACACGGGCAGCGAGGTGCTGGCCGACGAGGAGTTCACGATCATCGACGAGGCGCTGCGCGCGAAGCGGCCCGAGCTCGTGAAGGCGCTCGAGGAGATGCGGGTGCAGATTCTCGACGTCCAGCACGACGCCTATTACTGGATTCGCATCCACACCAGCGTCGAGGCCGACCACTTCGACGCGGCCGTGAAGGGCGTCAACAAGGCCCTGCGCTTCTACGTGGGTGACGAGCGGCCCGAGGCCGTGAAGGGCTTCATCCTGGCCGGCTTCAGCGACTTCGCGCAGGTGCAGGCCGGCTTCATGGCGACGCTGGCCGAGTGACCGCCGGCGTGGTGGTCGTGCCTTGCGACTACCATTCGGCTGTGGCTTGGCTTAGAATCGGCGCCTCTTTCCAAGTTGAAAGGTCGCCCGGCGGGTCCCCTCCGGGGGGTCGATTCGGGCGCGATTTCGAGTGCGCGGCCGGGCGCCCCGATCAAACTTCCATCCGGCAGCCGTTTCGATGCGGGTTCCTTTTGGGGAGGTCGTGATGACCAGTGGTCGGAGCAAACACGTCATTCTCGCAGTCGGGCTGTTGGTCCTGCTGCTCGCCGGCTTGCCGCTGTGGGCCGCAGCCCAGGAACAGACCGAGCCCGCCGAAGCGGCACAGGACAAGGCGGCACAAGCACCAGCCAAAACGCCGCAACAGACGGCGGAAGGTGTCGTCCGTCTCGACGAGGAGGTCTTCGTCACCGGAAGCCGTACAGAAGCGCGCTCGGTGTCGGAATCGATGGCCCCGATCGACGTTCTCACGGCCCGTGAGTTCGAGGGCTTGACCGGCGCCGATCTGTCCGACCAACTGCGGACGCTGGTTCCCTCCTACAACGTGAACACGCAGCCGATCAGCGACGCGTCGACGATCGTTCGCCCGGCCTCGCTGCGCAACCTGGCGCCCGACCACACGCTCGTCTTGATCAACGGCGCGCGCCGCCATCGGGCGGCTGTGATCTACTGGCTGGGGAACGGGGTGGCCGACGGAGCGCAAGGCCCGGACCTCTCGGCGATCCCCGCGGTGGCGCTCAGGCAGGTCGAGGTGCTTCGCGACGGCGCCTCCGCACAATACGGCTCCGACGCCATCGCGGGCGTCATGAACTTCATGCTGAGGGACGCCCGCAAGGGCGGGAGCCTCGAGTTGCGCGGCGGCACGTACAAGGACGGCGGCGGCGATGCCTTCTCGATCGCGGGCAACACGGGCTTGCCGCTGGGTCAGCACGGCTTCGCCAACCTGACCTTCGAGTACGCCGGCAGCGACCCGACCGACCGCAGCGTGCAGCGCGACGACGCGGCCCTGCTGACCTCCGTGGGTAATACCGCCGTAAGGAACCCCGCGCAGATCTGGGGCTCGCCCAAGATCGAGGACGACCTCAAGTTGTGGGCCAATACGGGTTATCTGTTCGGCGGCGGCCAGCAGCTCTACGCGTTCGGGAACTACGTGAGGAAGAAGGTCACGGGAGGGTTCTACTACCGCAACCCGAACACGCGCGCCGCGGTCTTCAGCGGCGACGGCGGCGCATCGCTGTTGATCGGCGACGTGCTGGACGCTCGCGACGGCGTGCTGGACGGCTCGGCGCATTGCCCGCGGGTCCCGGTCACGAATGGCGTCCCGAATCAGGCGGCCTTGGGGCAGGTCTTCGCCGACCCTAACTGCTTCTCGTTCCAGGAGCTGTTCCCAGGCGGCTTCACTCCCCAGTTCGGCGGCAACGTGCGCGACTACTCGGCCGTCGCGGGTGTCAGGGGACTGATCGGGGATCGCCTGTCCTGGGATGCCAGCGCGGGCCTCGGCTCGAACGAGGTGGATTTCTTCATCTCGAACACCGTCAACGCGTCGCTTGGTCCCGACTCGCCCACCTTGTTCGACCCCGGCCTGTACAAGCAGGACGAGACCAACGTCAGTCTCCGGCTCGGCTACCCCGTCAACGACACGGTCCACCTGGCGGGCGGCCTGGAGTGGCGCGACGAGAAGTTCACGATCGGTATCGGGCAGTTGGAGTCCTACATCAACGGCCCCTTTGCCGAGCAGGGCTTCAGCGCTGCGTCCAACGGGTTCCCCGGCTTCGGGCCGCTTTCCGAGGGCAATTGGAGTCGCAGCAACTTCGCGGGCTACGTCGACGCCGATTTCAGCAAGGCCTCCACGTGGGACGTCGGCGCCGCCGCGCGCTTCGAGCACTTCGCCGACTTCGGTTCGACGATCAACGGCAAGCTCGCCGGCCGCTACGCCTTCAACCCCAACGTCGCCCTGCGGGGCAGCCTGAGCACCGGCTTCCGGGCGCCGACGCCGGGCCAGTCCAATGCCTTCAACGTGTCGACGCAGTTCGACCTGGTGCTGATGGACCTCGTCAACAACGGCACGATCCCGGCGACCTCGCCGGTGGCGGGGCTGCGTGGCGGCAAGGCCCTAGTCGCGGAGAAGTCGACCAACTACTCGCTCGGAGCGGTGCTGCGGCTGGGTAAGGTGAACGTCACGACCGACTACTTCCGGATCGACCTCAGGGACCGCCTTGCCGTGACTCAGAACTTCGCCTTGACCCCGCAGGAGGTGGAGGGCCTGCTGGCCGCGGGCATCACCAGTGCCCGAAGCATCACGAACTTCCGGTTCTTCACCAACGACTTCGAAACGACGACGCAGGGCATCGACGTCGTGGCCACCTATTCGCCGGGCAACACCGGCTTCAACCTGCTGTTCAACCACACCAACACCAAGGTCACGGCCTTCAACCCGGACACGCTCTCCGCGGGGCGCATCCAGCAGCTCGAGGAGGCCCTGCCGACGACGCGCGGCTCCCTGTCGATCACCCACGCGATCAAGGACCTCAGGCTGCTCGGCCGCCTGAGCTCCTACAGCGGCTGGTACGACGCCGACGACGCCGTGTCCTACGACGACATTCACCCGGAGCAAGGCTTCGTGTTCTCCGCCAATCACTTCCTCGTCGATCTCGAAGCGGCCTACGCCTGGAACAAGCGCATCACGTTAGTGATCGGCGGACAAAACGTCTTCAACCACTATCCGGGCGAAAACCCGGGCGCCCGAGCCGGTGTGGGCAACCTTTACAGCCAGTACACGCCGTTCGGGTTCAACGGCGCCTTCTGGTACGGACGGATCAAGTACGACTTCTGAGCGGGCACGCTAGATCGTGACCGAGCGGCTCGCTTGGTGAGCCGCTCGGTCGCGCGCCTGTGGCTGAATCGCTGAGGCGCCAGAGTTTGCCGGGTGTGTTGGCCTAGGGAACCTCTGCCTTTGAGGCTCAGGCCAAGCTGTAGGCTCTGGCCCTACGCTTCGCGCCAGGCGCGCGGGACGCGCGGGGACAGGCGGAAGCGAGGCTCGCTCTGCGGGCGCGAGCCGCCCACGAGATCGGCGACTTCTTCGCCGACGACCGGGCCCAGCTTGAAGGCGTGGCCCGAGCCGCCGCCGACGAGCCAGGCGTTTTCCATCGCGGGATGCCGGTCGATCAGCAGGTGCTCGTCCGCCGTCAGCTCATAGGTACAGACGCGAGAGTCGACGACCGGCGCGTCGGCGAGAGCCGGGAAGCGGCGCTGCAGATACTCGCGCACCGAGCCGACGCTCGCCGGATCGAGACAGCGTTCGGCGCTCGTCGGGTCGATCTCCGGGCCGGGCGTGTCGATGCCGATCTTGAAGGCGCGGCCGTCCAGCGCAGGAATCCCATAATAGGCGCCGATCTCGAGCCAGGCGGGCAGATGCGCGGCGTCGAACCCGGCCTCGCCTTTGGGCAGGCCGAAATACAGCTCCTCGGCCCGGTAGACTCGGATCGTTTCGCGAAGCTGGTCGGGGAAGAGTTGCGGGAGCCAGGGGCCGCACGCGAAGACGAAGTGCTCTGCGGCGATCGTCTCCGAGCCGACGCGAACTTCGAGGAGCCGGCCTCTTGCCGTGACCCCGGGCTCGGCCGCGCCACGCAGCAGGCGACCGCCTCGGCGCACGAAGGCTTCGGCCAGGCGGCGCACGCCTTCGCGTGCCAGCAGCGCTCCGGCGCGCGGCTCGAAGATCGCGAACTGGAGACCTTCCGCGCGGATCACGGGATGGCGAGCGGTCAGCGCCGCAGCTTCGAGTCGCTCGACCGGGATACCTAGCTTGCGTAGCACGGCTTCGCCCGCGGCCTCGTAACCGTTGGACTCGCGCGCCATCCACAGCACGCCGGTCTTGAAGAAGACCTGCCGGCCCAGTTCGCTCTCCCAGCGTTCCCAAGCCGAGATCGCGCGCCACGCCCATTCGCTGTAGAACGCGTCGCTGCCGTAGAGCGAACGGATCACGCGGCTTTCCGACGAGGAGGTCGCGCGTGGGTGGCCGGGTTCCCAAGGGTCAGCGAGGACGACGCGGGCTCCGCGCTCGACCAGCGAGAGCGCCGTGAAGACGCCCAGGACTCCGGCTCCGGCAACCACGACATCGGGCTTTTGGCTCAACGGTCCTCCGAGATCTGATTCGGCAGCTCGTTCACGTCCGCGCCCGAGGTTCTCGGGAAGTGCTGCGCGAGCAGATCCCCCGTCTGGGCGACGGCCTCGACGAGCCCGTCCGTGTAGCGTCCCTCACGGAACGCCGCCTCGAGCAGCGCGGCCACACGGGGCCAGACATCTCGGCCGCCCTTGTCGTGGATGCCGATGTCACCGATCACGGCGAAGCGGCGCACCTTGGGCGCGACGTACAGCAGCACGCCGTTGCGTTCCTTCGTCGCGGTCATCCCCAGCTTCTCGAACTCGCGCGCCGCCGCCGCCTGCGCATCGTCCACCGCGCGGTGGCTCACGTGGATCCGAATCTCGCCTCGCGAGAGCGCCTCGGCGCTGCGAATTGCCTCGACGATCCGCCCGTGATCCAGCTTCTTCAGAAACGCGTCGAGCTGCATGTGAGGCCTCCTCGCTACCAGCTTCCCGACGCGCCGCCGCCGCCGAAGCCACCCCCGCCACCCGAGAACCCGCCCCCGCCCGAGCGTCCGCCACCGCCCCAGCCGCCGCCGCCCCAGCCTCCGCGCCGATACCTCCGATAGCCGCCGCCGGTGTAGAGTGTCGGCCCCATCTGGAGCCGGAGCAGGGCGACCACCACCATCAGCATCACACCGAGCAGCAGGACCTGGCCTTGGGTGGAGCGTGCCGGTCGGGCTTGCTCGGTCGGCTGATACTCGCCGCGCGTCGCCTTCTGGATCGCGTCGATTCCCGCTGCGAGGCCGCCCGCCGCATCGCCCGCGCGAAAGCGGCTCGCGATCTCGTCGTCGACGATACGCTTGGCAAGGGCGTCGGGCAGGGCGCCCTCCAGGCCGTAGCCCACTTCGAGGCGCACTTTCCGGTCCTTCACGAACACGAACAGCACGACGCCGTTGTCGAGCTTGTTGCGGCCCGCGCGCCAGGCCTGGGCGGTGCGGATCGTGAAATCTTCGAGCGAAGGCGACGGCAACTCCGGGAAGATCGCCACCACGACCTGGTTGGACGTCTCGGAGTCGAAGCCGCGGAGCTGGGCTTCGAAACGAGCGGCGTCGTCCGCCGACACGAGGCTCGCGTAGTCGTTGAAATACTGGACGGGTGGGGCCGGCAACGCGGCCTCGCCAGCCCGGGCGGGGCTGGCGAGAAGCAGCACGGCGGCGACGATTCCGGTATGGCGCATCGCCTTGGTGACTCCTGGGCCTGCCGATGGGAGCGGCGGACCTAGTGCACGGGTGCCGGCGCCGGCGTCGCGCCGAAGTTGAACTCGACCTTGGGCGCTTCCTCGGCCCCCGTTGCGGCCTTGAAGTAGGGCTTGTCACGGAAGCCCATGATGTTCGCGACCAGGTTCGTCGGAAAAATGAGCCGGGCCGTGTTGTACGCCTGGGCGGATTCGTTGAAACGCATGCGCTCGACGGTGACCCGGTTCTCGGTGCCCTCGAGCTGGGCCTGCAGGTCCCGGAAGTTCGCGCTGGCCTTGAGGTCGGGGTAGGCCTCGGCCACGGCCATCAGCCGTGACAGCGCGCCCGACAGGCCGTTTTGCGCCTGCTGCCATTGCGCGAAAGCCTGCGGGTTGTCGAGCAGCTCCTTGCCGGAGATCTGGACCTTGCCGACACTCGCCCGCGCCTCGGTCACCGCCGTGAGCGTGGACTGTTCGAAGCTGGCCGCGCCCTTGACGGTAGCCACAAGGTTCGGAATCAGATCGGCCCGCCGCTGATAGACGTTCTCGACCTGCGCCCACTGCGCATCCACGGCCTGTCCCAGGCCGACCAGGCTGTTGTACCGGCTCACGCCGCAAGCACCCGCCACCAGCACGAGCCCGAGGATCACGAACAGCAGAAGCGTCGCCAGCTTACCCATTCTCGTCCTCCACCTCCCGAGTCTACCTCGGCCCTTCGTTCACGATGCTGCGCAGGGCGCCATCCTCCGCGGCGACGAAGCCCACCGACCGATTTCGCCCTTCGCCTTTGGCCTGATACAGCGCGCGATCGGCACGCCTTGCCGCCTCGCGCGAAGCCTCCCCCTCGGTCCTTCCCGCGATCCAACGGAACGGCGACCAGCCCAGCGAGCAGGTGCCGCCAGACCCAGAAGGGCCGCGAGAACCGCGGCGTGTGTCACGGCCCCGCGGGGGCTGCCTCGGCGCCGAGCTCGGCGAACGGGATGTCGGCGATGGCGTAGGAGGCCCAATCGCGATAGTTGAAATGCCACCACTCGTTGGGCTCGACGCTGAAGCCTTCCTTCTCCATCGCGGTGCGTAGCGTCTCGCGTGCTGAGCGCGCTGCGGCCGAGCCGCCCCGGAACGACGGGTAGGCACGCTCGGACATCTCGTCGTAGGCGCTGGGCATCGCGACCTCGGCGCCGCTGGTCAGGTCGTACAGCGACAGGTCCACGGCGCAGCCACGGTTGTGTTTCGAGCCCTTCGCAGGATCCGCGACGAACTCACGCTGAACCGGAGCGACGACGTCCCAGAAGAGCCTGGTCACGGACCAGGGGCGATAGCCATCGAAGATCAGCAGGCCGAAGCCCTTCTCGCGCAGGGAGAGATGAGCGCGCACGAGCGCCACGGCTGCCGGCCGCTGCAAGAAAGCGCGCGCCTCCGAGTAGACGGGTCGCCCGACGAAGTTGTCCTTGGTCGCGTAGCGGATATCCAGATGCAGCGTGTTGTCGAGTCTCACGAGCTCGACCAGATCCGGCTTTCGGAACGGCCCGGTTTCGTGCGGCGGGCCTTGCTGGGCGGCGGCCGCGACCGCGAGCAAGAGTGCTCCGGCCGCCCAAACCGCCAGGGGTTCAGGGCTTCTTCGCAAGGCTCTGGATGAAAGCACCGAGCCGGTTGCGATCGGCGCTCGACAATTCCAGGAACTCGATGCCCAGCTGGAGCAAGCCCGTCTCCGCGGTCGGGGCGCCGCAAAACGCGACCCGGCCCAGAAAAGCCAGCGGCGGCTCGCCTTCCTGCATGGTCATCTCCATCGGGCAGCGCTGCTCGGGCTCGAGGCTGTAGTCCGCCTCGATCAGCATCCCGCGGATGCTGATCACCTTCACGTGATAGGGCCGCGGCACGTCGAGCAGGGCCTTGCCCGGGGCGTCGATGTGGAAACGCAGGCCGCCGAGACGCTTCTCCTCGATCAGCTTGTTTTCGTCGATGAATGCGACCAGCTCGCTCAGCCGCTGGGTGAGCATGTCCGTGAACTTCATGCCTGCGGAGTAGACGAGAACGTCCTCGCCCTGGGCGCCCGTCTTGCGCTCGTCGAGCGCCGACCAGACGATCACGCCTTTCACCGAGAGCGTCTTGACGTTCACCTCCAGCTTGAGCATGTACTCGCTGCCGATGTTGAGGCGCCGGCCGAGCTTGAGCGCCACGCCCGACAGGCTCATGTTGACGATCTCCACCTCGGAGGCGAACGTCATCTTGCCGTGGAGACCCTCCACCACGAAGCGCGGCTGCCGGCGATGGTCCTGGTCGCTCAATACCAACCGATCGGCGTTTCGTTCAAGTTGATGTGCACCTGCTTGACCTGCATGTACTCCTCGGCGCCCCAGGGGCCGAGCTCGCGCCCGACGCCGCTCATCTTGTAACCACCCCACGGCGCCTCGACGTAGGTGGGCTGCATGTGGTTCACCCAGACGATGCCTGCCTGGATTCGCTTGACCATGCGCAGGCACTTGAAGATGTCGCGGCTCCACACCGCGGCGGCCAGGCCAAAGGGCGTGTCGTTCGCGATCTCGAGCGCCTCGGCCTCGTTGTCGAAGGGGATCACGGACATCACGGGGCCGAAGATCTCCTCGCGCGCGATCTGAGCCGAGTTCGCGACATCGTAGAAGATCGTGGGCTGCACGAAGTAGCCCTTCTGCAGCGCCGCATCGCTGGGGCGCCCGCCGCCGACGCCGAGCTTGGCTTCCTTCTTGCCGATCTCCTGGTACTTGAGAACGCGCTCCAGCTGCTCCTTGGAGACGACCGGCCCCATCTTGGTCGCCCGGTCCATGCCGTCGCCGAGCTTGATGGACTTCGCCTTCTCGACCATCGCGTCGACCATCTTCTTGTAGATGGGCCGCTCGACGAGCACGCGGCTGCCCGCGGAACAGACCTCGCCCTGGTTGATGAACACGCCGAACAGCGCGCCGTCCACGGCCGCCTCGAAATCGGCGTCGGCGAAGAAGATGTTGGGGGACTTGCCGCCCAGCTCGAGGCTGACCTTCTTCAGGGTCTCGGCCGAATTGCGCATGATGATCTTGCCGACCTCCACGCTGCCGGTGAAGGCAATCTTGTCCACATCGCGGTGGGCGACGATCGCGGCGCCGGTCTCGCCGAAGCCGGTCACGACGTTGACGACGCCCTTGGGCAGGCCAGCTTCCTCGAAGAAGCGCGCGAACTCGAGCAGCGTCAAGGGCGTCTGCTCGGCGGGCTTGATCACCATCGAACAACCCGCGCACAGCGCAGGCGCCAGCTTCCAGGCCGCCATCAGCAGCGGGTAGTTCCACGGGATGATCTGGCCAGCCACGCCCAGCGGCTCGCGCAGCGCCATCGAGATCGCGTTGTCGGGGACGTTCAGCACCTCGCCGTGCAGCTTGGTCGCCAGCCCGCCGTAGTACTCGAAGCAGGTCGCGACGTCGGTGAGGTCGTACTCCGATTCGACGATCGGCTTGCCCGAGTTGCGCGTCTCGATCTCGGCGAGGCGGGGAAGCTCCTTCCTCATCCTCTCGGCGAGACGCAGCAGGATGCGGCCCCGCTCCTGGCCGGTCACGTCCCGCCAGCCCTCGTCGAAGGCGCGCCGGGCGGCTCTGACGGCCCGATCCACGTCGGCGGCGCCGGCCTCAGGACACTTGGCCATCACTTCGCCGGTCGCGGGGTTGACGACGTCGAAGCTCTTGCCGGAACTCGCCCCCACCCACTCGCCGTCGATCAGCATCTGGTAGGACTTCATCAGACTCCTCCTCAGGGAAAGCGTCAGATCTTACCTCGATGCGAATCCTTCCCGGGAGCGGCGATCTCGAAGCGCAGCCGGCCCTCTCCCGGGAAGAGCTGCGCCAGGCAGGGCAGGTCCGCAGAGACGACGCTGGCGAGCTTCGGATAACCGCCCGTCGTGGGCGCGTCGGCAAGCATCAGGATCGGGCGCCCGTCCGGCGGGATCTGGATGCAGCCGGGGAGCATCCCATCGGAAACGATCTCGGCAGGCCCTCGGTGCGACAGCGTCTCGCCCTCGAGGCGCAAGCCCGCGCGGTCGGACGCGGCCCCGACCCTCCACTCCTCGCTCAGGAATCGCTCGAGGGTGGCGGCGTCGAAGTCGTCGGCCTGCGGCCCCAGGATCACGCGGGCGCACACTCTCGCGGCCGGCGTCGCGCCAAGCTGTTCCGCGGCCCCGAAGCCGGCGGGCGCTGGCCCGACGGCCAGCAGGTCGCCCGCGCGTAGGGCCCGCCCGTCCACGCCCCCGAAGCCGCCCGCCAGATCCGTGGCTCGCGAGCCGAGGACGCTCGCGACCTCGAGTCCCCCGGCAAACGCGATGTAGGCGCGACAGCCGCTGCGGCGGCCTCCAAACGCGAGGATGTTGCCGGCGCGCGCCAGCACGTGCGCCCCGGCTGGAACGGGCCACGGGCCCCGATCGTCGCGCTCGAGCACCGCCCCGAGATCGGCGCCCGCGATCGCGAATGCGATACTGGCGCGAAAGCGCAGACGCGGCCCCGCGACCGTGCACTCGAGGCCGGCGGCGTTCTCCGAATTGCCGAGGACGCGGTTCGCCGTGGCCAGGGCTGGCCAGTCGAGAGCACCCGCTGCGCTCACGCCCTGGCGTCGGTGGCCGCGCCGTCCCCGGTCCTGGACCGTCGTCAGCAGGCCAGGCTTCTCGACGTCGATCACGCCTCCGGCGCCGGCGCTCGAGGGGCGTCTGGTCGCCTGCGTGGGGAGGGGCGCTTCGACCGGCTCGAAGCGCACGCGGTCGCCCGGCCGAATCAGCGCAGGCTCGGCGCGGAACGGATCGAACAGCGGCGCTGCGGTCCGGCCGATCAGGTTCCAGCCTCCGGCCGTGGCGGCGGGGTAGACGCCCGTCTGGCGTCCGGCGATCGCGACCGAACCCGCGCTCACGCGCATGCGCGGCGTCGCACGGCGCGGGATTTCGAGCTCAGCCGGCAGCAGCCCCAAGTACGCGAAGCCAGGAACGAAGCCCAGCATCATCGCGGTGTACTCGGTTCCGGCATGCCGAGCCACGACGTCGCCCGGCGCTAGGCCACAGCTGCGCGCGACCGACTCGAGATCGGGGCCGTGCTCCGCACCGTAGAGCGTCGGCAGGCGGTGAAGGACGCCTGCCGAGAGCTTGCCGCCGCTTGTCGGCAGTAGCGAGAGCAGCCAGGCTGAGACCTCGTCGAAGCTCGTGAGACTCGCATCGAAGACCACCAGCAGCGAGCGATACGTCGGCACGGATTCGATGAAGCCGGGGAACGGGCGCTCCAAGAGCCCCCGGTCGAGTGCCCGCACCCTGGCGCCGAGCTCGAGGTCGAGGCGATCGCCGAGCTCGAGCGTGGCGCCTCCGTCGCCGACCGGCAGCACGCGCGGAAAGTGGCTCAACGTGACAGCGGCGCGATGCCGATGCCCGCAGCCGTGAGGCTCGCGTGGACCTGGCGCGCATTCTCGGCGGCGCCAGGCGTGTCGCCGTGGAGGCACAGTGTGTCGGCGCGCAGCAGCACGCGCGTTCCGTCGGCTGCGATCGCAAAGCCTTCGTGCGTGATCGAAAGCGCCTGTGCTGCGACCGCCAGGGAATCCGTGAGCAGCGCCCCCTCGAGCTTACGCGATCGCAGCGAACCATCGGCCTCGTAGCGGCGATCGGCGAAAGCTTCGGCGGCGAAGCGCAGGCCCTCGGCTTCGGCGGCGTGTCGCATCACGGTCGAGGAGCTGAGCCCCACGAGCACCAGCTCGGGGCTGGCGCGAGCGACCGCGCGGGCCACGGCGTGGGCCAGC
>JAQBHI010000057.1:0-18557 GCA_032127875.1 Acidobacteriota bacterium
GATCCCGCCGATTCCGGTTCGCTCGCGGACGACACCGTCTACTCGCTCCACGTGGATGCGGGCGGCACGTTGTGGGTCGGCACGCGCAGCGGGCTGTCCCGCCTCGAACCCGGCCCGGGCGCCCTGCGTTTCAAGAGCTACACGAGCGGCGACGGACTGGCCGGCAACGTCGTGTATGGAATCGAGTCGGACAGCGTGGGACGTCTTTGGCTGAGCGGCAGCCAGGGCCTGGTCCGCTTCGACCCGCGCACGGGAGGCTTCAAGCAGTACACCGCGAGCCAGGGACTGCAGGGGAACGAGTTCAACTTCGGCGCGCACTACCGCGGCCCGGGTGGCGAGCTGCTGTTCGGCGGCCCGGCGGGTTTCAACGCGTTCTTCCCCGAGCGGCTCGAGGTGAACGGCACGCCTCCGGCGATCGCGCTCGCCTCCTTCCTCAAGTTCAACCAGCCCGCCAAAGGCCTCGGTCCCGCCTCCAGCCTGCGTTCGGTCGACCTCGGCTACCGGGACGCGGTCGTCAGCTTCGAGTTCGCGGCTCTCGACTTCGCGGCTCCGGAGCGCAACCGCTTCGCGTACAAACTGGAGGGGTTCGACAGCGACTGGATCGACCTGGGCAACCAGGCTCGCGTGACCTTCACCAACCTCGACGCGGGTAGCTACACCTTGCGGGTGCGGGCCGCCAACGCCGACGGCACCTGGAACGAGGAAGGGCTGGCGCTGCCCTTGCGCGTGACACCGGCGCCTTGGCGCTCGGCCTGGGCCTACGCCCTGTACCTGGCGGCCGCGGTCGCAGCCCTCGCCGGCGTCGTCCGGGCGCAGCGGCGGAAGGCCGCGCTGGAAGCGGAGTACCGCCGGCGCCTCGAGCTGGAGGTTCAGCAGCGGACGCAGGAGCTGGGCCAGCGCAATTCGGAGCTGGAGCAAGTGAACACCCAGCTCGCCGAGACCAGCCTGACCGACTCGCTGACGGGCCTGCGCAACCGGCGCTACCTCTTCGAGCAGGTGACCAAGGAAGTGGGGGCGATTCAGCGACAACACGTCGAGGCCCGCAATGGCCTGCACCAGGAGGCCCAGCAGCTCATGTTCGTGATGATCGACCTCGACTGGTTCAAGCCCATCAACGACACCTGTGGCCACGCCGCCGGAGACCGCCTGCTCATCCAGGTGAAGGGCATCCTCGAGAAGGCCTGCCGCTCGTCGGACGTGCTGATCCGCTGGGGCGGAGACGAGTTCCTGGTCGTCGGAAGAGCCTCCGACCTGGAGAACTTCGAGGTCGTCCCCGAGCGGATCCGGGCCATGATCGAGCAGACGCCTTTCGACCTGGGCGACGGACAGGTGGCTCACGTCACCTGCTCGATCGGCTTCACCGCGTATCCCGCCGCTCTGGAGGCGCCGGAGAGCTTCTCGCTCGATCAGGTCGTTGGCCTCGCGGACCAGGCCCTCTACGCCGCCAAGCGGGCCGGCCGCAACGGCTGGGTCGGCCTCCTGGCCACGCCGGACACGGACTTCCAGCAGTTGTCGCGGGCGAGCCAGTCCGACCCGGAGGCGCTGCATGCGGCCGGTCTCGACGTGCGGCGCTCGACCGCGGACCGGGGCCCCCGCGCCACCCTGTCACCAGCCATGCAGTCAGAGGAGGTAGCGCATGTCCGCTGAACCCAACAGGCCGGCAAGACCGCGGGTCCTGATCGTCGACGACTGCGAGACGTCCTTGATGTTCGAGGAGCTGGCCCTCGGGCCGGGCTTCGAAGTCTTGAAGGCGCGCGACGGCGAAGAAGCCCTTCATATCGCCGAGCGTGAGCGGCTCGACCTCGTGTTGCTGGACCTGATGCTGCCCGGAGCGGACGGCTTCGAGGTGCTGCGCCGCTTGCGCGCCCGGCCCGGTCGTCAAGTGCCGGTGCTCGTTCTGAGTGTTCGGGGAGACGCCGAAGAGGTGGCGCGGGCCCAAGAGCACGGCTGCAACGGCTATTTGACGAAGCCCGTGAGCGCCCGCACGCTGCAGCGCACCGTGACCCGCCACCTCGCTGCCTGAGTCTCCGAGGTAGCATTAGGGACACAAGCACGATGCCCTCCGATCCCTCGGACGCGCAGCACTCGGGTCCCGGCCCAGACCCGGCAAGCACGACGCCGCTCAGCGCCCGTCGCGGCCTGGCGCGCGCGCTGCGCCACGACCGCTTCGTACACGGCCTGGCAGCGCTGGGCGTGGTGCTCAGCGCCGCCTACTACGGGTTACCGGCGGAACCCCTGAGGTCCCCGTTCGGCCATCTCACCGACCTGGCGATGATCGCGATGGTCCTGGCAGCCGTTTTCTGGCGGCTCTCGGAGCGGCCGCGCCTGGAGCGCAGCTTCTGGCGGCTCTGGGCCGCCGGCCTCGCCTCCTGGGGCGCGGTCGCCCTCATCGACCTCGCAGCCGAGCTGAGCGGCCTGCAACGGCCTTTCGGGCGCTGGCTGATGCTCGCGCGGACGCTGGGCTATACCGGCATCTACCTCGGCGCGCTCGTGGCGGTCGAGCTCCGGCCTCACGCGCTCGCCCCCGAGCCCAGGGTCGAGCGCCTCCGCTGGCTCGAGGGCCTGGGCTCGGCGCTGACCGCGCTCGCGCTCTTCGTCTATCTCGTGATTCTGCCTTCCAGCTTCGACCTGGCGGCTCTCCGGACCAACATCCCCGCGTCGGTGCTCTACTTGTGCCTCGACTGCGTCCTGCTCTGGCGCCTGGCGCAGCAGGCCGGCGACGCGCGAGGACACTGGCGCGCCGCGTACGCGAGCCTGCTGGGGGTCGTGGCGCTGTGGACCGCGGGCGATGGCGCCGAGAGCCTGCGCTGGGCTGGCCTGCTCGGCGAAGAGCGCTTTCTCTGGCTGAGCGACCTCATCTGGCTGCCGCAGTTCCTGGGTTTGGCGCTGGCGGCCCGCGTGGCGCTTAGCCGTGAAGGCGAGGCGCCCGTCGCTTCCACGGGCACACCGCGCGGAACGCAGCTGCTGGTCCAGACGCTGCTGCTACCGGCTTTTCACGCCGTCCTGCTGGCCAGCGGGGACTGGGAGCCCGCGCAGCAGCTGGCCACGGCGCTGTGGCTGCTGGTGGCGCTGCTCCTGCTCGGGGGGCTGACCATCTTCTACTTGCGGGGCGTGGAACAGCTCGCGGAGGCTCGGGCGCGCGAGCTTCGATCGGCCTACGGCGAGCTGGCCGCGAGCATCGACGCCATGCGCCGAGCCCGCGACGAGGCGGAGACCGCCAATCAGGCGAAGAGCCGCTTCCTGGCCACCATGAGCCACGAGATCCGGACGCCGATGAACGGGGTCCTCGGCTCCGCCAGCCTGCTGCTGCGCTCGAACCTCAGCGACGCCCAGCGGCAACTCATGCAGACGATCCAGACTTCGGGCCGGTCGCTGCTCGCGATCCTCGACGACGTGCTCGACCTTTCGAGGCTCGAGGTCGGCAGGCTCCGGCTGCAAGTCGAGGTCTTCGACGTCGCCGCGACCATCGAGGAGGTCGTCGGGTCGCTGGCCGAGCTGGCCCAGGGCAAGGGCCTCGAGCTGGCCGTGATCGCCGAGGGTCTGCGGCGTCCGCTCCGCGGCGACCCCGCCCGCCTGCGCCAGATCCTGGTCAATCTGATCGGCAACGCCATCAAGTTCACGGACCGCGGGCAGGTGGTTGTCCAGGCACGACTGCTCTCCGAGGAGGCCGAGACGGTCACGCTGCTCGTGGAGGTGGCCGACACCGGCGTCGGCATCCCGCCCGAGGCCGCCGAGCATCTGTTCAAGCCGTTCAGCCAGGTGGCGGGTGGCTCCGCCCGGGGCGGCAGCGGCCTGGGTCTCCTGATCAGCCGCCAGCTCGCGTCGCTGATGGGAGGTGACATCGAGTTCGAGAGCCAGCCCGGCCGCGGCTCGGTGTTCCGCGTCACGCTTTGCCTGTCCCGGCCCACGGGGCCCGAAGCCACGGCCGCGACGCTGCCGGAGGTGTCGGTCCGCCGCGCCCTGGTGGTCGAGCCACGGGCACTGACTCGCTTCGCGCTGCAGCGGCTGTGCGCCGAGCTGGGCGTCGCGACGCGGCTGGCGAACAACGTCGCGGGCGGGCTGAGCCTGCTCGCACAGGCGACGGCCCGGGGCGAGCCCTTCGACGCGGTCCTGATCGCAACCGAGCTCTTGAACGCCGCCGACGAGGCACTGCTGCGACGGCTCCGGGGCGACCCGCGGCTGGGCTCCGTGCGCCTGGTCGGCGTGAGCCTTCAAGCCACGGACACCCTCGGCGGTGGGTCGGACCGCCGCCTGCCGATACTGCCGACCCCCGTCCGCCTGCGGGCTCTGAGCCAGGCGCTCGGCAGCGAGTCTCCCGCGCCAGCGCCGGTCGCCGTACCGACGCCGCGCGCGTCCGGACGCGGACGGGCGCTCGTTGTCGACGACAACCCCATCAATCAGGCGGTGGCCGAGGGCATGCTCGCGCTGCTTGGCTTCGACGTCCAGCTCGCGGACAACGGCGTCCAGGCTCTCGAGCGGCTCGAGTCCGGGCGCTACGACGTGGTCTTCATGGACTACATGATGCCGGGCATGGACGGCCTGCAGGTGACGGAGGAACTGCGCCGACGGGAGCAGAGCGCCGGCCGCCCGCGGACGCCCGTCGTGGCTCTCACCGCGGTCGCGATGGCCGGTGACCGGGAACGCTGCCTCGCCGCCGGGATGAACGACTACATCGCCAAGCCCTTCGCGATCGAGCAGCTGGAGCAGGTTCTGGCGCAGGTCGTCCCGCCGCAGTCGCCGCCCGAGCCGAGCCCGGCGCACGTGGGCTCCGGCGGACCTCCCAGCGCATGATGGGCGCGGGCAAGCCTGTGGAAGGCCACGCCGGCCCGGGCTCGAACGCCGACGAGGCGCGCCTGGCCAGCCGGGTTCTGGCCGCACAGGTTCAACTCGTCTACGACCTCGCACCGCGCGCCCTCGCCGCATTGGTGGCGGTCTCCAGCTTGTCGGCGTTCTTCTTCTATTCCCCCGACCAGCCCCTCGCCACACCGTTTTGGTGGGTGCTCCTGACCGGGGTGTCGGCGGCGCGCTACCGACTGGTCCGCCGTTTTCGCGAGGCCAGGCCGGAGCCCGAGGCCGCCGCCTATTGGGCGCGCCGTGCCGTGGCGGGCGCCCTGGCCACGGGCGTGCTGTGGGGATACTGCGCCGTGGCGTTGGGCCCTCGTTGGGGCAGCGAGAGCTACCCGCTCGCGGTGTTCCTGGTCGCGGGCATCCCGGCAGTCGGGCTGATCTCGAACTCCGCCGTGCTGAGCGTCTATCTGGCGCTGCAGCTGCCGATCCTGTTGCCCTACGCGGCCAAGCTGATCTTCTTCCACGGGGCCGAGCTCTACCCGCTGCTCGGCGGCGTCGCGGCCTTGATCTACGCCTTCGTGCTGGCCGCGATCGGTCGGACCGTCAGCCGCCGGGTCGCTGAGAGCATCGAGCTGCGCTTCCGCAACCTGGACCTCGTGGAGCGGCTGTCGGGCACGAACCAGGAGCTCCAATCGCAGATCGAGCGACGCGAGCGGGACGAGCGGGCGTTGCTGCAGGCAAGAGACGCGGCCGAGGCCGCCGACCGGGCCAAGTCCAGCTTCCTCGCCAAGCTGAGCCACGAGATCCGCACGCCGATCAACGGCGTCTTCGGGATGAGCGAGCTGCTGCTGCATTCCGAGCTCTCCGTCGCGCAGCGGCGCTGCGCCGGGATCCTGGCTGAGTCGGCGCGTTCGCTGCTGCGGATCATGAACGATGTCCTCGATCTCTCCCGCACCGTGGCGGGCGCCCTCGCGCTGGAGCCAGACGACTTCGACCTGCGTCAGTCGGCCGGTGCGGCCGTCGATCTGCTCCGGGAACGGGCCGGCAAGGGCGGCCTCTCGCTCACGCTGAGTGTCGAGGATCGAGTGCCGGCTCGGGTCCGGGGGGACGCGGGGCGGCTGCGGCAGGTGCTGGTCAACCTGGTCGGCAACGCGGTCAAGTTCACGCCGCAGGGCGGCGTGAGCGTCTCCGTGTGCCTGGCGGAGAACTCGACTCCCGATCCCTACCACGTCCGCTTCGCCGTCCGGGACACCGGTATCGGGATTGCCCAGGCCGAGCAGGAGAAGCTGTTCGAGCCCTTCGTCCAGCTCGATGAGCGAGCCAGCCGCCAGTTCGACGGCCTGGGGATCGGCCTCGTGATCTCGCGCCGGCTGATCGACCTGATGGGAGGCCGCCTCGGCGTCGAGAGCGTCCCCGGGGCGGGCTCGGAGTTCTGGTTCGACGTCCCCTTCGAGCCACCGCGGGGCTCCCGGATCGTGGACGATCCGCGGCCTCCGGCGAGCGCCGACATCCAGGCGGCGTCCTAAACCTAAACGCGGCGCGGACCCACGGCTTGGCCTTGGAGCCGAGCTTGCGGCGGCCGACGGCCCGATCCCGCATGCGAGACCGCGGCCGGTCTCGAAGTCCGGACAGGCCTCAGGAACTGTCGAAAGATAACCCTCTCTAAACATTTGATTCTAAATATGTTGTCATGTTAGGACCGGAAGGTTAGGCAGCGGCACGGCCTTTGCGAACACCAACTGATATGGATCAGCTCCCTCCCATGGCGGAGCCTCTGCGAAGCGAGGCTCGACGTGCTTCAGGCGAACTGACGGGCTCTGAGGCGGACGCACCCACCGGAGGGCGGCTCGGCTGGCCCGGCGAGTGGGACCAGATGCTGTTCGCCGCGGCCGTCCTGTGGGGAACGGTCTACTACGCCTACTACTTCTTCTTTCAGGCCCGGTGGCCAAATATTCTCCTGCCGGACTCGCTCTCCGATGTGCCCGTGCTCTTGGCCGCAGCCCTGCTCCTGCTGCGGGCTGCGGCCTGCGCCACGGACACGACGAAGGTACGCTTGGCCTGGCAGGCCCTCGCCGCGGCTTACGTCTGCTACGCCACGGGAGACGTTCTCGAACAGCCCTTCCCTTCGTGGGCCGATCTCGCCTACGGCGGCTACTACCCGTTGTGCTTCATTGGCATGGCTTTGTTCCACGAGGGGACCGCCAGTCGGCTCAAGAGGCTCAAGCTGGGCCTGGATTACTTGATGATCCTGGTTGGGTCGAGCGCGATCCTCTGGTACTTCCTGCTGCGCCCGATCGCCGCGGGTCGAGGCGCCCTGGAGGCCACGCTCGCCACAGCCTATCCAGCGTGCGACTTTGTGCTGGTCTTCGCGGCCATGGCGCCGCTTGCGGGACGCGTCCGCACCCCACGCGACGGACACCTGCTCCTGGTACTGGCTTACCTGCTCCAGTTCGGGGTAGACACGAGTTACGCATTGCGGCAATTGACGGACAGCAGCAGCTCGATCCATTGGACCAACTGCCTGTGGACGGTATCGGCCGTCTGTGTGATGGCCGCTGCCCTCAGGCAGCGGCGTACCGACAGAGCCCTCGGCGAGGAGGCGAGCCGCACCGCGTTCGGCTCGGAGCGGATCTTCGCGCTGTTGCCCTACATTGCGATTGCCTGTGTGGCTGGCCTTTTGCTGTACGCGTCTCGGGAGCACTGGGGGGATCCGCTGGGGGGCGCGGTGTTTGCTGCGCTGGCGGTGACGGGGCTGGTGGTGGCGCGCCAGCTGCTGGCGAGCCGCGAGAACACACGCCTGCTCACGGAGCGTGCCGCGGTGCTGAGCCAGGCGGCGACGGTGGCCGAGGCGGCGAACCGCACCAAGTCGCAGTTCCTGGCCAACATGAGCCACGAGATCCGCACCCCGCTGAACGGCGTGCTGGGCATGGCCGAGCTGCTGATGGAGTCGGGCTTGACGTCGAGCCAGCGCCGGCTGGCGGAGCTGGCGCGGTCGTCCGGGGAATCGCTGCTGTCGATCATCGACGACATCCTGGACTTCTCGCGGATCGAAGCGGGGCGGCTGGAACTGGAGCAGGTGAGCTTCGAGCTGCGGGAGACGGTGGCTGGGGTGGTCGAGCTTCTGGCCGAGCGCGCACGGGCCAAGGACGTGGAGCTGCGCGCCCTGGTCGCCGCCGACGTGCCGAACGTCGTGCGTGGGGATCCGGGCCGGCTGCGCCAGGTGCTGGTCAATCTGGTCGGGAACGCGGTCAAGTTCACGCCGCAGGGCGAGATCGTGGTGCAGGTCGGCTTGCTGGACAAGGACGGGCCCCGCTCACGCCTGGCCTTCGAAGTCCGGGACACCGGGATCGGGATTGTGCCCGAGGCGCACTCACGGATCTTCGATGCTTTCGCGCAAGCGGACGGTTCGACTACGCGGCGCTACGGAGGCACGGGGCTGGGCCTGGCCATTTGCAAGCAGCTCGTGGACCTGATGGGGGGTGCCATCGAGGTGGAGAGCGCGCTCGGTGTGGGCACCACCTTCCGCTTCACCGCGTGTTTTGGCAGGCAGGCAGCGGCGGCGGACGACGCGCTGGCCGAGAGTCCGAGGCTGCTGGTTCTGAGACGCGCGCTGGGCCGGGAGGCCGAGCGAGAAGCCGGGAGCGTGCGGAGTCAAGGCCGGAGTGCGGAGCGGTTCGAGGGCCGGGTGCTGCTGGTCGAGGACTGCGCGGTGAACCTGGCGGTGGCCGAGGGCATGCTGGAGCTGCTGGGGCCGCGCGTGGAGCTGGCCTCGGACGGTGCGGAGGCGCTCACGGCGCTGTCGCGAGAGACGTTTGATCTGGTCTTGATGGACTGCATGATGCCGGGCATGGACGGCTGCGCGGCGACCCAGGAGCTGCGTCGGCGCGAGGGCGGGTCCGGCCGGCACACGCCGGTCGTGGCGCTCACTGCGAACGCGATGTCGGGGGACCGGGAACGCTGCCTGGCTGCGGGCATGGACGACTACCTGAGCAAGCCCTTCCGGCACGAGGAACTGCGACAGGTCCTCGCCCGCTGGCTGCCAGCGCGCAAGGCCGAGGCGCTCCAGTCGAGACTTCCGGCGTGATTCGCGATGTGTCCGAACCCTGGACAGCCTCATCCCGCTGCTACCGCTCACCGGCTGCGCTGGCTGAGTTCCGCCAGACGCGTGGCCGCCGCCCCAGCACTAGGACCGTGGCGAGGGCCAGCGTCACCGCGCTGAGGAGGGCGCCCCGGTACACCGCCCATGGCGTGTACTGGAAGCTCACGCGGTGCGGACCAGCGGGGACGAAGACAGCCCGGAACAGGCCGTTGGCCGCATGGATCGGCGTCGCGACGTCGTCCAGCGTGGCCTGCCAGCCCGGATAATTGGTGTCGGCCAGAACGACGTAGCCGTCCCCAGTCATTGAAGCGGAAAGATCGACGCGCAGCGGCTCATCGCGCTCGATCGTGACGGTCGAGGGGCCGGAACCGGTGGGAGACGGCGCTCCCGGATCCTCGATGACGACGGCGCTTGCCGGCGCCACGGTCCCGCCCGCGAGGGCTTGGATGGCCCCGCTGGAGTTCGCGGCGTGCACCACTCGATGTACGGCGAACGCCCGTGGCAGGGCTCGCGTGTTTTCGTAGAGCACTGCCCCGTTTTCCTCTCGAAGGCGGCGATACCCGTCGCTCATGAACGGTGACAGCTGCAGCGTGCCGACGCTCCCGCCGAAAACGAGCAGACGACCCTGCGGGGCCAGGTACTCGAGCTCGACGCTGTGCACCCGCCGCCGGGTCGGCCAGGACAGCTCAGTCAGATAGAAAGTGCCTTCCGAGGGACGATCGACCAGGCTCCAGGCGTTCACGCGAAGCGCCGGCTGGGTGTGTGCTGTCTGCGAGTCGTGGACTCCTTCGGCCGTGTCGCGCCCCACCCTCAGCTCGAAGCTGAGGGGTGCCTCCGCCCCGCTGCGCAGCGTGAGCCTGGCCACGGCATCGTCCTGCTCGAGCTCTTTCCCCCCGCGAACGGCGCTGACCAGCCGGATCCGATCGGCTTCGGCGTCCGGAAGAGCGAAGCGAAAGCGGCGCTCGCGCGGGCTCGACCCGACGGCGGCGATCGGATGGCGCGGGCTGAACTGTTCCCCGTCGAGCGACAAGCGCGGACTGAGAGGACGCTGCCACGCATCGACTACCAGACGCACGCCGGCTGCATCGAGCAAGCCGTGTGCGCTCTGACCGGACAGCCAGAACGCCCGCGTGTAAGCGGCGTAGCGTGCCAGTGGCAGGGACACGTAAGCCGTCAAGCTGGGCAAACCGTGGACGAGCGACAGGTTCGAGGCTCCCCGCCAGGGTTCCGGGGAGTCGAGGACGTAGACGCGGCCGCGCTTCGCCCAGACACCCAGGCTGCGTGTCGCATCGGTACCGATCACCGTCTCGGGGCGCACCCACTGCGATGCGAGTGTCGTGGCTGCGAACGCGAACAGATCGACCGCAACCAGCACGACGCCGGCGGCCGGCCACCAGGCGGTCGGATGCCGCGGCTTCCGCCACAGCCAGAGGCCCGTCAGCGCCAGCCAGGTGGGAGGCAGTAGCGACTTGACGAGCAGCAGCGGCGGAACGCCGATGGCCCAGGCGGCATCGCGCCAGCCATCTTGCGTGAGTTGCCCGCGCCACAGGGATTCGAGGAGCGGAAGGCCACAGGCGAGCAGGGCCGCGAGCCCGATCACGCGGGCCACACGCGTGTGCTTCACCTCGTCGCGGAGCATCGAGTCGAGACCGATGGCCGCGAGCACGGCCAGCGCGACGTCGAGCAGGAGCACGTAGCGGGCCGGGCCGCGCAGGCTGCCGAACACGGGCAAGGCGTGCAGGATGGCGTGAAGCGGCGTCGCGTCGCCGAGGGCCAGCAGCGCGGACAGCCCGGCCAAACCAGCGAAGAAGCGGACGAACGGGTCGCGCGGCAGCCGGAGCAGCGCGAGAGCCGCCAGCACCAGCGTCGACACGCCGGCGTAGAGCGCCATCTCGGCGGGGTTCCAAGCACCCCAATAGGCGTCGCTGCCAGGCCGGGCGTCGAAGAAGAAGAAGGGTGAGACGGCCGTGACGAAGTGCGGCCCGGGCAGCGAGTACGCGGCCGCCTGCGCCGCGCTCAGCCCGCCTCCTCCGGCTCGCACCGACACGCCTGCCAGCTCGGCCATGGGCCAGTAGTAGATCGCGGAGACACCCGCGCCCACGGCCAGGAACAGTGCCACGAGTCTCGCCGGTCGGGCGAGTGCGCGGCCGTCGGCCCGCGCGGGCCAGAACCGAAACAAAGCGTAGCCAACGCCGAGCGCCGCGGTCATCGCGGCGACCTGCGGGTGGCCGCCGAGGCACAGCACGCCCCAGGCCAGGCCTGCCAGGGTCACGTGCCGTCGCGTTGCGGCCTTTGCGGAACGCTCGAGGCACAGCAGCACCAGCGGCAGAAAGGGAAGACCCGCGACCACGTTGACATGGACGGAGTGGCCGATGGCGAAGCCGCTGCACGAGTAGACCAGGCCGGCCACGGCGGCGGCCGGACGGCGCAGGCCCAGCGCCCGGGCAAAGCCGGCCATGGCGAGAGCGGCGCCAAGGTAGGCGAGGAGCAGACCGGCGGTGAGCGCACGCTCTGGCGTGAAGCACAGCAGAAGGGCCCACTGCGGCGGGTAGAAGGGTGTCGCGGCGCCGTCGGCCACGAGCGGAAAGCCGGCGGCCAGATCGGGGTTCCACAACAGCGGCGACACGTCGCCGGTCCGGAGCACGCGCTGGAGCAGCGCCGTGATCGGGTAATAGACGCGCCCGATGTCCTGACCCCACAGCACGCGGCCGCCCACGAGGAACGGGCCGAACAGCAGCAGCAACGGCGCGACCAGCGTGGTCGCGAGCCGGAACGACGCAAGCCTCAGGAACCCTCCTCGGTGCGCTCCTCCTCGTCCTCGAGATGCCGGGTGGGACGCGGCTCCGTTTCACCCTCCCGCGCGATCTCGTAGACGAAGTCGTCGCCGGAGCGCGCCGCCAGCCGGACCCCGGGAGGCAACGCTTCGGTTCCGGCAAGAAGCTCAAGGCGGCGCTGGGGAGGCAGCTGCGCAGCGTGCACCACCACATAGCGAACGCCTTCGCCACGCAGGATGCGGCTGCTCCGGCCGGTGGGGAAGCGTGCCGCGAGCACGGCGAGGCCGAAGTTCGCGCCGGGCGCGAAGGTGCCGTGGCCGTTCACGAGCGGTTGCCAGTGGGCCGTGGACCAATAGAGGTACTCGGCACTCGCGAAGCGGTGCGCGTGATCCCAGGGCAACTCGAGAAGCGGTCCGCGCGGCGCCTTCGCGAGCCAAGCGGTGAAGGCGGGCGGAGGCCGCACGGCGCGCACCCGATTGCCGAGCTCGAAGGGGTATGCCTCCGCGGCCTGTAGCGCGATCAAGACGGCCGCGGCCCATTGGCCGCGGGGCCAGCGAAGCACACGCGCGAGCCCGAGCGCTGCAAGAAGCGCAAGACCGAGATGGGCGAGCACACCCAGCCGCGAAGGGTCGCGCATCAAGCTGATCGGCGGCAGGCGGCGCAACCATTCGAAGGGCCCTGGCACGACGAGCAGCCCGAGATGGACCTCAGGTCCAAAGGACAACACGAGGCCGGTGACGGCGAGCACGACGCCGAGTCGGGAGCCTCGCCCGCGAAAAAGGCCGAGAGGTGCCAGCAGCAACACCGCAGTACCCGGGAACAGTGCCCAGCGATCGTCGACGACAGCGCGCAGAGCCGCCAGGTGGGGAAGGCCGACGTACTCGCCGGGGTCCAGGTAGCTTTGCGGTGTCGCGCTCCAGTGCAGGAACGCCTCTCGGCCGCGGCCGAGAGCGTGGCGCTCTTGGAGCACGCGATACGGCCAGGCAGCCGCCAGCACGAAGAGGCCTGCGAGCAGCAGCGCCGCCGCGACCGGCAGGAGGCTGCCTCGCCGCCACGCGCGCCGCACGAACAGCGGCGCGACGGCGATCAGCATCAGCGCCAGCAGCACCGCGTAGTAGCCGCTGCTCAGGGCCTGGACCGCGGCCACGGCGCCCAGCGCCACGAGCGTTCTCGGCTTCGGCCGCAGCACCGCCCGGCGCAGCAGCAGCAAAACCAGAGGCAGCCATTGATACGACAGCACGCCGATGTGGACGACGTGCAGCCATCGATATGCCGTAAAGGCGTAGGCGAGGCCGGCGAGGAACGCGGCGGCACGGGAGCGGGTCAGCTCCCAAGCCAGCAGGTAGGCGAAGCCGGCGGCCAGCGGATAGCTGAGCAGCAGGACCAGGTTGTGGGCGAGCAAGGGCCCGCCCCCCGCGAGCCGAATGGGAGCCGCTGCGATCGACTGCGGCAGCAGGCTCTCGGTATAGGCGAGGCTCAGCGTCTGCGGCCAGTACATGTTGGCGTCGTAGAGGTGCAGCGGATCGTGACGGGCCTGGTGGACGACCCAGCCGATGCCCCAGACATGGCCCAGCAGATCCGGATACGGGACCGCGAGCCGGCCCGGATCACGCGCCCAGGGCCAGGTACAAACTACGGTCAGCAGCGTGTAGAGCACGAACGCCGGGCCGGCGCTCCGTTGCGGCGACGTCATGCCGCCGTTTCGCTCCCGCCCGCAGCACCGCCCGCGATGGCGAAGAGCACGATCGGAATCGCGACCGCATGCGCCGGCACTCCAGGCCACAGGAACAGGAAGCAGGCCGTGATCGCTCCGGCCGCCGCAGCGGGCGTCGCGCCCGCTGCCCTCGCGCGACCAAGGGTCCAGGCGAGGGCCGCGAGCGCCGGCAACGCCGCCCAGCGCAGGAGCGTCGCGAGTCCGGCCGGCGCATCCGGTCGATAGAAGAGGACGTTCGAGAGGCCGACTCCCGACCGCGGGATCGGCGTCGTCGCCACGAGTTCGGCGAAAGCTCCCGGGAAGCCGAGGATCAACGGAAAGCCGAGCGCGAACAGCCCGACGACCACCGCGACCAGGAAGCGTGCGCGATGCTTTCCGGCGAGCATCGGCGCGAGCCAGGGCGCTGCCAACGCATGAGCCGTCGCCGCTCCGAGAACGGCGCCCGATGCCAGGTCTGAGCGGCGTACGGCAAGCGCCAGGCTGAGCAGGAGAAGCGCCAGCGTCACGGCGTCTCCAGCGCCGAAGAGGACGCCAAAGACGCTGGCCGGAGCGAGCAGGACGACAGCGATGATCGCCGTGTGGGCTGTGGCCGCGACCAGCCGGCTCGCAAGCAGGGCCGCGATCGCCAGCGCAAAGGCCGAAACGATGCGCGGATCCCGCAACGGAAGCGTCCGCAGCAAGCGACCCAGCGCGAAGGCGCCGGGCGTGGCCGCGGTCTCCGGAAGACTGCGCGGCGGATCCTTGCGCCAGCTCGCGGGCCAGGCCTCGATAATAGGCGTCCGGGTCACTCCCGGCCGCCGCGCCCAGCTACCCGGCCCCGGGGTTTCCCGGGCCCCGAGCACGTCGCCGAGCCATGGATCCTGGGCGCGTACGACGCCGCTCGCGGCGTTGCCGGTGACGATGGCTCGCAGCGGCAGCGCCAGGACGACAAGCGCCGCCAGCATCATCAGGGACCTGCGTAGCCGCGGCCCCGCCCCGGCAACCACCGCCAGCAGATAGCCGATGGCGAGCGTCGAGGCGAGCCCGCTCCAGCCAGTGCTGAGCGGATCGCGCCAGCGTGGCCCCGCTGCAGCCGGCGCGAGCCACTCGGGCAGGCCGAGCGCTGCCGCCGAACTCGCCGCCTCCCACGTGGTGCGCAGCGGTTCGTGCAGGGCCGCTTCCGAAGAGAGTGCCAGCAGCAGCAGCGGCACGACGGCGAGGTCCACCGGCAATTCGGAGTCGAGGAGCACGGCGAGTGGCAGGAACAGCGCGGCCAGGATCAGGTAATTCGGATTCGGAATCCGCGACAGGTACACGGAGAGGAGCAGCGCGACACTTCCCGCGACGAAGGCCGCCGGGAGCCCCGGGCGTCGGAACTGAAACCGCAGCAGCAGCCATCCTGCCGGCACGAGCAGGACGTAGAAGCGCTGGAAGGGGAAGTAGTCCGAGAGGCTGTGCACCGCTCCGGCATAGATCAACAGGTTGGCGACGCCGAAGCCCGGCGTGCCACCCAGCGGGTACTGGTCGGACCCGGGGCCGCCGGTTTGATAACGGAAGACATCGGCCACGAAGGCGCCGGGGTCGAGAGCGGCGATGGGCGCTACCACAGCCGCGAAGACCGCGCTCGCGATCAGGCCCGGCTTCAACAGGCGCCGCAGCCCTGGCGCGGAGAGCGCTTCGCGAAATGACCCGACACCCGCGAGCTGAATGATCAAGAACGGAGCAAAGGGCCACGCGAGCTGCTTGATGGCGCAGCCCAGGCCAAGGGCGACTGCGGCGAGGCTGCCCCGGCCCCGCCGCGCCAGAAGCGCTGCGGCGAGTAGCGGCACGGCCGAGAGCACGTCGTTCGTCCCGAACGTCTGTGCCCAGTACACGAAAGGGTTCACGGCGACTACCGCCGCGGCTGCAAGACGCGCCTCCGGGGTCGCCGGAAGGCGCGCGGCCAGCAGGATCGCCATCACGAAAGCGAGGCTCGTGACGAGGCGCGGATCGAAGCCGCCGAAGAGCGTCCGCCCGAGAACGAAGAACGGGGCCATCACCAGGTGCATCCCCGGCAGGTACCAGTGGTGGTGGACGATGGGGTTGCCGCCCAGCGGCTGCCAGAACGTGGACGCGCGCGACTGCTCGCCGAGAATGCTGTTCGAGTAGTCGGCGGCATACGGAGTCTCGCCCGCGAGCACGCGTTCGATCGCCAGGGGCAGTTGCACGACGCCGCCGTCGTGGCCGTAGGGCCGGCCCGTCGCCTGGCCAAGAGCCATGGCCCAGACGGTCGGAAGCAGCACGAGGACGAGGCTCGCCGCGGCCAGCAGCGCGGCGCGCAGGCGCGCGCGGGCGCCCAGCAGCGCGGCCACGGCGTAGGCGGCCGAGAGCCCGGTGGCCAGGGCGGCGAGGAGCAGGCCGACAGGATCATCGAACAGGGTCTGCGCAGGCCGGGGCAGAAGCACCGCGAGCCACGCGGGCTTCGGGATGTCGAGAAGCTCGTGGAAGAGCGGCCAGGCCAGTTCCCGAGGAGGGTCGAAAAGCGCGAGATCGCGAGCGATCAACAGCAGCAGGATCGGCACGACGACAGCGTCGATCGGAAAGCGCTGCGGCTTGGCGTCCGGGACAGGCGACACGGGTGGCGAAGCGTAGGGGCCGCGAGTCGGCTCCGTCAAGCGCCGTTCGGCCCGCAGGGCGCGCCCGGGACCCCGGGGCCGCCCGCGGCGTATACTGGCTCTGCCGTGTACTTGATGGGACTCGCGCGGCGCCTGCGGTCACTGGCCTTTGCGGGGCTGGTGGCGTACGTCATGGTCCTGTTCATGAGCCCGGTCCTGCATCACGACCTGGCTTGCCACCTGAAGACCCCAGGCCACTGCGAAGCCTGCGCCGCGAGCCCGCTGGCTTCGCGAGCCGAAGCCGCCGCCGCCTCGCCGCCTCCCCGGCTGGACGGGGGCGGCACGGTCGAAGCTTCTCAGGCTCGCGCCCCGCGCCTGGGAGTGCGGCTCTTCGGAAGCGAACGCGCCCCGCCCGCCCGAGGCTAGCGCCAAAGCCCCCGGCCCGTCGTCGGGCCCCCGGTCTTTTCTCCGTTCGCTGTGGTTGGAGGCGTACTGATGCGTACCCCCGTCGTCGTCCGCCGTCTCGCGTCTGCCGTGTTGGCCGCCGCCTTGCTGGCGGAGCCGCTCACGGCGCAGGAAGCCGCCGCCCCTGCCTCTCGCGAGGAACTGCAGCAACTGCGGGAGGAGGTCCGCCTGCTCAAAGAGGCGCTCGCTGCGATGCAGGCGCGCCTCGCGGCGATGCCCTTGCCAACCGAGGCAGGAGCGGCTCAGCCTGCCGCCGCGGCGGCGGCCGATCTCTCGCCGCTGGCCTCAGCCGTTCCCGCCGGTTCGTCGAAGGTCTTCAACCCCGACATTGCCCTGATCGGGAATTTTCTGGGCGCTGCGGGCCGCAACCCCTCACCCGATGCGCCGCCCTCACTCGAACTGCACGAAGCCGAGGCCTCCTTCCAGGCCATCGTCGATCCGTACGCGCGGGCCGATTTCTTCCTGAGCTTCGGTCCCGACGAGGTCGGCGTCGAGGAAGGCTTCGTCACCTTTCCGACCGTGCCCGGCGGGTTGCTGCTGAAGGTCGGCAAGATGCGCGATGCCTTCGGCAAGGTCGACGCGATGCACAACCACGTGCTGCCGTGGACCGATCGCCCGCTGGTCACGCAGAACCTCACCGGCGGCGAGGATGGCCTCGCGGACTACGGCGCCTCGCTCTCACGCCTGATTCCGAACCGCCTGCTGTTCCTGGAGGCGACCGCTCAGGTATACCGTGGCCAGTCCGCCGTGTTCGCTGCGCAAAAGCGCGGCGATCTCGCCTACGTCGGCCATTTGCGCGCATACCGCGACCTCGGGGAATCGGCGAATCTCGATCTTGGCGGCTCCTTCGCGAGCGGGGCCAACGACGGCGGGCCCGGCTTCCGCACGCGGCTTTTGGGCGCCGACGCGACGTTTCGCTACCGGCCGCTGCGCCGGGCGATCTACAAGCGCTTCATAGCACGCAGCGAGCTGGTCTGGAGCCGGCGCGACCAGCAGCCGGTGGCCGCCAGCGCCTTCGGCTTCTATGGCGCAGCTGAGTACCAGTTCGCGCGCCGTTGGTATGCGGGCTTGCGCTACGACCGTTCCGATCGCGCCGACAATCCGGGGCTCACCGACAAGGGTGGCTCGCTGTTCCTCACCTGGTGGCCGAGCGAGTTCAGCCAGATCCGTGGCCAGTATCGCCACGTCCGCTTCGGCGAGCAGAAGACCGCGGACGAGTTCCTGTTCCAGTTCCTGTTCTCCATTGGCGCCCACGGCGCCCACGCCTTCTAGGAGTGCCCATGTCACGTCGCTCGCTCTTCTGTCTCATCGCAGCCTTGACCGCAGTCTGGTCGTCCGCCGCGCAGGCCGTGAACGTGGTCGCCACCACTGAAGACCTGGCCTCGCTCGCGCGCGAGGTGGGCGGCGACAAGGTCAAGGTGAACTCGATCGCCCGTGGCTACCAGGATCCGCACTTCGTCGAGGCCAAGCCCAGCTTCATCTTCACCCTCAACAAGGCCGATCTGCTCCTCGTCGTCGGCCGCGAGCTGGAGATCGGCTGGCTGCCACCGCTGATTCTCCAGAGCCGCAACGCGAAGATCCAGACGGGCGCGCAGGGCTACCTCGATTCCTCGCTGAGCGCGAAGATCCTCGAGATCCCGACCGTCCAGATCACCCGCGCCATGGGCGACGTCCACCCACAGGGCAACCCGCACTTCTGGCTCGACCCGGCCAACGGCCGGCGCGTGGCCCAGGCGATCCTGCAAAGGCTCAGCGCGATGAGCCCGGCGGACGCGGCCTACTTCTCGGAGCGCTACGCCGACTTCGACGAGCGGCTCGGCGAAGCCGAAAAGCGCTGGGACGCAGCGCTCTTGCCATACAAGGGGCTCAAGGTCGTGACGTACCATCGCTCCTGGCCGAACTTCTGCAACCGCTTCGGTCTCGACGTAGTGGGCTACGTGGAGCCCAAGCCCGGGATACCGCCCTCGCCGCGCCACACCCTCAACCTGATCCAGGAGATGAAGGCGAAAAACATCAAGCTCATCCTCGTCGAGCCCTACTTCGACCTCAAGACGCCCAACTCGATCGCCCGGGAGACCGGCGCCAGGGTCCTCGTGCTGGCGCCTTCGGTGGGGGCTGAAAAGGTCATCACCGATTACATCCGG
>JAQBHI010000058.1:0-4304 GCA_032127875.1 Acidobacteriota bacterium
TCCCGCATCAATCGGGCGATCGTGTCCCCGTCGGTCTCCAGGGCGAAGTGCCCGGCATCAAGCAGGTGGTATTCAAGCGTCTTCAGGTCCCGCTTGTAGGGCGCGGCGCCGGCGGCGGGAAAAATCTGGTCGTTCATGCCCCAGACGATCAGCATCGGCGGCCGGTTGTTGCGGAAGTACTCCTGCCACCGCGGGTACAGTGGCGGGTTGCTGCCGTAGCTCAAGAACAAGTCGAGCTGGACCTCGTCGTTGCCCTTGCGGTCGAGCATGAACTGATCGTGCGCCGGGCCGTCCGGGCTCACGAGTTCGGGGGACTTCACTCCGTGCGTGTACTGCCACCTGGTCGCGTCATAGGTGAGCAGCCCGCGGAGCGCGTCCCGCCTGGTCTTGTTGTCCGGCTCATTCCAGTACGCCTTGATCGGCTTCCAGAAGTCGTTGTCCAAGCCCTCGTCGTACGCATTGCCGTTCTGGACCACGATCGCGCTCACGCGTTCCGGATGGGCGACAGCCAGACGGAAGCCGACCGGAGCGCCGTAGTCCTGGACATACAAGGCGTACCTCTGGAGCCCGAGCTTCTCGGTGAAGCCTTCGATCACCTTCGCGACGTTGTCGAACGTGTAGGCGAACTTGTCGTGTGCAGGCATCGAGCTGTGACCGAAGCCGGGGTAGTCGGGCGCGACGACGTGGTATTTGTCCGCAAGGGCCGGGATCAGGCTGCGGAACATCTGCGAGCTGGTCGGGAAACCGTGGAGCAGCAGTACTGTCGGGGCGACCTTCGGGCCGGCCTCGCGATAGAAGATATCGAGGTCGTCTACTTTTATGGTCTTGTGGGCAACGCTCAGCGTGGCTGTTCGATTCGTCAGTTGCGAAGGCGCGGTCTGCTGCGCAGCGGCTGGGCTGCTCAGGCCTGCCGTCCATGAGATGGCCGCGGTCAGGGCGATAGCGAACGTGAGTTGCGTCGTGCGCGTCATGGTCTTGTCTCCTACAGTGAGTGTGTTTTGAGTGCTGCAGTTCGAGCGATTGCGCCTAGGCACCGTTCGCCCACCCCGCACAGAGCACGGCGAGTGCCAACAGTGGGACTGAGCCTAGTAGTAATGTTTTCAAAGAGTTAAGCTCTGGTTCAGTCTCTCGGCCTATCACGATAGTTCGTGTTAGCAGGAAATGTCGTTGCCGTTGCGGCGATAATCCGTTGTCATGAACCCTGAATCGCTGCAGATCGTCTCTCTGGCCCTGGCCCAGGAGCGCTCGCTCGATGTCGTTCTCCGCCGGATCGTCGAGGGCCTTGCGTCGCAACCCGGAATCGCCCTGGCACGGGTCTGGCTCCTGGCCCCCGGCGACATTTGCAGCGCCTGCTCGATGCGCCCCGAGTGCCCGGACCAGACGCGCTGTCTCCACCTCGCGGCAAGCGAGGGAAATCCGACGAAGCCGGGCGCTGACTGGTCGCGTCTGAACGGATTTTTCCAGCGCTTCCCTCTGGGCGTCCGCAAGGTGGGCCGGGTCGGCGCTCTGGGCGTGCCCATCTTCATCAAGGATGTGACCCGCGACATGGGCGAGTTCGCGCGGCCGGAGTGGATCAAGGACGAAAGGATTCGAAGCTTCGGCTGTCAGCCCCTCGTCTTCCGCGGCGAGATCCTGGGGGTGCTTGCGATGTTCAACCGGAACCAGTGCGACGAAGCCGCTTTCGCCTGGTTGCGGGCCTTCGCCGACCAGGCGGCGGTGGCTCTCGCGAACAGCCGAGCTTTCGACGAGATCGAACGGCTGCGTGCGCAACTCGAGCTGGAGAACAGCTATTTGCGGGAAGAGGTTCGCGAGGCGATGCCTGCGGCGGGCCGCCTGCTCGGAGAGAGCGCTGCGCTGCGCCACGTCGTCCAGCAGGTCGAGCTGGTCGCGCCCACGGGCGCCAGCGTGCTGATCCTCGGCGAATCGGGCACGGGCAAGGAGCTGGTGGCCAGCGAGATCCACGAGCGCAGCCTGCGCCGACATCGAGCCATGATCCGGGTGAACTGCGCATCGATCCCCCACGAGCTCTTCGAGAGCGAGTTCTTTGGCCACGTCAAGGGAGCATTCACGGGCGCCCTGCGCGACCGGGCCGGCCGCTTCCAGGCCGCGGATGGGGGCACGCTGTTCCTCGACGAGGTGGGCGAGATCCCCCTGGATCTTCAAGGCAAGCTGCTGCGTGCCATCCAGGAGGGACAGTTCGAGCGCGTGGGGGACGACGTGGCACGCAGCGTGGACGTGAGGATCGTGGCGGCCACGAACCGCGACCTGGCCGCGGAGGTGAAGGCGGGGCGATTTCGCGAGGATCTCTACTACCGCCTGAGCGTCTTTCCGATTCACGTGCCTCCGCTCCGCGAACGGCTCGCCGACCTCCCGCTGCTGGCCGCGCACTTCGTGGACCTGGCGAGCAAGCGCCTCAAGTCGCCGCGAGGGCGCCTCACGCGCAACGATCTCGAGAAGCTGGCGAGCTACGCCTGGCCCGGCAACATCCGCGAATTGCAGAACGTGATCGAGCGCGCGGCGATCGTCTCGCGTGGCGGACCGCTTCGCCTGGCAGAGTTGCTGGCGCCTGGAACGAGGTCGAGCCCCTCGCCAGTTGCCGCCGCCGCTGCTATCTTGAGTGACGCGACGATCAGGGATCGCGCTCGCGAGAATCTCGAAACCGCGTTGCGTGAATCCGGCGGTCGGATCTACGGGCCCTTGGGGGCCGCCGCGCGTCTCGGAATCAAGCCCACGACCCTGGCCTCGAGGCTGAAAGTCCTGGGAAAGGGCAGGCCGAAGGACTGACGGGCTGGCTGACGCCGAAGTTAGTTTCGCCATGCCCGGTGTCAGATGGAAGCGCCGCAGCCTAGAATGGCACGTGGCTTCGTCGCGGCTGATCCCGCGCCTGCGTCTGATGCGGGGCCGCGAGATCGCGCTGGGTCCCGGCAAGGCCGACCTGCTCGAGGCGATCAGCGACTGCGAGACGCTGCGCGGCGCGGCGCGCCGGCTCGGGCTGTCGTACATGCGCGCCTGGACGCTCGTCCGAACCATGAACCGCTCCTTCAAGCAGCCGCTGGTGCTGCTCGCCCGCGGCGGCGCGTCCCGGGGTGGCGCGCGCCTGAGCTGGGCGGGCGAGCGGGCACTCGCGCTCTATCGCCAGATGGAGGCCCGTGCGACCAGGGCGTGCGCCGAGGACGCGCTGCGGCTGCGCCGGCGGCTCAAGCCGTAGCCACCGACGTTCCCGATATAGTTGACGCAATATATCGGATGTGGTTTGCTGCTGCGATGTTCAGCATCCAAAAGACGGCCACGCTGCTGGTGACAGGCCTCAGCCTGTTCGTGCCACGGGCGACCGCGGAGGAGCTGCTGGTGTCCGCGGCCACCAGCTTGACCGACGCGCTCGAGGAGATCGGCAAGCTCTACGAAGCGAGTAGCGGCAACAAGCTGCTCTTCAATCTCGCGGCGTCCAGCGATTTGGCGCGCCAGATCCGCGCCGGCGCACCCGCGGACGTGTTCTTCTCCGCGGACGCGGCACAGATGGACACGCTTCAACGGACGGGAGACGTTGAGGCGGGGGCAGCTGTTCGACTGCTGTCCAACAGTCTGGTAGTGGTCGTCCCGGCGACCTCTACGCTCGCCATCGCCTCGGCCCGGGAACTGAAGGCGCTGAAGCGGCTCGCCCTCGCCGAACCCTCCAGCGTGCCCGCGGGTGTGTATGCGAAGAGCTGGCTCGAGAAAGCGGGGCTCTGGTCCAGCCTCGAGAAGCGCGTGGTGCCGACGCTGAACGTGCGCGCGACGCTGGCCGCCGTCGAGACTGGAGCCGTCGACGCGGGAATCGTCTACAAGACCGACGCCGCGATCTCGAAGCGGGTGCGCGTGGCGTTCGAGGTGCCGCGCGAGCAGGGGCCGAGGATCGTGTATTTGGTCGCGCCGATGCGGGCCTCGAAGAAGCCAGGCGCGCGGAATTTCGTGGCCTTTCTCGCCAAGCCGGCCGCCGCCCGCGTCTTCGAGAAGCACGGCTTCGTGATGCTGACGCCCGCCGCCGGGGAGGGGCGCCGATGAGCCTCGCGCCCTCGGAATGGCAAGCACTCGGCTTGAGCCTGGGCGTCGCATCGCTGGCGACCCTGGCGATCCTGCCGCCAGGTTTGCTCGCGGCATATCTACTGGCGCGCTTTCGCGGCCCGGGCAAGGGTCTTCTCGAGACCGTGCTGTCGCTGCCACTGGTGCTGCCGCCGACCGCCATCGGCATTGTCCTGCTCGAGCTCCTCGGGCGGCACGGTCCCGTGGGCCGCATGCTCGCCGCGCGCGGGATCGAGGTGCTGTTC
>JAQBHI010000059.1:0-6106 GCA_032127875.1 Acidobacteriota bacterium
CGCTGCGTGACGGGGTGATCGAGATGGTGGTCTCCGACCACTCGCCCTGCACGCCCGCCCTCAAGGCCGGCGGCTTCATCGGCGCCTGGGGCGGGATCGCCTCGCTCCAGTTCGCGCTTCCCGCCGTCTGGACCGAGGCCCGCCGGCGCGGCGTGGAGCTCGCCGCGATCGTCGCCTGGATGAGCGAACGGCCGGCGGCGCTCGCCGGGCTCGGCCACCGCAAGGGTCGCCTCGCTCCGGGGTACGATGCGGACCTCGTGATCTTCGATCCTGACGCGACCTTCACCGTCGACGCGGCCACGGTGCATCACCGGCACAAGCTGACGCCCTATCTGGGCCGCAGCCTCCGCGGTCTGGTGCGGGCCAGCTTTCTTCGCGGCCGCCTCGTCTACTCGGACGGCGCGTTCACGGTTCCCCCCGCGGGCGAGCTGCTGCTATGAAGAACGCCATGGACTTCACGGAGCTGACCGACCTGGCCGCGGCCCGCCTGGGCGGCCAGGCGCTCGCCGCGAACGACGAGTTCTTCGCGCCGTGCTCGAACCTGCTGAAGCCAGGACGCGGCAGCTTCATCCCCGACAAGTACACCTCGCGCGGGAAGTGGATGGACGGCTGGGAGACGCGCCGGCGGCGCGAGCCGGGTCACGATTGGTGCGTCGTGCGGCTGGGTCTACGGGGTGTGATCCGGGGCTTCGACATCGACACGAACCACTTCATCGGCAACTGCCCGGAGCACGCCTCGCTCGAAGCCTGCGACCTGCGCGGCGCGGAAACCAAGGCGGCGCACGCGCGAGCGCCGTGGGTGGCCGTGCTCCCCAAGTCTGCTCTCGCGCCCGGAGCGCGGAACCTGATCGGCGTGACGGACCCGCGCCCGTTCAGCCACGTCCGCCTCAACATCTACCCTGACGGCGGCGTCGCCCGGCTGCGCGTCCACGGCCACGTCGAGGTGGACTGGACCCGGCTGCGCGGGAAGCTCGTCGACCTGGCGGCACTCGCGAACGGCGGCCTGGTGCTGGCGGTGAGCGACGAGCACTTCGGCGCCAAGGCCAACATGATCATGCCCGGCCGGGCGCCCCACATGGGCGATGGCTGGGAGACGCGGCGGCGGCGCGGGCCCGGGCACGACTGGGCGCTCCTGAAGCTCGGGACGCCGGGCTGCGTCGAACGCGTCGAGGTCGACACCAACCACTTCAAGGGGAACTACCCCGAGAGTTGCTCGCTTGAAGGCTGCCATACCGCTGGGTCGACACTCGAAGCGTTGAGGGGCGCCGCGACGTTGTGGACCGAGATGCTGCCGCGAACGAAGCTCGCGGCCTCTACGCGCCACTTCTACGCGAAGCAGCTCGAGGCCCGCGGCCCGTTCAGCCACGTGCGCCTGCGCATCTATCCCGATGGCGGCGTGAGCCGGCTGCGGATCCATGGACGCCCTGTCGCGCGCTAATGCCCAGGCGCCGGAGCAGGCGCTCGCCGACCTGCTGCGCTGCTGCGGCTCGTCGCGCTGGGCCGACGCGATGACGCAAGGCCGGCCGTTCGCCAGTCCGGAGGCGCTGCTTGCCGCCGCGGACCGCGAATGGTGGCGGCTGGGTCGCGAGGACTGGCTCGAAGCCTTCCGCCATCACCCCAGGATCGGCGACAAGGACGCGCTAAGGGCGCGCTTCGGCGCGACGCGCGCGTGGGCCGCGGCGGAGCAGGGCGGCCTGAGCGCCGCCGACGAGGCGACGTTCGACGCGCTCGCCGCGGGCAACCGCGAGTACGAGGCGCGCTTCGGCTGGATCTTCATCGTCTGCGCAACAGGGAAGACAGCCGACGAGATGTTGGCGCGCTTGCGGGCGCGCCTCGAGAACGCGCCGGACGCCGAGCTCCGGATCGCGGCGGCCGAGCAGGCGAAGATCACGAGGATCCGCCTCGAGAAGCTCCTCGCGGAGGTGAAGCCTTGAGCCCCATCACCACCCACGTCCTCGACACGGCACGCGGCCGGCCCGCAGCCGGCGTCTCCGTCGTGCTCGAGATCCAGGCCGGCGCTTCGTGGACCGAGCTCGCGCGCGGCACGACGAGCGCCGACGGCCGGGTCGCCGAGCTCCTGCCCGGCGGCAGGCTCGACAAGGCCGTCTATCGCCTGCGCTTCGACACCGCGAGCTACTTCCGCTCCCAGGGCGTGAGCGGCTTCTACCCCCACGTCTCCATCGCCTTCGAAGTGCGCGAGCCGGGAGAGCACCACCACGTTCCGCTGCTGCTGAGCCCGTTCGGCTACAGCACCTACCGGGGGAGCTAGAGAGTGCTCGACGAGGGGTTGAACCTGCTGCTGCGCTGGGGCCACGTGTTCGTGGCCGTGCTCTGGATCGGCCAGACGTGGCTCTTCCTCTGGATGGACCAGCGCCATGGGGACGCCGAGGAGAATCCCGGCAGCCAGGTGTTCATGGTCCACAGCGGCGGCTTCTACGTGGTCGAGAAGCGCAGCGCGCTCGCCGCGATGCCGCGGACGCTGCACTGGTTCAAGTGGGAAGCCGGCCTCACCTGGCTGACGGGCATGGCACTCTTGCTGCTCGTCTACTACCGCGGCGGGCTGTTGCTCGGCGGTGATTCGGACGTGAAGGAGTCGATCGCGATGGCCCTCGGCATGGGCGTGCTGCCCGTCGCCTGGGTCGTCTACGACCAGCTCTGGAAGCGCGCCTCGGGACGCGCTGATCGCATCGGCCTGGCCGTGTCGTTCCTGCTGATCCTCGCGACGGCCTACGGGCTGGGCCGCGTCCTGTCTGGCCGGGCCATGTGGATGCACGTCGGCGCGATGCTCGGGACCTTGATGGCCGCAAACGTCTGGCTGCGGATCATCCCCGGCCAGCTGGAGATGGTCGCCTCGATTCGCGACGGCCGGCCCGCCGACCCGAGCCTGGGCGAGTGCGCCAAAGAGCGCTCGAAGCACAACACGTTCATGGTCGTCCCGCTGCTGCTGATCATGCTGAGCAACCACTTCCCGACCCTCACGTACGGGCAGACTCACGCCTGGGCAGCACTCGGCGCGTTCGTCCTCGCGGGCTGGGCCGCGGCGCTCGTCCTGCGCAGGCGGTAGCAAGCGGGCGACATGCGGAGGCAAGCACGAAGACAACTGCAAACACGCTGAGGGTGGACGGTGTTGCGTACTCCTGGACGCATCGACACGGCTGGTTCGTCTGGGGCAAGGGCATCAAGGTCGTTTCCGTCTCGGTGTCCCTGGTTCCTGAGCGCACTCGCGAACTGATCGTGGACCTCAGCTTCAAGGCGGTCAGTCCCGAGCGGAACCCCAGCGACGCCAAGCTGGCCCGAGCGGTGGAAGCTGCGATTCGATCGGCTCTCGAGGCGGGATGGAAGCCGGAGTCTCGCGGGCGAGCCTTCCGCTACGAAGTGACCGAGGCCGTATGAGGATCTCGGGAAGCGCTGCACCCGCATGTGTTGTACTGGCGGGATATGACGTCTTGGGCGGCCACGGGCGCGCGCCAGCATCACCCAAAACGAGTGAGCCAGCGGGGCTTCGTGTCCCTCTCCTCCACCAGGGACCGAGAATGAACGGACCTGGACAAAGCGGAATCTCATGGTTCAACAGATCCGTTCACTTGCGTGTTCTGCGGACTCTAGGAGGCGTAGACTGGGACTTGCTCTTCAAGGAGGTCCAACGTGACACTGCCTTTCGACGTTGCGGCAATGCCGATGATGTTGCTGTTCCTGAGCACCCCGCAGCCGCTGACACTGCAGCAAGAAGCCGACGTGAACAAGGCGATTGCCATGTTCGAGGCGGGTGCCCTCCACAGCGTTCAGCTACCCGCACCCCAGAAGGCGCCCCTGGTCTCGATCCTCGTGCTTGCTCCCTTGAAGACGAAGCAGAAGAGTTTCGTCGTCGGCTCCTTCCAGTTCGACACCGCTCCGTCGAACCCCGCGGTAGTGATGAGCGTCTTCAACGTTCTCGGGAGCCCCGACGCTCGCAGGGTCTTCGCAGTCCGCTTCGCGGCGCGCATGAGAGCCGGCGTGCTCCAAGCCCGATGGGTCACGATGGCGCCGCCGGCCGAGAAGCAAGAGGTACCCCTGACAGCCACGTCGACGCTGACGGCCGACGAGCTCTACAGCATTCTGACGGCGCCCCAGCTTGAATGACTCCTCGAGGGGTCGCAGAATAATCCTGACGAACCGAGGGTTCACGGACCTGAAGGAGCGGCGCGCCAGTGGAGAGCCCAAGCATGGCAGAGGACAACGGCGGACCAGATGACCCTGGCAGAGCATCTCGCGAATTAGGGTCATCCATGCCCAAACAGCAGTCGGTTCCAAGAACCGCTGACGCCAGAGCCGAGGGATGAGGACCAACCAGCAGCCGCAGAACAAAGAATTGGAGCGGGCGAGGTCCTCACAGACGGCCGTGGGCCCTCGCCGCTCAATTCGGTGTTCGACGGACTTAGGAAGTGCGTCGAGGTAAAGGGATCGGCCGATGGTTGCGTGGATCGACACACCGGCAGGCCGGAAGGTGGCGGCCATGCGCGCTGTCGGGGTTGGGCTGGTTGGGGTCGTCCTGTACGTCGTCGGGGGGGCGACTTGGAGTCCCCTGGCATGGCTGGGAGTCGGCCTAGTCCTGCTGACCGGCGTGCTGATCATCTGGGCTTTCGTACACCCAGTCCAACAAGACTTGCCCATGCCACACTGTTCCGATGAGTGTCGATCGGAAGAACATGAGCAATGCTCTAAAGCACGGGCCGTCGGCTCTGACCGTTGCAGGTGTTGGTTGGGCTTGGCCCAATCCCGTAGACACCTTTTGAAAGGTGGATACGATGGAAAGCATGGGATCAGGCACGGTGTCGAGAAGGGCGCGGCGGCGGTTCTCTGAGGAGTTCAAAGCAGGCGCCATCCGCCTGGTGTTGGACGAAGGGAAGACGGTCGGAGCAGTGGCGCGGGAGTTGGACCTGACAGCCTCAGCCCTGGCTGCATGGGTCCGACAGGCGGAGGCAGACCGCAGCAAAGGCAAGACTGGCCTGACGACGGCGGAGCGCGAGGAGCTGGTGCGGCTGCGCAAGGAGAATCGCGAGCTGCGGCTGGAGCGGGAGATCCTAAAAAAAGCGGCGGCCTTCTTCGCGAAGTACCACGCCTGAAGTTTGCGTGCATCGACGCGGAGAAGGCGATCCCCACTGCGAAGCTGTGCCGGATTCTCGGGGTCTCGCCGAGCGGCTTCTACGCCTGGCGGTCGCGTCCGGAGTCGACGCATGCGCGAGAGGACCGGCACCTGAACGTTTTGATCCAAGCGTCGTTTGAAGAGAGCCGGAAGCGGTATGGGAGCCCGCGTGTCCACGAGGACCTGATCGACCAGCAGATCCACGTCGGCCGCAAGAGAGTGGTGCGGCTGATGCGGGAAGAGGGGCTCGTAGCGCGGGCGAGGAAGCGCTTCAAGACGACGACCATGAGCGACCACGATCAGCCGGTCGCGGCGAATCTTCTCGATCGGCAATTTGAGGCCGAGACGGCGAATCAGCGTTGGGTGGGTGACACAACCGAGCTCGTCATCGGGAGCAGTGGCAAGCTCTACCTGGCCGCCATTCTCGATCTGTACTCCAGGTTCATCGCGGGCTGGGCCGTGAGCGCCGTGAACGACCGCCATCTCACGATCAAGGCCCTCGAGATGGCGCTCAAGCGACGCTGCCCGGATGCCGGCCTGCTTCACCACTCCGACCAGGGCTGCACCTACGCGAGCGAGGACTACCAGAGGATCTTGAATGCCCACGGCATCACCTGCAGCATGAGCCGCAGAGGAAACTGCTACGACAACGCCGTGATGGAGAGCTTCTTCTCAACGCTCAAGAGCGAGCTCGGGGAGCGCTTCGAAAGCTGCGGCGAGGCGAAGATGGAGTTGTTCGATTACATCGAGGTGTTCTATAACCAGAGGCGTCGCCACTCCACCCTCGGCCAGATCAGTCCGGCCGAGTTCGAGCGGCGGGCCAGGGCGAGTCAGGCTGCATGACAAACCGTCCACGAGATCGGGTCAAGCCCAGACCCGGGGCGGGACTCCGGGAGACAACGCCCACGCTGAGTCGTTCTTCCACACCTTGAAAGCCGACGTGGTGCACGGAGATCGGAATAGCACACGACTGAACACCAGTCA
>JAQBHI010000060.1:0-11045 GCA_032127875.1 Acidobacteriota bacterium
CGCGCCGCCGACGTAGTTCTCGTCATGGCGTTCGAGATCCGCAGGGGACATCGTCGCGCGTGCCAGGACGAGGTCGCCGAAGCCCGGCGCGAAGCGCTCGAGTTGCGCCTCGACGCGCGGGGCCATGTCGACGCTGGAACCACTCGGCACGTGGCAGTAGGCCCAGGCCGTGTGTTTGCCGGCCGGGGCGCGCGACGGGTCGAACAGGCTCTGCTGCGCGACGATCAGGTACGGCCGCTCAGGATGCTCGCCGCGCCAAACGGCCGATTCGCCGGCCGAGATCTCCTCGAGTGTTCCGCCGACGTGGACGGTGCCGGCGCGCCGGCACTCGGCCGCGCGCCAGGGGATCGGGCTGCTGAGGGCAAAGTCCATCTTGAACGTGGCGGGGCCGTAGCGAAATCGGCCGAGTGCGCGGCGATAGCGCGCGGGCAGTCGCTCGCCGGCGATCCCGAGCAACTGGCGGGGCGTGACGTCGAGCAGGACACTGCGCGTTGGCGGCAGCTCGTCGAGCGATGCCACGCGGGCCTGCGTGACGATCTCGCCGCCGAGCGAGCGCAGCTTCGCGGCCAGCGCGTCGGCGATGCGTTGGGATCCGCCGCGGGCCATCGGCCAGCCGACCACGTGCCCCAGCGCAGCCAGCACCAGGCTCACGGCCGCCGTGGCGGCGCTCTCGAGCGGCAACACGGCGTGCCCGGCGAGGCCGGCGAAGAGTGCGCGGGCCCGCTCGCCCCGGAACGCCGACTCGGCCAGGCTGCGTGCAGGCCGCAGTGCCCGCATGCCGAAGCGCGCCATGGCGAATGGGTGCCGCGGAACCCGCAACGGCCCGAGTAGCGCAGGCGCCAGGCGTTCCCAATCGGCAGCGAGCGATCCCACCAGGCGAAGCCAGGCGCGCCCGTCGCGCCCGAGCGCCGCGGCTGTGGCCTCGGGCGAGCGTTCGAGTGTCACCGCCGTGCCGTCGTCGAGCGGGTGCGCGACCGGCAGTGGTGGCTGCACCCATTCGAGCTCCGGAAGCTCGAGGCCGCGGAAGAACGGCGAACCCACGCCCAGCGGATGGATCGCGGAGCAGATGTCGTGGACGAAGCCGGGCAGCGTGCGTTCCCCCGAGCGAAGGCCACCCCCGAGTGTCGGGGCCGCTTCCAGGAGCAGCACAGCGCGCCCCGCCTGGGCGAGAGTCAGTGCCGCGGCGAGGCCGTTCGGGCCGGAGCCCACGACCACGGCGTCGTAGCCCTCACGCGCCAGCCGCTCCCGCCAGCCGCTCACGGCTCCAGGGCCGGGGTCCGCTTCGCCTCGTATTGCTCCGCCAGGTGCAGGTCGAAGGCGTTGTGTTTCGGGTTGCGATGAAAGCCGCGGAAGTGCGCGTGGCAGCGATAGCAGACCGTGATCTCGGGCAGCACGGCGTAGAGCGCGGCATCGATGATCGCCGCCACGAACAGGCTGGAGTAGTAGGGCGTGAAGGGCGCCAGGGCGCCACCCAGGATCACGATCGCGAGACCGGCCTTCTGGTTGAAATCCCGTTGCACGTACAGCTGCTCGCCGTCGCAGGCCGGGCAACGGTCCACGACCCGCCTCTCGCGCAGCGAAGAGGACAAGGCCAGTTCCGTCGCTGCGGCGCAACGCGGGCAGGTGCCGTGACCGTCCAGGCCGCTCGTGGCTTCGGCTCCGCACTTCGGGCAGTAGAAGGCGATCTCCGCTGCCTTCACAGTGGCAACCCCGCCGCGATCCGCAGGTATTTCGAAAGCAGCTCGCCCGACATCACCAGGAAGAGCTGCACGTACAGGATCCCGGTGGCGGATTGAGTCGAGCGGATCTCGACCGTCTTCCAGATGAACCAGATCAGCGAGAAGGGACCCACGATGCCGAACAGCACCCTCATCCAGACGAAGACGCCGTCAGGGCTCCACAGGCCGGTGGCCACGGCGCGCGCGTCCTCGAGCCCAGCCTGCACGGGGCCGAGCAGCGCGAAGCCCACCACGAGCGAGCGCAGCACCAGCGCCACGAGCAGCAGCCTCGTCAGCCGACGCAGCGCCAGGATCGGCAGGTCGATCACGATCAGGTACCAGTGGCCGAGGATCATGGCTGCGGCTGCGGCGCCGATCAGCAGCACCGACGTGAAATCGGTCGCCACGATCAGGCCGCGGTCCGCGGCGGGAGCGCCGAGCACGATGCCCGCGAAACCTGCGACGAGACAAGCCGCAAGAAACGGCTGCTGCACCCCGGTCCAGCCGAAATGCCGCGCCCGGTTGTACAGCACGCACAACAGCAACGACGCGGCTGTGCAAGCGAGCACCGCAACGTAGCTCTCACCGCCTGGTGCGCCCGCTCCGCCCGCCGTGCCGAAGCGGCGGAACGCGAGCCACAGCCCGCAGGTCGCCATGAAGGCGGCCGCTGCCGAACAGAACTTGAAGTACTTCGTGCCGGCCCGCTCGGGCACGAAGGGGAGCGTCGCCAGCAGACCGAGCGCCGAATGGACGAGAAACAGGAAGAAGACGCTCGTCACGCCTGTGACTCGATGGCGATTCGCTCCGGGGAGCCGCTGGCGAAGGGATCGACGCGACCCTCGGGCCGCGGGCAAGCCCGTGCCGCGAGGTGGGCCGCGACATCGTCGGCGCAGCGCTCCAGCAGGCCAGTGACCGAAGCGGCTGCGGTTCGCGAGTGCGCGCAGTAGCCGTGGCCCGACATGAAGCCCGCCGCCTCGGCCAGATGAGCCAACTCCGCGCCGCGAGCCTCGCCGGCTTCGACGGCCCGCAGGATGCGTGCGAGGTTGGCTGTGCCCATCGTGCAGGGCGGGCACTGGCCACAGGCTTCGCGTTCGAAGAACGCGGCAAGCGATGCGGCGACGGCCAGCGGGCAGGCCTGCTCGCCGATCACCAGAAGCGAGGCGGTGCCGAGGCCCGAGCCGGCCGCGCGCAGCGCGTCGGGGTCGAGCGGTGTGTCGGCCAGCGCGGCGCGCAGCGGCGCGGCAGAAGGGCCGGCCGGGAAGAGCAAGCCCAGCCCGTGGCTCGCGCCGCCGCCCTGCTCATCGACGATGCGCCGCAGCGGCGTCCCCAGCCGCACTTCGTACACTCCCGGCCGGCGCACGTGGCCCCATAGCGAGACGAGCGTCGTTTCGCTCGTGCGAAAACCGGCCGGATCCGCGACGGCCGCTCCGACACGCGCCAGTGTCTCGACGTTCTGCACCAGCGTGGGCCTGCCCGCGAGGCCTGCGGCGAACGGCAGCGGCGGCTTGGGCCGTGGCCAGGCGCGCCGCCCCTCGAGCGCTTCGAGAACAGCGGTTTCCTCGCCGGCGACATACGAGTCCTCGCCGCGTCGGATCGTGAGCGTCAGGCCGTCGAGTACAACCAAGTCGCGGGCTGCCTCGAGCGCGGCAGCGGGGCGCCCGAAGGAACCCTTGAAGTAGACGAAGGCTTCGCTCGCGCCGACGGCGCGTGCGGCCAGCGCCAGGCCCGCGAGCACCTCGCCAGCGCGGGTCGTCATGATGTGGCGGTCCTTGATCGAACCCGGTTCGCCCTCGGCTCCGTTCGCCACCACGACCGGGGATGTGCTCCCCCTGGCGCGGAAGGTGTCAGCCGCCTCGACACGCACGGCCTGCCACTTGCGGGCCGTCGGGAACCAGCCCCCGCCCCGCCCGCGCAGGCCCGCATCCGATACACGGCGAACGAGTTCCGCGGCGTCCACGGTTCCTCCGAGCAAACATTCATTATAGTGAGGCTTCCAAAAACCCGGGGGGATGCGCTACGATGCTGAAGGCGGGCCGCGTCCGGGCCGCCCGAGGAGAAAGGCAGCCGATGATCAGCCTCACGACGAAAGCGGCCGAAAAGGTGAAGGGCATCCTGGACCAGGAGAAGGCGAGCCTCCCGCAGGGCGGACTGCGGATCTACGTGCAGGGCGGCGGTTGCTCGGGCTTCCAGTACGGCATGGTCCTCGACGAGGTGGCCGACGGCGACGAGATCCTGGAGGTGCAGGGCATCAAGGTGATCGTGGATCCCATGAGCTTGCGCTATCTGGACAACGCCGAGGTCGACTACAAGGACGATCTGCTGGGCGGCGGGTTCGCGATCAAGAACCCGAACGCGACCTCCACCTGTGGCTGCGGCCACTCCTTCCAGGCCAAGGGCGAGGGCGAGGCCGCCGGGGCTGGACACAGCCACGATCACGGCCACGCCCACCAGCAGTGATCCTGGGATGGCGGTGAGCGAATCTGCCGTTGCGCCCAAGGCTGGCCTCGAGACGGTCCGCGTCATCACCGAGACCCTGCGGCTCGTCACTGACAAGCGCCTGGAACTCTACAACCTGACCGAACGTGTCGCCGAGATCCTGAAGCGCCACGACATCAAGGAGGGCATCGTGCTGCTCTCCTCGCTGCACACGACGCTGGCGTTGTTCGTGAACGAGTGGCAGGCGGCCCTGCTCCACGACATCAAGGCCACACTCGACAAGGTCGTGAGCCCGACAGGGGAGTACCAGCACAACGATCCGCAGTTCTCAGACTGCGACCGCCACAATGCCCACTCGCATCTGCAGGCGACGCTTCTGAACCATGCCGTCTCGTTCCCCATCGCCGCCGGCAGGCTGGTGCTCGGCCAGTTCCAGGCGATCATCGCCGCCGAGCTCGACGGCCCGCGCCACCGCGACCTGGCGATCCAGATCATCGGCCGCTAGAGCGTGGGGCGGCTCGCCTCGCTCCCAGCCAGGATCCCGCTGTTCCCGCTGCCGAACGCCGTGTTGTTCCCGGGCATGCCCCTGCCGCTGCACATTTTCGAACCGCGCTATCGGCAGATGGTGCGCGACGTGGCCGAGGCCGAGAAGACGATCGGCATGCTGCTGCTGCGGCCGGGCTGGGAGCGAGACTACGCCGGTCGCCCGCCGGTGTTCGAGATTGGCTGCGCCGGCGTCCTGGAGCGCTGCGAAGCGCTGCCCGACGGACGCTTCAACGTCCTGCTGCGGGGCGTCTCGCGCTTCCGAATCCTCGAAGAGCACAAAGGCCAGCGCTACCGGCTGGCTTCCGTCGAAGCCCTGGCGGATGCCACCGGCGACCCGGCGGCCCTCGAGGCGACGCGGCCCCAGCTGATGGCGTCGATCGGCAAGGCCAGCGATGGTCCCGCGGTCCTCGTGATGCAGGCCGAGCTGCCGCACGCCGCCTTCGTGAATGCCCTCTGCCAGTCGCTGGCACTCACGCCGGTGGAGCGGCAATCGCTGCTCACGTGCGATAGCGTCCTCGAGCGTGCCCGCCGCCTGATCGAGATTCTCCAGTGGAAGGCGCTCGAACAGCTGATGGGCAAGGGCAACGCGGAGGCCATCCACTAGGAGTCCGACTTTTCGGCCCACGCGCGCGTCAATACAGATGACCGGTCAGGCGGCTCGCGGGCGCCGGACCAAGAGATTGAATGGAGGCAGGGATGTCACTGGCGAAGCTTCTGGCCCGGCGCGGGGCCGTGCTGCTCGCGGCGGGGGCCCTCGCAGCGCCCAGCATGCGTGCCGAAGAAAACAAGAAGGTAGACAAGCAAATCCACATCGCGCGCTCCTTCTCGGGCGGGGCCTACCTGGGTGTCGAGCTGAACGACACTGCGGGCGACGTCCGCGGCGCGCTGGTGCGGGAGGTCTCCACCGACACGCCTGCCGCGAAGGCGGGCCTCAAGGCCGGGGATTTGATCGTGCGCTTCGACGGCGAGGCCGTACGCAGCGCCGCGCACCTGGCGCGGCTGGTGAGGGAGACGCCCGTCGGTCGCAGCGTGGCGCTCGAGGCCAAGCGCGAGGGTGCGCTCCAGAAGTTCGACGTCACGCTCGCCGAGCGCAAGGGCTCGCATGCGCCCTTCGGAGGGGACGAGGGCGAGCTCGCCTGGGGTCTGGCCCCCGAGCCCCCCGATGCCCCCGGGCCGCCTGAGGCGCCGCGCTCGCCACGTCCGCCCCGCGTCGCGCGCGCGCCGCACCCGCCACTGCCGTCCATGCCCCGCATGTTCCGCTGGCACAGCGAGGGCGACGCCGATGGCTTCGACTTCCTTCTCGGCCGCGGTCCACGCAAGCTCGGGATTCGCTACCAGGAGATCTCGGGGCAGCTCGCGAAGTACGTCCGGCTCGCCGACGATCAGGGCGTGCTGGTGGCTGATGTCGATGACAGCGGGCCGGCCGGCAAGGCCGGCCTCAGGGCCGGCGACGTGATCCTGAAGTTCGGCGCGACCCCGGTGAAGGACGGCGATGCGTTACGCCGGGCCGTGGCCGATGCCGAGCCGGGCTCCAAGGTGACGCTCTTCATCTGGCGCGACGGCAAGCCGCTCGACCTCGAGGTTACACTGGCTGGGGAGAAGGAGCCGCACAGCAGCGGCGAAACCACCTAGCCCTAGCAAGGGGGTGCTGCGCCGCACCCCCTTGGACCGCCGTCCGCTGCAAGCAATCCCGCTTCGCTCACCGCCGCTAGCCCACGGCCGCTTCCTTCAGGTCCAGCACCAGCCGCGTCGCGCCGACGACCAGCGCCGGAACCAGCAGGAAATTCGCGCAGGGCACCAATAGCAGGATCAAGGCCGTGAGTCCGAAGCCGAGACTCTCGGCCCGATACGTGCGATGCCAGGCGCGGCGGGCCGCAAAGGCGAGGCCGCGTCGCCCCAGGCTCGGGTCCGTCAGCTGGAACGACAGCGCCCGGGCTGCCCACAGCGCGCCGAGCACGGGCCCCACGACCGGGATCAAGCCCAGCACGAAGATCCCCGGCGCTGCCGCCATGAAATAGACGGCGCCGCGCACGGCTTCCTTGACCTCCCAGAGCGCTCCCATGGACGGACTACGCAGATCGTCGCCGCGAACCAACCGTTCGGTCTCCCGGGACAGCTTGTCCAATAGCGGTGCGCCGAGCAGCAACGCGGCCGCCAGGCCCAGCGCCAGCCCTGCCGTCAGCGTCGCGATCCACACGGTCACGGCCAGAATCACGCTGACCACCGGCGCAAGGCGCCCGCCTCCCGGCGTCAAGGCGGCCTCCACTTTCGGCGCTGCGTACAGGCCGAGCACGAAGCCTCCGGATACGAGGCCCACTGCGAGCAGCGCTGGCAGCAACGCAAGCGCCCACAACTGTGGCCGTTTGAGCAGGAAGACGAAGCCAGCGGGCACCTGCCACGCCCCGGCAGCGAGGCGCCGCGCGAGGGAGATCGGCGCGGATTCGAGGATCGCCGACACGGGCGAGGAGCTTATCAGGGTTAGAATTCGCGGGCGATGAACGACGTTCTCGCCGTGATTCTCGGAGGTGGCCGCGGCTCGCGGCTGTTCCCTCTGACGCTGCATCGTTCGAAGCCGGCGGTCCCCATCGGCGGCAAGTATCGGCTGATCGACATCCCGATCAGCAATTGCATCAACTCCAACCTGCGACGCATCTTCGTGCTGACGCAGTACAACTCCGAGAGCCTCAACAAGCACCTGAACCAGACCTACAAGTTCGACATCTTCTCGTCCGGCTTCGTATCGCTGCTCGCGGCCGAGCAAACCGACGAGAACCCGGATTGGTTCCAGGGCACGGCCGACGCCGTGCGCCAGAGCCTGCGCCACATGAAGGAGCACCGTTCGCGCGAGGTGCTGATTCTCTCGGGCGACCAGCTCTACCAGATGGACTACCGGAAGCTGCTCGACACGCACCGCCGCCACGTCGCGGACGTGACGGTGGGTGTGACCCCGGTGAGCGCCGAGCAGACCAGCGCCTTCGGGATCCTGAGGGTCAATCGTCAGGGCCGCATCACCCACTTCGAGGAGAAGCCGAAGGCGGAGCGACTCCCGGAGCTGAGCTCCGAGCTTCCCGGCTCGGGCCCGGCGTTTCTGGCTTCGACGGGCATCTACGTCTTCGGCCGCGAGGCCCTCGAGAAGTCCCTCAGCGACCCGGGCCTCGTGGATTTCGGCAAGAACGTGATCCCCGAGGCGGTGCCCCGCATGCGCGTCCACGCGCACGTCCAGCGCGGCTACTGGGAAGACGTCGGAACGATCAAGTCGTACTACCTGGCCAATCTGGCGCTTGCGCAACCGGTTCCGCCTTTCGATTTCTACGATGCCGCGCGGCCCGTCTACACGCACCCGCGCCTTTTGCCCGCGACCAAGGTGGAGTCCTGCAAGGTCAGGAACGCGCTCATCTCCGATGGTTCGATCCTCGTAGGCGCCGAACTGGAACGCTCGGTGATCGGGATCCGCAGCCGCATAGGCAAGGGTTCGACGATCCGCGACTCGCTGATGCTGGGCGCCGATTACTACGAGACGCTCGACGAGATCGCTCGCGCTGCGGCCCGGGGCATTCCGCCGATCGGGATCGGGCCCAATACCGTCATCGAGAAGGCGATCATCGACAAGAACGCGCGCATCGGCTCGGGCGTGCGCATCGTCAACGAGGCAGGGGAGACCGAAAAGGACGGCGACGGCTACTTCATCCGGGACGGCATCGTGATCGTCCCCAAGAACGGGGTCATCCTCGACGGGCGCGTGATCTAGGGCCCCGAAGGGAAGCGTTCCTCCCGCAGGGTGGCTTGCTGCGTCCCCCTGTGCCGCGGCTGGTCCCTCTGCAGGCGCCATTCGCCTCAGATTCCTCGCCTGGTAGGAGCGACGCCGCGCGCGCGACGCTGAGCCGGCTCGATGGCGTGGCCCGCAGTTCCGGCGAAAAGCGTCTCGCGCGGCTATGGACCGCGAACAGCTACCTCCACGACGCAGCGCCCGACATGGCGCCCGCGGAGATCCAGAGGATGGTGGCGCTCGCCGAGGCGGACCAGGATCTGGCCGCCGTGTCGGGCGACTTGAGCCTGATGGGCGACATCCTGCGTGACGCGGGCCGCCTGGAAGAAGCTGCGGCCAAGTACGCCGCCAGCGTGAGCACAATGGACAAGGCGGAGGTGCCGGCCGAAGTGAAGCAGGTGACGCACCGCAACCTGCTGTTCGAGGAAGGCCGCCTCGCCGTCGCCAGGAAGGACCTCGCCAAGGCGATCGCGGTCCGGGCCGCCGACTTCAACGCCCTCAACTTCAACTACGGCTATTTGAGGTCGAAAGCCCGGCAGCTGGCCGGCGGCTAGCGACGAGCCTCTCGGCCCCTCAGCCCTTCAGCAGCTCCCCAACCGCGCGATAGGCCTGGTCGATCGCCGCGTCCGTGTAGGAGTACGCCGCCGCGTCGGCGTTCGCGATCGCGATCTGGCCGTGGGTCCTGCGGGCCAGCAGGCAGGGCTGCTCGGCCAGCTTGCCGTCGCGCCAGAAGTCGTCGAACAACGAGTTGTACTGGTACGCGTAGCCGTGGGCCCAGCGGTTGACGGTGAGCGCCAGGATGTCGTGGGCCGGGTCGAAGCCGCCCGGACCGAGGATCCGCGCCATCTGGTCCCGGACGCTGCGCTCGAGAGTGGCGAAGGGCGTCGTGAGCAACTCGAGGCGGCCAGCCTTGTGCTGGTCGCGGGCGGGCAACCCGGGGCTGCAGGGCGTCTTCGACATCGTGACCACGACGGGCTCGTCCGCAGTGCGCGCGCTGTGGTAGCTGCCCAGGTTCGACGGCATGTCCAGGCCCATCGACGTGTGGTAGCTGCCGGGGGCCTCGATGTGGGCGAAGCCGAGCTTCTGGAAGGCACTCCAGTTGCGGATCACGACGTTGGTGTAGAGCAGTGGGACCTTGGCCGCCGACTGCAGCGCGTCCTTCTGGGGCTGCGGCAGCTCGGGGCAGATGTAGGGGATCATCGCGTTCCAGCAGGCCAGCACGCAGCGCTTCGCCCGCACCATCGTGAGCTTGCCGTTCCGGCTGTAGGTGATCTCCACGGTTTTGTGTACTCCGGAGCCTACGTGTCGCACCCGGAGCGCCGTGCTGTTGAGGCGGATGCGCGCGGCAGAGGCGGGCTCGTCGAGTCGCGCGTAGTCGGCCCGCGCCGTGACCACGTCGTCGAGGCTTCCGCCCGGGATCGCCTTGGGGATCAGGCCGCGCACCAGCAGGCGCGCCACCGTCGCGTTGCCGTCGGGTAAGTGGAGGAAGTACTCCTCCGCCTCGTGGCTGCGGATCGCGTCCAGGCCCTGGCCGGGTCCAGGCGCCGGATCGAGCCCCATGCCCTGGAACCCGGGGAAGCCGAGGCCCCAGGCATCCTGAGCGGAGACGCCGTCGATGCCGACGCCGTAGAGGCCGTGGGGCCGCACCTGGAAGAAGGGGACAACGCCCGCATCCATCTTGGCGACGTCGGTCAGGAACTTCGCGTAGCTGATGCGCGCGAGCTGGCTCTTCTTCTGCGCCGAGGACAGCCCCGGCCAGTAGTCGGTTTTCTCCTCGTGAAGGCGCTTCACGTCGCGCTTGGCGGCCTCGGACATCGGGGCCTGCGCCATGAACGCTGCCCAAGGATCGCCCGATCCCTGGCCCACGCCACGGCGCGTGCGGATCGGCGCCGCAAGGAGACGATCGGCGCCGAAGGTTTCTTTGTCGAAGAAGATCCCCGAGCCCAGCTTCAGGCTGCCGTAGAGCTGCCAGTCCATGATGGAACGGCGGGCCATCACGTCGATGCCCAGATCGCGGATGAGGGCCTTGGCCACGGCGCTGTAGGGCGCGGGGCTGTCGATGGACCAGGTGCCGCCGTAGCCGAGCAGTGTGCGCCCGCCGACGCGGAACTCGTTGCGTTTCGCGTGGCCGCCGAAGTCGTCGTGGTTGTCGAGGACCAGGACGCTGGAACTCGGCCCCGCCGCCTTCTGGAAGAAATGAGCCGACGACAGGCCGCTGATACCGCCGCCCACGACCACGAGATCGTAGCTCTCGCCGCTGTCCTGCAGGGCGCCGGCCGTCTCCCAGAACGCTCCATCCATCAGGCCGTGGGCCGCTGCGTACGAACCCTCGTAGCTGCCGCGCAAACCGGTGAGCGCGGGCGGGTAGTAGTCGGGGCGCTGCTCGGGCTCGAGTGCTTCGAGGGCGAGGGCCGCGAGCCGCTGTGGGGAGGCCAAGAGACCCGCCGCGCCGAGGGCCACGCCGTTCAGGAAGTCGCGCCGCTTGATGGTCATTTGTTGCGGATCTCCTCGATCTTTCGATCGCGTTCCGCGCTGACGCGCTCGCGCTCCCGGCGATAGTCCTCTTCCAGGGCGGCGAG
>JAQBHI010000061.1:0-4231 GCA_032127875.1 Acidobacteriota bacterium
ATGGTCACCGGCCGGCCGCCCATCTCGAGCAGCTTCACGAGCAGGACGTTCGCCAGTGTGGACTTGCCTGAGCTGGGAAGGCCGCTGAAGAAGACCGTGAAGCCCTGTCGGGAGCGCGGAGGGTAGGTGCGCCGCAGGTCGCGAATCACCTCGGGGAACGAGAACCAGGTCGGGATCTCGCGCCCCCAGGCCAGGCGCTCGGCGAGGTCGGCTTCCGAGAGTCGCTGGAGACCGGCGTCTGTTGCGGCCGCCTCCTCGCTCACGTAGCCGCCGCTGCCCTGCTCGTAGGCCATCTCGGCGACGCGCACGAGCTTGATCGCGAGCTTCTGCTCGTGGCGGGCCAGCACCGCCTCGCCAGCGTCGGGCAGCAGGCTCTTGCGGACGATGAAGTGGCTGCAGCCATAGTTCTGGCGCACCAGCGCCTGCCACAGGATCTCTCGCGCGCCGTCGCCGCGCGGCGCCAGCGGGGCGAGGCTCAGCATCGCCGTATGCTGCGGGTAGCTGTGCGCCACGGCCTGCAGGCATCGAATGCGCGAGTAGTGGCCCGGATCGCTCGGACGCGTCAGACCCACGGCCGGATGGATCAGCAGGTTGGCTTCCAGCTCGCGGCAGGCCTTGAGCGTCAGCTCCCGATCGGCCCGGTGCATCACGCCATCGGTGTGGAAGGCGACGGCCTTGCGCCAGCCAAGGGTCGCGAAGCGCTCACGCAGCGCCGCGGGTGTCGACCGGAGCTCGACGAAGTCGTAGTGGTGCGGAGCCTCGATGCCCTCGATCCCGCCGCCGGCGTGGAAGGCGCCCTCGAGCTGCCAGACGTCCTCGACGTGCAGGACCGCGATCATCACGCCCTCGGGATCGCGCAAGGCCAGGGCCGAGCCCGGCACGAGGCCCTTCGCCGCCGCCTCGCCGATCTCGAGCACGACCGGCACGGGCCAGAACGTGCCGTTCGCCAGCCGCAGCTCCGACTGGACGCTCTCGTAGTCCTTTTCGCCCATGAAGCCGGCGAGCGGCGAGAAGGCTCCGCACAGCAGCGCCTCGACGTCGGCCATCTGCTGGGGATTCAGGGCCCAGGAGGCCATCGCCTTGGCGTCGGCCTTGAGCTCCTTCACGCGCTCCGGGCCAGCCATCAGGTTCAGCAGCGAGCCACCGTGGGGTAGGGCGAGGTGTGAGGGCATCTAGATCGTCACCTTGAAGAGTCCTCGCAGCGCGAAGGCGAAGACGAGGGAAAGAACGAAGAAGGGGATCATCCACTGGAAGCCGTGGCCGAGGATGTCGATCTCGGCCTCGGGGTAGCTCACGCAGATGGCGCGGATCGGCGAGCCCGAGGGTAGCGGCGGCTCCGCCGGGTACAGGATCGAGTCCAACAGGTTGCCGTCGTGGCGCAGCGGCGAGAGCCGCGCGAGGCCCGCGGCCACGCGCACGCTCTTGGAGACGGGCTCGGACTGCCCGACGCGGAGACGCAGCTCGTAGGCGCCCTCGCGCTCGGCGGCGATCCGCCATACGACCTGGCGCAGGGCCGGGAGCCACACCGCCCCGGTCTCGGCCCGCAGTCCGTCGGGCATCTCGAGCGAGGCCTCCGGCCGGCCTGTCGCCGGGGCCGCGTCCTGCCGCAGGTCCACCTCGACAAGCGCCGACTGTCCCGGCCGAAACCCGTCGTAGCCGTAGTAGAACTGGAGCTGGGCGATCAGCAGCGTGAGCGGGACGATGATCCACACCATCGGCACCAGCGAGAGTCGCAGGTAGCTGAGGTTCGCGCGCAGGATCTCGAGCTGCGCGCCCAGGATCACGCGCAGGTCGTCGCTGTGAAGCCGGATCTCGAACAGGCCGGCGTGGATCAGGCGCTTGACGTCAGCGAGGCGCGTCTGGTCCGAGGTACGCTTGAACACGATGAGCATGACGATCGAGGTCAAGAGCGAGAAGATCGCGACCGACAGCATCGCCGGAAGGCCCGCGAAGGGCCGCATCAGCAGCTCGAAGGCCCACCCCAGTGCGGCGTTGAGCAGCGACATCTACGAGATGTAGCCCAGGCCGCGCAGCCGCTTCTTGATCTCCTCCTCGGAGACAGCGCCGTCGAGCTTGCTGAGCTCTTTCTCGAGGGCATGCGTGATGAACTCCTCGACGGACGAGTAGCCCGCGATGTCCGCGTAGCGCTTCACGCGCGCCACCAGGTCCTTGTCGAGCTTGACCGATTTGCCGGAACCGAACATGACTCCCTCCGATCCTGTTTCTTCTACGAGCTTCTCCTACGAGCCGCCCCGAGGGCGCTCGGTCGCGGGGAACCTCTCGACCCCGAACTCGGCCAGCACGGCGGCGGCCAGGTTCTTCAGGGCGGTTGCCGGTCGCTTGAGCGGCCGGCTGGTGGCCAGGATGCCGGGCACGTCGGGAGCATCCATGCAGTGGTCGCCGCTCCAGGCCTTGGTGTTGTCGCTCAGCACCTCGCGGCCGACAGCGCCCAGGGCCGACTCGTCCGAGGTCCGCGTCCCCTTGGCGTAGGCAACCACCAGGTCGGGGCCGATCGCACGCTGCCCCAGGTCCGTGAAGGTCGTATCGCGCGCGTAGGCGTGGCTCACGGCCGGCCGTCCCGTCTTCGGGTCGATGCTGGCCGTGAGCCTCTCCGCGATCTCTCCCAGCAGTCTCTCGCGCTCCTCGGGCGGCACGATGCCGTCCTTCTCCCGGCCCTTCAGGTTCAAGTACAGCCCGTTCAGGCCCAGACCGTATGCGCGGGTGCGTGACCAGTCCACGTTCCGGAACATGTCGCTCTGCTCGGGCAGGGATTCATCCTTCACCGCCAGGTAGCCGTTCTGGTGGAGCCAGGCATTCAGGTGAAACACCCGCCGCCAGCTCGTGAACCCGTGGTCCGACATCACCACCAGCAGCGTGTCCTCCCCCATGTGATCGAGGGCATAGATGATCAGGCCGTCGAGCCGCTCGTACAGCTTCGGCACCACGTCGGCCAGAGGCGCGTCGGTCACGCGATCGTAGGCGGGGTGCTGCGGGTCCATCGAGCGCCACATCATGTGGCTGACCAGGTCGAGGTTGCCAACGTAGTAGAAGAGCAGGCCGCGGTCGAGCTTGCCAAGCACGTAGGGGAACTGGCCGATCATTTCGTCTCCGGCGATCCGCGCCTGCGCCAGGAACTCGTCCGGGCTCAGGATCCCGGCCGTGAGGGCCCCCGTGTTCTCCGGCATCCCCTGGGTGTAGTAGCGCCCCGTGGCCCTGGCGAGCTCCGCGGCGTAGGAGGCGGGCGTCGAGATCGGCAGCGCCGGCGCCATCGCGTCGAAGTTGATCGGGCTCACGTAGAGCGCCAGTTCCGGCCGGACCTGCTTCAGGTAGAAGCGCGCCTGGGCCGGGAGCGATTGCGTCTTGATCATGTCGAACGCAAACGGGACCCAATCGCTCCATTCGCCTTCCTGCAAGACGCGCTCCTCGTCGCCGACCACCAGCTTGACGGCCGGCTGGTCGGGATCCAGGTAGAGCGTGAGGTCGGCCGCGAGCTTCTCGGGCTTCGCCAGGAACGGGTTGTCGGGACCGTAGAGCTTCGTGCGCACGACACCGCCATCGTTCTCGACGCGCTCGATGCTGCCGCCGGAGATCTCCTTGCCGAGGAAAGCGAGCCGGTCGGTCGTGTAGTAGGAGAAGACCCCGTAGCCACCGAGGATGTCCGGCGTCCCCATCCCCGACAGCTCGTGGCCGGCTGTGCCCGAGGGAGGGAAGTTGGCCGGGATGCGCAGGATCGTCGTGGGCACGCCGCGCTTCTCCAGCACGTCCCAGAAGGCCTGGCCGCGCCGCAGCAACTCGACCTTCCCGCCCGAGAGCGGGAACTGGTAGCGGCCGAGCTTGAGCGTGCGGCTGCCCCCTTCCGCGCGGCTGGTGGAGAGGTAGGGCGCCATCGTCTTGGGATCGCGGTGGATGAAGTCGAAGATGCCGTGACCGCCCGCGTCCATGCCGGTGATGAAATCCGACCAGGCCACCGGACTCTGGGGCGGGACGGCGCTGCCGAGGGGGGAGAAACCGCCCATCTTGGAGAGCCGCGCGAGGCCCGGCATCCGCCCCTCGGCCATCAGCCTGCTGGCAAGCCCGTAGTCCATGCCATCCAGGCCGAGGATCACGACCCGTGGCACCGTCGCGCTCGACGGCCGGGCGCAGCGGGCCGCGCCGAGGCCGGCCAGCGCGACGAGCAGCGCGGCGGCGGCCACAACCGTTCGAGGGCGGCGCCGGCTCGAGGCCCCCATCA
>JAQBHI010000062.1:0-4661 GCA_032127875.1 Acidobacteriota bacterium
GGCTGCTCGAAGGCGTCTACCACGATGCCGACTGCCTCCTCGACGCAGTCAAGCGCGGCTACCCCGCCTTCCGAGCCCAGCGAGCATCAGAGAAATGATCATCGACACCACCCCACCAGAGATCATGCACGGCACTCAGCCCGCCAAGACAAAGGCGCAGCGAGCCCGCATTTCCCAAGCCATGAAGAAGCGGTGGGCGGCCATCCGCGTCGCCCAGGACCAGCGGAACTACGAGGCGTGGGCGCAATCCGAGGCGCTCGCGCGACGCGCCGAAGCGATCGCAAGGAAGAACCCGTGAGCGACCTGTCCGACCGAATCCGCACCATCCACGGCGAGACCGAACAGTCCTGGGAGCTTACCACGTCCCTGCCCACCGAAGACACTCAGGGGATCATCCTCCTGCAGATCGCCGAGGGCACCCACCAGGACACGGTCCGCGAGATCCACCGCCTCATCGAATCCGCCTGCGAAGGCATCCTCGGCGAATGAGAAAGACCGGCCAAGAACTCATGGGAGAGACACCAACGCCTTCCGCCCGCGAGCAGCTGAAGGACGCGCTGTGGAAGGTCCGCCTCCGCTCCGCGCCCGACACCTCGCACAGGATGATCGGCTGCTGGTGCTACCACATGAACACCGACGAGCAGAACATGCAGTGGAGCAACGGCGAGTGGACGCACGACCACCGCTGCCGCGCCGCCCAGGAGGCCATGAAGCTGTGAACCAAGACGACATCCAAGCCAACTTCGAACGCGTGGTTGAGGAGACCCTCTCCAACCCCAGGGCCGCGCTGCGCGAGATCGAGATGATCAACTGCCGCGAGAGCCTGATCGAGTTCATCAAGGTCGCCTGGGGTGAGCTGCATCCAGCCACACCGTTCGTGACCGGGTGGGCAGTGGAGACGATGTGCAAGCACCTCGAAGCCTTCCACCGCGACGAAATTGACAAAATTTTGATCAATGTGCCTCCAGGCTGCACAAAATCTATGATCTGCAACGTATTTTTCCCCCTATGGGAGTGGGGACCACGCGGCCAAGCTCACCACCAATACATCTCCGGCGGCTACAACGGCGACCTGCCGACACGTGACCTCGGGCATGCAAGAGAGATCCAGCGCGGCGAGTGGTTCCAGGAGCGGTGGCCGCTGCTGAACGTCAAGGACGCCGACGGGAAGGAAAACTACAGGAACGAGAAGACCGGCTGGAGGAAGGCAACCGGTGTCGGTGGTGGTCTGACCGGCTTCCGTGGCACCCGCTTCATCATCGACGATCCGCATTCCACGAAGACGGCCGAGTCCGATCTGGAGAGGGCGACTACGCGCAACTGGTTCGGCGAGACCGTGCCCACACGGTTCAGCGATCAGAACAAACCAAAATACATAGTCATAATGCAGAGGCTCCACACGGACGACCTCAGCGGAATGATCATCGAGGACCTGATCGATAAGCAGAACTGGGTCCACCTGTGCCTGCCCATGGAGGCCGAGCTGAAGTTCAAGTGCTGGACCCCGGTCGACAACGGCACGACCCCCGCGCGCATGCGTCGCGTGAAGGAAGACGGCGAGCCCCTGCCTTATTATGTTCCGGACGAGAAAAATGGAATACTGCTCTACTGCCAGGATCCAAGGACGGAAGAAGGCGAACTCCTCTGGCCCGAGCGCTTCTCCAGAGAGGCGGTCGAGGAGCTGAAGGCATCCTTCCGCGCGAGCGGCGGCAGCTACGCGGAGGCATGTCAGCTGCAGCAGCGACCCATCCCAAGATCCGGCGGCATGTTCGACCGGGACGCGCTCGTCTTCGTCGACACCGTCCCGCAGGACATCGTCAGGGTCCGCGGCTGGGACCTCGCGGCGACCAAGGACGGATCCGGCGCCTACTCCGTGGGACTACTGATGGGCATGTCCAAGGGACGGATCTACATCCTCGACGTGGTCCGCGGCCGGTGGAGCCCCGGCGAGGTGGAGGACACCATCAAGAGCTGCGCCGCGATGGATGGCATCAACGTGCAGCAGGACATCCCGCAGGACCCCGGTCAGGCAGGCAAGGCCCAGAAGGCCAACTTCGCCCGCATGCTGCAGGGCTACGACTTCACGTTCTCGACGGAGTCAGGATCCAAGGAGGACCGGGCCCGGCCGCTGGCTGCCCAGTGCGAAGCCGGGAACCTGCACATCCTCCGCGGGCACTGGAACTCCGAGTTCGTCGCCGAGCTGGGCCTGTTCCCGGGCGGGAAGTGGAAGGACCAGATCGATGCGGCGTCCCGCGCCTACACGAACCTGTGCGAGGACTACGGCGACATCGCCGTCTGCGCCCCGACCCTGATCGGCTAGCGAACCTCGCCCTTCGTGGCGTCCCACAGCTTGTGGAAGGCGATGAGCACCTCGACGGGGAGCTGCGCGAGGATCCAGCGGCAGCGGGCCAGCTCCTCCCGGAGCCGGTCGTTCTCCTCCTGGAGGTCATCGGATACGATCCTCATGATCTCAGCCACCTCACCACTTTCGCGGTTCCAGCATCCAGGGCCAGGAAGGACAGGCCGATCGCGTAGAACGGCCAGAAGATGACCGCGTAGGCGCCGTCGTCCCCGTTCCCGGTCTCAATCAGGATCCGGCGCGTCATGACGCCCACGGGCCACCAGCTCAGGAAGATGATCAGTTCGAGCATCGCGCCCTCCGGGTCTGTTCGTTGGTCATGCCGAATTCTACCACCCAGGAACCGATTTGGCGCTTTTTCGTCCAAGTATCTTGACAGCGTCCCCATGGTTCCGATACCATGGGGCCCAGGTGCTCGCCGTGCTCCCGCACATCACCCCACCCCTTGAACACACGAGAGCGCAGCCCGCACCCACCACTATCGCGTATGAGCAGGACCCAACCATGAGCCAGGACGACATCGCCAAGCAGTTCGAAGAGGATGTCGACGAAGGCCGCCGGATTCCAGACCTGGACCCGACCGAGAAAATCTTCGAGCCCGAAGAGACGATCGGGGCCCCCGGTGTGGCCATCTACGGCGGCGTGCTCGTGGAGCAAGAGAAGGACTCCCGGCTCACCGGCACCGAGAAGTATCTCTCCTACTCGAACCTGCTCGCGAACAACAGCATCGTGTCCGCGGGCGTCCGGTTCTTCCTGAACATCGCCTCGGGCGCCGAGTGGGAAGTCCAGGTCAAGGACAAACACGCCGACGACGAGAAGGCCCAGGAGATCGCCGAGCAGATCAAGTTCGTGATGCACAACATGAAGAGCCCCTGGCACGCCGTCGTGCGCCGGGCACTCATGTTCCGGTTCTACGGCTTCAGCATCCAAGAGTGGACCGCCGAGAAGCAGGAGTCCGACGAGTGGCCCGGTCTGACCGGGTTCAAGGACATCGCCCCGCGGGCCCAGGCGACCATCAGCCGCTGGGACCAGACCAAGAACGGCGAGATCGCTGGCGTCATGCAGCGCAGCCCGCAGACGCAGCAGGAGTCCTACCTCCCCCGCGGCAAGATGATCTACTGCGTGGACGACACGCTGCACGATAGCCCGGAGGGCCTGGGCATCTTCCGCCACATCATCAAGCTCCACGCCCGTCTCGTCCGCTACGAGATCCTGGAAGGGTGGGGCTTCGAGCGCGACCTCCGCGGCACCCCGATCGGCAAGGCGCCGCTGGGCGTGCTGGCCGACATGGTCGCCAAGCAAAAGATCACCAAGTCCGAAGCCGCCGCGATCCGCAAGCCGATCGAGGACTTCATCGAGAAGGCCCTGAAGGGCATCGACACCGGCATCGTCCTCGACTCCGCCGTCTACAAGGGCACGGGCGAGAACAACGCGCCGTCCGCCAACCAGCACTGGGGCGTCGAGCTGCTGAAGGGCGAGAGCACCTCCCAAGAGGAGATGAGCAAGGCCATCGAGCGCATCGAGCGAAGCATCGCGCGCCTCCTCGGCGTCGAGCAACTCATGCTGGGCAGCGACAGCCGCGGCTCGCACGCACTCTCCCAAGACAAGTCAGCGCAGTTCGGCGTCGTCATCGACTCCGCACTCAACGAGGTCGCACGCACCATGGAGAAGGACTTCCTGGGCCCACTGTTCGACCTGAACGGATGGGACCGGAAGTATCTCCCGGCCTTCCGCCTGAGCAAGGCGCAGTTCCGCGAGGTCGGCGAGATCGTCGCGGCCCTGAAGGACATGGCCCTCGCTGGCGCGCCGATCCCGATCAACGACAAGGTGATCAACGAGGTCCGCCGACTGCTGGGCATGCCCGACCAGGAAGAGCAGGACGAAGAGCTGGCGCTCGCGCTCGAAGAGATGCCACTCCGCCAGGAGGAGGCGCAGCTCAAGCAGCAGGACCAAGCACACGAGGTCGCGCTCGAAGCAGCGAAGAACCCCGCGCCTGGACAACCCGGACCGGCGGCAGGAAAGAAGAAGGCCACCGGCAAGCCCGGCACCGCAGGACCCGCCGAACCGAAGACCAGCTCCGACGCACCGGGGAAGCCGAAGAAGTAACCAAAACAGACTCCACAAACTTCGACAAGGCCTTCCGCCCCGGCGTCAGGCCGAACAACTAGAATCACATGGGAACCATCTCCACAGTAACAATCGGCACCGACACGTTCTCGGTCTACGCTCTCACGTCGAACGCCGTCACGGATTGCGACTCGTTCTGGAACGTGCGGATCGGCGCAGCAGCCACGGCCTGGGC
>JAQBHI010000063.1:0-24501 GCA_032127875.1 Acidobacteriota bacterium
CTTGGGGTTGGGCGTCTTTCGGTAGAAGCCACCGGTCGCTTCGGCTGCCGAAAGCTGCACTGGGGCGCTGGCACCCGCGCCCACGTAGTTGCCGAGATCCACGGGCGTCGGGGCCACCTTTCGAGACGGGCGAGTGAAACCGGTGGCGATCACCGTCACCTTTACCGCATCGCCCATCGACTCGTCCGTCACGATGCCGTAGATCACGTTCGCGTCCGGATCCGCCACCTTGGTGATGAACGCGGTGGCGTCGGCCGCCTCGGCGAGCGACAGGTCCAGCCCGCCCGTGATGTTCACGATCACGCCCCGCGCGCCCTCGATCGAGCTGTCTTCGAGCAGGGGGTTCGAGACCGCGCGCTGCGCGGCTTCGACGGCGCGGTTCTCGCCCTCGCCGATGCCGGTGCCCATCACGGCCTGGCCCATGCCCTTCATCACCGCGCGCACGTCAGCGAAGTCGAGGTTGATCTGGCCGGGCACCGTGATGATGTCGCTGATGCCCTGCACGGCCTGGCGCAGCACGTCGTCGGCGATGCGGAAGGCCTCGTTGACCGGCGTGTTGCGCGCCACGGTCTGGAGCAGGCGGTCGTTGGGGATCGCGATCACCGAGTCGACGCAGTCCCTGAGTTGGGCCAGCCCTTCGACGGCCTGGGCCATGCGGTGCTTGCCTTCGAGTCCAAAAGGCAGCGTGACCACGGCCACCGTCAGCACATTGCCGCTGTCGCCGCCCAGCTGGCCGGCAATCGAGGCGATGACGGGCGCAGCCCCCGTGCCCGTGCCGCCGCCAAGGCCGGTGGTGATGAAGACCATGTCGGCGCCCTCGAGCGCGTCGCAGATCTTCTCGGTGTCCTCGACCGCGGCCTGCCGGCCCATGTCGGGGTTGGCGCCAGCGCCGAGGCCCTTGGTCAGCTTGCCGCCGATCTGGATCTTCACCGGCGCGCGGTTGCTGCGCAGCGCCTGCAGATCGGTGTTGATGGCGATGAACTCGACGCCCTGGAGACCGGCGGCGATCATGCGGCTGATGGCGTTGCCGCCGCCGCCACCGATGCCGACCACCTTGATCTTGGCGCCCCGCGTCTCATCGTCGGCGAAGGTAATCCGGCCGGGTCCGTCGTTGTTGACTGTCATCGGTCCTCCTAAATGCCTTCGGAGCAGCCGGTCATGAAGCCGCATCTTAGACAAATTCGTTTGCAATGGCTCGCTACGACGACTGCGCCGCACATCTCGCAGCGCGGTTCGCTGTCGGGAAGGGGCCGGCCCGACCGGCCCGCCGCTTCGCGGGGCGGATTGAGGCTGAGCGGAACCGGCGGAAATGCCATGCCCTCGCGCTTTCCTTCCATGAAACCTCCTAGAACAGATCCGAGAACCAGCCCATGAGACGCCCTGTGACCTTGCCGAAGGTCCCGGTCGCCGCCGGCCGCGATGCCGCGATGCCGCGCCCCTGCCGGCTTCGGTAGCCAGAGAGGACCAGGCCCACGGCGGTGGAGTACACCGGGCTCGCCACCACGTCGACGAGGCCACCGATCCCCGTCGGCGTGCCGCGGCGGACCGGCATGTCGAAGATCTGCTCGGCGATCTCGGGCATGCCCTCGAGAATCGCCCCGCCCCCGGTCAGCACGACACCGCTGTTGAGCGAGCGATCGAAGCCCGCCCGCCGGATCTCGGTCAGGACCATCTGACAGATCTCTTCGGCGCGCGCCTGGATCACGTCGCCCAGCACCTGGCGGGCCATGATCCGCGGCTTGCGGCCGCCGACGCTGGGCACCTCGATCGAGTCCTCTTCAGGCACCATCGAGGTCAGTGCGCAGCCGTGCTTCTTCTTGATCTTCTCGGCTTCGCCAACGGGCGTACGCAGGGCCACCGCCACGTCGTTCGTGAAATGCTCGCCGCCCACCTGCAGCACGGCCGTGTGCCACAGGGCGCCTTTCTCGAAGATCGCGATGTCGGTGGTGCCCCCGCCCATGTCCACGATCGCCACGCCCAGTTCCTTCTCGTCGGGTGTCACGCAGGCCTCGGCCGCCGCCAGCTGGGTCAGCACCGTGTCGGTGACCTCGAGCCCCGCGCGGTTCACGCAGGTGACCGTGTTCTGGGCCGAGGTCGAGGCGCACGTCACGACGTGGACGTTCACCTCCAGGCGGGTCCCGGTCATTCCGCTCGGGTCGCCGATCCCGTCCTGGTCATCCACAACGAACTCCTGTGGCAGCACGTGCAGGATCTCGCGGTCCATCGGGATCGAGACGGCCTTGGCGGCCTCGATCGCGCGCGCCACGTCCTCGCGTTCGATCAGGCGGTTCTTGCCGGAGATCGCGATCACGCCACGCGAGTTGAAGCCCCGGATGTGCGTGCCGGCGATGCCGACGTAGGCCGAGCCGATCTCGACCCCGGCCATCAATTCCGCTTCCTCGACGACGCGCTTGATCGACTCGACCGTGGCTTCGAGGTTGATGACGACGCCCTTCCGCAGGCCCTTTGACTCCGTCTGGCCGATGCCGATGACGTCGAGGCGACCTTCGTCGGTGATCTCGGCCACGATCGCGCACACCTTGTGGGTCCCGATGTCGAGGCCGACGATGTAGCGATCTTTCTTCTTCGGCAAAGGCTACCTCCCTGTTGCCGGCAGAGCGCTACCCGCCGCGGCGAGCGCGCTCTCCGGCTGCTTGGCATAGATCCGGTCGCGGAACCGGAGGTCGAAGTACTCGGCTCGCGGGGCGCGCTCGGCGAGCTCGCCTCTCAGGCTCAGGAACGTGAGGAACTGCTTCCGGCAGGGCGGCGCGCCCAGCTTCAGGATCTCGCCGCGGTTCTTCAAGACCACGCGCAGGTCGCCGCTCGCTTCGACCTGCACCTCGGACACCTCGCCCGCGAGATCGCCCAGGTCGTCGAGCAGCGCACCGGCGCGCTGGGCTCGGTCGCGCCGGGCATCGCCCGTGGTGCGGGCCAGGCCGCGCACGATCGGCAAATCGAAGCTCGCGGTGCGCGGACCGTAGACTTCGATGAGCGTGCCTTCGGCGTCCATAAGGTAGAGGCCGTCGGCCTCGGCCAAGGCCAGCGGAACGCGTTCGCGGATCTGGACTTCGACGGTGTCCGGGAGCGTGCGGCGCACCGTGGCATCGGCCACCCACGGCGAGGCGCGCAGCCTCGACTTGAGCGCCTCGAGGTCGAGGCCCAGGATGTTCTCTCCCACGGAGGGCCCCATCAGCTCCCGGATTTCTCCCTCGGAGAGGAAGTGGCTGCCGCGCACGTCGACGCGTCCCACCTTCAGGTGCTCGCTGGCCATGACCTTCGAGTAGCCGGTCCACAGCCCCAGCACGGACACCACGAAGATCGCGCCCAGCTGCAAGCCGAAGAGCGCGCGTCCGGCGTTGCCCCGGCGGGCGCGTTTCACCACCCGCGTGCGGTACTTGGGGCGAAGGAACGCTCCTTCGCCCTCGCCGGCCAGCACGCTGAGCGGCAGCTCGGCCGGCGGCACCGGCAGGGCTCGCCGCGGGCCTGGGGTCTCGCTCACGCCCGTGGCCTCCAGACCTTGACTTCCAGTTCCAGCGCGACGCCGGCCTCACGCAGGGCGCGCTCGCGGACGAGTTCGAGGAGCTCGAGAACGTCGCTGGCCTTCGCGCCGGCCTCGTTCATCACGAAGTTCGCGTGCTTCTCCGAGACCGAAGCACCGCCGCGGCGCATGCCCTTCAGGCCCAACTCGTCGATGATGCGGCCGGCATGCGCTCCGGACGGGTTCTTGAAGACGCAGCCCGCATTGCGTCCCACCGGCTGGCTCTTCACGCGCTGCATCTGCAACTCCCGGATCTCTTCGCCCAGCCGCTGCGGATCACCGGGCTCGAGCGCGACGCTGAGGCTGGCCACGGCGGAGCCTTCCGGGATCGACGAGCCGCGGTAGTGGAACTTCCAGCCCTCGGGTGGCTGGGTGCTCTCGCCGTTTTCGTCGTACACCACGATTTCCTTCAGCACCTCGCTGATCGAGAAGCCGTAGGCGCCGGCGTTCATCACGGCCGCGCCACCCACCGAGCCGGGAATCCCGGCCGCGCTCTGCAACCCGCTCCAGCCGGCGCGGGAAGAGCGCACAACCGTGCGAATCAAGTTGGCACCCGCCTCGGCCGTCAGCACGCCTTCCTCGCTCACACGGACGTGCGACAGGTCCTGGGTGTTGATCACCAGCTCGTCGAGGCCCTCGTCCACGACGACCAGGTTCGAGCCGCCGCCCAGCACACGGTGCGGCAGCGCGAGCTCGCGCCGCACCTCGAGCGCCTGACGCAGCTCTTCGCTGGAGCGTGGGAAGGCCATTACGGCCGCAGGCCCGCCGACGCCCATGGAGGTGTGCTTCGAGAACGGTTCGTTCTCGCGGAACGCAACGCCGGCCTCGCGCAGCGCCGCCGTCACTCTCGAGTCCATCTTGCGAGAAGCTCCTCCCCGGCGTGCCAGACGCTGCCCGCGCCCAGGGTGAGAACGACGTCGCCCGCACGGGCCTCCCCGAGCAGGCGCTCGGTCGCGGCCTGCAGATTGCCGGCGTACGCGACGCCACGCTGACCCCGCTCCGCGATAGCTCGCGCCAGCGCCTCCGCGCTCACGCCCGCGATCTGCTCTTCGCTCGCAGCATAGATGTCGGAGAGCAGCAACACGTCGGCCTGCTGGAAGGCGCAGCAGAACTCGTCCCACAGTGCCTGCGTCCGCGTGTAGCGGTGCGGCTGGAACAGCACCACGGTGCGGCGTGTCCCGGCACGCGTGCGAAGCGTCTCGAGAGTGGCCCTTATCTCGGTCGGGTGGTGGCCGTAGTCGTCGATCACCGTGATCCCGGAGGCCTCGCCGCGCACCTGGAAGCGCCGATCGACGCCCGTAAAGGCTTCCAGGCCGGCCTTGACGGCGTCGAAGCGGATGCCCAGCTCGAGCCCGACCGCGACTGCCGCGAGAGAGTTGACGACGTTGTGAGCGCCCGGAACCGCGAGCGTGAGCGTGCCGAGCGCCTTGCCGCCCTCGACCGCGGTGTAGGTCGAGCTGCGCGGACCGACCCTTACCTCGCGCGCCGAGACCTGCGCCTGTGCCGAGAGACCGTAGCCGATGACGCGCCGCTCGATGCGCGGCAGCACGTCCTGAACCGGCGCATCGTCGATACACAGCACCGCGACGCCGTAGAAGGGCACCTTGTTCACGAAGCCGACGAAGGCGTCCTGGATGTCGGCGAGGTCGCGGTAGGTATCCAGGTGTTCGCGGTCGATGTTGGTGACCACCGCGAGTGTCGGGGAGAGCTTCAGAAAGGAACGGTCGGACTCGTCGGCCTCGGCCACCATGAAGTCGCCCTTGCCCAGGCGCGCGCCCGAGCCCAGCACGCCCAGGCGCCCGCCCACGACCACGCTGGGATCGAGGCCGCCCTTGTCGAGCACGAGTGCGATCATCGAGGTCGTGGTCGTCTTGCCGTGGCTGCCGGCCACCGCCACGCTGTACTTGAGGCGCATCAGTTCGGCCAGCATCTCGGCCCGCGGGATCACGGGCGTGCCCGTACGACGCGCCTCCACGAGCTCCGGATTGTCGGCGCTGACCGCCGTCGACGTCACCAGCACCTGCGCCCCGCCGACGTGCTCGGTGCTGTGGCCCTCGAAGAAGCGCGCGCCGAGTCCTGCCAGCCGGTCGGTGACGCTCGAGCGCCGGAGATCGGAGCCCGAGACCGTGTAGCCGAGGTTCAGCAGCACCTCGGCGATGCCGCTCATGCCCGAGCCCCCGATGCCGACGAAGTGGATGTGCTGGATCTTGCGAAACACGTCACGCTACCCTGCCTTCCACCAGGTCGGCCACGCGCGCCGCGGCATCCGGCTTGCCGAGCTTGCGGGCTGCGGCCTCCATCGTTTCGATGCGTGCCGGAGCGTCGATCAGTGAGCTGACGGCGCTCGCCAGCGTGCTTCCGGAGAGGTCCTTCTCTTCCAGGATCACAGCCGCGCCGGCGTCTCGCAGGGCCCCAGCGTTGATGCGCTGGTGGTCGTCAGCGGCGGCGGCGAAGGGGACGAGCAGCGCTGCCTTGCCCGCGACCGTGAGTTCGGCGCAGGTCGTGGCGCCGCTACGCGACACGACCAGGTCAGCCTCGGCGAAGCGCGCCTGCATGTCGTCGAGAAACGCCAGGACCTCGGCAGGGCGCTCGGCCTTCGCATACGCTGCCTGGACCCAGGCGTGCATCGCGGCGCCGGTCTGGTGGACGATGCGCAGACGCTCGCACCCGGGCAGGTATGGAAGAGCCGCGACCAGCGCCTCGTTCAACACCCGCGAACCCTGGCTGCCGCCGAAGGCCAGCAGCGTCGAAGCTGCGCCGTGCCTCTTCGCCGGCAGCGTCGCGAAGCCGCCCCGTACGGGGTTTCCAGTCACGACGCCCTTGCCCCGGAAGAAGCCACGCGCCTCTTCGTAGGCGCAGGCAGCCTGCCCCACGAACGGGCGCAACAGCCGGTTCGTGAAGCCGGGTTTCGCATTCGGTTCGAGGATCACCGTGCGCACTCCAAAAAGCGCCGCGACCAGGACCAGCGGGCCGCCCGCATAGCCGCCGACGCCGAGAACCGCCTCGGGCCGTTCGCGGCGCACCAGGGCCGCAGCACGGACGAGCGCGCCAGGCAACGCGATGAGGCCGCGCAGCGAGCGCGCCAGGCCGACGCCCTTGAGCGGCAAGATCGGCAGCAGCACCAGCTGGTAGCCCGCGCGCGGGACGAGCCGCGACTCGAGACCGCGGGGCGTCCCGACGAAGACGACGCGCACGCAGCCGTCGCGGCGGCGCAGCTCGTCGGCCACGGCAACGCCAGGGAAGAGGTGGCCGCCCGTGCCGCCTGCCGCGATGAAGAAGGTTCTCGCCATCCCATTTCAGTCCGCATGCTGCGAGATATTCAGGACCAGCCCCACGCTCAACAGCGTCATCACCAGCGACGAGCCGCCGGCACTGATGAAGGGCAGCGGGATACCCTTGGTGGGCAGCAGGCCGATTACCACGCTGATGTTGATGAACGCCTGCAGCACGATCTCCAGGGTCAGGCCGGCGGCCAGGTAGCGGCCGAAGGCGTCGGGCGCTTTCCACGACGCGCGCACGCCGCGCCACAGCAGTAGCAGGAAGCCGGCAATCACGGCGGCGGCGCCGAGGAGCCCCAGCTCCTCGCCGATCACCGCGAAGATGAAGTCGCTGTATGGGTAGGGCAAGTAGAAGAGTTTCTGCCGGCCTTCCATGAGCCCGACGCCCGTCACTCCGCCGGTGCCGACAGCGATCAGGCTCTGGATGATCTGGTAGCCGGAGCCCCGCGCATCGGACCAGGGATTCAGGAACGCCTCGATGCGGTCGCGCCGGTAGGCGGCGCCCATCACGGCCTGGTAGAGAACCGGGATCGCCAGCAGGCCCAGCACCGCGAAGTAGCGCATCCGGACGCCAGCCACGTAGAGCAGCACGCAGCTGATCAGGCACAGCGTCGCTGCGCTGCCCAGATCGGGCTGGATGAAGATCAGGAAGGCGAACCAGCCCAGCAGCATGAGGGCCGGGAACAGCGTCGGAACGAACTCGTTGATGCGGTCGCTCTTGCGTTCGAGGTGGTAGGCCAGGAACACGATCATGGCCAGTTTGGCGAGCTCGGCCGGCTGGAACGAGAGTTGACCGAAGCGGATCCAACGGTGCGTTTCGTTGAGCGTCGGCAGGAACAGCACCAGGATCAGCAGTAGCGTCGCGAAGCCCAGCAGGCCGAAGACCACGCGGCGCTGGCGGAGCTTGCGGTAGTCGACGCGGATTGCCGCGAGCATCACGACCAGGCCGAGGCCGGCCCACAGCATCTGCTTCACGAGGAAGTGGTAGGCGTTTGCGTGGCTTTCCGAGGCGAGCGCCGACGACGCGCTCCACACCATGACCAGCCCGATGCCGAGCAGCGCCGCCGTCACGGCAAACAAGGAGCGGTCGGAGGAAAGCCTGCGGGCCACTAGCCTTGGACCTCGTCGCGCAGCTTCCAGACCTCGCGCTTGAAGGCATTGCCTCGATCCGCATAGTCGCGGAACATGTCGAACGAAGAGCAGCCTGGCGCCAGCAGCACCGCGTCGCCGTGCTCGGCCGCGGCAAAGGCGCGCACCACGGCCTCGTGCAGGTCGTCGCACCACACCACCGGCGCCGCCGACGAGAGCGCCGCTACGATCCGCTCGCGGGCCTCGCCGATGGCGAAGATCGCCTTGGCGTGGCGCTCGACCACGCCCGCGAGCGCCGCGAAGTCGCCGCCTTTGTAGCGGCCACCGAGAATCGCGAGCACGGGCCGCTCGAAGGCCTCGAGGCTCTTCCGGGCGGCGTCGAGGTTGGTCGCCTTGGAGTCGTTGAAGAACAAGACGCCGCCGATCTCGGCCACCCGCTCGAGTACGTGCTCGACGCCGTGAAAACGGGCGACGGCGCGCGCGATCGATTCGGGGCTCGCGTCGAGCAGCCTGGCGGCCGCTGCCGCGGCGAGCAGATCGCCCGCGAGGTGCGCGCCGGGCAGGCGCACGGAGGCGAGCCTGAAGAGCGTCTCGCTCCGGCCGTCGCGGCGCAGTCGGGCTTCACCGTTCTCGAAGTACGCTAGCGGGCCCGTCTCGCGAGCGGGAAGCGTGTTCGGCCCGGCCGCATGCGCGGCGCTGAACAGGCACAGCCGCGCCCGCGAAGCCCTGGCCAGGGCCAGCACTGTCGCATCGTCGGCGTTCACGACCGCCCAGTCTTCGGCCGTCTGGTTGCGAAAGATGCGCGCCTTGGCGTCGCGGTACTCCTCGAAGCTGGCGTGGCGGTCGAGGTGGTCAGCAGAGAGGTTCAGGAACAGCGCCAGGCGCGGATGGAACGCCTCGGTGCCCTCGAGCTGAAAGCTCGAGACCTCGAGCACGAAGATCGTCTCCTTGCCGGCCCCCTCGATCAGGCCCGTGAGTGCCTGACCGATATTGCCGCCGACCCGCGCGTCTTCGCCTGCCTCCCGGAGCATCGCGCCCAGGGCCGCGGTCGTGGTGGACTTGCCCTTGGTCCCGGTCACCGCAACGACAGTGCCAATGATCTGCTGATAGCCGAGCTCCAGCTCGGCGATCACCGGAACGCCTGCCCGCCGCGCGGCCTCGAGCTCCGGCAGCTTCCACGGCACGCCGGGAGACACGACGATCAGCGAAGCTCCGGTGAAGGTTCCCTGCTTGTGTTCGCCGATCTCGAGTCTCACGCCGTCCTCCTCAAGCTTCAGGGCCTCCGCTTCGAGTTCCCGCGCCGGCTTCCGATCGGTGGCCACCACGCGCGCCCCGCGCCTCGCGAGATAGCGCGCCGCCGCGATCCCCGACCGCGCCAGCCCGACGACCACGACGGATTGCCTCTCCAACTCCACGGTGCTTTCAACGGCGACCCGGGGGGGTACGGGACTCCCCACCCCCCCGCGCCCTGCGGGCTCGCGCCCCAGTCACTCGTGCGCTCGTTGCGTGCGTTCTCATTTCGGTCTCCCTCCTACCTCAGCTTCAAAGTGGTGAGACTGAACAGCGCGAACACGAACGCGACGATCCAGAAACGGATCACGATCTGCGGCTCCTTCCAGCCGGCGAGCTCGAAGTGGTGGTGCAGCGGCGCCATGCGAAAGATGCGTTTGCCGAGCAGCTTGAACGAGCCGACCTGCAAGATCACCGAGAGCGCCTCGATCACGAACAGCCCGCCCACCGAGAACAGCAGCAGCTCCTGCTTGATCAGGATGGCCACGGTGCCGAGCGCGCCGCCGAGCGCGAGACTGCCCACGTCGCCCATGAAGACCTGAGCCGGGTAGCAGTTCCACCACAAGAAGCCCATCGACGCCCCGACCATGGCGCCGCAGAACACCGTCACCTCGCCCGCGCCGGGCAAGTACAGCAGGTCCAGGTACTCCGAGAACACGCGGTGGCCCGATACGTAGGCGAGCACCGTGAAGGCCGCGGCCGCGATCAGCGTCGACCCGATCGCAAGACCGTCCAGGCCGTCGGTCAGGTTCACGGCGTTCGAGGCGCCCACCAGCACCAGCACCGCGAACAGGATGTAGAAGGCCGAGACGTCCGGCATCAGGTTCTTGAAGAAGGGGAGAATCACCCGAGTCGAGTATTGCGCCGGCTCCAGCTGCGAGAGCGCATAGAGCGCCGCCCCGACGCTCAAGCCGACGGCCAGCTGCCCACGGAATTTGAGCCTTGCCGAGAGACCCCGGCTCTGCTTCTTCACGATCTTCAGGTAGTCGTCCATGAAGCCGATCGCCCCGAAGGCGAGCGTCGAGAGCACGAGAATCCAGATGTTGCGGTTGGTGAGGTCGGCCCACAGCAGCGTGGGCACCACGATCCCCGCCAGGATCAGGATTCCGCCCATCGTCGGTGTGCCGGCCTTGGCCCGGTGTGCCTGCGGACCCTCGTCGCGGATGTATTGGCCGATCTGGAACGCGCGCAGCCGCTCGATCATCCAGGGCCCGAGCACCAGCACCAGGAACAAGGCCGTGAGGCTCGCCAGCGCGGTCCGGAACGTGATGTAGCGGACGACGTTCAGGCCCGGAACCTCGTGCCGGAGCATCGACAGCAGATGGAACAGCATCAGCGCGGGCCATCGACTGTCCCGAAGCGCTGGACCAGCGCGTCGACCAGCGCTTCCATGCGCACGCCGCGCGAACCCTTCACCAGCACGGCGTCGCCCGCGCGCACCAGCGAGCCGAGCGCGGCCAGTGCCGCGGCGGAATCGGCGAAGTGATGGCTTTCGAGGCCCGGCTTTGCCGCGCGCGCGCCCGCCACCAGCTCTTCGGCCAACGCTCCGACACCCGCGACGCTGTCGAGATTCGCCGCGACCTGCTCGCCCGTCTGCCGGTGCAACTCGGGGCCTGTGGGTCCAAGCTCCAGCATCTCGCCGAGGATCGCGACGCGGCGCCGCCCTCCGGCCATGCCGAGGGCCGTGACCGCAGCCTGCACGGCCAGCGGGTTCGAGTTGTAGCAGTCGTCCACGAGCACGACGCCTTGCCCAAGACGCAGCAACTGGCTGCGGTGCGGCGCCGCCTGCAGGTGCGTGGCCGCCTCGGCGATCGCCTCCGGTGCCATGCCGAGGTGGTGCGCCACGGCCGCCGCCGCGAGGAAGTTGCTCACGAAATGCGGCCCGGCCAGAGCCAGCGCCACGTCGAACGAGCGCCCGTCGATGACCAGATCGAGGCGCATGCCGAAGGCCGTGCCCCGCCAGCGCTCGGCCGAGACCTCGTAGCGCCGGTCGCGTCCGAACCAGATCACGCGCCCCGCGTGGTGCTCGCCGATGCGACGCACGCGGGGGTCGTCGCCGTTCAGGATTGCCACACCGGACGCTGCCAGACCTTCCAGGATCTCCGCCTTGGCTTCGGCGATCGCCTCCACGGACGCGAAGAACTCGAGATGCACCGGAGCCACGTTCGTGATCACGGCCACGTCCGGCAGCGCGACCTTCGAAAGCGCCCGCAGCTCGCCGCTGGCGGACATGCCGAGCTCGAGCACGGCCGCCTGGTGCTCGGCGCCGAGCCGCAGCAGCATCAGCGGCAGGCCGAACTGGTTGTTGAGATTGCCCTCGCTCTTGAGCACCGCGCCCCGCGTCGCGAGCAGTGCGGCCGTCATCTCCTTGGTGGTGGTCTTGCCGACCGAGCCCGTGATCGCGACCACTGGGATGCCCGCCATGCGGCGCACGTGACGCGCCAGATCGGCGAGGGCCAACGTGGTGTCGGCCACGCGCAGCAGCGGCAAGCCTGCCGGCGCGAGGGCGTCGCGATGGACCAGGGCAGCCGCTGCGCCTCTTGCCGCAACCTCGGCCAGGAACGCATGGCCGTCGAAGCGGGGTCCGGCGATGGCGACGAAGAGCTGGCCGCGCTCGAGCGTGCGCGAGTCGATCGACACGCCCGCGAACAGCGCGTCCGCTCCGCCCGGGTTCAGGCGTCCGTTCGTCGCCGCTGCTGCCTCGCTGATCGTGAGTGTCGCGCCGCGGGTGGCCAGGAGTACCCCTCTCATGCCTTTCCCTTGAGGGCGAGGCGGCCGAGCACGTCCCGAGCCACCTGCCGGTCGTCGAAAGGCACCGTGCGATCGCGCAGGACCTGGTAGGTCTCGTGACCCTTGCCCGCGATCACGACCGCATCGCCCGGACCGGCCATCTCGAGGGCCTTCGCAATCGCTTCGCGGCGATCGCCGACGACGTAAGGCTCGGCCCTGCGGTAGCCGTTGATGCCGCGCTGGATGTCCTCGATGATGGCCTCGGGCGGCTCGCTGCGCGGGTTGTCCGAGGTGATCACGAGCACGTCGGAGAGCCGCGCCGCCACGGCCCCCATCAACGGGCGCTTGGTCTTGTCGCGATCGCCGCCGCAGCCGAAGACAGTCAGCACCCGCCGCGGCTTGAGCTCGCGGATCGCCTCGAGCAGGCTCTTGAGCGCGTCGTCGGTGTGGGCGTAGTCGACGACGACCGCGAAGTCCTGCCCCGAGTCCACGCGCTCCATGCGTCCCGGTACGCCGCGCAGCGCCTCGAGCCCACGCAGCGTGCTCTCGACCTCGAGGCCCAGCGCCCGGGAGGCTGCGTAGGCCGCCAGCAGGTTCTCGACGTTGAAGCGGCCCAGCAGCGGCGTCCGAAGCTCGACAACGCCGCCGCGCGTGCGAAGCCGAAACGAGGTCCCCGCCAGAGAAAGCGTGATCGCCTCGGCCCGCAGATCGGCCTCGCGCTCGATGCCGTAGGTCGTCACGCGAGCGCGGCTCGCGCGAGCCAGTTCGGCCGCGCGGTCGTCGTCGGCGTTCACGATGGCGTGTCCATCTTCACGCAGCAGCGTGTCGAACAGGACCCGCTTGGCGGCAAAATAGCTGTCCATGTCGCCATGGAAATCCAGGTGGTCGCGGGTGAGGTTGGTGAACACCGCCACCTGGAAGGCGCAGCCGTGGACGCGTTTTAGGGCGAGCGAGTGGGAGGAAACCTCGAGCACGGCGTGGCTGCAGGAGGCGTCCGCCATCTCCCGCAACAGCTTTTGCAGGTCTGAGGACTCGGGTGTCGTGCGCACCGCCTCGGCCAGCCGCTCGCCGACCCGGTACTGGACCGTACCCAGCAGGCCCACGCGCTGCCCGGCGGCGCGCAGGGCCGCGTCGATCAAGTAGGCCGTGGTCGTCTTGCCGTTGGTACCGGTGACGCCGACGAGGGTCAAGGCCTCAGCGGGTCGCCCGAGAAACTCCGCGGACAGCGTCGCGAGCGCCTCGCGGGCATCGCCAACCTGGAGCCAGGGAATGCCTGCCCGTGGCGGTGCCTCCGAGGCCACCGCGATGGCCCCGCGCTTGCGGGCCGCCTCCGCGAAGCGGTTTCCGTCGCTCGCAAGACCGCGGATCGCGACGAACAGCGCGCCCGGCTGGACCTTCCGCGAATCGTGGGTCACGTCGGTCACTTCCAGGTCCTGCTCCCCCTCCACGAGCACTCCCGCGACCCTGGCCGCCAGCTCTCCAAGCCTCATGGCTCGCTGCCCAGCGTGAGCACGCAGGTGGTTCCCGTTTCAATCTCCGTGCCCGCTTCGGGACTCTGGGCGACCACCTGTCCCGAGCCCTTGAGTTCGACGATCAGGCCGCGCCGCGCGGCCGTGATCGCGGCCTCCCGCGCCGAGCGTCCACGCAGCTCGGGCATCAACCTCGGATCGCTCTCGCCCGTCGCAGCGAACGCGGCTTGGGCTGTCGGCCGGTACGCCGCGGGCGTCACGCTCGCTCCCCGGAAGCGAACCATGCGCAGCACTCGGTCCGTATCGTCTGGCGGCACCGCGAGGTGGCGCAGCGCCTGCTCGGTCACGCGCGCGAAGACAGGCGCCGCCACGTCGCCACCCTCGTTGTGGTCCCCCTTCGGCGTGTCGAGCGAAACCAGAACCACGAGCGCCGGGCGCGAGGCGGGCGCGAAGCCCACGAACGACGCCACGTGGTCGACCATGGAATAGCGGCCCTGGGCATCGACCTTCTGCGCCGTGCCGGTCTTGCCGGCCACCACGTAGCCTGGAATCGCAGCGCGCTTGCCGGTGCCGCCGGTGACGACCCTGCGCAGCATCTCGGTGAGCGTGTCGACCGTCTCCGGCTCGAGCACGCGCCGCACCGCCTCGGGCTTGGAGCTGCTCACGATGCGGCCTTCGCTGTCCTCGATCTGGCGGACGATCAGCGGCCGCATCAGGTAGCCGCCGTTCGCCACCGCGGCCACGGCCGTGGTCATCTGCAGCGCCGTCACGCCGATCTCCTGGCCGAACGAGAGTGTGGGCAGCGATAGCGCGCTCCACTTGCTCGTGGGCCGCAGCAGACCGCTCGATTCTCCGGGCAAGTCGACCCGGGTCGGGGCGCCGAAGCCGAAGGCGCGCAGATAGCGGTAGAAGTTCTCTCGCCCCAGCCGCTGCGCCACGCGGATCACGCCGATATCGCTGGAGCGGGCGATGACGTCGCGGAAGCTGAGCTCGAAGAAGACCTGGTGGTCGTTGATGCGGATGCCGCTGATTTCGATCCCGCCGCCGCCGCAGTCGATGATTTCGTCGGGCGTCACGACCTTCTCCTGCAGCGCCGCCGCGGCGGTGAAGATCTTGAACATGCTGCCGGGCTCGTAGGCGTCGGTCACGGCGCGATCGCGCCAGTGCGCGCTGCCGTATGCCGCGAAGCGATTCGGGTTGAAGGTAGGCCGGTTCGCGAGCGCCAGGATCTCGCCCGTGCGCGGGTCCATCACCACGATCATCCCCGCCAGCGACTGCGTCTCGTTCACGGCGCGTTCGAGTTCCCGCTCGGCGGCGTGCTGGATCGCTTCGTCGAGGCTCAGCACCACCGTCTGGCCCTCGGTCGAGGGTCGCTCGGTGTGGCTCACCGGCCGGCGCCGGGCATCGGTCTCGACCAGCACCTTCGCCGGGCGGCCCTTGATCTGCTCCTCGAAGGCGTACTCGATGCCGCTCATGCCGGTGTTGTCCATCCCGACGTAGCCGAGCACTTGCGAGGCGAGCTCCCGCTTGGGGTAGTAGCGGCGGTTCTCCGCCACGAAGCCGACCCCCGGCAACGAGAGATCGCGCACGGCCCGGGCCGTCGCGGGATCGACCTTGCGCTTCACCCAGACGAAGGCGCGGTTCTTCTGCAACTGGGCCAGCAGCTCCTTGCGCCCGGCGGCGTCGAGGCCGAGCGCGCGCGCCAGTGCCGCAGCCGTTTGCGCCGGGCTTTCGAGATCCTGCGGCACCGCGTAAACGCTCTCGGCGTCGACCGAGACGGCTAGCGGCCGGCCGTTCCGGTCCAGGATCGCGCCGCGGCGCGGGTCCAGGTTGATGGTGCGTTCGCTCTGTCGGGCGGCCATGCGGTTGAACGAGGCGCGATTCAGCACCTGGAGTTGCAGCAGCCGGATGCCGATGCCGAGCGCCCAGAGTGAGATCGTGAGCCCAACGATCATCAAGCGCAGCCGGATCCGCCGCTCCTCGGCCCGCGGAGCGCTTTCGGCTGTCTCGGGCGGAGCGAGCGGGGCGCTCTCCACGCTAGTTCCTTTCGTCTCCGGCGGCCTCGACGCTGGCGAGCCGGGCGCCGGAGGGCAGCGGCGCCGGGGCCTCGACGATGTAGACGTTCTCGGCCGCTGGCCGCGTCAGGTGCAGGTGGCGCTGCGCGATGGCCTGCACGCGCTCCAGGTTCTCGAGGCTCGCCTTTTCCAGCCGGAGCTTGCGGTTTTCTTCGACGAGTCGCTCGCGCTCCCGCTGCATCTGCTCGGTCGCGATGCCCGTCTGGCGTATCTCGAGATGCGGCCAGGCGTAGAGCACGGCGCAGCACACCAGCACCGCGACCCCGAGCAGCAGCCACACCAGATCGCGGTTCGTGCGCGGATCGCGCTCGCGCACGATCTGGGAGTTGTCGAGTTTCATAGGTAGTTCGGGGGGGTACGCAACCGCGCACCCCCCCGCGTTCTTCGGGCCGCCCCCATCGCCGCGCGTGCCGGCAGCAAGTTCCGGCGCTCCCGGTCTCGCCGGCCGGCGAAACGTAGTTCGCCGCCCTCGACGTCGACTCGTTCGATCGCGCGCAGCTTGGCGCTGCGCGAGCGGGGATTGTCCCGGACCTCGGCCTCACCCGGGCGGAGCGGCTTCTTCGTGAGCAGCCGAAAGCCCGCCTGGGCGAGCGTGCGAAAGGCCTGCTTCACCTCGCGGTCCTCGAGGCTGTGGAAGGCGATCACGGCCAGCCGGCCGCCCGGGGCGAGACACCCGGCGATCGCGCACAGCGCCGCGCCCAGGCCGTCGAGCTCATGGTTCACGTAGATGCGCAACGCCTGGAAGGTGCGCGTCGCCGGGTCCAGCCCGGGCCGGCCCCTCGCATTGCGACGCACGATCGTCGCGAGCTGCGTGGTGCTGGTGATCTCGCCGTTCTGGCGGGCGCTCACGATGGCCCGGGCCACGCGCCGCGCGGCGTGCTCCTCGCCGAAGCGGTAGATCACGTCGGCGAGATCTCCCTCACGCATCCGGTTGACCACCTCGGCCGCCGTCTCACCACGGCTCCGGTCGAGGCGCATGTCGAGCGGGCCGTCGCTTTGAAAGCTGAAGCCGCGCTCCAGCGTGTCGAGTTGCACTGAGCTCACCCCCAGGTCGAGCAGGACCCCGCTCGCGCGTTCCTGTCCCAGCACCTCGGGGATGTGGCGGAAGTCGTCATGCACGAAGCGGACGCGGTCGCCGAAGGGCGCCAGCGCCTGCTCTGCCTCGGCGAGCGTTTCGGCGTCGCGATCGAGCGCGACCAGACGCCCGGCAGGCGCGCTGCGTGCGAGGATCTCCCCCGCGTGGCCGCCCAGTCCGAGCGTGCCGTCCACGTACAGGCCGCCGTCCCTCACCGCGAGGGCCTGCATCGTCTCGGCGAGCAGCACCGGCTCGTGGCGCGCTCCCACATCAGATCCCGAACTCCGAGAGGGCCTTGCCGTCCTCTTCGGTGAAGGGCTCCTTCTCGAACAGCCGCTCGTGCAGGCGCTTCTGATTCCACACCGCGAGATGGTTCTGCAGACCCAGGACGCTCACTTCGCCCGCCATGGCCGCGGCCTCGCGCAATAGCGTGGGGATCACGATGCGGCCCTGCTTGTCCATCGCCAGGGCCTGGCCGAAGAAATTCACGCGGTCGAGGAAGCGCTGCTTGGCCGGATTCGTCGAGGGAACGTCGGCGAGCTTGCGCTCGATCTCGAGCCACACCGCCATCGGGTACAAGCGGACGTATTCACCGGTGACGCTGGTGACGAAGATCTCGGCCCCGTACTGCGACTCGACGAGGACGCGAAACCCGTTCGGGATCTTGAGCCGTCCCTTCTCGTCGATGCGTGCTGGATGGTTACCGCGAAGCACTGCTCCCCCGTGGCCTCGACCCGGACAACTTTAGCCCACTTTGACCCACAAATTTCCACCGGGAGCATAGACCCGCGGTAGGGGGCTGTCAAGGCGAAAATGAAGCTGCGGCTAGGGTTTACCTGTGGACGGAGGGGTTCGGGGAGGCGGAGGCCACTGGACGTCGAGGCTGACGTCGTCGAGGATCCGTTCCGAGTCCCGAAGGAAGGCCTCCCAGGGTTCCGGGCTCCAGATTTCGAAGCGGTTGAGGACCCCCGCCACGACCGCCTCGCGGGTCAGCCCAGCGGCCTGCCTCAGGCTCGCTGGAAGCAGGATCCGGCCCTGCCTGTCCAGGGTGCAATCGACCGCCCTGCTAGCCAGCACACGCGTGAGTGCCTTCACCTCCCGGCTGAAGGCCGGAAGCTGGCTGAGCTGACCCTCCAGGCGCTGCCACTCCGCCGGGGGATACGCGGCCAGGCACTGATCCAGGAGCGTCACGACGAGCTGGAATGGCGCGCCGCTGGGCAGCTCCTTGCGAAACGCCGCGGGCACGGGAAGGCGGCCTTTCGGGTCGATCCGGTGGCGATAAGTCCCTTTGAACACAGCGCGCTGGGAGTATTCCACACCTTCTTCCACTTTTCCACACTTGGCCAACAGTCGGCTCGCCAACCCCTGCGCGGCTTGCGCGCGTAAACTGCGGGCTGCGATGAGTTCGTCCGCTCTTGGCTACCTCGCGTCGCGGATTCGCTTCGGGATGAAGTTCGGGCTCGAGACGAGTCGTGCGCTCGCCGGCCAACTGGGTCATCCGGAGCGCGCCTACCCGACGCTGCTGATCGCGGGCACCAACGGCAAGGGCTCGGTGGCCGCCTACGTGGACGCGGCTCTGCGTGCCTCCGGGCTGCGTGTCGGCCGTTACACCTCGCCGCACCTGGTGCGGGTCCACGAGCGGATCGTGGTCGGGGGTCGCGAGATCTCGGATGCCGCTCTGGGCAGGGCCGTGAGCCGGGTCCGCGCCGCCGCCGACCGGCTGCTGGCCGCACAGCGGATTGCCTCGCACCCGACCTACTTCGAGGTGCTGACACTTGCCGCCTTCGACTACTTCCGGCGCTCGCGCGTCGAGGTAGCGGTGCTCGAGGTCGGTCTCGGAGGCCGCCTCGACGCCACCAACATCTGCGAGCCGCTGGTGTCGGCCATCGTCAGCGTCGATCGCGACCACGAGGCCTACCTGGGCACGACGCTGTCGGCGATTGCGCGCGAAAAGGCCGGCGTGATGCGGGAGGGCCGCGCAGTCGTGACGGGCCCGCTGCCTGTCGCCGCGGCACGGATGATCCGGCTCGAAGCGCGACGCACGGGAGCACGGCTCGTCGAAGCACTCCGCGGCGCGCGCCTGCGCGTGGTCGGCCGGCCGGCGCTAGGCCTGCTTGACGAGGCGCCGTCAGCGTCGCGACCCGCCGCGGCCGGTATGCCGAGATCCTCGCGCTGCCGGGCCGCCACCAGCGTGACAACGCGCTGGTGGCGATCCGCCTGCTCGAGGAGGCGCACGCCGCCGGCCTGCCGGTCGAGCTGCGAAGGCTGCCACAGGCGTTTCGCGCCACGGCCTGGCCTGGTCGCTTGCAACATCTGCGCGGCGGCCTGATCCTCGACGGTGCGCACAACCCGGCGGGCGCGCGCGCGCTGGCGGCCTACCTGCGCCCCCGCCGGCCGCTCGTGCTGGTTTTCGGGGTGATGAGCGACAAGGCCGTCGGAGCCATGGCGCGCGCGCTGTTTCCACTCGCGGCCGAGGTGATTCTGACGCGCGCCCCGAGTCGCCGGGCGGCTTCGCCCGGGTCGATCGCCGCCGTGGCTGGCCGGCATGGTCGTCGCGCTCGGCTCGAGCCGTCTTTGGGTCGCGCCCTGCGCCTGGCGCGGCGCCTCGCTCCGCCGGGCGCGCCGATCGTCGTCGCCGGCAGTCTCTATCTCGTCGGGACCGTGCTGGCGCTGCGCAGCAGATCGCGAAAGTGATCGATGGCGGCGGCTGCCGCCCACTCTGCCGGGCCCATGAAACTCTCGAGCAGCCGGCCGGACCGGTCGATCACGAAGCTCCCCGGATAGCCCGTCGTGCCATAGGCCTGAGCGGCCGTGCGCCCGCCCGGATCGCGCAGCACCGGAAACGTCACACCGGCTCGTGTCACGAACGCCCGCAGCGCCGCTTCGTCTTCGTCGACCGAGACGCCCAGGATCACCAGGCCCTCGGGCCCGAGCGCGCGGTGCAGTTTCTCGAGCGAGGGCATCTCGTCGACGCACGGCGGGCACCAGGTCGCCCAGAAATTCACCACCACGATGCTGCCGCGCAGCGTGCCGAGATCCACGTCGCCGCCGGCCAGGGAAGCAAGCCGGAACGAAGGCGCCGTGCTTCCGGCGCGCAGCGCGTAGCCCTTGGCCTCGCGCAAGGACGTGTAGGCATAGGCCGCCGCGAGCGCCATGCCGATCACGAGCAACGTCTTCAGCCACTGCTTCATGGCTTCGGCAGCACATCCGTGAGACGCTCGCGGATCGCCTGGCTGCGCCAGTTCACGGAGCCGAGCCAGACGGCCGCTACCTGGCCGGTGGCGTCGATCAGGTACGCCTCGGGCAGCTTGTAGGAACCAAAATATTCGAGGATCCGCGTCCCGCCCGGATCGCGAAACACCCCGAAGCTGAGATTGTTCTTCAAGAGAAAGCCCTTGTAGGCGGCGAAGTCGGCGTCGACCGAGACGCCCAGCACCACGAGTCCCCGGGTGCGGAATTCACGGTTCAGCAGTTCGACACCCGGGATTTCCTCCTGGCAGATCTCGCAGTCCGACATGAAGAACACCAGCAGCAGCGGCCGGCCGCGGTAGCTCGAGAGCCGCTGCTCGCCGCCGCGCTCGCCGACCAGCGGCAGATCGGGCGCGAGCGTGCCCACCTTGACTTTGGTGGACTCGGGTGCTCGCAGGTAGAGAGCACCAAGGATCACGGCGACCGCCACGGCCGCGCCCAGCAGCGGCTTCTGCCAGCGTCGTCTGTGGACCGCCACGTCGTTCATCGCGCTCATTCTATTAGAATCGTGCACGGATGCCCGCGATCTCGGCCGAGGTTCTAGCGCTCGAGGAGGAGCTGCGCGCCCTGCGCCGCGCGTTGCACCAGCATCCCGAGCTGGCCCACGACGAGACGCGCACGGCGGCTCGAGTCGCCGCCTTTCTCGAAGGCCATGGGCTCGATCTCCGCACTGGCGTGGGTGGAACGGGTGTCGTCGCGACGACTCGCGGCGGCGTCGGGCGCACGGTGCTGCTGCGTACCGACATGGACGGCCTGCCGATCCAGGAGCGGAGCGAGGCGCCCTACGCGTCGCGCGAGAGCGGTCGGATGCACGCCTGCGGGCATGACGGCCATACGGCCATGGGCGCGGTGGCCGCGAGGGTGCTGGCGGGACGCCGGTTGCCGGGGACCGTGCGCTCGATCTTTCAACCCGCCGAGGAAGGCGAGCGTGGCGCTCAGGGCATGATCGAGGGCGGCGTCATGGACGGCGTCGATCTCGCCTTCGGCATCCATCTGTGGAACGAACTGCCCGTCGGCACGCTCGGCGTCAAGGCGGGGCCGCTGATGGCGTCGACCGATCGACTGCGGATCGTGATTCACGGCCGGGGCGGGCACGGCGCGCAACCGCAACGCTGCGCCGATCCGATCGTCGCGGCAGCCCACGTCGTCACCGCGCTGCAGACGATCGTCTCTCGCGAGGTGGCGCCGCTGCGGGCGGCTGTCGTGACGATCGCCTCGATCCACGCCGGCGAAGCATTCAACGTGGTCCCCGATGAAGTGACGCTGGCCGGTACCATCCGCAGCTTCGACGCGGAGCTGCGCCACTCGATGCCCGAGCGCATCACCCGCCTGGCCGCCGGTGTGGCTGCCGGGCTGCAGTGTCGCGCCGAGGTCGAGGTGCGCCCCGGCAACCCTCCCGTCATCAACGACCGGCGAGTCGCCGAGATCGCTCGCCGCGCCGCCGTCCGCGTGGTTGGGGAAGGGAACGTCGTCGAACCGGAGCCCACCATGGGTGGCGAGGACATGGCCCTGTACTTCGAGCGCGCCCCCGGCTGTTTCGTCTTTGTCGGCTCCGCCAATGCGGCGCGCGGCCTCGACCAACCCCACCACAGCCCGCGCTTCGACTTCGACGAAGCAGCGCTCGCGATCGGCTGCGAGTTCCTGGTCCAGGCGGCGGAGGAAGCGCTCCGGGGCTAGTGTCGATATCGCTCGATATTGACTTATAGATCAATAAGCAACAATATCAGAAGATGCGATCGCTGGTCCAGCACGTCGAGTGCTTTCAGCTGATCTTCCTGCGGATGCTGGAGGTACGGCTCGCTCGGGCGCAGTGGGTCGTCAAGGGCGGCGTGAACCTGCGGGCTTGGTTCGGCAGCCTTCGATACTCCCAGGACCTCGACATCGACGTCCTTCGCGGGAGTGCCCACGCGCTCCGGGAGAAGGTCGACAAGCTCCTGGTGTCCGCCTCCTTTCGCGACCTGCTGGCTGCGCAGGGCCTGGAGGTGATGCGCAGCTCGAAGCCCAAGCAGACGCAGACGACGCAGAGGTGGAAATTCGAGGTTCGCGCCAACCCGGGCAGCGTCCTGCTCCACACTCGCGTCGAGTTCAGCCGGCGCGGCGCCACTGAGGAATACGCGCTCGAACCGGTTCGGCCCGAGAGCGTGCGGCCCTACGGCATGCTGGCGCCCACGGCGAACCATTACACGGCTCGCTCCGCGCTGCGGCAGAAGATCGAGGCCCTGGCGGGCCGTGCGCAAACGCAGGCACGCGATGTCTGGGATATCGAGCATCTGCTGCGTACGACGGGCGTGGATCCCGGCCCCTTCACTCCGGCCGCCCGAAAGACTCTTGCCTCCGCCCTCGATCGAGCGATGGCCCTTTCCTACGACGTCTTCAAAGCCCAGGTCGTTCCGTACCTCGCGCCGGAGCAGCGGGAGCTCTACGGCACCCGCGATGCCTGGGCGCGCATCTGCGAGCTGGTCGTCGACCGGCTGTCTGAGTTTCTGCCATGAGCGTGTCCGCGGCCGAAGCGCTTGGCAGTTTGCTTCGCATGGGCAAGCCGGTGATCACGACCGAGGACGCGGCACTACGCCTCGGGCTCAAGACGTCGGCAGCGACACGCACCCTGGGCCGCCTCGCCGCTGCCGGTCTGGTGCTGTGGCTCCGGCATGGCCTGTGGAGCCTCGATCCCCGAATCGACCCCTTGCGCCTCCCCGAGTATCTGACGGCGCCCCTTCCCGCCTACGTGTCATTGCAGTCGGCACTCCACCTCCACGGCATGCTCAGCCAGGTTCCACAGCTCACCTATGTCGCGTCCCTCGCTTCGACGAGGCGGATCAAGACCCAGCTAGGGGAGTACTCGATCCATCGCCTGGCGCCATCATTCTTTGGAGGCTTCGATGTCGTGGGCGGGGGCGTGCGCCTCGCGACGCCGGAAAAGGCGCTGCTCGACACGCTCTACCTTACGCCAGCGCGCAGTCGGCTCTTCGCTGCTCTTCCCGAGGTGGAGATTCCACGAAGCTTCGACAGGAAGAAGGCTCGTCGCTGGCTCGAGAGAATCTCTCTCGGGCCGCGGCGGACGCTCGTCGAGCGCCGGCTCGACGCACTCTTGCGAGCCTAGCGCCTCCACTCCTCGCGCCAGGTGGTGGCGCGATCGACGCGGGGCCAGAGGATTTCGTGGCCGATGCCCGGGCCCTCAGGCACGGCGATCGTTCCCTGCGCTGAGACTGTGACCGGCGGGTCGATCAGGTCTTCCTCGAAATAGCGCGCGCTCGCCGAGGTGTCGCCAGGCAGCGTGAAGCCGGGCAGTGTCTGCAGGTGGACGTTGGCGAGCCGGCCGATGCCCGACTCCAGCATGCCGCCGCACCAGACCGGGATGCCCCGGTCGTGGCACAGGTCGTGAATCGCCAACATGCCCGAAAAGCCGCCCACACGGCCGACCTTGATATTGATGATGCGGCAGGCGTGGAGGTCCAGGGCGTGGCGCGCGTTGCCGGCGCTGCGGATCGATTCGTCGAGACAGACGGGCGTCGTGATCTGCCGCTGCAGCGTCGCGTGGTCCACGATGTCGTCCCAGGCGAGCGGCTGCTCGATCATCATCAACTCGTGAGCGTCGAGCTCTTGCAGCAGCGGGGCGTCGGCCAGCGAATAGGCGCTGTTGGCGTCCACCATCAGCGGGAGTTTCGGGAAACGCTCACGAATCGCCGCCACGAGTGCTAGATCCTTGCCCGGCTTGATCTTGATCTTGATGCGGCGGTAGCCGGCGGCCACTTCCTCCACCACCTTTTCCAGGAGCGTCGTCGTGTTCTTCTGCAGCCCTATCGATACTCCCGAGGCGATCTCTCCGCTGCGCCCGCCGAGGACTCGGTACAGTGGAGCGTTCTCGCGCCTGGCCCACAGTTCCCAGACCGCCATCTCGAGAACGGCCTTCGCCATCTCGTGGCCGCGCACCTGGCCGAGCGCGCCCAGCAACGAGCGTGGGTGGTCGATCTCGAGGCGAAGGGCCATCGGCGCCAGGAAGTCGCGCAGCACGTGGAACACAGTACCGTTCGTCTCGGGCAGGTAGTAAGGATCCGGGTCCGCCACGCACTCGCCATAGCCGGTGACGCCGTCGGCCGAAACACACAGGAGCAGGAACTCCTTGTGCGTCGTGGCGCCAAAGGACGTCTCGAAGGGATGCTTGAGCGCCAGCGCGACGTGCCGGACCTCGATCCGGTCGAGCTTCATGCGCGCCGCAGCGTCAGCGGCGGGCCGTGTCGGCTGCGGCGGCGCGCGTCGCGCAGCGCCGGCACAGCCCGTAGATCTGGTGGCGATGGCCCTGGATCACGAAGCCGATGCCGGCGGCGACGTCGTCCTGGAGCTGCTCGATCTCCGGGCTCGAGAACTCGATGATCTCGCCACACGCGTTGCAGATGAAGTGATCGTGATGCTGGCGGTTGTACTCGCGCTCGAAGCGCGCCTGGCCCTGGATGTCGAGCTGGCTCGCGAGGCCGGCCTCGAGCAGCAGCTTCAGCGTCCGATACACCGTCGTGCGCCCGATGTCGGGACGTTTCTTCTGGACCAGCTGGAGCAGGTCGTCGACCGAAAGATGCCGCTCCGAGCGCAGGAACGTGTCGAGGATCACCTCGCGCTGCTCACTGCGCTTCAAACGGTTCTTGCGGATGTACTCGGCGAAGACGGCCTTCTCCTCCTTGCCGAGCGGGCTTGCCACGATACGTTGGAGACTAGC
>JAQBHI010000064.1:0-31675 GCA_032127875.1 Acidobacteriota bacterium
CCCGGAGAATGTTGCCCCGGCGATGTGACCACCCTGGTAGAGAGGCGCATAACCGACATAGAGCACCAACGGTTTGTCGGCCGTGGCCTTCGAAAGGGATGTTGAGAGGTCTTCCGGTGTCATGAGCTGGCTGGCCTGCCACGGGTCCGAGGGCAGGGCGGGAAGCTGTCGGGATTGGTCGGCCTGCTCACCTCCACTCAGGGGCGCACTCGAACCGCCCGCCAGCGCGATTGCGACTACCAGCGTAGACAGCCGGAGGGTCGCCCCTTGCTTCGTTTTCATCTTGTCTCCTTCTCTGATCGATGGTCTTGCCTGAGCCACGGCCTTCGGGAAAAGGTCGAAGCAGGTATCTGCGTCGCGCTTCCGATGAGGAGCAAACACTGAGAGCCCAGCCCGACCCTGGGATCGCTCAGAACGAGGTACAGCAGCATGAAAACGCCGGTCTCGGCGTCGACCCCGACTCTACGACGTTTCCATGGTCCCCGCCTCTGGATCCTCTATGCGTGGTAGCCGGGAACGCGGACAACGACACGGACAAACCGGGGGAGCAACTCGAAATCGTTCAGTAATTCGCAAGAATTCCGTGGGTTCAACTCCCGCCGCCTCCACCACTTCCGTTCCCTGCGAGGAGCCGTCACGATGACGACCAGGACACGACGCTGCGCGATCGCGCTGACCGCAGCCTTCGCGGCGCCCCTTGCCTCGGCGGCGGCGACAAGCCCAGCTTCCCGTCCAACGTCGAGCTCGTCTACGTGACGCTCACCGTGCTCGACGACGAAGGTGGGGGCGAGCCGCGCTGGCGTCAGAACGCGCTTCCGCCCCTCTTACAGCCTCGCCGCCGCGCCGAGGTCCCAGTGAGGCAGCTGGTCGGTCTCGTCTACTAGCCGGCAACGCTCCCAGATCGCGACTCCTCTTGCGCACGGTTTCATCTTTCGACGTGCTAACATTCGAGGCAAGGTGACGCGCTCCCTGCTCGCCGCCGCGCTCGCCGCGCTCCCAGTTCTTGCCTTCGCCGCCGCTTCGGAGCCGGTAGTCCTTCTGACCGAAGGACAGCGCCGGGAGATCGCCGTGACCACGCGCGGCGAGGCCGAGCTCGTGCCCCTCGGGCCGCTGATCGCCGGTCTCGGGGTGACGTCGCGCTCGAACGCTGGGGCCGGCTCGACGACGCTCTCCTACCAGGGGCGCGAAACGACGCTCTACCACAAGAAGAGTCTTGCTTCGGTGGGCGGGGACTTGCGGCTGCTCTCCTCGCCGACGCTGCTCGAGAACGGCCAGTGGCTGATTCCGGTCGATGCCGCGCCACGGCTGCTCGGACCGCTGCTGGGCGTGCGCAGCGAGTGGCGGCCGGCCTCGCGCGTGCTGGTGCTGGGCGACTTGCCTGCGCCGCGCATCGCCGTCAGCACCTTCGTCTCAGGCGAAGCCGTGCGCGTCGTGTTCGAGTCCAGCGAGAAGGTCCCGTTCCGCGTGGAGCAAGAAGCCGGGAAGGTGAACGTCGCGGTCCTTCGCGACCTCGTGGACACGAGCTTCACGCAACAGCGCCTCACGGGCGGCATCGTGGACTGGGTGCAGTGGGCGGGTGGTCGCGACAACGTGTTCGTCATCACGACCGGCAGGCGCTTCAGCGAGTTCCAGTACCGCGAACAGGAGGGACCGTCGCGGCTGCTGCTCGACTTCAAGGTAGCCAGTGTCGCGGCCGGCGCGAAGCCGAAGGAGACTGAACCCGCGGCAGCGAAACCCCCGGGAGAGGCCTCCCCGCTGCGGAGCGTGGTGATCGACCCCGGTCACGGCGGCGAGGAAGTGGGCGCGCTCGGCCCGGGCGGGACCCTGGAAAAGGACGTGACGCTTTCGATCGCCCGCAAGCTGCGGGCGCTGGTCCAGAACAACCTCGGCTACCAGGTGTTCCTGACCCGGGACAAGGATGACGCGGTCGACCTCGACGAACGTACCGCCGTCGCGAACAACTACAAGGCCGACCTGTTCGTGTCGATCCATGCCAACGCGAGTCGCGCCAAGGGTGCCCACGGCAGCGAGGTCTACTTCTTGTCGTATCAGGCTTCGGACGACGACGCGCGGCGGGCGGCCCAGGCCGAGGGTGCGGCTAGCATGCCTCCCGACGCGGGCCCGATGGGCGCCGATCTCTCGCTGATCCTCTGGGACATGGCCCAGGCCGAGCATCTCGAGGAATCCTCGGCACTCGCCTCGCGGATCCAGGAGGAGCTTGCGGGCGTCACTGGCAGCCAGGGCCGGGGCATCAAGCAGGCGCCCTTCCGGGTACTGGTCGGCGCCGCGATGCCGGCCGTGCTGGTCGAGGTGGCCTTCATCAGCAACGCGGAGGAAGAGAAAAAACTCGTCTCGGAGGCGTTTCAGACCAAGGTGGCGCTGGCGTTGCTGCGCGGGATCGCGCGCTACGCGAGCCAGCACAGCCTCGCGGCCTCCGGGCGCCGTTTGCCGGCGGGCGCGCCGTGACGGCACGAACCCTGAACCTGCTCACGATCCTGCTCCTGCTCGGGGTGTTCGCGGTGGCCTCGCTCACGGCGCCGCGCTGGGCGCGCGGGTTCCGGCAGCCCGTGCCGCTGGCCGTCGACGAGACGTTCCCCGACGAAACCCAGCCGCTCTCCACACCGGGCTCCGCCGTCGAGGCGCGCCGCACCATCAGCGTAAAGCTCTTCTTCAGCGCGACCGAGTCGCCCGGCCTGGAAATGGAGGATCGTGAAGTGGCCTTCTCTCCCGACCTCGCGCAGCAACTCCACACGGTGCTCGACGAGCTGGTGCGTGGCTCCCAGTCCGGTCTGTCTCCGACCCTGGCTCCCGAGACGAAGGTACTCGACGTCTTTGTCAGCGCCCGGGGCGTCGCCTATGTCGACTTTTCCAAGGAAGCCACGCAGGGCCACGTGGGCGGGTCCGACGAGGAGTTGCGCAGCGTCTATTCGGTCGTCAACTCCATAACGGCCAACTTTCCGGCCATTCATCGGGTCCAGATCCTCGTCGACGACAGGCCCGCCGTCACGCTCGCCGGCCACGTCGACTTGTCCCGCCCGCTGCCCCCGGACATGACACTGCTCGCCGCTTCGATCCTGACCCCCGTCGAACCCGATGCCGCCGGCGCCCCGGCCCCGACACCAAAGCCGTCTCCGGCGTCATGAGCGTCCGCCCGTCGGCCAAGGCGGCGTGCTTCACGGAGTCCGTGATCCGGGAGATGACACGCCTGGCGAACGAGCACCAGGCCGTGAACCTCTCCCAGGGCTTCCCCGACTTCCCGGCACCGGAGGAAGTGAAGGAGGCGGCGCGGCGCGCGATCTCGGCCGACGTGAACCAGTACGCGATCACCTGGGGCGCGAAGTCGCTGCGCGACGCCATCGCCGCCAAGTTCGCGCGCCTGTACGGCGTGAGCGTCGACCCGGAGCGCGAGATCACCGTCACCTGTGGTTCCACCGAGGCGATGATCGCGGCCTTGCTCGCATTCCTCGATCCGGGCGACGAGGTCGTGGTCTTCGAGCCGTTCTACGAGAACTACGGGCCGGACGCGATCCTCTCCGGCGCCACGCCACGCTTCGTGCGGCTGCGTCCGCCCGACTGGTGCTTCGACCCGGCCGAGCTGGCGGCGGCCTTCACGCCGAAGACGCGCGCGATCATCGTCAACACGCCCAACAACCCGACCGGCAAGGTCTTCACGCGCGAGCAGCTGCAGACCATCGCCGACTTGTGCTTGAAGCACGATGCGGTCGCCGTGACCGACGAGATCTACGAGCACATCCTCTACGAGGGCGCCGTGCACGTGGCGATGGCCTCGTTGCCGGGGATGAAGGACCGCACGATCACGATCAACGGCATGAGCAAGAGCTACAGCGTAACCGGTTGGCGGGTGGGCTGGACGATTGCGCCAGAGGCGCTGACCGGGGCGATCCGCAAGGTCCACGACTTTCTCACCGTAGGTGCCCCGGCCCCGCTGCAGGAGGCCGGGGCTCTCGCCCTGGCTCTGCCCGAGGCGTACTACGAGGCGCTGGCCGAGGGCTATGCGAAGCGCCGAGAGCGGCTCGTCACGATGCTCGAGGCTGCGGGCTTCCGCGTTCACCCGCCCCAGGGGGCCTACTACGCGATGGCCGAGATCGATGGCCTCGGCTGGGACGACGACGTGGCGTTCGCGCGCCATCTCATGCAGGAGATCGGCGTGGCCGTGGTCCCGGGCTCGTCGTTCTATCGGGACCCGAAGGACGGTCGCTTCCAGGTGCGCTTCGCGTTTTGCAAGAAGGAAGCGACTTGGCCGAGGCGGAGCGGCGGCTCGCCCGCCTCCGGCCGCGGCGACGGGGCGGGGCATGAGCCGGGCCAACTTCGATCGGCTGGGGCCAGCGCCGCGCCGCGTGCCGGCCGCGCTGGCGCTCCGCACGCTGGTCGGCAGTTCGCTCGGTCTCGCCGGTTGGTTCGTGCTCGCCTTCAGCACGCCCTTCTTCTGGGGCTTCGTGATGAATGCCGACGTGCTTTCGCCGCTGCTCTTCCGCGCGGATGTTGCGCGCGCCGAGGGTCGCGTGCTGGAGGTCGAGGAGACGGGGGCCTCGGCCAACGACGTCTCCATCTACGCGGTAGCGTATGCCTACCACGACGCCGCCGGTGTCGAGCGCACGGGCCGATCCTATTCGAGCGGCCCGCCCCAGTTCGGAGCGACGGCCACCGTCGAGTACCTGAGCCTGCGGCCCCAGTGGTCGCGGATCGAGGGCCTGCGCCGTGGCATGTTCGGTCCAGGAGCGCTCGTGGTCCTCGCCTTTCCCGGCATCGGCGTGGCGCTGGTTGGCATCGCGCTGCGCTTCGGCCGCAAGACGTTGCGGCTGCTGGCCCGCGGCCAGATCGTACAGGCACAGTTCGTGTCGGAAGAGGCCACCAACGTGACCGTCAACGACCGGCCGGTCGTGGGTCTCAACTTCGAGTTCACTGCGAGCGACGGCCAGCGTCACCGCGTTCACCACTCGACGAGCACGCCCGCGGCGCTTCGCGACGAAGCGCGCGAGAGCGTGCTCTATGATCCCGAGGCCCCCGACGATGCGATCCTGGTGGACCAGCTGCCGGACGCCGTCGCCGCCAACGAGCAGGGCGAAATCGTCGCTCAGGGCCGCAGTAGCGTCGCTGTGTTGCTGATTCCACTCCTCACGTTGTTGATGAACGGCGGCTGCGTCGTCCGAGAACTGCTCAAGTAGATGGTGGTGGCCCGCGTCCCGGCGCTCGTGCTTGGGCTCGCGCTGCAGGCCGCCAGCCCCAACAGCCGCACAGAGGAAGCCGAGCGACTCGCCCAGTCAGCGCTCAGCTCCTCGACGCCACTGCCCCAGGCCCTCGCCCAGGCGCGAAAAGCGCTCGCCCTGACCGCCGACTTCGAGCCGCTCGCCTACGTCAAGGCCGGCCGCAAGGGGGAGCTGGTGGAGGACGCGTATCTCGCCGCGCGCGCCGAGTACCGGCGGCATCGTGCACGGATCTACGGGGCGATGGGGGAGAGCCTGACACGCTCGGGCCGGCCGGTCGAAGCGGCGCGCTACCTGCGCCGCGCGGTCGACCTGGATGCGCTGGGCGACGCCGTGCCGCGCCTGGCGCGCGCGCTCGCGCGGCAAGGACGTGGTCGCGAGGCGCTCGACACTCTGCTCGGCGGCAGGCCGGCTGAGCTTTCAGCCGATCTGCTCACGGCCCTCGGAGAGGCCGCCGACGCGGCCGGCACTCCCAGCGCGCAAGCCGAACTCGATCGCTTCCGGCTGCTCGCTCGCGCGCCGCCGCCGGAGTTCCGCGACGGGCCGCTACGGTTCCCTGAGCGCACCCGGCTTTCCACCGGCGAGATGCTGCGCTTCGACGACGTCACGAGCCTGGTCTATGTCGCGGATCCCGGCTGCCGCAGTTGTTCGGCCGACATCGAGGCGTTGACGCGGCTCGCCCCGGCAAGCGTGCGCGTGTTGCTGATGGCGGCGGTCCAGGACGAGGACCAGGCCCTGCGCAGCGTGGCGACCACGTACCGTAGAAGCTGGCCCTATGTCGTGAATGCAGGCCCGGCGGAGGCGCTCGGCCTGCCTGCGCCGTGCGTCGTGCTGATCGGTCGCGGCGGCTTTTCGGTGGCCGTCGTGAAGCCATCGTTCGCCCTGCGCTTGCCGCCGGCGCTCGAGGTCTTCGCAAGACGTGACCTGGCCGAGACGGCGCCCCGTTCGGGCTGGAACCGTGTGGCCGTGGAGCGCCGCCCGCCTCCGCCGCGTCCGGCACTTCTGGCGAGCGGCCTCGCGCCCGGCGAGGACGAGCCCGCGCCGGCCGCCTTTGCGGAGGCCGTCGCCGCGTTCGACGACGGGCGTCCCGCCCACGCCCTGAAGCTGTTCGAGGCGCTGCGCGACGCCGGCGACGGGTGGCTGCTCGGACCCGAGGCGCGCCTCGATCGCGCGCTGTGCCTTGCCGCCCTGGGCCGCCGCGAGGAGGCGCGCCTGCTGTTGCTCAAGACGAGTGACAGCCGCTTCCAGGAAGCGGTCGATCAGCAACTGGAACGCATCGGCTCCGCCACGCGGCGCTAGCCCTGTTGAGGGCTCTGCGCAGCCAGCGCGCCGGGCCTCTCGCTTTCGCGCGCCGCGTCGGTTACAGTCGCGCGCATCAAGGGAGGATTGGGCATGGCGGCTAGTGTCATCATCGAGACGACGTTCGGCGAGATCGAGGTGGAGTTCTTTGAGGACAAAGCCCCCGGCCACGTGAAGAACTTCCAGGACCTCGCGAAACAGGGTTTCTACGACGGTACGACCTTCCATCGCGTCATCCCGGGTTTCATGATCCAGGGCGGCGATCCCAATACCAAGGACCTCAAGCTTCCCCGCGAACGCCACGGCACTGGCGGTCCCGGCTTCAACATCAAGGCTGAGTTCAACGACACGCCCCACAAGCGCGGTATCGTCTCGATGGCGCGCTCTTCCAGCCCCGACAGCGCGGGTTGCCAGTTCTTCATCTGCGTGGCGGATTCGGGCTTTCTCGATCGCCAGTACACGGCCTTCGGCAACGTCGTGCGTGGCATCGAGGTTGCCGACCAGATCGTGAACGCGGCGCGCGACGCGCGCGACAACCCGAAGGAACGGATCGACATGAAGGTCCGCATCGCCGGCTGAGCGGAGCTTCGATGCCAGGCTGGGCGCGCGTCACGGCAGTCACGCTGCCGCTGCTCGCGCTCTTCGGCGGTTGCCGCCGGAGCGAGCCGCCGGCCCCGGCTTTCGTGCCCCAGGCGCCGCTCGTCGAGCGGCTGATCCCGGCGATCGAGGGACCCCGCTTCTGGTTGATGGGGGACGAGCAGAAGCCGGCCGTGCTGCTGGCTCCGGGCGAGCGACGTTCGGTCGCCGTCTCAGCGCCGGGCGGCAGCCGCCTGCGCTTCTCGCTCGGCACCCTGAAGGGCGCGCCGCCGCGCGGCAAGCTGCGCGTCGAGGTGTGGGCCGCCGGGCGCAGCGTGCACACGATCGAGATCCCGTCCAGGCGCGACGCGGCGTGGCGCTCGTACTCGGTCCCGCTCGGAGAGCCGGCGCCAGGGCGGCTCGAGTTCAGGACCGAGCGCTTCGACGCCAAGGGCGAGCGGGTACCCGCCGCGAGCGACGTGCGCTCGCCCCGCTGGATCGCGCTGGGCGCGCCGCGCGTGGCAGCTCCGCTTCCGCCGGCCGAGCGCAAGGTGCTGATCTGGATCTCGGTAGACACCCTGCGTGCCGACCACCTCGGGTTGTACGGCTACGCGCGCGCCACTTCCGAGTCGCTGGACCGCTTCGCGCGTGGCGCCGCGGTCTTCGAGAACGCGACCGCCACCGCGTCCTGGACGCTGCCCTCCTTGGCGTCGCAATTCACGTCCCGCTATCCGGGCCAGCACGGCGGGGTATTGCAACGCCTCCGTCGCAATCCGCGCCACGCCACGGTCTTCGAGGCCCTGGCGGAGAACGGTTTCACGGTGCTGGGCGTGTCGGCCAATCATTTCGTCTCGCCGAAGTTCGAGATGGCGGCCGGTTTCGACACGCTGTGGAGCACCGAAGGCAACGCGGCCGAAGTCACCCGACTCGCCCTCCACGCGCTCCAGCAGTGGGACGGCGGGCACCTGGCGTTGTTCGTGCACTACATGGATCCGCACGCCTACTACGACCCACCCGCACCCTTCGACAGCCTGTTCACGGGTGGCTACACCGGCGCGATCAACGGCAGGAACTTCGAGGCCGTGAAGCGCAACGTCGACCCGGCCGGGCTGCGCCACGTGCAGTCGCTGTATGACGGGGAGATCGCTTTCACCGACCGCAACATCGGCGAGCTGCTCGAGGCGCTCGCCGCGCGCGGTCTGCTACGGCCAGCGGTCGTCGCGTTCAGCGCCGACCATGGCGAGGAGTTCCTGGAACATGGTGGCTGGACGCACAGCCGCACCGTGTATCAGGAGATGCTCCACGTGCCCTTCGCGCTGCGCGTGCCGGGCATCGGCCCGGCTCGCATCGAGAGCGCGGTTTCGCTCGTCGACCTGGCGCCGACACTACTCGACGCCCTGGGGGTGCCCGCCCCCGCCTCTTTCCTCGGACGCAGCCTGATGCCGCTGTTGCGAGGCGGCCGGCTGCCGGAGGCCTCGCTCATCTCGGAAACGGAGCGCAACCTCGAGGGCGTGCATCGCCTGGCGCTGCGCCGGGGCCGCTTCAAGTACATCCTGACCACGAACCGCGATCGGGCCGTGCTGCCGCCGCTGCTCGCCGAGGAGCTCTTCGACCTGGATGCCGATCCGCGCGAGCTTCATGCGATCCAGAGCGCCGCGGATCGCGAGCGGTTGCGGCGCGAGGCGATCGCCTACCTCGTCCAGGCACGGGCCGAGGCGGGCGAGGCGGTCGCCGCCAGGCTGTCGAAGGAAGACCTGGAACGGCTGCGCGCGCTCGGCTACGTCCAGTGAAGCGCCCAGGCGGCGTCGAGACCGAGGTGAAGCTGCGCTTGGCTTCGCCAGAGCACGCCCGGGCCCTGCTGGCGCGTTTCGGCGCGAGCCGCGTCGAGGCGCGCCATTTCGAGGACAACCAGCTCTTCGACGATGCGGCGGCCTCGCTGCGCGCTCGCGGTGCCACTCTGCGCCTGCGCCGGACGCCCGCCCGAGCCACCCTCACCTACAAGGGCGCGCGGCGGCCGAGCGAGGGCCTCAAGACCCGTGAGGAGCGCGAGACGAACGTCGCCGACGCGGACGCGACGCAGGCGATCCTGCAGGGGCTCGGGCTCTCGCCAGTGTTCCGTTACCAGAAGTACCGCGAGGTCTGGAGGCTCGGCGAGACCGAGGTGGTCGTGGACGAGACGCCGATCGGCAGTTTCCTCGAGATCGAAGGCGAAGCCGCCGCGATCCACAGCGTCGCGTCGAGCCTCGGCTTCTCGCCACGCGACTACCTCGCGGAGTCCTACCCGGCGCTGTTCCTGGCTGCGGGTGGCTCGGGGGACATGGTCTTCCCGTGAGGGCGATGATCCTTGCCGCGGGACTGGGCACGCGCCTGCGGCCGCTGAGCGCGCTGCTTGCCAAGCCCGCGCTTCCCGTGCTCAACCGGCCGCTGATCCATTGGACGCTGGAACGCCTGGCGCGTGCCGGCGTCCGCGAGGTGGTGGTGAATACGCATCACCTGCCGGGCACCATCCGGCGCGCCGTCGGCGAGGGCAGCGCGTTTGGCCTGCGCGTGCGCTTCTCCCATGAGACCGAGATCCTCGGCACCGGCGGCGGTCCGCGCCGGGTCAGGCGCTGGCTGGGCGACGCCCCCGTGCTGCTCGTGAACGGCGATGCCTGGTTCGAGTTCGACCTGCGGGACCTGCTGCGTCGGCACCGGGAGAGCGGCGCGCTCGCGACCCTGGCCCTTCGGCCAAACCCCGACCCGGCGTGCTACGGTCCGGTGGTCACCGGCCGGCATGGGTTCATCCGTTCCCTCGCGGGCCTGCCCGAGCCGGCCCGTGGCACCGTCTCCCTCTTCACGGGTGTCCAGATCCTGGCCCCCGCGATCCTCGAGCGGCTTCCCGCCGGTCGAAGCGACAGCGTGCGCGATCTGTACGCGCCGCTCGTCGCTGAGGGCGAGCGCCTGCTCGGCGTGCGTGTGAAAGACGCGTGGTACGATCTGGGCAGCCCGTCGCTGTACCTCGCTTCACAGCTCGCCTTGCTCCGTGGATCGGGCGCGCGCGGCCGCAGCCTCGTGGATCCGGCGGTGCGAATGGCCTCCGGCGTTGCGCTCGAGCGGGCGATCATCGGGCGCAGCAGCGTGATCGGGCGGGACGCCGTGGTGCGCCGCAGCGTGCTGTGGGACGGCGTCGTCGTCGGAGCCGGCGCACGCGTCGAGGGCTGCATCCTGGCGAGCGGCGTGCGGGTTTCGGCGGGGGAGCACCTCGTGGGCGAGGTGGTGACGAAGGCGCGCAGGGTCAAGCTGTGAGCGGGACGGCCTCCCGCGCGGCGCTCCACCCCCGGCTCGAAGCGTATCTCGTGGACCGCTACGGCGAGCGCTCCGTGGCCCTCGAAGTGGAGCCGCTCTCCGGCGACGCTTCGGCGAGGCGCTACTACCGGCTCCGGGACGGCGGCGCTAGCTCGGTGCTCTCCCTGTACCCCGAGGCCTTCGACCTCGACAGCGCCCGCTTCGTCGTGATCCGCGGCCTGTTCGCGGCCTGGGGCCTGCCGGTGCCGGAGATCCTCGACCAGGACGCAGCGCGCGGTGTCCTGCGGCTCCAAGACCTGGGTGACGTGACGCTTCAGGAGGCCCTGCCCGATGCCGGCGCCGAGCGGCGCACGGACTTCTACCGCGAGGCCCTCGAGCAGATCGCCGTGCTCCAGCGCGAGGCGGGCCGGGCCCCCCAGCGCGCCGCTTGCTTCGGCATCGCATTCGACATCGAGAAGCTTTCCTGGGAGCTGCACTACTTCCTCAAACACTTCGTCGAGGGCCTGCGCGGTGTCGAGCTCGCGGTCGAGGATCGCTCGACTCTCTCCGAGGCGTTTCACCACCTCTCGGAACAGATCGCGTCGTGGCCCCGCGTCCTGACGCACCGGGATTTTCACAGCCGGAACCTGATGCACCACGCAGGCCGGCTGTTTTCCATCGACTTCCAGGACGCGCGCATGGGCCCGCTCACGTATGATGCGGCGTCGCTGCTGCGCGATTCCTACGTGGAGCTTCCCGAGGGCTTCGTGGAGGAGCGTCTCGAGGAGTTCCGGCAGCAGGCCGCGCGCGCCGAAACCCGTGAGAGTTTCGGGCGGCGCTTCGAGCTGACGTCGGTGCAGCGCAACCTGAAGGCCCTGGGCACCTTCGGCTACATGGCGAGAGTGCGCGGCAACGAGGTCTACCTTCGCCACGTGCCGCGCACGCTTGCGAGCGCGCGGCGCAATCTGGCGCGCCACCCCGAGCTGGCCGGGCTGCGGCGGGTCCTGGCGCGGCACATCGAGGAGCTCAGTTGATGACGACGGCACGCATCGCGGACTTCAAGAAACACGTGGGCCAGGAGGTCCTGGTCAAGGGCTGGCTCCACAACAAGCGCTCGAGCGGCAAGCTCCAGTTCCTGATCGTGCGCGACGGCAGCGGTTTCGCGCAGGCCGTCATGGCCAGGGCGGCCGTCAAGCCCGAGGCCTGGGAAGCGGGCGAGGCGATGGGCCAGGAGTCGTCGCTCGAACTGATCGGCAAGGTCAAGGAGGACAAGCGCGCGCCTGGCGGCTTCGAGATCGAGGTGACCGACGTGAAGGCGCTGCACATCACCCACGACTTCCCGATCACGCCCAAAGAGCATGGCACCGCGTTCCTGATGGAGAGCCGCCACCTGTGGCTGCGCTCACAGAAGCAGCACGCGATCCTGCGGATTCGGCACGCGGTCGTGAAGGCGACGCGCGACTTTCTCGACGACCAGGGGCTGACGCTCGTGGACACGCCGATCTTCACGCCCGCGGCTTGCGAGGGCACGACGACGCTGTTCGGCGTGCCGTACTTCGACGAGGGCACCGCCTACCTCACGCAGAGCGGTCAGCTCTACAACGAGGCGACGGCGGCGGCGCATGGCAAGGTCTACTGCTTCGGGCCCACCTTCCGGGCGGAGAAATCGAAGACGCGCCGGCACCTGACCGAGTTCTGGATGGTCGAGCCCGAGTTGGCCTTCGCGCATCTCGAAGACGCGCTGGCGCTGGCCGAGGGCCTGGTGTGTGCGATCGTGGCGCGCGTACTCGAGACTCGCAAGGAAGAGCTGAAAACGCTCGAACGCGACGTCGCCAAGCTCGAGAAGGTGCAATCACCCTTCCCGTGGCTCCACTACGACGACGCCATCCAGCTGATCCAGTCGAAAGGCTCGCAGACCCAGTGGGGGAGCGACTTTGGCGGCACCGACGAGACCGTGATCGCCGAAGCCTACGACCGGCCGGTGATCGTCCACCGCTTCCCGTCCGCGATCAAGGCCTTCTACATGGAACCCGACCCCGTCAACGCGGCCTACTCGCTCTCCGCCGACATCCTGGCGCCGGAGGGCTACGGCGAGATCGTTGGGGGCGGTGAGCGCATCTCGAGCGCCGAGGGCCTGCTGAAGCGCGTCCACGAGCATGAGCTGCCCGAGGAAGCGTTCCGCTGGTACATCGATCTGCGTCGCTACGGCAGCGTGCCGCACGCCGGCTTCGGGATGGGCATCGAGCGCGTGGTGACTTGGATCTGCGGCATCGACCACCTGCGCGAAAGCAGCGCCTTCCCGAGGACGCTGCATCGAATCTACCCGTAGGCCCCACGCCGAGCAGTCGCAACAACCCGCGCTGGGCCTGTACAATCAAGCATCAATGCTGGTTGCGTACGTTTCGGGTCACGGATACGGGCACGCGACGCGGGTCGGCGAAGTGCTGCGCCGCGTGCGCGAAATGCAGCCCGACGTTCCGATCACCGTCGTGACTTCGGGACCCGAGACGCTCTATCGGCGCGCGATCCCCGGGCCGTTCGAATTTCGCAGCCTCGACTGCGACGTGGGACTGGTCCAGAAGGGCGCGCTCAGCATCGACGAGGCGGCAACCGGGGCGGCCTGGAAGGCCTTCGTACGCGAGTTGCCCGACCGGATCGACGTCGAGTGGCGCTGGCTGCGGCACGCCGGCGCCAAGGTCGTGCTGGGCGACATCCCGCCGCTCGCGTTCCAGGTTGCGCACGACGCCGGCGTTCCGAGCGTCGGCCTCGCGAACTTCTCCTGGGACTGGATCTACAAGCACCTCGGTTCGCGCCATCCGGTGCTGCGCGCGGCCGGTGAGAAGTGCGCCGATGCCTATCGGCACGCCGGGCTACTGCTCAAACTTCCGTTTGCCGGCGACCTCTCGGCCTTCCCCCGTGTGGAGGAGATCCCGCTGATCGCCAGACGGCCGAAACTCAGCAAGGAAGACGCGCGCCGACGTCTCGACATGGGCGGGGTGCCCATCGTGCTGTTCTCGTTCGGCGGCCTCGGCCTGCCCGATTTCGACTACCGCGTGCTTGGGCAACTCACCGACTACCGCTTCATCGTCACCGGGATGATCGCCGACGTGGCGCCCAACGTGCGCGTCCTGCTCGAGACCGAGATGGATGAGCTCGGCCTCGCCTACGAGGACGTTGTCGGGGCCGCCGACGTGGTCCTCACCAAGCCGGGCTACGGGATCGTCAGCGACGCGATCGGCGCCCGGACGCGTCTCGTGTACACCGATCGGGGTGATTTTCCCGAGTACCCGATCCTGGTCCGCGAACTGCCGCGCTACCTGAGCGTCGAGTACATCACTGGCATGGAATTGTTCGGCGGCCAGTTGCGACGCGCCCTCGAAGCCGTGTTGGCCAGGCCGATGCCGGAGCCCCCCGATACCTCCGGCGCCGACATCGCGGCCTTCCGCCTGTTGGAGCAGATGGCCTGAAGTCAAGGAGCTACAGCCCCAGCAGCTCCAGGCCGCCCATCGCGTACTGCTTGATTTCCGGCTCGTGCTTGCGGAACAACTCGATGTTGGCCTGCGGCACGGCGGGCGGCTCGAGCGCACTCGGCTCCGGCCGAAGCGCGTCCATCGCCCTTTCCGCCTGGGGGCCGCCGCCCGCTGCCTTCATGGCCTCTGCCGCCTGGCCCAGAGCCTGGTCGGTGACCTCGGAAACGCTCCTGCCGCCTGTGGCCTTCGCAACCTCCGAGGCCCACTGCGACATGTAGATCGCGCCCACCATGTAGCGGTACTCGTCGCTGCTCATGCCGAGATCCGCGAGCGCCTCGGCCTGTGCCTGCCGCACCTCGGTGATGATCCCGTAGAACTTCGTCAGGTCGCTGAGCTCGCCCCGCTTCTTGTCTTTGAGGGCCTCGAACTCGGCCTGGTGTTTGTCGTAGACCGCGAAGACGCGCCTGCGGACCTGCAGGAAATTCAGCAGCCGCTCTTCGCCGATCACGCCGTCCGCCGGAACCACGAACGAGATCGCGTCGGCTCGCGCCTTGGCCTGCGCGATCTTCTGCTCACTCTTCGTGAGCTGTTCGAGCTTGCCTTTGCCCCACCAGGCGAGGCCGCCGAGCCCCGCGATCAGGGCCACACCGCACAGGAACAGGAACAGCACACAGCCGATGGCGATCTTTCCAAGCTTGCCCACGCGGATCGGCCCCCTGAAAGAGGCGCATGTTATCATCACGGCATGGAACAGACGTGGCACGACGGCCTCAGCCGCAAGGCGCTGGTGGAGTTGGTCGAAGCGCTTCTGCTGGCCGTGGACAAGGCCGTGCCGAAGCTCGACGCGATCGCCCACCACTTGAACCTGATGTCGCAGCAGGGCGAGGAACACGAGGTGCTGGGCGGGATCTGCGACCAGCTCGCAGACGTGGGCGACGAGCTGTACGCCGTGAGCGACCGTGACAAGCTCCGCGACTGGGGCAACGAGATCGACACGCCCGAGAAAGCGCATTGAAGTGAGCCAGGCTGGGCAGCGAGCGCCCGATGCACTCGGGCGCAAGCGGCTTGGGGGGGAGTCCGAAGGGCGCGGGGTTGTGCCACCCGCCCATTACCCCCCCGATCTGCCCAAGGATCTGGGGTGGGCTCCCGTTGCAATTGCCCCGCGTGGGCGAGCCGTTCCGGAGCTCGCCCCGAGCAACGGCCAGACGGTAGGTCTCGTCAGCCTTGGCTGCCCCAAGAACCTCGTCGACAGCGAGGTGATGCTCGGCCATCTCCAGGCCCGCGGCTACAGCGTCGCGACCGACGCCAAGGCCGCCGACGTGATCGTGGTGAACACCTGCGCCTTCATCGATCGGGCCAAGCAGGAGTCGATCGACACGATTCTCGAGATGGCGCGCGAGAAGGAGAGCGGCCGGGCCAGACGGCTGGTCGTGACCGGCTGCCTGTCGCAGCGCTACGACGCCCAGCTGCGCCGCGAGATCCCCGAGATCGACGCCACGCTGGGCACGGGCCAGGTGGAAGACATCGTGCGCGCGGTGACGGGCGAGAACACGATCACCGACGCCGATCAGCTGCCGCGGTGGGTCTACGACCACACGGCCCCCAGGATGCTCTCGACCCCGTCGTACCTGGCCTACGTGAAGATCAGCGAAGGCTGCGACTACACCTGCAGCTTCTGCATCATTCCGACGCTGCGCGGCAAGCATCGCAGCCGGCTTGTAGACGACATCGTGGCGGAGGTGCGTTCGCTCGCGGAGCGCGGCGTGCGCGAGGTGGTGCTGGTGGCGCAGGACTCGACGCGCTTCGGCCTCGACCTCGGGATGCGCGATGGGCTGGCGACGCTGCTGCGGCAGCTCGGCCGGATCGACGGCATGCGCTGGATCCGCATCATGTACGCCTACCCCGCGACGCTGACGGACAGCATCCTCGAGGCGATCGCCAGCGAGGACAAGGTGGTGAAGTACATCGACATCCCACTGCAGCACGCGAGCGAGGCAGTGCTGAAGCGGATGAAACGGCCGACCGGCAAGGGCAACCTCCTCGGTCTCGTGCAGAGGATGCGCGAGCGGGTGCCTGGCGTCGCCCTGCGCAGCTCGTTCATCGTGGGTTTCCCTGGCGAGACGGCTGCGGATTTCGCAGAACTGATGCGCTTCGTGGAGGCCGGTGAGTTCGACAACGTGGGCGTCTTCACGTTCTCCGACGAAGAGGGCACGAGCTCCTTCGAGCTCGATGGCCGGATTCCGGCTCGCATCAAACGAGCCCGCCGCAACCGGCTCATGTCGCTGCAGAAGAAAATCGCCACACGCCGAAACCGCGGCCGCGTCGGCGAGCGCGTCGAGGTGCTCGTGGAAGGTCCGCACCCGGACTCCGAATTGCTGCTGAAGGGCCGGCTCGCCTCCCAGGCCCCCGAGATCGACGGCGCGGTGATGATCACGGACACAGCGGATCGCCCGCTCGCGCCGGGCGACTTCGTGGGCTGCGAGATCACCAAAGCCCACCCGTACGACCTGGAAGCCAGAGTCGTGTAGGAGACTCGAGAGGTACGGAAACCATGCACCCTGCACCCCCCCCAGCCGCTCCGCGCAGGAGTCCCGCGCTGCGCTAGCCGGGGCACAGGCAAACTCTTGCCGCGCTCGCAAATCCCTGTTAGACTGCCCGTTCCAACTCGGGCATACACACCAGAGTGGGTTCGCCCCACTCTTTTTTTTCGAGAGGGAAGGGCTGAAACAGGGGGGGATCGACGCAGTGAGGGCGATTGCCGAGCGGGTGACGACCGGCCGGGGCTTCGAGCTGGTCGACGCCGAGTTGCAGCGCCAGCCCGGCCGCATGCTCCTGCGCCTCTACGTCGACAAGCCCGGTGGCATCGGCCTGGACGAGCTGCAGTCGGTGTCGCAGGAGGTTTCGGCGATCCTCGACGCCGAGGATCCGATCGCAGCCTCGTTCACCCTGGAGGTCTCCTCGCCCGGGCTCGACCGGCCATTGAAGAGCGAGGCCGACTACAAGCGCTTCGTTGGCAAGCTCGCCAGGCTCTCGAGCTACGAACCGATCGAAGGCCGACGGCATTGGACCGGGCGGCTGGTTTCGGTCGAGGGCGGCGTCGTCGAGCTTGCCCTCGAGAAGGAAAGCGGCCAGCACTGCCGCGTGCCTTGCGACAAGATCTCCCACGGCCGCCTCGAAGTGGAATTCTAGGGACAAGCCATGGCCAGCCAGCTGCGACAACAGATCGATCAGATCAGCCGCGAGAAGAACATCGATCCCGAGGTGATCATCGCCGCCATCGAGGACGCGATCCTCACCGCCTCGAAGAAGTACTACAAGAACGACGAGGATCTGCGCGCCCGTTTCAACGACGAGAACGGGCAGATCGAGGTCTTCGCCGTGAAGCAGATCGTGGATCTGGTCGAGAACGACGAGCTCCAAATCGTGCTCGCGGAGGCCCGGAGGATCATCCCCGAGGCCGAGGTCGGCCAGGAGATCGAGTTCCCCAAGCCCACCGACATCCTGGGCCGCATCGCCGCGCAGACCGCCAAGCAGGTGATCTTCCAGAAGGTGCGGGAGGCCGAGCGCGACAACGTTTTTTCCGAGTACTCGGGGCGCGTGGGCGAGGTCGTCAACGGCATCATCAAGCGCCAGGAAATGGGCGACTTCGTCGTCGACCTGGGCCGCGCCGAGGCCGTGCTGCCCCGCAAGGAGCAAAGCCGCGCCGAAACCTACCAACCCGGCGACCGGGTTCGCGTGGCGATCGTGCGCGTGCTGAAGGCGGCCAAGGGTCCGCAGGTGGTGGTGAGCCGCGTCGATCCCGCGTTGCTGATCAAGCTCTTCGAGATGGAAGTGCCCGAGATCTACGACGGCACCGTCCAGATCCGCGGCTGCGTGCGCGAGGCCGGGGAGCGCGCCAAGGTCGCAGTGATCTCGCGCGAGAAGGACGTCGATCCGGTGGGCGCCTGCGTCGGCATGAAGGGCACCCGCGTGCAGTCGATCATCCGCGAGTTGCGCGGCGAGAAGATCGACATCGTCGAGTGGAGCGACGACGCCATCCAGTTCGTCGAAAAGGCGCTCTCGCCCGCCAAGATCAGCCGCGTCACGATCGTCGACGAAGAGCAGCGGATCATGGAAGTGGTGGTCGAGGACAAGCAGCTCTCGCTCGCGATCGGCAAGAAGGGCCAGAACGTCCGGCTCGCCGCCAAGCTCGTGGGCTGGCGCATCGACATCAAGAGCGAGGAGGAGAAGCGCCAGGAGGTGGAGGCCGAGATGGCGCGCATGGAGCGCATGGCGGCCGAATTGCGCAGCCTGCCGCACGTGGGCGAGAAGACCATCCAGAAGATGATCGACGCCGGGGTGCAGGGCCTCTCGCACATCATCGAGATGACCGACGAGATGATCTGCTCGATCGAGGGCATCGGTCCGAAGACCGTGCAGAAGATCCGCCAGGCCGCCGAGGAAGCCAAGCTCGAGTGGGACAAGCGCGACGCCGAGGAAGCCGCTCGCTACGCCGCCGAACAGGCCGCGGCGGAGGAAGCGGCGGCCGCCGAACAAGCCGCGGCCGACCTGGTCGCGGCGCAGGAAGCCGAACCCGTCGCAGAACCCCTGCCCGCCGTGGCCGGCAGCGACGGACAGGAGGGATCGTCGGATGACGAACGTTAGGGTCTTCCAGCTCGCCCGCGACCTCGGGATCCCGAGCCAGGAAGTCATCGACCGGCTCAAGAAGCTTGGCATGGATGTGAAGACCGCCTCCAGCTCGATCGACGAGGACAGCGCCGACAAGCTGAAGCGCGCGCTCAAGATCGACGCGCTCACTTCGAAGAAACGGCGGCTGTACGGCAGCGAAGAAGAGGACGCGGAGCGCGAAGGGCAGGAGCGCGCCCGAGCCGCCCAGATCGCCGCCGAGAAGGCGGAGCGCGAACGCGCCGCTGCCGTGGCCAAGGCCGCCGCGGAAGAGCGCAAGGCCGGCAGGGGCAAGAAGCCCACGGGCAAGGGCAAGAAGGAGAAGGACGAGGAGAAGAAGGCGTCGGCCGAGGAGGCCCCGCCCGCCCTCATCCACAGCCCTGGCGCTCCGCGCCTGGCGCCGAAGGTCACCACGCCGCCGCCCGTCGCCGAGGAGGCAGGCGACGAGCCCGAGATGGAAACCGGAGGCGAGCTGCCGGCAGCTGTCGCAAATCCGCCCGAGTCCGCGCCGCCGGCTCACGCGCCCGTCGCCGCTCATCCGCCGCCGGCGCCCGCGGGCCCGCGCATGCACACCGTGCCGCGTCTCACGGGCCCCGTTCGGCCGATCGCGCCGCCCGCTCCGCCTCCGGCCGCAGCGGCTCATGCGCCGACAGCGCCGGCCAGTGCAAGCCCGCTCGCGGCGAAGCCGATCGCCCCGAAGCCCAAGGTGATTCCTCGTCCGCTGCGCCCGATTGCGCCGCCACGGCCCGTAGGCCCGCACCCGACCAGCTCGCACTCGGCTGGGGGACCTGGAACCGCTCTGCCGCGTTCGCCGCACCCGATGGCGCCGTCCTCGCTCCGGCCGATGCTGCCGATCCCCGGGCGGCGTCCGCCGATGGTGCCCATGCCGCAGCGCCCGGCCGGGCCGGCACGCAAGGACCGCATTTCGCGCGTCCAGGCTCCGGTCGTCGAGCAGCGCCCGGTCTTCACCGGACCGCCTCGGAAGGTGACGGTTACGGAAGGCGTCACCGTCAAGGAGCTGTCCGAGAAGATGACCGACATCAAGAGCCGCGACATCATGAAGGCGCTCATCACGCGCGGCATCATGGCCACCGTCAACCAGAGCCTCGAACCGGCGCTCGCGATCGAGATCGCCAAGGAGTTCAACTACGAGGCCTCCATCCAGACGTTCGAGGAGGAGGTCGTCCAGGTTCAGACGACCGTCTCCAAGCCCGAGGACCTGGTGCCCCGTGGCCCGGTGATCACCGTCATGGGCCACGTCGACCACGGCAAGACGTCACTCCTCGACGCGATCCGCGAGACCAGCGTCGCGACGGGTGAGGCCGGCGGGATCACGCAGCACATCGGCGCCTATCACGTGAACGTGGGGCAGCGGAAGGTCGTGTTCCTCGACACCCCGGGTCACGAGGCCTTCACGCTGATGCGAGCCCGCGGCGCCAAGGTCACGGACATCGTCGTGCTGGTCGTCGCGGCTGACGATGGCGTGATGCCGCAGACGGTCGAAGCCATGGACCACGCCAAGGCCGCCGGCGTGCCGATCGTGGTGGCCGTCAACAAGATCGACAAGGCGGAGGCCCAGCCGGATCGCGTGAAGCAGCAGCTCTCCGACCGCGGCCTGATGCCCGAGGAATGGGGCGGGACCACCGTCTTCGTGAACGTCTCGGCCAAAAAGAAGCAGAACCTGGGGCAACTGCTCGAGATGCTGCTGCTGGTGGCCGACCTGCAGGAACTGAAGGCCAACCCCAAGCAGCCCGCGACCGGCACGGTTCTCGAGGCGCGCCTCGACAAAGGCCGCGGTCCGGTCGCCACGGTTCTCGTGCAGGATGGCAGGCTGGCGGTAGGCGACCTGGTGGTAGCCGGCGCGGTGTCCGGCAAGGTGCGTGCCCTCGTCGACGACCAGGGGGCCCGGCTCGCCTTCGCGGGTCCCTCGACGCCGGTCGAGATCCTCGGGCTGGGCGCGCTGCCCGAGCCGGGCGATCCGTTGCTGGTGGTGACCGATACGGTGAAGGCCCAGCAGATCGTAGGCTTCCGGCAGTTGAGACTGCGCGAGAAGGCGCTCTCCGCCTCCTCCAAGGTCAGGCTCGAGGATCTCTCTCGCGCCATCGCCGACGGTCAGTTGAAGGAACTCCCGCTGGTGGTCAAGGGCGACGTCCAGGGCTCGGTCGAGGCCGTCTGCGACCAGCTCATGAAGATCCCGCAGGAGAAGATCAAGCTGCGCATCATCCGCGCCGGCGCCGGCGCCATCAGCGAAGGCGACGTGCTGCTGGCCGGCGCCTCGAACGCCGTCGTGATCGGCTTCAACGTGCGGCCGGAGCGCAAGGCCGCCGACGCCGCCGAGCGCGACAAGGTCGAGATCCGCCTGCACACCGTGATCTACGACGCCGTGGATGAGATGAAGAAGGCGCTCGAGGGACTACTCGAGCCCTCGGTCCGCGAGGTGCGCCTGGGCGCGGCCGAGGTACGCGACACCTTCAAGATTTCCAAGATCGGCACGATCGCCGGCTCCTACGTCACCGACGGCAAGGTCAACCGCCAGGCGATGATCCGTCTGCTGCGCGACAACGTGGTGATCCACACCGGCAAGGTGTCGTCGCTGAAGCGCTTCAAGGACGACGCCTCCGAGGTCAAGGCCGGCACGGAGTGCGGCATCGGGATCGCCGGCTACAACGACATCAAGCCCGGCGACGTGATCGAGTTCTTCACGACCGAAAAGGTCAAGGAGACGCTCGAGTAGCACGGACGAGCGTCTCCTCCTCCACCACCACCCGTAGAGCGAGCACCTTCGAAGCCGCTCCGCGCCATTGATGGTGCATGCTGAGGCCCTTCTGCCGGGCGAAAGTGCCTCAGCTGCTCTTGACTCCTGGCTCTGCGCGGCACTTGCCTGAGAGCTCGCCCGTACCCCTTCAAGCCGGAGACTTGGGTGGGGGCGAGCCCACGGTCTGCAACCCGGAAGCAGGAAGCTGCTCGCTTTGACGCGCTGCGACTCATGGGGGATACTCGCCTTCGTGCGGCGTCCCTTGAAGCGAGCCTTGGCCGTGAGCGCGTTGCTCGCTCTGGCTTCGTCTTCCGCCGTCGGATGGTCGGTGGCGCTCCACCTCGCCACCGATGACCATCACGGCGGCGGCTCGCCGCCCCTTGGGGACGCGGTCGGTCTGGAGATCGCTCTGCACGGCCATGCGCACAACGAGGAGAGCCCGGCCCACGGGCATCCACTCCTCATAAGCGTGGCCGCGCCGATCCCCGGGAAGCTGCTTCTGCTGATCGGTGCCATGGTCGGGGACGCGCCCGAAGCCGTCATGGTTGCGACCTCCGGCTGCCAGCTTCTCTCGCAGGGTGGACCGACGCACGACCCGCCTCCCCGGCTCGAAGCCGTCTTCGTTCTCAGGATCTGATCGAACCCCTCGTCTGACCGGAGCGCTCCGCCTGCTGCGGCGCGCTCGTCGCCATTCGTGTCAATTCAGGGGGAGATCATGCGACTGCCGTTATTCGTGGGCCTGTTGGCGCTGGTCTTGGCGCCCCGAGCGGGCGCCCAAGCGGTCACCGAGCAGGAGTTCCTGTCTGCCTTCACCGAGGAGAGCACCGCCGTCCGGGCGCTCACCGAGGGCGTCGCTCGCGCCGAGGCGGCCCGGAGCCGAGCGGGCCTCCTCTCGAATCCGCGGGTGGACTTCTGGCGCGAGGAGCCCGACGCGAACCCGCGAGTCACCAATTGGACGCTGAGTTGGACGCCGCCCCTGGATGGACGCTACGGCCTCGGGAAGAAGGGCGCCGATGCCGGCCTGGCCGCTGCGCGCCAGCGGCTGTCCGCGGACAAGGCCGGCCTGCGGCGCGAGGTCCGCGCCGCTTTCGCCGCATGGAGCCTTGGCTTCGAGAGGTGTGAAGCGCTCAGTCAACAGTTGGAGCGCGTTCACACGCTCGCGGAGGTCGAGCGGCAGCGGGCGCGCGTGGGCGAGGAGTCGGGCCTCTCGGCCCGGCGGTTCACACTGGCCGAGGCCGAGGTCCGCACGGCGCTTAGAACGGCGGAAGCGGTGCGGGCCAGAGCGAAAGCCCTGGCGCGTGCCTGGCGAGCGGACCTCGGGCCGGACGCGATTCCCGCTCCGGCCGCGCCCCCCGAGGCCCCCGCGACCACGGATCCGACCGACTCCCCCGAGTTGCGCGCCCTCGCGTTCGAGGCAGAACAGGCAGCTCTCGAGAAGAAGCGCGCCGGCCACTTTCTCGCTTTCCCGACGCTGCAGTTCGGCTGGCAGCAGCTTGCCGACCAGGGTGTGGTCCGGAGTGGCCCGATATTCGTCGCGGGTTGGAGCGTCCCGCTCTTCGACCGCGACCAGGCCGCGCGGATCGAGGCCGAACGCCGCCAACGAGTCGCGGCCGCGCGCGCCGAGCTGGGGCGGGCCCGCGTGGCCGCTGAAGTCGAAGGAGGAGCCGCCGCGTACCGCGTGCTCCTCGCCGCTTGCCGCGAAGCGGGTCGCACGTCCGTCGACAGTGACCGGGTGATCGCCGCGGCCACGGCAGCGTTCCGGGCCGGAGAAGCCTCGCTCACGGACCTTCTCGACAGCCTGCGCGCGGCGATGGCCGCACGCCTGGCCGAGATCGACCTGCGGGGCCAGGCCTTGGAAGCGCACCGCGAACTAGAGGCGGCCCTCGGGCGGCCTCTCAATGGAGGAGGACGCTGATGGACCGCCGGACTGTCGTGCTCGTCGGGTCGTTGTCCATCGGAGCCCTCGCCTGTCGGGCGGGCGATCCGAAGCGTGACGGAGCTTCCGCCGTGCCGGAGGGCTGGGCCGTCACTGCCTGGGGCGAGCGCTACGAAGTGTTCGCCGAGACGGGCCCGCTCGTCGCCGGCGCGACGGTTACGAGCGACGCGCACGTCACCGTCCTCTCCGGGTTTGCTCCTCTGAAGGAAGGCGCGGTCACGCTGGTACTCCGCGGCTCGAGCGGACCGGAGGAGGTCTTCAGGCAGGAGCGGCCGAAGCGCGACGGGATCTACCCGATCGAGATGAAGCCGCGCGCCGAAGGCACGTTCGACCTGGTCTTCCGGATCGAGTCGCTCGCGGGTCCGGAGGACCTCGCCGCGGGTCGCGTTCGGATCGGGTCCGCGGCGTCACCGGGAGGGCGCGTGGCTGGGGAGGGTGCGTCCGCACCGGAAGGCGTGTCCTTCCTCAAGGAGCAGCAATGGCGGACCGCGTTCGCGACCGCCTGGGTGCGCGAGGGCACACTCGCCGAAAGCGTCGAGGGCCCGGCGCAGGTGAAGCCGGCCGGGGGCGGCGAGGTTGTGCTCACCGCGGGGCTGGACGCGACCGTGGCGCCTTCTCCTTGGCCGCACACCGGTCTGGACTTCGCTGCAGGCGGGACGCTGTTTCGCCTCGTGCCCCGGGTGGGCGATCGCAGCCTTCCAGAGCTGCAGGCCGACGCGTCGTCTCTCGAAGGGGACGCCGACGTCGCGCGTCGGCGCGTGGAGCGTCTGATCGAGCTATTGCCCGTCGAGGCGACCAGTCAAGCGGAGGTGGAGAGGGCCCGCGCGACGCTCGCGAGCCTCGAAGCCCGGCTCGCGTCCGCTCGCGGCGGCGTGGCTGCGGCCACTGGCGCCACCGGAAAGGTCGGCGCCGCGGCCGTCCTGGTCCGGGCTCCCTGGACGGGCTGCGTGGCCGAGGTCTCCGTTTCTCCCGGCCAGGCGGTCGCGGCCGGCACGCCACTCGGACGCCTCGTGAGGGTCCGGCCGCTCTGGATCATCGTGGCGCTCCGGCCCGAAGCGGCGACCCGCGTCCAGATCGCACCCACCGGCCTATTCCTGAAGCGGCCCGGCCCGCAGGCGCCGCTCGAGATCGCCGCGAAGGACGTGAAGTTCGTCTCCCGCTCGCCCGAGGTCGATCCGCGGACGGCGTCGGTGAGCGTCATCCTCGAAGTGAACCGGAGCGCTTCGGAGCTGCCGCTCGGCAGCGCCGTCGAGGCTGAGCTGCTGCTCCCCGGCGAGAAGCGCGGCATCGTCGTCCCTCTGTCGGCGCTGCTCGACGACTCCGGCACTACCGTCGCCTACGTTCAGCTCGAAGGCGAGAGCTTTGGGCGGCGGGAGGTGCGTGTCCTCGGGCGGCTCGGAACCGAGGCGCTGGTCGACGGGCTCCGGCCCGGGGAACGGCTCGTCACGCAGGGAGCGGGCGCCGTGCGGCGCAGCTCGCTCCTTTCCGCAGGCGCGCCCGAAGGCCACGTCCACTAGGAGGCGCCGATGCTCGACCGAATCATCCGTGCTTCGCTGCAAAACCGCTGGGCCGTCCTCGTGGCGGCCGCCGTCCTGCTCGTGGCCGGAGGTGCTCTGACCTCGCGGCTTCCCGTGGACATCTTTCCGGATCTCACCGCGCCCACCGTTACCGTCATCACTGAGGCCAAGGGGCTGGCGCCCGAGGAACTCGAGCTCCTCGTCACCTTCCCGGTCGAGTCGGCCCTCAACGGCGCTTCCGGCGTACGGCGCATCCGCTCGGTCTCTGGACCGGGCATCGCGGTGGTGTGGGTGGAGTTCGAGTGGGGCGAGGACGTCTATCTCGCGCGGCAGATCGTGGCCGAACGCTTGCAGACCGTTGCGCTCCCCAGCGGCGTCGAGCGGCCCACACTGGGGCCCATCAGTTCGATCATGGGAGAGATCACCTTCATCGCTCTCACGTCCGACAAGGTCTCAGCCATGGAGCTCCGGCGACTGGCGGAGACGGTGGTGCGACGTAGCTTGCTCGCCGTCCCAGGGGTCTCGCAGGTCGTCCCCATCGGGGGCGAGCTACGCGAGTACCTCGTGGAGCTCGATCCCGCGGCGGTCGTGCAGGCAGGGATCTCCGTCGAGGAAGTCGTGAAGGCCCTGAATGCCGCGAGCGCCGTCCCGGCCGCGGGCTTCCATGTCGACGGGGGCCAGGAGTACCTCGTCCGCGGCCTCGGCCGCGCGCGCTCGCCCGCGGACCTTGCGAGCACCGTGCTCCGGGTCCGGGACCGCATCCCTCTGCGCCTCGGCCAGATCGCTTCGGTCGAGGTGGCGCCCGGGCCCACCCGGGGCACGGCCTCCTACCGTGCCAAACCGGCGGTGATCCTGAGCGTCCAGAAGCAGCCGGGTGCCAACACCCTGGGTCTCACGCGGGAGACCGACCGCGTCCTGAACGACGTGCAGCGGACGCTTCCCGCGGGCGTCGTGATCGAGAAGGAGAACTTCCGCCAGGCCGACTTCATCGACATCGCGATCCACAACGTCTCGGTTGCGCTGCGTGACGGGGCCATCCTCGTGCTGGTGGTCCTGTTCGTGTTTCTCGGCAACATACGGGCGACCGTCATCTCGGCCCTGGCGATCCCGCTGTCCCTCGTGGCGGGCATCATGGTCATTTCAGCGCTCGGCGGCACGCTCAACACGATGACCCTGGGCGGCTTCACAATCGCCATCGGCGCCCTCGTCGACGACGCCATCATCGACGTCGAGAACGTCTTCCGTCGGTTGCGCGAGAATCATCACAAGTCGCGAGGCGAGCAGCGTCCCGTTCTCGATGTCGTCTTCCGCGCCTCCTCCGAGGTCCGCGGCGCCATCCTGTTCGCGACCCTGGTCATCGCCCTCGTCTTTCTGCCTCTGCTCACGCTGCCGGGCATCGAGGGCCGGCTCCTCCGGCCGCTGGGCCTGGCCTACCTCGCCTCCCTCGCTGGCTCGCTCGTCGTCGCCCTCACGGTCACGCCCGTCTTGTGCCTGCTGCTTCTCCCTCGCGGCAAGCTCCTCGACTCGGAAGAACCGCGGCTGCTGCGGCTCTGGAAAAAGGCGTACGACCGGACCCTCGCGGTCTGTCTCGACCGCCGCGGTCTGGTGCTCGGCGGAGCCTTGGCCGCCCTTGTCGGGGCCTTCGCCATCCTCCCCTTCCTTGGGCAATCGTTCCTGCCGTCGTTCAACGAGGGCAGCCTGACCATCGGCCTCGTAAGTCCGTTGGGTACGCCCCTGAGCGAAGGCGACGTCCTGGGCCGCGAGGTCGAAAAGGCGCTTCTGGCGTTCCCGGAGGTCGTTTCGACGAGCCGGCGGACGGGCCGGGCGGAGAAGGACGAACATGTGCAAGGAGTGAATGCGTCCGAGATGGAGGTCGTCCTCCGGCCTGGCCGTCCGAAGCCGGAGCTGCTTGCCGAGATGCGCAAGGCCGTCGCGACGGTCCCGGGCGTGAGCGTCAGCTTCGGCCAGCCCATCAGCCACCGCATCGATCACATGATCTCGGGGAGCAAGACCAACCTGGCCGTCAAGATCTTCGGCCCAGAGCTCTCGGTGCTGCGCGGGCTATCGGCGAGTGCGGAGCGCCTGCTCCGCGGAGTTCCAGGGATCGTGGACCTGTCGAATCAGGAGCAGGCGACGGTGCCGCAGCTACTCGTGGACTTCGACAGGGAGGCCATGGCCCGCTACGGCCTAACGCCCGCGGACATGGCGCAGTCTGTGGAAGCTCTGTTCCAGGGGACCGTGGCGGGCGAAGTGGTCGAGAGTGGGCTCACGTCGCGGGTCGTGGTCCGCTTTCCCGAGAGGCTGCGCCGCCATCGGGACGACCTCGAGGCTCTGCCCGTGACGACGTCGAGCGGCCAGGTCCTCCGGCTCGGCGAGGTGGCCCGCGTTCACTTCGATCTCGGCCCGGGCCTCGTCCGGCGGGAGAACGTCCAACGCCTCGCGATGCTCACGGCCAACATCGCCGACAGCGATCTGAGAGGCGTGGTCGAGAAGGCGCGCGAGGTGCTCCGCTCGGGGCTGGCGTTGCCCGAAGGATATCGAGTCGTGTTCGGTGGACAGTTCGAGGAGGCCGCCCGGAGCCTCCGGAACCTCGGCCTGCTGGCGATCGGAATTCTCGCCGGGATGTACGCGCTGCTGTATGCTGCGTTCCGCAGCCACCGCCACACGCTCATCGTCTTGGTCAACCTGCCGCTGGCCCTGATCGGCGGTCTGTTGGCGGTCGCGGTGAGCGGGGGCGGCCTCAGCGTGGCGTCCCTCGTCGGCTTCATCACACTCTTCGGGATCGCCACCCGCAACGGCGTCCTCCTCGTGAGCCACTACGAGCACCTGATGCGAGACGAAGGCATGTCCCTACGCGAGGCGGTCGTGCGCGGCTCGCACGAACGACTCGCCCCGGTGCTCATGACCGCCCTCACGGCCGGCTTGGCGCTGATACCCCTAGTTATGGCGGGCGACAGGCCGGGCAACGAGATCCAGAGCCCGATGGCCGAAGTCATCCTTGGTGGGCTCTTGAGTTCGACGTTCCTGAACCTCGTGGTCGTCCCGGTGTTGTTTGCACGCTGGGGGGCCGATCCGGGTCATGGACAAGTGCCAGGCGTTGCCCAGCCTGGAGCAGCGTCTGGGGATCCATCCCACCCTCTCGCTGTTGATCCACGGTAGTGGAACGACATCTTGACGCGCGCCTCATTGAACATCATGATGCATTCATGCGGACCACGCTCACGCTCGATCCCGATGTCGCGCGGATGCTCGATCAGGAGGTCCACCGCGTCCGCAAGCCGCTCAAGCACGTCGTCAACCAGGCCCTGCGGCGCGGCCTCACCAGCTCGCGCGGCGGCTCGCGCCTAAAGACCTACCGGGTCCAGCCGCATGCGGCGCGGCTGCTGCCCGGTCTCGACGCGGGTCGCCTCAACGCGCTTGCCGACGAGCTGGAGGACGTTGCCCTCATCGCCAAGGTCGGGACGACGAAGCGCTCATGATCGTGCCCGACGTCAACATGCTCCTGTACGCGCAGGTCGCGGCGTTTCCTCAACACGCTCGTTCGCGTCGCTGGTGGGAAGCTCTGATGAACGGAATCGAGGAGGTGGGCGTGACCGCCCCCGCGCTGTTCGGGTTCGTGCGGGTCGTCTCCAACCCGCGCGCGCTGGATCGGCCACTGCGGGTCGAGGACGCGCTGGCGCGGGTGGAAGCCTGGCTCGCGCGCCCGCATGTCCACTTCGTGCAGCCCGGACCGAGGCACCTGGAGATCGCCTTCAGGTTACTCCGCCAGGTCGGTGCGGGCGCCAACCTGACCACGGATGCGCAGCTCGCAGCCTTCGCGATCGAGCACCAGGGGGAAGTGCACTCGAACGACGCGGACTTCGGCCGCTTTCCACAGTTGCGTTGGGTGAATCCGATCGCTTGACGGTCCGCGAGGTGCGCCTGGGCGCGGCCGAAGTGCACGACACCTTCAAGATCTCGAAGATCGGCACCATCGCCGGCTGCAACGACATCAGGCCCGACGACGTGATGGAGTTCTTCACGACCGAGAAGCTGAAAGGGACCCTGGAGTAGGCCGGTCTCGGCAATGCCCGACGCTAGCCCGTGGCACTACGACGGATAGGGTAGGATCTAGCCATCCCTACTTCGGACCCATTTACGGCAGCGGCAGGTGGATACTGGCGTGCTCTAGATGACCACCGACTACCACGCCAAGTACGACGCGCACCTGCTGACAAGGCGCAGCGCGTCCGACCGCCTGGAGAAGCTCGGCGCCTCGCTCCTAAACGCCACCGTCGACCTGAATCCCCATCAGATCGACGCCGCGCTCTTCGCCTTCCGCTCGCCGCTCTCGCGTGGGGCAATCCTGGCCGACGAAGTGGGCCTCGGCAAGACGATCGAGGCTGGTCTCATCGTCAGCCAACTATGGGCGGAACGGTCTCGCCGGATTCTCATCATCGTCCCCACGACGCTGCGGAAGCAGTGGGCGCAGGAGCTTAGCGAGAAGTTCTTCATCCCGTCGGTCGTTCTCGACGCGCGCGCCTGGGCCGCTCGGGAGAAGGCCGGCTCGGCGAACTCTTTCGAGGACGATGGAACGGCTGTGATCTGTTCCTACCAGTTCGCTAGGGCTCGCGGTACGGCTATCAGTACGGTCGACTGGGACTTGGTCGTCGTCGACGAAGCGCACCGACTTCGCAACGTCTACAAACCCGGGAACAAGATCGCCCGCGCAATAAAAGACGCGGTGCAGCGCCACCCCAAGGTGCTTCTCACGGCGACGCCGCTTCAGAACACGCTGCTCGAACTGTATGGCCTCGTCGGCTTCCTCGATGAGCACGTCTTCGGCGGCCTGCCTGCATTCCGCGCTCGTTACATGCAAGGGCCGCTGGATGCGCGTCACTTCGACGAGCTGAAGCGGCGGCTCGCTCCGGTCTGCAAGCAGACACTGAGGCGGCAGGTAGCCGAGTACGTCCGCTACACCCAGCGCATCCCGATCACGCAAGACTTCACGCCGACGAGCGAGGAACAGCGGCTCTACGATGGCGTCAGCGGGTATCTTCTCCGCTCCAAGCTGCATGCCCTCCCGTCTAGCCAGCGCAAGCTGATGACGCTCATCCTGCGCAAGCTGCTCGCCTCGTCCACGTTCGCCATCGCCGGGACGCTTCAGGCCCTGCTGGACCGGCTGCAGGGGACTCAAGGCGCGGGCCGAAGTGTCCTCGGTGCGCCTGGAAGAGGACTTCGAGAGCCTTCCGGAGATGGCCGAGGAGTGGACGGAGGAAGAGGAGACGACACCCCCACCCGACGAGGCCCAGGCAGTTCAGGCCGAGATCGCTGCCGAAATCGAGGAGCTGGCCGGCCACAAGGACTTGGCGACATCCATCACGCGCAATTCCAAGGGCCAGGCGCTTCTTTCGGCCCTTGGTCAGGGGTTCCAGAAGCTCTCCGAACTGGGAGCCAACCGCAAAGCCATCATCTTCACGGAATCGCGACGGACGCAGGCGTATCTCCTCGAGCTGCTCGAGACAAGCGGGTATTCCGGGCAGGTCATGACCCTGAACGGGACGAACACCGACTCCCGTTCCAGCGAGATCTATCAAGCCTGGAAGCACCGCAATGCGGGGGGCGAGGCTGTCACAGGCTCGAAGGCCGTTGACCTCAGAGCGGCTCTGATCGAGCACTTCCGCGACGAGGCCGCGATCATGGTCGCCACCGAGGCGGCCGCCGAAGGCGTCAATCTCCAGTTCTGCTCGTTGGTGGTCAACTACGACCTGCCCTGGAACCCGCAGCGGATCGAGCAGCGCATCGGCCGCTGCCATCGCTACGGTCAGAAGCACGACGTGGTCGTCATCAACTTCCTGAACCGGCGGAACGAAGCCGACCAACGCGTCTTTCAGATCCTCTCCGAGAAGTTCCGCCTCTTCGATGGCGTCTTCGGCGTTTCGGACGAAGTGCTCGGGGCGCTCGAGTCGGGCGTCGACTTCGAGAAGAGAATCGCCGACATCTACCAGTCATGCCGGACGCCCACCGAAATCGACGCCGCGTTCGACGCGTTACAGAACGACCTCCAGGAGCAAATCGGAGCGCAGATGGCCACCACCCGCGCCCAACTCCTGGAGAACTTCGACGAAGACGTCCACCGTCGCCTTCGAATTCACCTGACCGAAGCTCGAGCGCAACTCGACCGCCTGCACGCGGCGCTGTGGCGGCTCACGCGACACGAGCTGAGCGCGGTGGCGCAGTTCGACGACCGGACGCTGGCCTTCGACCTCGCTTCGGTCCCTGCGGGCTTGTCGGCGGCGCCTGGCCGGTACCGGCTGGTGACGGGCTCCGGCGAGGCGGAAGGGGCGCACATCTACCGGGCGGGACATCCGCTGGCAGAGGGCCTCATCGATCTCGCGAAAGTGCGCTGTCTGCAGCCCGCAGAGGTCGTCTTCGACTACGCTCAGCACAGGCTCACGGGACGAGTGTCCCTCGTGGAGATGCTGCAAGGTCAAAGCGGCGTCCTTCGGCTGGACCGCGTCACAGTGGTGTCCCTGGAACGGGAAGACCACCTCGTGTTCGGCGGGGTCATGGATTCCGGAGACTGTCTCGACCAGGAGCAGTGCGAGAAGTTGATGAGCATCGAGGGGCGCACAGCCGGGCCCGCCACGATCTCGCCCGAGTCGATCACAAGGCTCGACGAGATCCTAGACTCGGCCCAGACGAGGATCCTCACCGACGTTGCTGAGCGGAACAGCCGGTTCTTCGACGAGGAGATGGACAAGCTCGAGCGTTGGGCCGAGGACGTGAAGGACGGCCTCGAGCAGGAAGTGAAGGATCTCGATCTCCAGATTCGCACGGCCAAGCGGGAGGCTCGTCTCCAGGGGACTCTCGAACGGAAGCTGGCACTTCAGCGAAAGGTCAAGGAACTGGAGACCGAGCGCAGTGGCAAGCGCAATGCACTCTTCGAGGCCCAGGACGAGATCGACGCGAAGAAGGAGACACTCATC
>JAQBHI010000065.1:0-4710 GCA_032127875.1 Acidobacteriota bacterium
CCAAAGGTGTCAGGCACCATAGACAAGCACGCACCGGCTCGCCGATAAGGCGTAGGATCCGAGTGACCACCGAGCGGGTTGGGGGCGGACGGCGCGTCTGGATCATGCCGTTGGCACCTCCACTGCCTCGGGGGCCAGCCCCGTATCATGGACCACGAACGCCCGCTCCAGCAGCCGCCTGCCGTTCCGCCCGAGCCACGCCTTGCGGACGGCCTCAGCCACTCGGTGCGAGGCGTAGACGGGGCCGAGGTAGGTCCGTCGGTCCTCGCTGTCGAGGATCAGAACTCGCCATCCTCGATCCCTGGAGCTGCCGCCGCCGCGAATCACCGAACCAGCCACCACAGAATCAGGGCGCCCGCGACAGCCACCACGCGGCGCTCCCACTTCATGTCGAACGCGGCCCCAAGCAGAAGCCACAGGCCGGCGGCGAGCAGGAGGGTGGTCACTGGAGCCTGCCGATCGTGATCCCCAGATCCCCGCCGCCCCATTTGCGCGCCCCGTAGTAGGCGAGCGCGAGCGCCATCACGTAGTCGTCATGCTTGCCGTCGGGCACCGCATACTTGGGCAGCCCTGTCGGCGTGCGGGTGATCCCGAAGCTGGTCAGCTCGTTGAGCAGCGCGGGCTCGTCGGGCAGCGTGAGGATCGCCTCGTCGAAGCCGATGGCGAGATTCTCCAGCAGCCACGACCGCGTGCGGTGGGTGAATTCGTAGGGCTCGATCGGCAGGCCCGCCTCGCGTAGATCCTGATATACGGGGTCGCCAACGCCCGTCGAGTCCATGACGATGGTGGGCTTGCCCAGGCGCTCCCAAGCCACAACGAAGCGCCGCTTCTGCATCGGCCAGTCAACATGCTGGAAGCGCTCGCAGTACGTGACGGCGCAGTTGGCGTCCATTCCAACCAGCGCCGTGAAGTCCACCGAGCGGGCGAGGTCGATCCCGATGACAGCCGTTGGCTCCGTCGAGAGTCGCAGCCCCTTGTCGCGCACGGCGGCGAGGCGGAACACGGCGCCGGCGTCTGATAGGAACTGGCCGAGGATCTCCTGGGAGTACGTGCGGGCCGACATCTCCGCGCCCACCAGCTCGATCTCCTCGCGGGAGACGAACGGGTTGACGTGCGATGGGAGCCCGTCGATCCCGTTGGCGCTGACCGTGGTCACTTCGCCGTCGCGTGGATCGAGTCCCCGCTGGTGCAGCGCGTGATACCACGAGCCTACGCCCTTGGGCGTCCCGGTGAACAGAGCATGGGCGCGGTGGTCGATCAGAGTCGGCCGCAGCGATTCTCGCCACACGCGCTCGGGGATGATTCCGCATTCGTCGGCCCACAGGAACAGCAGCCCCTCGGCCACTAGGAGTTCGGGGCGCGCGGCTGATCGGAACTCCACCACCACGTCCCCGAATCGGATCGCTTGGGGGTGCAGGTCCGTCCCTCGGGTTTCGGTGATCCATCCGCGTGGGGCGATCCGAAGCAGCTTGCGCCATGCGACGCGGGCGACGCCATAGGTCGGGTAGACGATCCAGATGGTGCCGGCTCGTCCCATCGCACGAGCGCGACGAGCGGCCAGAGTCACCCGCTTGACGCCGAGTTCTGACTTGCCGGCGCGGCGGCCGGCCGGATAGGTGCCGAACCTGATGGTGGACAGCAGGGCTGCAGCTTGCTGCTCATACAGCTCCCATCGTTTGGCGGGCCTGCCGTCCGGTCCGATCAGCACGGGCTCGCCAACAATGGCGGGGGCGTTCATTGTGGAATGAACCTGTACTCGTGGGGCTTCGAGTGGGTGAGCGGCAAGCCGTAGCGCGCCCAGGCCGTGATCCCCAAGGCCATCAGCCGGCGCGCGAACGATAGGTCGGGCTCCAGCTCCAGCAGCGCTCCGTCGCGCTCGATGGCCTCGTGGTTGTACCAGCAGCCGCCGCCCATCGCGTCCGCCATCTCGTCGTAGACCGACAGGTGGACCAGCATCACCGCGCCGCCGAATCCCTTGATCGCGCGCAGCTCGTCGCCCTTGCCCTTGACCGGAAGCGCCGGCTGCTCCGCAAGCCCCTCGGGATGGAGGAACACGTTGACGGGCGTGCGCGGCTCGATGGGGACCACGCCGAGGATCACGCGAGCGTCATGCCGCCCCTGGATCATCCGCTCTGGCAGATCGACCGGGAAGCGGATGTCGTCGTCGATCTGGAGCAACCATTCCGCGCCCGCCGCCATCGCTCGCGCAACGATCCGGTTACGGTTGCGGCCGTAGGAACACCCCGACTCAAGCAGATATCCCTTGTAGCCGGGCATGACGCCCCATCGCTCGGAGAATGCGGCGAGGCTGGCGAGGTAGCCGTCGGACGCGCCGACGCGGGTGTAGGGCGTGCCCAGGGCGAGCTGCATCCCCCTAGATGATTCCGCCGCGCGGCGGCCCTCCGTTGTTCCCGTCGCCGTTGGTGGGTGGCGTGCCCTCTGGCAGTGCTCCCGCCGCGCGGATCACGACCTCGAGCGCTGCGAGAGAGTCGGAGTCCTCTGGCTCGGCCCGCTTGATCTGGAACGGCACCCGCCCGTAGGCACGGTCGAGGAACTCGCGCGCTGCAGCCGGGTTGCCTCGCTTGCGGACCGTCACCACCTTGCCGTCCCTCGTCAGCCGCTCCTCGCGCGCGGGCATCGCCTCGGCCATCAGCCCCTCGGCCAGCAACCGAAGTCGCTGCCGTCGCTGAGGATCGTCGGGATGGATCTCCTCGGCCAGCTCGCGGAACACGGTCGAGACGCCCTTCGGCCGGCCGTCCGGGTTGCCACTCTGGCCTGGAGCGAAGCGATACGAGTTGCCCGGCCCGAAACGCCCCCCCGTCCGCTGATCGCCCGCTGTTTCTTGCGGCGCTTCCTCGTCGCCCTCGTCCCGCTCGTCGTCCATCCGGCGAATCATGCGCGGCTCTCGCGCTCGCCGTCAAGGCCAGCCGCTCTCTGCCCGACCTCTCCCCGGCAAGTTGAAAACCTGTTTCATCCTGTGTTCCACGTGGCACGTTCGTCATGCCTTCCGCAAAGCCGACCCCCTTTTGCCCCTTTATCTATTGCCCCAAAGGGGGCTTGACAAGCCCTATGCGTTTTGCAATAATCATGTCCTCACGTCACGCCGGCCACGTAGCAGGAGCGGGACGAAGAGTGCAGGGGGCGGGACGAGCCAGAGGGCCGAGAGGCCACGAGGCCCCAGCCAACCGAAGAGGCCAGAGACGGGGGGGCACTGAGCGTCGCGAGACGCGCACGAAGCCGCCCCGAGGCCGAGTCGCGACACCCGACGGAGCGGTCGGGACCTGCGCCAGCAGGGAGACGCGGCGATGACGGAACCCGGTTTCCAAAAACGTGAGTGCTCAGCGCCCAAAGGCGCGGTGGCGAACACAGGGCAGGGCATCGTAGCTGATCCGCGCGATCGCGGATTGACGTTAGAGCCCCAAGACCCCTTCACGAAGCGGCGAGGCCCGTAGGGCCCATGACCCGACATGCCAGAGCGAGAGCGTAGAAAACCGGCGGTCACAAGATGGGACGGCGCGCGACTGACAACCGCGCACCGAAGGACGAGGGACGGGCGAGGGGCTTAGCGGCCTCTCGCCCCTCCGCACGCGCTACCGAGTTTCGAATTCGGTGGCGGCTGCGGAGCCGTTGAACCTGACACGAGGAGGACGAGAATGACCACCGACCCCAGGCAGTGCCCGAAGTGCAAGCGCATGATCGCCCCCGAGCTGCTCGACGGCGTGCCCGTGCTGAAGGCCCACGGGACGCTCGTGCTCGGGCGTGGGCTCAAGATGTGCCCCGCCGGGCTCAAGCCGATCCGCGAGAAGCGCACGCGGCTCGGACACCAGATCCAGAAGGCGCTCGCGTCGAAGCCGTGCGGACGATGCGGCAAGGGCGAGGCGGCTGGTGCCGCTGGCCTGTGCCGCGAGTGCTACGAGACGCCCGAGCCCGACCCGTTCGAGGGCTTCCGCGACGTGCACACGACGACCCGTCCCGACTGCGGGCGGCGCTGCGGCTCAGCCAAGCAGCACGACGAGCGCATCTGAACGTCGCCGATAGGCGGCGGGGCCGCACGCACGCCGCCCTCCGGGGACGCTCAAGTCCCGCATGACAAAGGAGACAGAACACATGGCGAAGAAGAACGCGACCCCCAAGGCGAAGACGCTGGTGGACGAGGTCCGCAACCGGCTGGCGAAGGCCCCCAAGCTCCCGCGCACGGCGACGACGCTGGTGGACGAGGTCGGCAACCGGCTGACGATCGTCGCGCAGGAGTTGAAGAACGGGAGCTTCCGCTCGGCCGTCCTGCACCGCGTGGACGGCAAGACGACGCGGGGCATGATCGACGCCGGGCACGGCAGCTTCGAGCTGGCCGAGCGCGCGCAGGCGGCGCTGGTCGGCAAGGCGATCCAGCAGGGCTGGGCCAAGAAGGAGCGCAAGGCGAAGAAGCCCGCCTTCACCTCGATCCCCGTGCCCGCGTCGAAGCCGACCCCGATCCGCAAGTCCGCGTAGGTGAGGCAGGTGGGGGCAGCGACCCCCACCCGTAACCCGCACCCCCGGTGCCAAGCCCGTGGGGAACCTGACACAAGGAGAAACGACCCATGCAGATCCAGACCACGACCACCGCCACGCCGACCGTTGCCGCCCACCTGTACCGCGACCGCGACCCCGAGGCACGCGCCCTGGGCGGCTGGTACGTGGAGTTCCAGACCCCGCAGCAGAAGGCGTCAACCG
>JAQBHI010000066.1:0-2664 GCA_032127875.1 Acidobacteriota bacterium
GGCGGCGGCGCGCAAGGCGGTCGAGCTCGAGCCGAGCTCCGCGGAAGCGCACGCGATCCTCGGCGCCGCAATCCTGGCCCAGGATCCCAAGCTCTGGAGCGACGCCATCGCCGAGGCCCAGGACGGCGCCTTCAAGAACCCGAAGAACCCCGAGATCCAGATGATCGTCGCCAAGATCTTCGAGACGGACGGGCGCTACGACCAGGCCACCGGCTCCTACAAGCGGGCCCTGGAAATAGACCCCGGCTTTGCCCCGGCTCGGGCCGCGCTGATCAACGCCCAGTTCCGCCGCGGCGACATCGACGGCGCGCTGGTCGAAGCCATCAAGCTGGCGGCCGAGGTGCCCGGCAGCGGCGAGGTCCAGCTCAAGCTCGGCGAATTGTTGCTACGCAAGGAGAACTACCCGGATGCCGTGGCGCCCCTCGAGAAGGCCGCTAGGCTCCTGCCGGGCTCGGCCGAAACGGCCTACTACCTGGGCCGCGCGTATCAGTTCACCGGCAAGACCAAGGAAGCTCTCGAGCCCTACCGGAAGGCCGTGGAGCTGGCGCCTGCGAATCTCGACTTCCGCACGACCTATGGCCTGCTGCTCGGCGTCAACGGCCAGCATGAGGCGGGCATCGCCGAGATCAAGAAGGTGGTCGCCTCGCCCGGCTACAAGAGCACGGCGGGCTACACCAACCTCGGCTGGCTCTACCGGAACGTCGAGCCGCCCAAGCCCGCAGAGTCGGTCACGGCGTATAAAAAGGCCCTGGAGCTCGATCCGAAGAACGCGCAGGCGGCGCTGGGTCTCGGCTGGGCTGCCTCGTACGCCAAGCGCTACGACGAAGCGATCGAGGCCTTCCAGAAAGCCAACCAGCTCGATCCGAGCCTGGGGGGTCAGGTGTTCAAGGGGGTAGCCTGGTCCTATTTCTTCAAAAAGGACTTCGCGAAGTCGCGCGAGATGCTGGGCAAGGCCGACAAGCAAGGCGGTGGCGACACGCGCCTCGAGGCTCAACTCGATCGCGTCGACAAGATCATCAAGGAGCGCGGCACGCTCGACGAGAACGCCATGGCGGAGGCGGAGAATGAGCGCGCCAGCCAGATCGCCCTCCAAAACAAGCTGGACGCGATCCAGGATAACCTGAAGAGCAAGCACTCGGGGACGCGCGCCAACGCGGCGACCCAGATCGCGCGCATCGCGGGCGGCGACGCGGTTCCGGTCCTGCACTGGATGCTGGCCAACGACAAGGACTACGACGTCAGGACCAGCGTCGCTGCCGCGCTGGGCTCAATCGGCCCGGCGGCGCGCAAGGCCTACCCGCTGCTCAAGGCGATCGGCGACGAGGCGGTCAACCCGGACGTGTTTGGCAGCAAGGACGCGATCGAGCGCGAACAGAAGGAGCTCGCGTTCAAGAAGGCCTGCCGCGAGGCGGCCGCGAAGATCGGCCCCTAGGTCCACACCCCGGGGATCTCGCGGCGACAGCCCGGACAGCTTCCAGCCGCGATGCGGTTTGCCAGCACGCGAAAGCCGATGCGCTCCAGGAGCAGCGCGTTGCAGCCGGGGCAGTACGTGTTCTCCCAGTTCCGCACGTGCCCCGGAAGGTTGCCCGCGTAGACGAAGCGGAGGCCCTCGCCGCGGCCGATCTCCGCCGCCCGCAGCAGCGTCGCGACGCCTGTCGCATCCGGCTCGGTCATCCTGTAGTCCGGGTGGAAGGCGGTGACGTGCCACGGGATGTCGGCTGAGACGGACACCAGGAAGCGCGCGATGTCGCGCAGCTCCTCGTCGGAATCGTTGAAGCCCGGGACGATCAGCGTCACGATCTCGACCCAGAAGCGCTGTTCACGGAGCGCGCGGATCGTCCACAGCACACGCTCCAGGGTGCCGCCCAGTTCGCGATAGTGACGGTCGCGGAAGCTCTTGAGATCGACCTTGTAGAGCGAGACCCAGGGCCGGATGTAGTCGAGCACCTCCGGCGTTGCGTTGCCGTTGGAGACGTAGGAGCAGACGAGGCCGCGGGCTTTCGCCTCGCGAAACACCGCGACGGCCCACTCGCTGGTGATCAGGGGCTCGTTGTACGTCGAGGTCACGATCCGCGCGCCAGCCTCGAGCGCCACGCTCACGATCTGGCTGGGACTCACCTCGCGCGGCGGCGCGCTGGCGGCGGGGTCTCGCAGGGCCTGCGAGGTGACCCAGTTCTGGCAGTAGCCGCAGTGATAGTCGCAACCGAGCATCCCGAAGGAGAGCGCCTTGGCCCCGGGCAGCGCGTGGAAGAACGGCTTTTTCTCGACGGGATCGAGCTGGAGGCCCGCAGCGTAACCCCACGGCACGCGCAGCGCCCCGGCAACGTTGAAGCGCACCCGGCAGATGCCGTCCCGGCCAGGCGGGATCAGGCAGCGGTGGCCACAGGCGAAGCAGCGCACACGAGCCTCGGGCAGCTTTTCGTACAGCTCGCCTTCTCGCGTCAGGCGGGCCAGGCGTTCGCTCAAGGGCGGGGCGGTCGTAGTCACACTTCTCCTACTTGATTGTACGTCCCGCCTTGACAAGCGTCGGGTCAGGGGCCGACACTCGCCTTGACGAAAGAAAGGCGAAAGTGATGATCCGCCCCGGCGTGCCCGCTCCGAACCTCGCTCCGCTGCTCGGCCGCGACACGCTGAAGCGCCGCGGCGATGTGGAGTATCGGGCCT
>JAQBHI010000067.1:0-7035 GCA_032127875.1 Acidobacteriota bacterium
CGCTCGAGGGCCGTCACGACGCGGGGCTCGTCGTCGTCGGCGCCGGCTTCACGGGGCTGTGGACGGCGCTCCACCTGAAGGCCCTCGACGCCTCGGTCGACGTCGCGGTCGTGGAACAGGGCACAGCCGCCTACGGCGCGAGCGGCCGCAACGCCGGGATGCTGGCCGAGACGATCGATCACGGCCACGAGCTGGCCGTCGCCCATTTCGGCCGGGACGAGGCGGCGCGTCTGGCCGTGCTCGGCCGCGACAACGTGGCCGAGATGCTGGGCTTTCTCGAGGCGCATGGCATCGATTGCGATTTCGAGCGCAGCGGCCAGTTGCACGTCGCGTTGAACCAGGCCCACCTCGAGGATCTGCGCGGGACGCTCGGGTGTGCGCGCGACCTCGGCGTCACCCAGCTCCGGCTGCTCTCTCGCGAGGAAGTCCGCGCCGACATCCACTGCGATCTCTACCAGGGCGCGCTCTTCAACCCGGGCGGCGGGATCCTCGATCCGGTGAAGCTCGTGAGCGGCCTGAAGCGCGAGGCGCTGCGACTGGGCGTGCGCGTCTTCGAGCACTCGAAGGTGACGGCCCTCGAGAACGATGGCGCCGGGGTCGTCGTGCGCAGCGCAGCGGGCCGGATACACGCCCGTCGCGCAATCCTCGGCACCTCGGCGTATACCCATCATCTGCTGCCGCAGTTGCGCTTCCGCTTCATCCCGTTCTACGACTACATCGTCGTGAGCGAGCCGCTCAGCGAGTCGCAGCGCGCCGCGATCGGCTGGAAGAGCCGGGCCGGCGTGGCCGACATGCGCACCTTCTTCAAGTACTACCGGCTCACGAAGGACGGCCGCGTGCTGTGGGGCACCAGCGAGGCCAAGTACTACGCCGGCAACCGTGTCGACCCGGGGTGCGACCACTCCGAGCAGCACTACGCCGAACTGCGCGAGAGCTTCGCGCAGCATTTCCCGGCGCTGCGCGAACTGGCGTTCCCATACGCCTGGGGCGGCGCGATCGACGCGACCACGCGCTTCACGCCGTTTTTCGGCAAGGCGCGCGGTGGGCGCGTCCTGTACGGCCTCGGCTTCACGGGCCATGGCATCGGCACGACGCACCTGGCCGGCAAGATCCTCGCGCACATGGCGCTCGACCGGCCAAGCCCGCTTCTCGACTTACAGCTGGTCCGCAAACCGCCGTTCCCCTACCCGCCGGAACCGCTGCGTTCGCTCGCAGTGAACCTCGTCTCACGCGAACTCCGGCGCGTCGATGCCGGCGAGAAGCCGGGCCTGCTGCTCCGGGCCCTCGACGCGATAGGCATCGGCCTCTCCAGTTGAGCGCCTCGCCGCTCGAGGCTCGCTCGCCGCGAATGGCGGGAGCGACGGTATACGCCGGCGCGCTCGTCCAGGGCCTGACCCTGGTCAGCTTTCCCGCCAGCAGCGCGATCCTCAAGGACGCTCACGGCTTCAGCGACGCGGAATACGGTGCCATCTTCCTGTCCCAGGTCGTGATGGTGATCGCCGGCTCGATCGCGGGCGGCTTGATGGCGGGGCGCCTGGGCCTGCGCAGGCTGCTGGCCGTCGCGCTCGGCGTCAACCTCGCATCGCAGGTGGCCCTCGCGGCCAGCGCCGCCCTCCGGCCCGACGCCGCCTACGCGAGCATTCTGCTGGGAACCACCTGCCTGGGCCTCGGCTTCGGCCTCTCAGCCGCGCCGCTCAACAGCTATCCCGCGCTGCTCTTTCCACAGCGTCACGACGCGGCGATCGTGGCCATGCACACGGCCATGGGCGCCGGGCTCGCTGCCGGCCCGCTGCTGGCGGGGTTCTTGAGCACGGCCCAGATCTGGGTCGCTTTCCCGGCCCTGCTGGCGGCGTTGTGCCTGATCGTGGTCGGGGCAAGCCTGATGGTCGCGCTTCCCGCGCCTGAAACGGCAGCAAGAGACGGGGTCGCCGCACGGCGACGACCCCTGGGCGAGATCGCGTTCTGGCTGTTTGTCGCGACGGCTGTCCTGTACGCAATCGGTGAAGGCACGTTCGGCAACTGGGCGTTGCTCTACTTGTCCGAGGAGCGCGGCCTGGCTCCCGCGGCGGCGGCCTTTGGCCTCTCGGCTTTCTGGGGCGCCCTCACCGCAGGACGCGTGGTGGTCTCGCTGCTGCTGCTGCGAGTCGCTGCCCGTCCGATTTGGGCCTCGACGCCGCTACTGATGGTCTCGGCCTTCCTCGTCCTGCCGCTCGCGCGCACCGCGACCGGCGGCGCCCTGGCCTTCGCCTGGGCCGGCCTCGGCTGCTCGGCGTGCTTTCCCCTGACCCTGAGCCTGGCGACAAGGCGCTACGCGGCGCATGGACCGTGGATCGCCTCGATGATGATGGCCGCCGTGATGAGCGGAGTGGGCCTCAGTTCGCTAGCCATCGGGCCCCTTCGCGCGCATATCGCGCTGGCGCGCCTTTATCCCCTCTCCGCGCTATGGCCGCTGCTGACGCTCGGCACGATCGCCGTGCTGATCCGCCGCGGCGACGCGTAGCGAGCGCTTCGCGCTCAGCGCGAGCGGAGTCGGCCCACCTCGAGGAGCAAGCCGAGAAGGATCACCCCACCGAGGACCAGCGCCGGTCCCGTGCCTCCCTGGCCCATCGGGATCCCCAGAACCGGAGTCCGAGCGAGCGTGACGAGAACGATGGCCAGCATGGCCGCCAGGATCGCCCACCACGCGCCCTTTTCGCCCCGTCGGTAGGGGCCGAGCACCGTGGCCAGGAAGAGCACGGCAAAGCCGGCGCCGAAAGCGGCCGAGGTCCCACGGATGCCGCGCAAAGCGGTCAGGATGCCCTCTCGGCCCGCGGCCACTTCCGCCACTGGCACTCCTCCAATCGGGTAGTCCCCGCGGTAGCCGAGGTTGGCGGATATGAAGCTGACCAGAAGCGCTAGAGCCCCCACGATAGTCAACAGCACCCAGCTCGCAGTCCGCAGCTTAGAGCCCATCTCGACCTCCTCTATTCCCAAAAGTACCGTGGATCTTATCGCAGCGCGCGCGGCCAGTGAAGAGCTCCAGCGCCGAGCCCTAGGCCAACAGCTTCCGCTCGAGGCTGGTCCAGGCTTCGAGCGCCCGTGCCACCGGCAGGTCGACAAGCGTCTTTCCGCCCGACGCCAGCGTCAGGCGATCCCTCCCGACGCTGCCCAGGTGCCTGCAGGGAACGCCCCAACGTGCGGCCAGCGCCTCGAGCTCGCCTCCTGAGTGCGTGCTCACGACCATGCGTGAGGGCGATTCCGAAAAGAGCAGAAGCTCGGCGCGCAGGCCGCTGGGCAGCTCGAGGCGAGCGCCGAGGCCAGCATCCTCCTGGACGAAGCAGCTCTCGGCCAGGGCGACGGCTAAGCCCCCGTCGCTCAGGTCATGGGCTGAGCGCAGCAAGCCAGCGGACGCCGCCTCGGCCATCAGCTCATGCAGTTTTTTCTCCGCGACGAGATCGAGCTTGGGTGGCCGGCCCGCGACGCGACCGTGGATCACTTTCAGGTACTCGCTGCCGCCCACGTCTGCGCCCGTAGCGCCGAGCAGGTACACGGCGTCGCCTGCCTTCTTCCACCACGACGACAGCACGTGGGAAGCATCCTCGAGCAAGCCGACGACGCCGACCACGGGCGTCGGGTAGATCGCCTTGCCGTCGGTCTCGTTGTAGAGCGAGACGTTGCCACCGGTGATGGGCACGTCGAGGGCCCGGCAGGCCTCCGCCAGGCCGCGGATCGCCGCCACGAGCTGACCCATGATCTCGGGCTTCTCGGGGTTGCCGAAGTTGAGGCAGTTCGTGGCGCCGACCGGGACCGCGCCGGAGGCGGCCACGTTGCGGCAGGCCTCGGCCACGGCGAGGCGGGCCCCCTCGTAGGGATCGAGCCAGCAATAGCGGCCGTTGCAGTCGGTCGCCATGGCCAGCGCCTTCTTCGTGCCCTTGACGCGGATCACTCCGGCGTCGGAGCCTGGGCCCACGAGCGTGTTGGTGCGCACGGTGGAGTCGTACTGCCGATAGATCCAGCGCTTGTTGGCGACGCTCGGCGCCGCGAGGATCCGCAACAGCGCGTCATCGAGGTCGGGCGGCATGGGCATCGCACTCACGTCCTCGGCCGCGGCGGGATTCGCGGGCTCGACCCACGGACGGTCGTAGAGCGGCGCCTCGTCGGTCAACGCGCGGGTCGGGACGCTCGCCTCGAGCACGCCGCCGTTGAAGATGCGCAGGCGCTCGCCAGCCGTGACGCTGCCGATCGCCTCGGCGTGCAGGTCCCACTTCTCGAAGACCCTGATCACTTCGCTCTCGCGGCCTTTCTCGGCCACCAGCAGCATGCGCTCCTGCGATTCCGAGAGCATCACCTCGTAGGCGGTCATGCCCGTCTCGCGCATCGGCACTTTCTGGATGTCGATCTCGATGCCGGTGCCCGCGCGCGAGCTCATCTCGGACGTCGAGCAGGCGAGCCCGGCCGCGCCCATGTCCTGGATGCCGACGATGGCGCCGGTTTTCATCGCCTCCAGGCACGCCTCGAGCAGGATCTTTTCCATGAAGGGATCGCCGACCTGCACCGTGGGGCGCTTCTCCTCGCTGCCCTTCCCGAATTCGGCCGACGCCATCGTCGCGCCGTGAATGCCGTCGCGGCCGGTCTTGGCGCCGACGTAGAAGACGGTGTTGCCGACCCCTTCGGCACGCCCCTTGAAGATCTGGTCCGCCTTCACGAGGCCGAGGCAGAAGGCGTTCACGAGCGGGTTCCTCTCGTAGCACGGCTCGAAAACCACCTCGCCACCGAGCGTGGGACAACCGAAGGCGTTGGCGTAGCCGCCGATTCCGGCCACCACGCCCGCGAGCAGGCGTCGCGAGCGGTCGTCGTCGGGCGGCCCGAAGCGCAGCGAGTTGAGCACCGCGACCGGTCGCGCGCCCATCGTGAAGATGTCGCGCAGGATCCCGCCGACACCCGTGGCGGCGCCCTGGTAGGGTTCGATGTACGAGGGATGATTGTGCGACTCGATCTTGAAGACCGCGGCAAGCCCGTCACCAATGTCGACGGCGCCGGCGTTCTCGCCCGGGCCTTGCAGGACGCGCGGGCCGGTGGTCGGCAGCGTCTTCAGGTGGATGCGGCTCGACTTATACGAGCAGTGCTCGGACCACATCACCGAGAACAGCCCGAGTTCCGTGAGGTTGGGGTCGCGGCCGAGGGCCCTCACGATGCGGTCGTACTCGTCGGGCTTGAGCCCGTGCTTGTCCAGGACCTCCGGGGCGAGCGCGCTCATTGCGCGGGGATTCTAGCAGTCCTCCCGGAGGGAGCCGCGCGCGGGATCGGAAGCGCGCGTAAAATAGGACTCCATGACGGTCGCCACGCTGCTACCTGCCAACCACGTGGAGCACATCCGTGAGGTCGCGCGCCGCCACGGGGTAACGGATGTCCGCCTCTTCGGCTCTCGTGCCCGGGGAGAAGCGACCGTCGGCAGCGACCTCGACCTGCTGATCCGCCTTGAGCCAGGACGTGGCTTCCGAGACCTCATGGATTCTGCGACGAGCTCGAGGAATCCCTGGCAATCAAGGTCGACGTGGTGACCGAAGACGGCCTCAGCCCCTTCATCAGGGATCGCGTACTGGCCGACGCTGTCGCTTTGTGAAAGACGACCGACTCTACCTCGGTCTGTCCGTAAGGATCTCAGCCGATCTTGCGGGTCAGCGCCGAGAGCTCGCGCTCGAGCGCCATGCGGGCCTTCTCGAGGGACTTGAGGCAAGTGGCGCGCCTGGCGGCCAGGGCCGGCGCTCGCAGCGCCCGTACCGCATCTTCGCGCTCGGCGAGCAGCCCGATGCGCTGCTCCAGATCCGGATCTTCTTCGAAGGTCGTGGTTTCGTCGCACACCCACGAAAGCTGGATCTCGCCGCCGCGATCGGCGATCTCGAGAACGCGCGCCGGGGCCGCGGCCAGCGCCTCGCCAACGGCCGCCTCCAAGTCGTACGCCTCGGGATCTTCGGCGACCCTCAGCAGGAGGTCGGCGACGCGCAGCCACTCGCGGCCGCCCGAGGCGACGCCGTCCAGCAGGGCGTCCCAGTCGGCGTCGCTTCCGGCGAGGCGTGCGAGAGCCTGCCGGGCTCCGCGCTCGTCGATGTCGCGGCTCACGCTGGCCGGATCCAGGGCTGCCGTCGCGGGAGCTGCGGCCAGGCTGAGCAGCAGGGCGAGGAGCCGACTCCGAGCGCGCATACCGCTGATGATAAGCTGTTCGACCGTCATGCCCGCCGGGTCCGTCGACTACATCGTGCTCGCCATCCCGGTCTTCTTCTTCCTCATCGCTCTCGAACTGGCACTGGACCGTTTCGCGCACCGCGACTACTACCGTCTGGGCGACACCGTGAACGACCTGTCCTGCGGGATCGTGGACCAGGTGGTGGCGATCTTCCTCAAGGCTGTGGTGTTCACCGGTTACGTCTTCGTATTCGAGCGCCTGCGAGTGGCGACACTGCCGGGTGGGAACCCAGCGGTCTGGGTGCTGGGCTTCATCGGCGTCGACTTCTTCTACTACTGGTTTCATCGCCTGAGCCACGAGGTGAACGCGCTGTGGGCGGCCCACGTGGTGCACCACCAGAGCGAGGAATTCAACCTCGCGGTGGCGCTGCGCCAGGGCGCCTTCCAGGGGGCCTTCTCCTGGGTCTTCTACCTGCCGCTGGCTTTGCTCGGCCTGCCGCCCCTTCTGTTCCTCACGCTATCTTCGATCAACACGCTCTACCAGTTCTGGATCCACACGCGCGCGATCGGAAGGCTCGGGCCGCTGGAGCTGATTCTCAACACGCCCTCGAATCACCGCGTGCACCACGGCCGCAACCCGAAGTACATCGACCGCAATCACGGCGGCGTGCTGATTGTGTGGGACCGGCTCTTCGGAACCTATCAGGCGGAAGAGGAAGAGCCGGTGTACGGGATCACCAAGCCGCTGGCGAGCTGGAACCCGGTGTGGGCCAACCTCCACTACTGGGTCGAGTTGGCCGAGTTGGCCCGCCGCACAGCCGGGCTCGGCGACCGGCTCCGCGTCTTCCTGCGCCCGCCGGGCTGGCGACCGGA
>JAQBHI010000068.1:0-13806 GCA_032127875.1 Acidobacteriota bacterium
CGCGCCGCCCTTCGTCACCGGCACCTGAGGCGTCGTCGATTCCGCACCCCAGCCGGCGCGCAAAATACGCATGCCGTTCCACATCCCGTCGTGCTCGAGCAGGTACCCAAGCTTCGCCAGATCGCGCGACGTCAGGTACAGCCCGCCCTCGGTGTCGGGGTGGCCCGTGGGTGTGTGCTTCCAATAGAAGCTCTTGATCCCAAGCGGCTCGAACCGGTGCTCGCGCGCGTATTCGTCGGCGTGCTTGCCGGTCGCCTTCTTGAGCACCTGCGCCAGCAGCTCGGTGACGCCGCTGTTGTAGACGAAGACCTCGCCTGGCTCGGCTGCCATCGGTTGAGCCAGAACGAACTGCACCCAGTCGGCGCTCGCCTCCATGGCCGCGCAACTGTTCGCGGGATCGGTGTAGGAGACGGTCGACTCGTCCCAGCGGATGCCCGAGGTCATCGTCATCAGGTCCCTGAGGGTCCAGCGATCGCGGCGCGGGTCGTCGGCGACCTTGTAGCCCGCGAAGTACGGCATCGCCTTCACATCGACGCCGGGGATTTCGCCCCGCTCGATCGCGATTCCGAACAAGGCCGACGTCACGCTCTTGCTGACGGATTGCAGCGTGTGCAGCTCGCTGCCCTTGTAGTACGGATGCCAGTCGGGGTCGTAGTAGTTGTAGATGCCCGGCGTCCGGTCCGAGACCGTGGCGAAGAGCGTGTGGTAGTCGTGGCGGTAGGACTTTTCGTAGACGACGTGCCCGCGGCGGATCACGAGCATGCTGTCGACGTAACCCTGCTCGCCGCGCGCGAGCTCGGCGTCGAACTTCGCGAGCATGGCGCCGTCCATGCCTTGCGCCTCGGGTGTCGATTGCGCCCAGCCGGCCGTAGGCCACGGCGGCTCGCCGGCCCAGGCCGTTGCGGCGATCAGCAAGAACGGCGACAGTGTCAGGAGCGTTCGCATGGGCCTCCTCGAGGCATCGGGTTGCGACTCTTGGCGAGCAACTCTACTCCAGGCGAGACATAGCCGCAGCGCCGAACGCGAGCGGAGGCACTGCGGCTATAGTGCTCGCGGAGGTGTCGATGCGCCGGCCGGTCCTGTTGCTGTGGCTCTTCACTGCTTCGGCTGGCGCCGCGGCCGGCGAGGAGCTGACGTACCTGCAGTGCGGCCGGCTCTTCGACGGAAGCTCCGCGACACTGCGGGAAAACGTCGGGATCCTGGTGCGCGACGGGATCATCGTGGAGCTGGGCCCCGGCCTGCCCGTGCCCGCGGGCGCCACGATCGTGAATCTCAGCGCCTTCAGCGTGATGCCTGGTCTGATCGACGCCCACACCCATCTCATCCTCCACCCGGGAAGCTACGACGACCAGATCCTGCGCGAGACGCCCGAACTGCGCGCCATCCACGCGACCCTCAGCGCCCGCATCACGCTGGAGGCCGGCATCACCACGGTCCGCGATCTCGGCAACGAAGGGGCCGGCTTCGCCGATGTCGCGCTGCGCGACGCCGTAGCGAAGCGCGTCGTGCCCGGGCCGCGGATCCTCGCCGCCATCCAGCCTGTCACCGCGACCGGCGCCTATGGGCTGGTCGGCTTCTCACCCTACGCGAAGCTGCCATCGATCTCGTACGAGGCCGACGGTCCCGTGGAGGTGCGGCGCCGCGTGCGCGAGTTGGTGCGCCACGGCGCCGACGTGATCAAGGTCTACATGGAGAGCTTCGAGAAGAAGCAGACGCGGAGCGACGTGCTCTCCGGCGCACGCACCTACTCCGACGAGGAACTGATTGCGCTCGTGGACGAGGCGCACGCCGCGGGGCTCAAGGTCGCCGCACACACCTATTCGGACGAAGCCGCGCGGCGCGCGGTGGAGGCGGGTGTCGACTCGATCGAACACGGGCTCTACCTGAGCGAGGGGACCTTCCAGCTGATGGCGCAGCGCGGTGTGAGCTACGTGCCGACGCTGCTGGTCTACGAGCTGTGGCGGGACGGGAAGATCTTCCCCGACTCCTCGGGGGAGACTCGGGCGAGGCTGCGGAAGACGGTGGCGGAGCACGCGGCCAGCTTCCGGCGGGCCCTGAAGACGCGGGTCAGTATCGTGATGGGCTCCGACACCTTCGAGCTGCCCGGCACCAATGCGCAGGAGATCACGGCCATGGTCAGGAACGGCATGAGCCCGCTGGAAGCCCTGCGCGCCTCGACCTCACGGGCGGCCGAGCTGCTCGGCTTGGGCCGCAGCGCGGGTGTCGTCGAGGAGGGCGCGGTCGCGGACCTGGTGGCGTTTCTGGGCGACCCGCTCGCGGACGTCTCCGTCGTGACGCGGCCCGCGCTCGTGATCCAGGGCGGCCGCATCGTCCTCGACCGGCGCTGAGGCCATCGAACAGCGAGGCCCACAGGCGTCAGCTGGTTCCTGCGCCGCCGATTCGCCGTTTTGGACTAGTCTGCGGCAGTTGTGCCGCGCGCGAGCGCCGGCGGCGGTCGGCGAATTGTCATACCGGGGCGGCGCCGCGCTATGATCCCGCCGTGGAGCTTATGGCCGTGGAGCGGCGCCCTCACGCAGCGCTGGGGGAATGACCGCTATGGCAGAGACGCGGGCGATGGAGCGGCGCGGGGTGCGGATCGCGGACAGCTTCGCCGAGGCATTCGACATGCGCGCAGCCCGCGTCGTGATCACGGCGCGCAGCCCGCGCTGGGCGCTGACGGCAGCCCGAGCCATCACCGGGTTCGCCACCTCGGTCATCGGCTGCAAGCTCGAGGCTGGCATCGAGGCTGAGCTCGCCCCCGAAGAGACGCCCGACGCTCGCCCGGGAGTGAGCGTGCCGATTTTCGCCTTCGACGCCGACGGGCTCGGCAAGCGGTTGGTGGAAAGGGTGGGCCAGACGGTTCTCACCTGCCCGACCACCGCCTGTTTCGACGGCCTGCCCGAAGCAGCCGAGCGGGTCGTGGTCGGGGGCGTGTTGCGCCATTTCGGCGACCGCTACCAGTCGAGCAAGCTCCTGGAGGGTCAGCGTTACTGGCGGATCCCGGTGATGGAGGGCGAGTTCCTGGTGCAGGAGACCTTCGGCGTGCAAAAGGCCATCGGCGGCGGTAACTTCCTGATTCTGGCCAAGGATCAAGACGCCGCCCTCACCGCGGCGGAGGCGGCCGTCGACGCCATGCAGGGCGTGCGCGGCGTCGTGCTGCCTTTCCCCGGGGGGATCGTGCGCAGCGGCAGCAAGCTCGGCGCGAAGCGCTACAAGCACATGGTCGCGTCCACCAACGACGCCTACTGCCCGACGCTGCGCGGCCGCAAAGGCGTGAAGAGCGCGCTGCCGGAGGGCGTGAACTGCGTGCTCGAGATCGTGGTCGATGGCCTCGACCGCTCCGCGATCGAGGAGGCGCTACGCGTCGGCATCGAGGCCGCATGCCGTCCCGGCGTCATCGAGATCTCGGCCGGGAACTTCGGCGGCAAGCTCGGCAAGCACCACTTCGGTCTGCACGCGCTCTTCGACGCCGCCAAGTGAAGCAGTCCCTTCCGGTCTGACCCCGCATGCAGGTCGCGATCCTCGGCGGCGGACAGGGCTGGCACTTCGCCGAGTTGGACCGGGCTTTCCGGGCCAGAGGGCATCGGGCGCACGTCCTCCGCGTCTCCGCCCTGGCAGCCCGCATCGGGGAGCGGCCGTGTCTGGACGCGGACGGTGTCGCCCTCCACGATGTCGACGCCGTCTTCGTGCGCACCATCCCCGTGGGCTCTCTCGAGCAGGTCATCTTCCGCGTCGACGCGCTGCATTGGCTCGAACGCCTCGGCATCCCGGTGCTGAATCCGGCCACGGCGATCGAGCGCACGGTGGACAAGTTCTATGCCTCGGCGCTGCTCGACGCGGCGGGGCTGCTCACGCCCAGGACTGTCGTCGCCGAACGCATGGACGACGCGATGACCGCCTTTCAGTCACTGCGCGACGTTATCGTCAAGCCCCTGTTTGGCTCCGGCGGGCGCGGGATGGTCCGGGTCAGCGACGAGGAGATCGCGCACCGCGTCTTCCGGGCCCTGGAACTGGAGCGCGCCGTCTACTACGTGCAGGAGGCCCTGCCCCATGCAGGCCGCGACCTCCGGGCCTTCGTCATCGGAGACCGTGTGGTGGCCAGCGCCTGGCGGTGCGCCGAGGGCTGGCGTACGAACGTGGCCCGAGGCGCCCGTGTCGAGAGAGCCACTCTGCCGCCCGCGTGGCAGGAGCTGAGCGTCCGCGCCGCACGAGCCGTCGCAGCCGAGTACGCGGGCGTGGATCTCCTGCCGCTGCCAGACGGACGCGTGTTCGTCCTGGAGGTCAACGGCATCCCGGGATGGAAGGGCCTGCAATCCGTCACGGAGCTGAACGTGGCCACCGCCATCGTCGAGCACCTCGAAGCGGTGGCGCGACGGCCCTGAAGGAGCGCACGTTCGGCTGTGCTATGCTGCGCGAGTCGACGTCTTGGAGGCATCCTAATTTGGAACGCAGGCGCTTCATCATGAATGCAGGCCGTACGACCAAGCAGGGCCAGCAGATCAATGTCGGCAAGGATCATGCCGAGTATCAGGCCATCGTGAGCACGCTCAACATGCACCCCGAGGACATGAAGGCGGTCGGCATTCAGTCCGGTAGCACGGTGCGGGTCTGGTCGGAGTATGGCGAGGCCACCTTCCGCTGCGTCGAGGGCAAGGTTCCCGAGGGCATGATCTTCGTCCCTTATGGACCGCCGACCTGTCATCTCATGGGCCGATACACCGATGGAACCGGAATGCCAACCTCCAAGGGCTGGGAAGTCGAGGTCGAGCCCGTCGCGCCTGCGACTTCAGGGGCTCAGGTCAATTCTTGAAGCGTAGCGGCAAGACTCGCGGACGGCCCGGGAAGGCTTCGCGCGCCATGGCTTCCCCGGAAGCAGCGCCCGAAGCCGCCCAGGCCTGGGAAATGATCGAGGCCGGGCGCTACATGCCGCGTCGCATCCGAGGCAGCTTGCGCGGCCGGGAGCTTGGCTGAATGTTCGTCGTCCCGCCCGGTCCGGGCGAGACCAAGCGCGAGGAAGAGGGGGGGGCGCGATGAGCCTGAGCGTCGTGAAAAACGCCACCTGCACGTTCTGCGGCTGTGTCTGTGACGACATCGAGTTGCACGCCGATGGCGAGCGTATCGTCAAAGCCAAGAACGCGTGCAGCCTCGGGGATGCCTGGTTCAAGAACCACACGGCGGAACGGCTGTTTCCCGATGCGCTGATCGACGGCAAGCCAGCCACGGTCGACGCTGCCATCGAAGCGGCAGCTGACTTCCTTTTCCAGGCCAACATGCCCCTGGTCTACGGGCTCAGCAACATCACGTGCGAGGCCCAACGGGAGGCCGTGGCCCTGGCCGAAATGATCGGAGGCGTGGTCGACAGCCACACCTCGCTTTGACACGGCCCAACTGAAATAGCCGCCCAGTTGGGTGGCAAGGTGACGTGCACACTGGGTGAAGTCAAGAACCGAGCGGACTTCATCGTCTACTGGGGGGGCAATCCAGCGGAATGCCACCCGCGCCATTTCACCAAGTACACCCTGACCCAGAAGGGCAGGTTCGTGCCCGAGGGGCGCAAGGGCCGAACCATGGTCCTCGTGGACATTCGCGAGACTCCCAGCGCGAAGGCCGCGGACCTCTTCCTCCAGATCCGCCCGGGCAAGGACTTCGAGATCCTGACGACACTGCGTGCTCTGCTCAAGAAGCAAAGCGTGGACCCGCAGATCGTGGCGGAAACAGGCCTGAGCGTCGACAAGCTCCAGGACCTGGTCGACCGAATGAAGCGTGCTCGATTCGGCGTGCTGTTCTTCGGGATGGGCGTTTCGATGACGCGCGGGAAACACATGAACTCCGCGGCAATCCTGAGGCTGACCGCCGAGCTCAACGCCTTCACCAAATTCGTGTGCATGCCGATGCGCGGTCATGGCAACGTGACCGGATCGGACATGGTCCTGCGCTGGACGACGGGGTATCCGTTCGGGGTCAGCATGGCCCGTGGCTATCCCCGCTTCAATCCAGGAGAGTTCTCGACTGTGGACCTGCTGGTCCGAGGGGACAACGACGCCGCGCTGATCCTGGGCGCCGATCCGGGAGCGACGATGCCCCAGCCCGGCATCGAGCACCTGGCACGCATCCCGACCATCGTGCTGGATCCCAAGGTGACGCACACGAGCCGCCTGGCCCGCGTGCACATCACCACGGCGGCCACGGGGATCAGCGCGCCCGGGACGGTCTATCGCATGGACGAGGTACCCCTGCCGCTTCGGCCGGCTCTCAAGTCGCCTTACCCGACGGACGAGGAGGTCCTCCGGCGCCTCCGCCAGGCGCTGACGTCGAGGCCGGCCTGGTCTCCTGGTCCGAACGCGAGGATGGCGATCGCCTAGAGCGGGCCACTCGGTCGCCACAAGGAGAACGAGACCCGATGCTGCGCATAACCGGCGGGAAGGTGCACGATCCGGCGAACGGGATTCTCGGCACCGTCAAGGACGTGTGCATCGCCGATGGCCGGATCGTGCCCAAGGTCGAGGGCGGCCGCTCGATCGACGCGACCGGCATGGTCGTCTTCCCCGGCGGCGTCGACATCCATACCCACGTTGCCGGCGCTGCGCTGAACTTCGCCCGGGGCATCACCCCGGAAAATTACCGGCGCGCGGCGCCGTTCCTCCATACGCCAGAGCTTCGTGCGGGTCTGGGCGGCATCACCCCCACCACCTTCGCGACCGGCTACCTGTACGCCGCGATGGGCTGGACGACCGTGAACGAGGCCGCCGTCCCGATTCTATCTGCCAGACATACCCACGAAGAACTGCACGACATACCCATTCTGGACAAGTCCTCCCTGGTGCTGATGGCCAACAACGAGATCGTGCTGGACCTTCTGGAGGCGGGCGAGGCCGAACGTGCGAAGCACGTCGTGGCCTGGCTCATTTGGGCGGCCAAGGCCTACGGTGTGAAGGCGGTCAACCCCGGAGGGATCGTTGCCTGGAAGTTCGGGAAGAACGCCAGCACGCTCTCGGCGCCGGTGGAAGGCTACAGCCGAGTGACGCCGGCGCTAATCATTTCCAGCCTCGCGGGAATCATCGACGAGCTGGGGCTGCCGCATCCGCTCCATCTCCACTGCAATAACCTGGGCATCCCGGGCAACGTGAGCAGCACGCTGGAGACGATGAAGGTCCTGGAGGACCGCCGGGCGCACCTGGCACATCTGCAGTTCCACGCCTACGGTGGCGACGGCTGGGGTTCGCTGCGCTCCGAAGCGGCGACGCTCGCCGAGTACTTCAACGCTCACAAGAACCTCACCGCCGACGCCGGGGCGGTCCTGTTCGGCGACGCCATGACGATCACCGCGGATGGTCCGTGGGAGCACGTGCTCCATCAGCTCACGGGGCACAAATGGAGCAACGTCGACGTGGAGAACGAAACCGGCTGCGGAATCGTGCCCTACACGTACAAGGAGCGCAGCCTGGTCAACGCCGTGCAATGGGCGGTGGGATTGGAACTGCTGCTGCTCATCGACGACCCGTGGCGGATCTTCCTGACCACGGACCACCCCAACGGAGGGTGCTTCTGGCGGTACCCGGAGCTGATCCGTCTGCTGAGGGATGTGGACTACCGTAAGGAGTGCGTGAAGAAGCTGCCGGCCAAGGCGCAGAAGCGAATCGTGCTCGCGGACCTGGACCGGCAGTACACGTTGTCCGAGATCGCGATCATCACCTCGGCGGGTCCGGCTCGCGCCCTCGGCCTGTCGCACAAGGGGCATCTGGGCGTGGGCGCCGATGCGGACATCACTCTCTATGACGAGGATCCGCGCGGCGGCCTCATGTTCGAATATCCGCGCTACGTCATCAAGGGCGGTGAAATCGTGGTCGAGGAGGGACAGATTCGCGCGGTGAGCCAGGGCCGGGCGTTCATCGTCCGCCCCGCCTTCGACGAGGGGATCGAAGAGTACCTGCGTCCGCTGTTCGAGAAGGTTTACACCATGTCTTTTGACAACTATTCCGTCGAGATCGAACGTATCTCTCAGCCGGACGTCCAAGCCTGCAAATGACCGCTGCATCGGGACGAACATGCCGATTCTGACGCTCAAGCAGCAACCGGTAGTCCCACTCGAGGCAGAGTCCCTCTCGCCGGACGCGATGGCCACGCTGGCGCTCGACGCGATCCGAGCCCTTCCCGTTCACCTGGGAAAGCGACAGCAGCGCGTAGACGATTTCTTCGAGGTCGAGGGGCCGCCCAGCGACGAGCTGGAGATCCGAGGCGAACTGGGAAAGGTCAAGTGGATCGGCCGCGGCATGACCCGTGGCCGCATCACGATCACCGGAAACGCCGGCATGCACCTGGGGGCCTTCATGAAGGGGGGAACCATCGAGGTGTCCGGCAACGTCTCGGACTGGCTCGGCGCCGAGATGTCCGGCGGACGCATCCGTGTTCGCGGGAACGCGGGCGGACAGGTCGGGGCGGCCAACCGCGGAAGTCTCTCCGGGATGACGGGCGGGACTATCCTCATCGAGGGCACCGCGGGCCTCGAAGTCGGGATGCGGATGAGGCGCGGCATCATCGCCGTGGGCGGCCAGGCGAGAGACTTCGTCGGTCTGGAGATGAAGGGCGGAACCATTCTCCTGCGCAGCGGGGCTGAGCTTCGCACCGGCGCCTGGATCTCCCGGGGCACGATCATTTCGCTCGTGCCCATTCGACTGTTGCCGACCTTTGCGTACGCCTGCACGTACGATCCAACGTTCTTGCGTCTGTACGCGAGGCACCTGTCGACGCTCGGGTTCAGCATCCCGAATGCAGAGCAGGACGGGGCCTACGACCGCTACACGGGCGACGCTGCGGTTCCCGGCAAAGGGGAAATTCTCGTGTGGAAACCGCGGACCTCCTGAGTTCGGGCACTCACGTCGCGGAGCGGGAACCGGGCTGCGAGTTCACCGGGTCGACGGCGCCTGGAACGGCGGCGGACCGGAAATGGTGACGGTGCCCAGCATGCCGCCTTCGCGGTGGCCTTCCTTGTGGCAGTAGAGCGGCAGATCCTCAGCATTGGTCATCGGATAGAAATACCACGCGAGCGTCGTCCCCGACGACAACTCGATGTCGTAAATCGAGCCTTGCACCTCCGCGATCGGCTCCCCGCTCGCGTTCATGACCTCGACCTTGCGCGAGAAGGCGTGTGTCGAGAGCGATTCCGCCGCGAAGTAGTGCGCCTGCGGGCTGGGGTTGTGGAGGATCAGCTTGTAGTACACCCCGCGCTCGAAGCGGAGATGCTCGGGAACGAAGCGTAGCGCATTTTCCTTGGTGCCGACCTCGACCCTCACCTCGACCGGCCTGGGCCCCTTCTGCGGCTCTGCCGCCTGGGCGGTCCCCAACCCCATAGTGACCGCCAGCATCACCAGCATCGACAGATTGGCCTGCATGTCCTGTCCCTCCTCTCAGGGTGGTCGAGCGCAGCACCGGCTATCATAAAGTGCCACCGACGGCCCCTTGCAGGAAACCAGATGATCATGGCTGACGAACCCGCCGATGCACTGATCGAACGAAAAGCCAGACTGCGCCGCCAGGCCTACGACGCGCGCAACGCCCGGGAAAACAAGGACGAGGCATCCAGGACCATCGTCGAGAGGTTCATCGCGCTGCCGGAGTACGCCGCCGCCGAGACGGCGATGTGGTACCTCGACGTCCGCTCCGAGGTGCGCACCCGGCATCAGCTCGGTGACGCCCTGAACGGTGGGAAACGCATCGTCGTGCCCTATTGCACGGTGGACGGGAGCGGGGCGAACAAGCTTGGATTGTGGCATCTCACGAGGATGGACGAGTTGGTGGTGGGCAAGTGGAAGATTCTGGAACCGCCCTGCGAGCGATGGGGAGAGGCGGGCAAGGAGCTGGAGCCCCAGGACCTGGATGTGGTGATGGTGCCCGGCGTGGGCTTTACCCGGGACGGCGCGCGTATGGGCAATGGCCAGGGTTATTACGACCGGCTCCTGCATCAGGTGCGGCCGGATGCGGCCCTGATCGCGCTCGCCTACGAGTGTCAGATATTTCCGGAGCTGGCGGTCGGCCCCCAGGACGTCAACATGGACAAGGTGGTCACCGAAGAGGCGGTCTACGTAGGCCTCGGGCGAGTGCCGCGGTGAGCCGCGCCCACGTCGAGGACACCTACGCCGAGGCGTTCAAGAGCCTGTACGCCGAAATTCTGATCACCGCCCGGGATCGCACCTGGCTCGACCATGCGGTCAACGCGGCCACCGGCAACGGCTCCTCCACCATCCTATGCGACTGCGAGGCGGGTCTCGACCGCTACGTGGGCCCCGGCGGCGACGAATCGTTTGCGACGCCGGATGGCCGCCCGGGGGCCATCGTTCAGCTCCACGTGCCCCGCTTCCGCAAGGACCGGTTGGAAGCCCTGGAGCGCTCGCTCCTGGTGCGGATCAGCCAGAACGTGCTCTCCTGTGCGACCGCGGCCTGCTTCAACCTGCTCGACACCGATCCCTACTACAAGCTGGGGCGAAAGATCGCCTATTTCGGCGACGGCTACCAGTTCCGAGATGTGCGGCACGGCCGGCGAGTGTGGGTGATCCCCATCCTCGGCGGCGAGTTCGTGGTGGACCGGCGCTTCGGCTACCGCGAGGGGCTGATGGGCGGCAACATCTGGTACTTCGGCAAGGACGTGGATTCAGCCCTCGCAGCGGCCGAGCGCGGGGTGCGTGCGATCGCAAGGCTACCCGGGGTCATCATGCCGTTTCCCGGTGGCATCGCGGCCAGCGGCTCGAAAGCCGGGAGCAAGTATTCCTTCGCCATCGCCAGCACCTACGAGAAATTCTGCCCGACGCTGCGGGAACGGCTGGGCGAGGCGTCCGGGCTGCCCGAAGCTGTCGGCTCGGTGATGGAGATCATCATCGACGGACGAGATCTCAAGTCCATCGTCGACGCCACGCAGGCGGCGATCGCGGCGTCGCTCGAGACACCCGGCCTGGTGCGAATCTCCGCCGGAAATTATGGCGGCCGGCTGGGCAAGAGCTTCATCTACCTGCACCCCGACAAGCAGCCGCCGCTCGACTGACCGCGCTTCGGTTCGTGGACAGTCTCTACACTTCCGCGCTTCAGGCGGAGGGAGCGATCCAGATGCCGGCAGAACTCGATCGGCTTCGAGCCAGAAAGTACGCCACCGCGGCCGCAGGCGCGGCGCGGGCGACGGCGGGGCCGAGCCGGGAGCCGAGATCCGTCGCGACGAGCCCGAGGCTCGCGCACGCCTCGCCGGCAAGAAAAGCTCCCTGGCCTGCGAGGATCGCGACTCCCGGCGCGGTCGCACGCAGGCGTCTTGACACCTGCTTCAGGCCCGAAGCAATCTGCTTCACCTGGGACCCGGCCACCTCTTCGGCGATCGCGCTGATCTCAGCTTCGCGGAGCATTTCGCTGTCCGCGCAGAGCATGCGGCTCAAGCGGGCGCCGGATTCGGCACGGCTGCGGCCCCGGCCATCGGGCGTGTCGCAGGTGTAGTCGTCAGGGCCGATGCGTCCAAGCCAGAGATGCGCGTCGGCGGCGATCGCGAACAGTTCGGCAGCCACACGGCAGCGGCGTCCCCGATAAGGAAGCGAACGGACGATGGCGCAGACGGGCGTGCGCAACGCTCCGGTAAAGACCAGCTCGCCGGAGCGAAGCCGAGCGGGATCCGTTCGGCCCCTGGCGGAAACCCGGCCTGCCACGATCGGGATGATGTCTGTCGTGGTGCTTCCCACATCGATAAAGATGGCGTCGGAACAGGATTCGGCGACGAGCAGAGCGCTCGCCATCCAGTTGGCCGAGGCCACGCGAAGCGGCGCGCGGCACGCCGCTGCAGGCGAGCGGAATCGCCCGTCTACGCCAAACACCTGCAGCGTGGCCCGGGGGAACGCTGCGGCAAACGCCGCGAGCACCGACGAGACGCCCTCGCGCTTGGTCGCGTAGCAGTCGGCGAGCTCGGCCGTCATCGTGACGGCCATCCGCTCGGCTCCGCTGAGGCCGAGAGCGGCGGCAACCTCGCTCAGCACCTGCGACAGCCGCTGCGGTTCGCGCCAAAGGGCGAATGGCCGTTCCAGGATTTGCGGCTCGGCGTCCGCGCTGTCGAGGCGCGCGGCCTTGACATTGGCTCCGCCGACGTCCCAGCCGAGGACCGCTGCGCTCATGCCGCACGGATCCGACCGGAAGCGGAGAAGCGCACGCGCCGTCCGATTCGCGGCACTCGTGGCAAGCGCCCGGCGCACGCCGCGAGCGCGAGCCCGGCGACATTGACGGCGAACGCCGCGCGCACGCCCAGATACGCGGTGGTCAGGCGCGGGTTCACTTCGATGACGATGGCCTCGGTTTCGGTGAGCACGAGGTCGACGCCGATGTAGCCCTTGAGATCGGGCAGTGCCCTGCAGGTGGCGAGGGCCGTCTCTGCGGCCCGCTTCGCCAGCGGATGAACCAGGGGCGTCGTGCCGCCCCGGTAGGCGAAGCCGGAGGACGACTTCAGCGTTTGCGCATTCACGCTGAGGACCACGGCGCGCCGACCGTTGCTGAGCAGCGACACGCTCGCGGCTGTGCCCGCGGCGTAGCGTTGCACCAGCAGTGGGCCACGACCACCGGCGCGGCGCGCAGCAGCCACGGCCTTGGCGAGGCCGCGAGAATCCCTGACCAGCTTGACACCCGCGGATCCGGCGCCGCGGGCCGGTTTGACGACGACGGGCAGGCCTAGGCGCCGTGCCGCCTTCCGGCACTGTGCGAGCGACGCCACCCCTCGCGTGAGGGGATGCGGGATGGCGTACTCCTCGAGGCGTCGCGCAAGAGCTCGCTTGTCGGCGGCTCGGTGAATCGCCTTGGCGCTCGGGCCGAGAACCGCGACGCCCGCGGCCTCGGCTTGCGCCACCAGGCGCTCGAGGCAGCCCGCGGTTTCCGGCGCGATGATCCAGGCCTCATCGGTGGCGGCAAGAAGCGCCGCCCAAGACGGCCGACCCGCGCGGAGCCCCACGACCTCGACACCCGCCGGCACACGGCGCATGGGAAAGCGGCGATCGACGGTGGTCACGATCCGATATCGACCCAGAGCGGCCAGATCCGCGACCAGCGCGTCCCGCATCGCCATTCCCTCGCGTGCCAGCGAGGCCGGAACGGCGCGTCCAACGAACCCGCCCCCGCTCGCGAATTCGTGGACCAGCAGCCGCCTCAATCGCTCATGCGTTCCCGGCACCAGCCCGACTGCCCGAACGACTCTTCCACCTCCACCGCGAGCGCCTTGAGCCGGCCGCCACCCAGCTTGCGCAGCTCGTCTCGGACGCGGCCCAGCAGATAGTGAGCGAGCATCTCGGCCGTGGTGTTCGGGATGGGCAGGAACGCGACATCCTGCTTGGGAAAGACGTAGCGGCGGTCCTTGTAGAGCACGTGGATGTGACCGTCCTCCTCGCGCAGGCTCAGCGCCGGGTTCTGGAGGGGCAGCAGCATTCGGTGGTCCATCTCGTCTACGAGCCGCCGCATCAGCCGCTTCAGGCTCACGAAATCCCACACGTAGTGGTTCTCGTCCAGATCGCCCTCGAGTTCCACCCGGGCCCGATAGTTGTGACCGTGCAGCGTCTCGCACGAGCCTTCGTAGGTGATGAAATGCCCGCAGGCGAAGACCAGGTAGTCCTTCTCGACCAAGATCTTGTACTCCGCCATCTAGCGCTCCTTCAAGACTCCTCGAGCATCGCGACGAACAGGCTGCCCGCCACCAGATCCGCGGTCGTGCCGGGGTTGAGCCGATTGCCCCGAGCGCGCAGCGAATGATCGAAGGCCGCCGTCGCCTCAGCCCGCGCCGCACTGCCAGCGGCGCCCGCGGCCAGC
>JAQBHI010000069.1:0-18644 GCA_032127875.1 Acidobacteriota bacterium
CAACACGGCGCGCTCGGCCTTCCCATCGCGCACGGCCAGCGCCACCGCCTCTGCGAAGTCGGGGTAATCGCTGGGCTCGGTGGAGAACGCGCCGACATCCAGCACCTGGTGGCCTTGCTTGCTCAGGAAGGCCGCGACCTCCTGCTTGAGGGGGAAGCCGGCATGGTCGGAGCCGACGGCGATCTTCATCTCAGCCCCCCTTGACCTGTAGTACCGTCCGTACGCAAGGACCGCACTATGCCCCCGGAAATCGTCGTTGACAAGCCTCAGAACCTGCCCGAGGCCCTGGCCTCACGCTTGGAAACCGAGGCTCGGCGTGCCCTGGCTGGTCGAGAACACTTCGTCGTCGCCTTGCCCGGGGGTTCCGTAGCCACCACGTTCTTTCCGCGGTTGGCGCGGGCGGCCCTGGATTGGTCCCGCGTCGAGTTCTTCTGGAGCGACGAGAGGGCGGTGCCGGTGTCCGACCCCGAGTCCAACTTCGGGCTGGCCCGTTCGCTGTGGCTCGAGCCTGCTGGCGTCCCGGCAGAGCGAATCCACCGTATGCCGGCCGACACGCCCGAACTGGAGGCGGCGGCAACGGCCTACGCGGACGGGCTGGCGCGTGTCGTGGGCACGCCGCCGCGCCTCGACTTCGTGCTCCTGGGCGTAGGCCCGGACGGACACGTCGCCTCGCTCTTCCCCGGCCACCCGCTGCTGCTGGAGCAGCAGCGGTGGGTGGCGGCCATCGAGGACTCGCCGAAGCCGCCGCGGCAGCGGTTGACCCTCACGCTGCCAGCGCTGTGCGCCGCCGAGCTGGTCGTGGTCGCGGCCATCGGCCCGGCCAAGGCGGAGATTCTGCGCGAGGCCGTGGAGGAGAGCGCTTCACCGCTACCGCTCGCCATGCTGATACGCCGGGCGCGTCGGGTGGTCTTCTTCCTGGATGCCGATGCCGCGCGCGCGATCTCGGTACGCTGAACTGCTGAGAGGAAAAAGCGCGGGCAGGGCTTACCCCCCCCGGAAGCGTCGAAATCGCCTACGAGCTCACGGCGCCGCGCGCGGGGTGCAGCCGCGAAGCGTAGGCGCGGACGCAGCGGCTGAGAGCCGCAGCGATCAGCGCCGTTGGTTGCGCCTTGTCGGCCAGCAGCGCAATGCCTTCCTGAGCCTCGGGTACGATCGCGATCAGCGTGGCCACGCGCGAGGTCGAAACCTCGATCAACTCCACTTCGTCGGCATCCTCCGTGGACACGAGATCGCGCAGGTAGAGCGTGACCGACGGCACCTTCTCCGCCAGCAATCCGACGCGGATCAACGAGGTGCCGCGGCCTTTGCGCGCGAGGATCGAGCCGGTCAGCAGGTCGAAGATGAAGGCCTGGATCAGCGCGGGCACCTGGGCGGACAGCTCCTCGAGGATCTGCGTGCGCAGGACCGATTCCTCCGCCGCGACCTGATCCGTGGGCGGCGGCGTGATGTGGTCGCGCCGTTCCAGCCGACTGCGCACCGAGGTTTGCACCTCGTGCCGCGTCTTCCACACATCGCGCGAGAACTCGGAAAGGAACAGTTGACCGACTTCCTTCTCGATCGCGGCCTCGAGCCTTTGTCGGGCCTCGCCTTTCTCGAAGGTAAGCCCCCCCGAGGTTTCCCAGTACGTGTTCGAGACGCGCCCGCGGACGAGCAGGATCATGGCCGAGCCCGCCTCGGTCTGGATCTCGAGCGTCCCAGTGTGCTCGGACTTCTCCATGCGCCGGAGCAGCTCGAGCAGGTCGGACTTGCTGCCGAGGGTCTCCTTGAGCTTCTGCCGGTTCGTGATGCCGCGCAGCAGATGCGCCATGTCGAGGGGCAGCTCGTAGACCGAGATCACGCCCTCGTCCCCGGTAACCTGCGCGCGCAGGCGGTCGAGCGCCGCCTGGCCGTGGTAGGCCACAGCACCGTCGCGATGCAGGGCATTCACCTCGCCGCCCAGGTAGTAGAAGATCATCCCGACCGAGTTCGGGAACTTGACCTCGGCAAAGCCGGTGAGGCCCACCTGCTGGCAGGAGCGGAACAGATCGTCGAGGGAAATGCGCTGGGTCGCGAGGTCCCAGTGGTGCAGAAGCTTGCTGCCCGGAAATTTCATTCTTGCGGTGGATCCTCTGGAACGAGTCGATTCTAAGGCCGCGGCGGCCGCGCTACAAGCGGCGCCCCGACGAGTGCTCGTCACGGGCGCATCGGGCCTTCTCGGGGGGCGGATCGCCGAGCGCCTGTGCGAGGGCTTCGAGGTGATCACGGCCTGCCACGAGGCCCCTGGCGATCACGGCGCGGGAAGCGTCCGCCTCGACCTGGCTGCGCCGGGCTCGGTCGAAGCGGCCTTCGATCAAGCGCGGCCCGACGCGGTGGTTCACTCGGCCGCGCTTGCCGACGTCGATCGCTGCGAGCGCGAACCCGAGCTCGCGCGAAGCGTCAATCTCGACGGCTCGCTGCGCATCGCACAGGCCTGCGCGACGCGCGGGCTGCCGCTGGTGGCCCTGTCGACCGACCTGGTTTTTCCCGGCGATCAGCCCTTCTCCACCGAGGGCACGGCTCCGCGGCCGCTCTCGGTGTACGGCCAGACCAAGCTCGCGGGCGAGGCCGCCGTGCTGGCACACTGCCCATCGGCAGCTGTCGTGCGTGTGGCGCTCGTGATCGGGCGCGGCCACGGCCCGCGTGGCACCGGCAGCGAGGCGATCGCCTGGGCGCTCTGCCGTGGCGGCTCGCTGGGGCTCTTCAGCGACCAGTACCGGACTCCCATCGACGCCGACTCAGTGGCGGAGGCAATCGCCCTGCTGTTGCAGCGACGCGGTCGTGGCCGATATCACCTCGGCGGCAGCGAGCGACTCTCCCGCTACGAGCTGGGGCTTCGGGTAGCACGTGCACTCGGCCTTCCGCGTGGGGGCCTCGAGGCCGTCGCCTATCGCGATCGACCCACCCCGGGCCCCCGGCCGGCCGACGTCTCGCTCGACTCGCGGCGCGCACGGGAAGAGCTCGGCTGGACCCCGCGCACACTCGAAGCCGCGATCCTGCTGGGCCGCGCCGCGCCGGATATAATCGCCCCGCGTTAGCCAAAGGGCGCCCATGCCTCCCACACTCGAGGATCATCTCCGGCGCATCACGCGCAACTTCACGGCGCCGCTTCGAGAGGCCGAAGTGCTGACGCTCGGGCGCGATCTGGCCCGCGAACTGGCTCGTGCCCACGCTGAATCGCCAGCCCGGCACCCCACTGTCGAGCCCGCGGCAATCGCACTCGAGGACGGCAAGCCCCGGCTCGAAGGCGGCACGCCCAGCGGCAGCGTTGCAGGTGACTTGTTCGAACTGGGCGCGCTCGTCCATTCGCTGGCGGCCGGCACGCTGCCCGACGTCTCCTGGCGCCTCGACGGGCCGCCGGCGGCGGCGGGCTCGCTGTCGCGCCGCAGCCTGGTCGATGGCCTCGCCTCGCCGCTTCGCGAACGCCGCTTCCTGAACGCCGCGGACGCCGCACGAGCCTTCGGCGACGCACTCGAGGCCGAGACCCACGCCGAGCATCCGTGGCCGCTGTTCCGCGGCGACACGGCGCGGCGCGGCGCGGCGGCCGGCCCGGCGAAGGGCGGCCTCTCGGTCTTGTGGGAGCGGGCCACCGGCGCGGTCGTCTCGTCGCCGGTGCTCACCGCTTCACTCGCAATCAGCGCCACGGCCGACGGCCGACTCGTCTTCGTCGAGAGGGTCTCGGGGCGGCTGGTTCACGAGTTGCGCCTCGGCTCGGCCATCGAATCTTCCCCCGCCCTGCTCGGGAACGAGCTGCACATCGGCACTGACGACGGGGAGTACATCGCTGTCGACGTGGGGCGCGGGGAGATCGCACGACGCGTGCGGCTGGCACAGGTGCTGCGCTCTTCGCCGCTGCTCACTGCCGATCTCGCCGTGGTCGGCGCCATCGAGGCGAAGGGCGCCGGCGCCCTGCTGGCTCTCCAGACGGGCTCGGGCAAGCTGGCATGGCGGCTGAAGCTCAAGGCGGTGTTCTCGTCCGCCGCGCTCGCTGGCGATCTGGTGGTTGCCGGCAGCGACGATGGCGCGCTGCACGCCGCCGATCTCGCCAAAGGCACGCTCGCCTGGTCCCACGCGCTGGGCGCGAAGGTACGCGCGACGCCGGCCGTCTCCGGCGACCTCGCCGTGGTCGGTGATTTCGCGGGTCGGCTGGTCGCCGTGGCGCTTCGGGACGGCGCCCAGGTGTGGGCCGTCGAGTTGGGAGCCGCCCTCTACTCGAGCCCCTGCGTTGCCGAGGGCCTCGTGGTCGTGGGCGCCAACGACGGGCGCATTCACGGCGTCGATCTGGCAACCGGCGCCACGCGTTTCGTGGTCGAGACGCGCGGGCCGGTAGTGGCCTCGCCCGTCAGCGTGGGCGGCCGCTTCGTGGTCGGTTCGACCGACGGCGACCTGTACGTGATCGACACCCAGGGCGGCCTGGTCCAGAAGACCACGCTCGCGCCCACCGGTATCGGCTCGTCCCCGGCGCTCGACGGCGACTTGCTCGTCGTGGGCTCCTCACGCGGCCTGCATGCCTTGAGGCTGGCGTGAAGTCGGTTCGCATCCCAGCCTGGCTCGACCAGCTCCTCGAGCGCTACCACGCGGCGGCGAGCCACCTGTTCCTGCTTCACGGCAACGTCCGCGACGTCTACCCGTTCGGCTCCGAGCACGTGACGCTCGCTGAGGGTTTGAAGCGGCTCTTCGCGCAGCGGGCGATCAGCCTCTCCTACGACGTCTCGGCGGGCTTTACGTTTCCCGATCCCGCGAGCGAGAAGGCCTTGCGCAAGGCGCTGGGCATGAAGTCCGGAGCGTTCCCCTTCGACCCGCCGCGGGCCCTGGCCCTCATCGACGCCCTGCTCACCAGCGACCACGCGGCGCCCTCGTCGGTGGCCGTGCTGCTCGACTACGCGCACTCGCTCGTGCCTGCGGGTGGAGGCTCCTCGGTGGAACGCCAGTCGATCACGACGCTGGCTCGGTGGGCGAACAACCCGGGCGTCGCCAGGCGTCGCCCGCTGGTCATTCTGATCGCTCCCAGCGCAGCAGAGGTTTCGGATGAGATCTTTTCGGGCGCCTCCGGGGCCGAGGCCGTCGCGATCCCACGTCCCGAGCTCGCGGCGCGCACGGCCTTCCTCAAGGAAGCGCGCATCAAGCGCCCGGCGCTCAAGTGGGAGATTGGCGAAGAGCAGCTCGCCAGCGAGACCGGCGGGCTCTCGCTGGTGCAGATCGAGGACATCCTGCAGCGCGCCGAGGGCAGCGGCAGCCCCCTGACACGCAGCGCGATCGTGACCCGCAAGATCGAGCTGCTGCGCCAGGAGTACGGCGAGGTGCTCGAGATTCTGGAGCCGAAGCACGACCTCTCCGCCGTCGGCGGGCTCGAGCACGCGGTTCACGAGCTGGCGGAGATCGCCGACATCATGCGGCGCGGGCTCACGGCGGCGGCGCCGATGGGCATCGTGCTGATGGGCCCTCCCGGCACGGGCAAGAGCTACTTGTCCGAGTGCTTCGCCAAGGAATGCGGAATGCTCTGCGTCCGCTTCCGGCCGCTGCGGCAGATGTACGTCGGCCAGTCCGAGCGCAATCAGGAGAAGGCCTTCGCCGCGATCCGCGCTCTCGCTCCCGTCGTGGTGATCGTCGACGAGTCGGACCAAGCGGAGGGCGGCAGTCGCGACCAGGGCGGCGGCGACTCCGGCGTCACCGAGCGGATGCGCGCCGGCGCCTTTGGCTTCTGGGGCGACACCACGCTGCGCGGCAAGGTGCTGCGCATCGACATCACCAACCGCATCGACCTGATCGACGCGGCCATGCGCCGCTCGGGCCGCACCGACGTCAAGATTCCGATCCTGATGCCCGACGAGCGAGCACGCGCCCAGATCTTCGCGGTCGCGGTCAAGAAGCACAAGATCCCCTCGACGGTGACGGACTTCGCGTCGTTCGCAGCCCGCACCGGAGGCTTCACCGGCAGCGATATCGAGCTGGCGGTGACCACGGCCTGGCGCTTCGGCCTGCGCGACGCTGCGGCCGCCCTCGAGGAGAGGCACATCGCCGCCGCCCTCGACGATCTGCTACCGACCGTCCGCGACCAGGCCAGCATCGACCGCATGACGCTGCTCGCCCTCGACGAGTGCCGCAACAGACGCCTGCTGCCCCGCAACGCCGACGCCATCCGCAAAGAAATCGAAGCCCGCCTGGGTCGCTAGACTCTGACTCCTGGGCCCGCGGGGCTTACTTGTTCGGCAGCTTGAAGGTGATCGGCAGACGGCACAGAACGAGCTCGTCGCCGTCGACGATGGGTGTGAGCACGCCGTTCGCGAGCTTCCTGCCGTTCAGGAAGGTGCCGTTCATCGTGCCGATTTCCTCGGCTATGAAGAACTTGCCGTCCTTGATCACGAGCCGGGCGTGGCGCCGTGAGAGATTGCGACTCTGGTCCTCGGAGCTGAGGTCCACCTCGGGGTGCATGCCCGTCACCGAATCGAAACGGCCGATGAGCGCGTCGCTCTTGAAGACCGGAAACACGTTGCCGCTCGCCACCGATATGAAATAGCAGGCGGCCTCGGCCTGCAGCGTTCCGGCCGTGCCCTCCGGCGCCACCACCTCGCTGTCGGCTTCGGCCGAGGGCGCGCCGCCCCGCGCGATCACCTTCTCGAGCTGCTTGTTGGTCTCGCGCAGCCGGATCGAATACTTGCGCAGCATCCTGATGGCGATCTCGGGGTTGGCCTTGATCATGTCGCCGAAGACTTCGCTGCTGATGACGATCAGGTCGCCATCTTCGACGACCTCAGCGGAGGCCGAGCGCGGCAGGCGTTCGAGGATCGCCATCTCACCGAAAAAATCGCCCTTTTCGAGCGTCGCGAGGACCGTGTCCCCGTCCTTGACCTTCTTCTTGATGGCGACCCGGGCGGACTGCACGATGTACATCTCGTCACCGGCGTCACCCTCGCGGAACAGCACGCTGCCCTTGGCGAAATGCGTCAGGAACTTGGCGAAAGGGTTCTTTTCGGCAGCCATCGCTAGCAGTTAGCGGGCGAGTCTAGCAGATTCCTGTCGCTTTGCGAGGCGCCTCACAGCGCGTAGCCGAACTGCTGCAGGAACGCGCTCCACTGGGCCGTGAGGCCCTGCACGGCGATCGCCACGAGCGCCACGGCCGCCAAGGCGCGGCGCCAGCCGCCGTGTTGGGCGAGACGCGCCAGCGTGTCTCCGGCCGCGAGGCAAAGCAGCGGGGCCACGAAGAGCGCGTCGTGGGTGTGGCCGAAGATGTCGGGAAATTGGGCCCGGCCGAACAGGAGGGTCACGTAGGTGAGGGCCCAGGCGCCCAGGAACACCCGCGTCTCGGGCTGCTCGCGCAGCAGCCTCCAGAACCCGAGCAAGGCCAGCACGGGCACGAGGGGCCCGAAGAACGTCAGCGTGCGCGTGTTCAGGACCTCCAGCAGCGGGTGCACCTCCCGGGCCGAGCCCGACGACTCATCGAGGGCGACTCTCCGCACCATCTCGAGGATGAAGGACGAGAAGCCGCGGTAGTACAGCGCGAAGGCCAGCAGCCCACCGAGGGCGCCAATGCCAAGGACGCAGCTCGCCGACCGGAAGCGGTCGAGCCTTCCCTCCAGCACGAGCAGCAACGCCACCAGCGACAAGAACAGCGGCAGGACCACGACCGAGGACACGTAGGCCAGGGAACACGCCGTGGCGAGCACGACTCCCACCACGAACTCGCGAGCCTGAAGCACCGCGCGCAGGCGGCGCGCCAGCCAGACGAGAAACGTCATGTCGACCGCGTGCCCGAAGAGCGCCGCGACGAAGGCGAGCACCAAACGGATCCCGTAGGCCGGAACCAGCGCCAGCAGCACGACGCCCGCGGGTGAGGCTCCAACATGCCGGGCCAGGATCGCCAGCGCCAGCATCGGAATGCTGCACAGCGCCACGGCCGCCAGCTTCATGAACGCCACGACGTTCTCGCGATCGATCGGAAGCAAGGCGAACGGCAGGTGGAAGGCGGGACTGTAAGGCATCGAGAAATATCGGCCGTAGGCCTGTTTGCGCCAGACGCCCTGCTCCCAGATGTGCTTGGCGGGCTGCCGGAAGAAATCCCAGCCGGCCTCGCGCACGATCTCCGCCAGGCGCGCGTGGCTGTGCAGGTCGGGATACCAATAGTCCGGGTGGTTGAGGATCCCGCCGCGCAGCACGAACGCGGCGGTGGCCACGGCCACGAGCAGGCGCGTGTCCCCCACCCACAGCAGGCGGCGCCACTCGAGGGCGCGGCAGGCGGCAATCAGAAGGCTGCCGAGCAGGACGAGCATCTCGGGGAGCCAGGTCAGCAGCCGGTGAGCGAGCCACGGGTCGCGACGCAGCAAGACCAGTCCGATTGCGACCCAGGGAGTCACGAGCAAAGCGCTGGCCAGACGCCCGAGGCCGGTGCCGCGCAGCACGACGAACAGCACTAGAACGAGTAGCGCGGGGCGCAGCACGGCGGCGACCCGAAGGCGGGCCCGTCCGCCCGCTCCCAAGTCGAAGCGGAGCCAGTCGAGTCGCAGCGCACGGCCCTTGTCGTCCGCCGGGGAGACGCGGAGTTCCGCACTGGCCGGCGTCCAACCCACGTCCACGGCGGCCGCACGCTCGAGAACGGCGCCGCCCCGACAGCTGAAGCGGTCGACCGGCCGGCCGCCGAAGATGATCGCGACGTCCGCCGCCTGTGGCAGGATCCGCGCGAGCCGCAAGGACAGCGTCACGGGCCCCTCGACGTCCAGAGGCAGACTCATGCGGCCCTCTGGTCCGGACCAATGCAACCCGACGGCGTCTTCGACTTCGCTCATCGCGGAAAAACCCGTCACGTAGGGCGCGTCGCCCGGGCCCAGGTTGAGCTGGAGCCGGAGCGGCCCAGCGACCGGCGCTCTGGCCGCGACCAGCAGCGGCGCCGCCAACAGGGCGGCGAGCAGCAGATCCGGCCCCAGGCGTCTCAAGCAGCGCGACCGGCCGCCGGGCGCCTCACGAGACCTCGATGCTCTGCAGTTCCGGGGAGAGCGGTGCGTTCTCGAGGATGGCCCGCTTCTGCACTTCGCGGAAAAGCGTCATCAGGAAGGTCTGGAAGCGGTGGGCGATCTGCTGGAGGGCCGGGAGGCTGTGGCACTTCAGGATCTCGATGAAGAACAGCTCGAAGCCGGACCAGTCTCGGTACATCAAGTACTTCATGCTGGTGTCGTAGAAGCGGGAGATCTCGTCCTTCATCTGGGTCGCCGCCGCGTCGTCGCGCCTAGTCTCGAATTCCCGGATCGCCTTCACGAGCCCCGCGAGCCCGTCCCGCAGGTGGACCGACTGCTCCAGCTTGGCCGTGAAGTCGCCGAAGATGTCCTTGCCCCCCACGTCGGCGAAGGCTTGCGCCAGCTGCACGACGGACTGCTGAAAGGCGTCTTTCAGAATCCCGTGGCTGTTCTCGACGCGGGCGCGGATGCTGTCGGTCTGGCGCGAGGCCGAGATGTCGAGCAGCTCGGTGTTGATGACCTTCTTCAGTTCGAGCGGCAGGCAGTAGACGAACGAATCGTAGAGGTCGTAGAGCGGCTGGCCCGCCTCGAGCGTCGGCAGCACGCGGCGCTCGAGAAACGCCAGCAGCAGGCGTGTCTCCGAGGTGATGAGGGTGAAGATCAGGAGCGTGCTCCGGAGCTTCTCTTCCTCGGCCCCGGCGGGATCGGCGTACTCGAGGTAGTGGAGCAGCCGGAAGAATTCGAGGAAGCTCTTGGCCGCGTGCTTGCGCCGCACCGGATCCTCGATCTTGCGGATGGTGGCCGCCACCATCGGGTTCGAGATGCGATCGTGGATCGGCTTGAACTTCTTGTCGATCAGGAGCGCCAACAGGTCGCTCCGCCTGATCTCCCGATAGATCACCTTGCCTACCGACGTGAAGGTCGCGTACTGAATCCGCGACAGCCGCGTCAGGTCGCTGAGCACCACGTGGATGTCTTCGAAAGCGTCGCGCAGCAGCGCGAGCGCGCCTTCCGGGCTGGTCTGGCGCAGCAGCTTTTCCACGTAGGGATCGACGACGTCGTCCTTCTTGAGATAGCCCTCGACGTACTTGTCGAAGCGGGCATGGTTCACCTGCTCCTCGGTAAGGATCTGGGTGCACAGGTGCACGACGCGCTGCATCACGTGGTCGACGAGGCGCAGTTCTTCCGACCAGTTGCGCAGCGCGAGCTGTCTGGTCTCCCGCTCGGAGAGGGGCTGGTTGCGGATCCGAAAGAAGCGCTCGAAGCTGCGCCGCCACATCTCGATCTCGAAGAGATCGGCGGTCTTCCCGGCCAGCACCATCTGCCCCATCCATTGGCGCATCTGGCCCTTCAGGAAGTCCTCGGCGCGGCTGTCCCTCGTCATGTCGGCGCCTCATTATACTAGGCGGGCTTCGAGCGCCCTTCCCTCGTGGACGCGGCCGCGCCCGACGCTGTAAGATGCCAGATTGTCTCGCAGTCTGAGGGGAGCGTCGTGGATCCAAGCGAAATCCTGGGCCGGGTCAGCCGCTGGTATGCGACTCGGCCTGCGCACACCCGGGTCCTGCTCGCGCTCGCGACCTCTATCCTGCTGGCGGAACTGGCTTTCCGCCGCTTCGCTCCGAAGTCGAACGCCTACAAGCAGTGGACCCGGCTGTTCGAGACGATCGGTGTGTTTTGGACCGCCATCGTCCTCTCCATCGTCTATTTCCTTTCGGTAGCGTTCGTCGCCCTGCTCATGAGGCTTCTGGGCAAAGACCCGCTCGACCGCAGGCTCGACCGCGAGCCCAGCTTCTGGCGCAGCCACGAGCCCAACCCGCTCGGGCCACAGGCTGCCGTCCGGCACCAGTTCTAGGAGTGTTCGGTTGAACGTTCTTGGCCTTTCCTGCTTCTACCACGACTCGGCCGCAGCCCTCTTGCAGGATGGCAAGATCGTCGCAGCCTGCCAGGAGGAGCGGCTCTCGCGCAAGCGTCACGACTCGGGCTTCCCCAGCCGGGCGGTCAAGTACGTGCTCCGCGAGGCCGGCATCCGCCCCGAGGACCTGGACGCCGTCGGCTTCTACGACAAGCCGCTGCTCAAGTTCGAGCGCATGCTCTCGACCTACGTCGCCACGTTCCCGCGCTCGTTCGGCTCGTTCCGCAAGGCGATACCGCCGTGGATCAAGGAAAAGCTGTGGATACCATCGCTGATCCGCAAGGAACTGCGGCCGTACAAGGGGCCGATTCTGTTCGCCGAGCATCACATGAGCCACGCGGCCTCCTGCTTCCTGGTCTCCCCCTACGAGGAGGCGGCGATCCTCACGGTCGACGGCGTCGGCGAATGGGCGACCGCCAGCTTCGGCGTCGGCAAGGGCTCCGACATCACGCTCTTCAAGGAGATTCACTTCCCGCACAGCGTGGGCCTGCTGTACAGCGCCTTCACCTACTACCTCGGCTTCAAGGTCAACAGCGCCGAGTACAAGGTGATGGGCCTCGCCCCGTACGGCAAGCCGGTCCATTTCGAGCGGATCATGAAGGAGATGGTCCAGTTGAAGGCGGACGGCTCGTTCAAGCTGGACATGAAGTACTTCTCCTACGACTACGGCCTCACGATGACGAACCAGGCCTTTTCCGATTTCTTCGGCGGACCACCGCGCAAGCCGGAGACCTGGATGAGCGAACGCGAGTTCGACATCGCGGCCTCGGTGCAGAGGGTCTGCGAGGAGATCGTGCTCACGATGGCCCGCTACATCCACGAGGAGACCGGCCTCGACAAGCTGTGCATGGCGGGCGGCGTCGCGCTCAACTGCGTGGCCAACGGGCGCGTGATCCGCGAGACGCCTTTCAAGAAGCTGTTCGTGCAGCCCGCAGCGGGCGATGCGGGCGGCGCCGTGGGCGTCGCGCACTACCTGTACAACAGCATCGAGAAAAAGCCGCGCGGTCCGGCCTGGGTCCACGCCTACCTGGGCCCGGAGTACAAGGACGCCGAGATCCGCCAGTACCTCGACGCCCACACCACGAAGTACCGCGTGCTGAGCGACGCCGAACTCACACAAGCCACCGCAAAGCACATCGCCGACGGCAACGTGATCGGATGGTATCAGGGACGTATGGAGTTCGGACCGCGAGCGCTGGGCGGACGCAGCATCCTGGCCGACCCGCGTGACCCGAAGATGCGCGACACGCTCAACATCAAGATCAAGTTTCGCGAGGGCTTCCGGCCCTTTGCGCCCTCGGTGCTGGCGGACAAGGCCTCGGAGTGGTTCGAGATCGACTGCGACAGCCCGTACATGCTGCTGGTGGCTCAGGTGCGCGAGGGCAAGCGCGTGATCCCTGCGGTGACGCACGTCGACAACTCGGCGCGCCTGCAGACCGTCACCGCCGAGGAAAACCGGCTCTATTACGAGCTGATCCGGGAGTTCGAGAAGCTCACCGGCGTGCCAATCGTCATCAACACGTCGTTCAACGTCCGGGGCGAGCCGATCGTCTGCACGCCCCACGACGCGTACCTGTGTTTCATGCGGACCGACATGGACTACCTCGTGATGGGCCATCATCTACTGGACAAGAGAGAACAGCCGCCGCTGCGCGAGGACGTAGACTGGCGCACGCAATTCGAATTGGACTAGGCGACAGGACGGATGCGGGGCGAGGTCGTTCGGCGTGGCGGTTGCCTCCCCCTACGTGGGGCGGGACAGGCTGGGGGGTCGATGAATAGGCAAGCCAATGGCGTTTGAAGAGTCGCGGGAGAAGTTCGGGATCATCGGCGAGCTGTGGGCTTTCATGAAGGTCCGCAAGAAGTGGTGGCTCGGGCCGATCGTGATCATGCTGGCGCTACTCGGCCTGCTGGTGGTCTTCACCCAGGGCACGGCCGTCGCACCGTTCATCTACACGTTGTTCTAGTGAGGATCGGGGGGTGCGGAACCATGCACCCCCCGGGCCCTTCGGGCTCCCCCCAGCCGCTCCGCGCCCGAGTGAATCGGGCGCTCCGCTGCGCAGCGGGACCGCGGCTACGGACTGATGCGCCTTCGGCGCCCGGCTCCCCCGCGACTGCTCGCTGCCGAGCGGCTTGACCGGGGGCGTGGCTGCGCAAGAAGCTAGGAACGTGCCACAGGCAACCCGGCAGCAAGTCGCGGTCATCGACATCGGGTCGAACTCGGGGCGGGTCGTGGTCTACAGCGTGCGGCCCGATGGACACCTGCACATCCTGGCCAGCAGCCGCGCTTCGCTGAGGCTGGTGCGCGAGCTGGACGAGACGCACCGGCTGAGCGCGGAGGCGATCGCTCGAACCCTGGATGCGCTTCGCGATTTCTGCGCCATCGCGCGCGGCGCTGGCGCCCGGCGCGTGCTCGCGGTAGCGACCGCGGCGGTGCGCGACGCCGAGAATGGACCGCCATTCATCCGCCGCGTCTTCGAGGAACTCGGTATCCGAGTGCGCGTCCTGTCAGGCAAGGAGGAAGCGCACTACGGCTTTCTCGGCGCTGTGCGCGGCCTGCCCGTGAAGGACGGCGTCTTCTTCGACGTGGGCGGCGGCAGCATGCAGGTCTCGCTCTTTCAGGGCCGACGGCTGGGGCGCGCGCACAGTTTTCCGCTCGGCGCGCTGCGCCTCTCCGACGCGTTCCTTTGCTCCGATCCGCCACGGCCCCAGGAACTGGAGCGACTGCGCCGCCACGTCCGCAAGCAACTCGCCGGCGCGCGGCTGCCGAAGCTGCGTGCGAAGCAAAGCCTCGTGGGAACCGGGGGTACGCTGCGCAACCTGGCCAAGATCGACAGCCGGCAGCACCGCTACCCGATCACTCGCCTCCATGGCTACCTGCTCACCCGCCGGCGGCTCTCGGCGATCGTCGACCTCGTCGCGTCCCGACGCGTGAAGCGTCGCGCCGAGATCCCCGGCCTCAACGACGATCGCGGCGACTCGATCGTGGGGAGGCGGCCTGGCGATCCTCACTTTGATGGAGACGCTCGACGCCTCGGCCATACAGGTCTCAGGCCAGGGTGTGCGCGAGGGCCTCGCGCTGGGACTGGTGACGGCCCGGGTGCCGCCCACGCGCGCGGTGCGGGAGGCCTCGATCCGCGCGCTCGCCGAGAACTTCCGCGAGTGGAACCCGGCCGCGGCCGCGCGCCGGGAGGCGCTGGCCGGGAGTTTGGCCAGCAAGCTTCACCTCGATGCCAGCGGCCGCCTGCGCGAAGCGCTCGCGCACTCGGCCCGCATCCTCGACATCGGCCGCAGCATCGACTTCTTCGATCGCCACGAGCATGTCGCCAGCATCGTGCTGCAAACCGACCTGCTGGGCTTCTCGCACCGCGAGATCGCCCTGCTTTCCGCCGTGGTCGCGAGCGCGGGCGACGAGGGCACCGACCTGACCCGCTACGCGCCGCTGCTGCACGCCGCCGACCTCGCCGAGATCGAACGGGCCGCCGTGCTGCTGGTGCTCGCGGACGACATCGCCGAGCGCTGCCCGCCCGGCGCGCGGGTGCGCATCGCCTGCCGCGTCGGGAAGCGCGAGATCCGGCTCTGGGTGCGGGGTCTCGTGGGATGGCGACCGCGACGCATTGGAGCGCGCTTCGAGAAGGCGTTCCGGCGACGCCTGCGGGTGACGCCGGGCCGGCGCGCTTGAAGCGGCAGGCCGTCGGCGCCCTTGTGCTGGTCGCGCTTCTGGCCTGCGAGCGGGGCCCAAGCGGGGCCCGCCAGTCGGCGGAGGAGCAGAACCTGCTGCGCCGGATCAAGGGCCTGGAAGCGATGCTTGCCGGGGACGGGCCGCTGGTGCCGTTCGATCAAATCCTCGTGGTCGTGAGGCAGCGCCTGATCCAGAGCGTGCTCGACTCCGCGCTCCCCCTTGAGGAAGACATCGCCGGCAAGTATCACGTCGCAGCCACCTCGGCCAAGGTGCTGCTCGAGGACGGCTTCGCCACGGTCGAGCTTCAGGGTCGCGCCAGCCTGGTCGGGGAGAGCAGCGTGGTGGCTGAGCTCACGGTGTACGGCGCGCTCGACGTGGTGGAACTCGACACGGAGTCGGGCTCGCTACGCGGCCGTATCCGCATCTTTGCCGTCGAAGCGCGAAGCGTCGAGGCCCTTGGCATGAGTGTGCCCGTGGCACGGCTGGTCGAGGACCTGACCCGCGAACAGGTCCAAAGCTTTGCCCCGCTGCTCTCGACCATCGACATCCCCGTGCGGGTGGGCAAGGAGGTAACGCTGCCGGCGATGGGGCCGGAGGGCGGCGTGACGATCGGGGAGGAACGCGTTCCGCTGGGCGCCGAGGTGGCGGCGGTGCGGTCCTTCCGCCATCGACTTTGGATCAGCATCACGACCTCGGGCATCATGGACGCTTCGTGAGGCGCTTCGCGCTGGCGCTGGCGCTCACCAGTCTGCTGCCCCTCGCGTGCCGGCGCGACGAAGACAACGCTCGCGCCGGCCGGCTCGCGACACTCAAGATCCGGCAGGAGCAACTCTGGACGAAAGTGAGTACCCGGGTCGAGGCCGACCCGGTTCTGTCGCTGGCCCTCGCGAGTGAAGGCGACGTGCTCGTCGGCATGCGCAGCGGCCTCCTGAAACGCCTGATCACCGAGGTCGCCGCACGCTACCTCGACCGGGTTGCGCTCGACCTGAAGCTCGAAGCCAAGGTCGAAGCGCAGGGCGAGATCCACGTCCGGAAGGCGCTCGTGGGCGACGTGACGGCCGGTACGTGGAACCTGGATCTCGTGATCCACCGCGTCAGCGGCGTGCTCGGCGCCAAGCCGCCCGTCGTAGACCTCAGCGACGACGGCGGCATCATGCTCGCCCTCCCGGTCTCGCTCGAGCAGGCGCGCGGCCGGGGAACCATCCACTTCGCGTGGGATGCGAAGGGTTTCGCCAACATGCTTTGTCGCGATTTCGAGGTGACGCGCAGCATCGACGGCACGCTTGTGCCAGACGTTCACACCTTTAGCGGCGGCCTCATGCTCACGACGGGCGAGCACAGCATCCTCGCGGAGCCCACCTTCAAGGACGTCCGCTATCGCCTGAAGGTGGATCTCACGCCCGAGTCGTGGAAGAACCTCGCGACCGCGCTTGGCGAGCAGGACTCCCTTTTCAAGTGCGGCATCGGCATCGATCCTGACAAGATCCTGCCCAAGCTTCGCGAGAGGTTGCTTGGGGGCTTTCGCGTGCGGCTTCCGAAGAAGCTGTTTCGTTCCTTCGCCCTGCCCGCGAGCCTGGCGCGCACGATCGAGCATGACGGCCGGCGGCTGGTGCTGACGATCAAGCCCGACGAGCTGCGTTTCTCGAACGACGCACTCTGGTACAGTTCCGCCGTTTCCGCCAAGCTCGAGGTGGCGCGGCGATGAGCGTGGTGATCTCCATGCTCCGGGGCGTCAACGTCGGGGGCCACAACAAGCTCAAGATGGACGCGCTGCGAGCCCTCTACGCGTCGCTGGGGCTGCAAGACGCGCAGACCTACATCCAGAGCGGCAACGTCGTTTTCACGACGAGCGCCAAGCATCTCGGGCCGCTCGCGGGCCGGATCCGGAAGGGCATCGGGCGCAGCTTCGGCCTGCGTCCCGATGTCGTGCTTCGGAGTGCCTCCGAGATGAGGGGGGTGCTCGCCAGGAACCCGATGGCGGGACGCCGTGATTTCGACGGCTCCAAGCTCCTCGTCACGTTCCTGGTTGACGAGCCGGGCCCGGAGGCCCGAGCCCGGATCCTCGGACTCGAGACGGATCCCGAGGAGCTGTGGCTAAAGGGCCAGGAGCTTTACGTCCACTATCCCGATGGCGTAGGACGCTCGAGATTATCTCCGGCGTTCATCGAAAGGACCCTGAAGACGTCTGGAACGGGCCGCAACTGGAACACGGTCGTGAAGCTGCTCGAGATCGCGGCCGGTCTCGAAGGACCCCGGAAGCAGGCTGCGCGATGAGAGTGCGTGGCGAGGGACAAGGGTGGGGGGCGATGATGAAAAGGAAAGGGCCGCCGAGCCCTGCGGCCCGACGGCCCTTACGGAGAGGTCGCTAGAAATTCACCCGCGCCTCGAGGCTGACCGAGCGCTTCAGGATGTCGCCGAACACGTGCTGCTGGATCTTCTCGTTCAGCAGGTTGGTGCCCTTCAGCGTAGTGGTCAGCTTGCCGTCGGCCCACTTCACGCCGAAGCTGGCGTTCACCAGCGTGTAGGAATCGGTGAATCCATGGAACGTGCTGCTGAGCACGTCGGTCCACAGCGCCTTGTCGACGTAATTGACCCCGGCGCTGCCCAGGAATCGCGCTGTCGTCCAATTGACGGCCGCGTTGAAGCGGTTCTTCGCGGGCAGGCCGAGCTCTTCCGTCAGGTACGGAATCTGGCCGGACGCCGCCGTGAGGACCTTCGGCTTCTCCTGATAGGAGTAGTTGGCGGAAGCGGAAACCTTGCCGTTGAAGCGGTGGTCGATCGAGGCTTCGAAACCGCGCTGGCGGAGCGGGCCGAGGCTCAGATACGTCGAGACGGTGCGCGGCAGCGGGAAGCCCGGGATCCTCGCCTGGAGCAAGAACCCGTAGAGAGGCCCGGGAATGCCGGTGGGCGCGCAACAGGTGTTCGAGTCGAGCGGCGTGTAGACGTCGAACGGCGGAATCCCTGCGGGACGCGAAGCGTTCGGGGTGATGGTCGCGAAGTTGATGTTGTCGTCGCTGTCGTTCTGGTAGGCGGCCAGGCCGATCGTCGTCTTGCGGTTGAAGGTCCCCGTGTAGGAGACCTCGTAGGCCTTGATCGACTCTTCCTTCAGGTTCGGGTTGCCTACGTTGTTGACGATCAAGCTGATCGGCGTCTTCGGAACCAGCGACGCGAGTCCCTGTCCCGCCGGCCCGGGAACCAGCAGCGGGATCAGTCCCGCGAGCGGCCGCAGGTCGATGGGAGCTATCGGGGCAAAGATCTTCTGGTCGAGAAAGTTGTTGACGGCCGAGGGCGCCCGAAAGGCCCTGTTGAAGGAGGCACGGAGGGAGTGATCCTCGGTGGGCTTGAGCATCACGCTCACACGGGGCGAGAACACTGCGCTGTCGATGTTGCCGAACTTGTCGACGCGGCCGCCCACGGACAGCCGGAACTTGTCGAGATGGAACTCATCCTGAAGGTAGGCGCCGAATTCGCTGCGGTTCTCGGCGTTGGGTGTGAGCGTGATCTCGAAGTTGTTCCGCCGTGCGTTGCCGCCGTAGCTCAGGATGTGGTTGCCGCCGACCACCATCGAATGCCCGACCTCGAAGTCGTAGGTCTGGGTCTTGAAGTTGAGGGCCACCGGCTTGAGCGTCGTCGGATCCGTGAGCAGGAGGTTCGGGGCCTCGGCGTCCAGGATGTTCGTGAAGAGCGAAATCTTCAAGGCGTTCTTCGAGTAGCCGACCTTGCCATACGTGAGAAAGGAGCCGCTTTGAAGGTTGAAAGGCCCGATGCCGGTGTGCACGATGCCGGTGGTCCCGGCGTAGCCCGCGTTGTAGGTGATGCGGGCGTTGCCCGAAAGCTCCTGGTCGACACGCACGTCGACCTTGGGCTGCTTGGTGCCGTCGTTCTCGAAGCTGCGGCCCGGCGTACCCGTGGCGTCGACCGGGTACAGACTCCCGCCGATGCAGTTCGGCCCGGTGCCGACTTGCAAGCCGTTGGCTCCAGTGCTCACGCTGCAGTTGGCGTTGGCAACGCGCGGATCGGGGATAACCGGGATCTGGCCGGTGGGTCGCGAAAAGGGGTCGGACTGGAAGTAGCCACCGGCGATGCGGAA
>JAQBHI010000070.1:0-10806 GCA_032127875.1 Acidobacteriota bacterium
CCCGTGGTCAAGCGGACCGGGGCCACCAAGACGCCCTCGACGGCGGTCGAGGTGCTCGAAGAGCTGGCCGCGCAGCACGACATCTGCCGATCGATCCTCGACTGGCGGGGGCTGGCCAAGCTGAAGGGCACCTACATCGACGCGTTGCCGGCGCTGGTCAATCCCGAAACCGGCCGGGTGCACACGCAGATCAGTCAGGCCGTGGCGGCCACCGGGAGGCTGAGCAGCAGCGATCCGAACCTCCAGAACATTCCGATCCGGACCGAAATTGGGCGGCGGATCCGGCAGGCCTTCATCGCCGAACCCGGCTGCGTGCTCATCTCCGCCGACTACTCGCAGATCGAGCTGCGCGTGCTCGCGCATTTGTCGGGAGACGAGGCGCTGATCGAGGCGTTCGAGCGCGGAGACGACATTCACGCGCAGACGGCCGCGAAGGTGTTCGGCCCCGACAGCACGCTCGACCCGCACGAGCTGAGGCGCCGGGCCAAGATCGTCAACTACGCGCTGCTCTACGGGAAGACCGCCTTCAGCCTCGCGAAGGATCTCGGCATTCCGAAGAAGCAGGCCGAGCTGTTCACCCAGGCCTACTTCGCGCGCTACCCCGGGGTGCAGCGCTTCATCGACGAAACCGTCGCGAAGGCGCGAGAGACGGGAACGGTTCGGACCCTGCTCGGCCGGCTGCGCCGGCTGCCGGATCTGCAAGCCAAGAACTTCCAGGTGCGCATGGAAGCCGAGCGCCAGGCGCGCAATACGCCGGTGCAGGGCTCGGCGGCCGATCTGATCAAGAAAGCGATGCTCGACCTGGATCGGGCGCTTCGCGAGCGCCGCCTCGAGTCGCGTCTCATCCTGCAGATCCACGACGAGTTGCTGCTCGAGGTGCCCGAAAGCGAAGCGGGCACGGCCAGGGACCTCGTCGAAGATGTGATGGAAAACGCCCTCGCTCTCGACGTGCCGCTCGTGGTCGCTGCGCGGCTGGGACGCAACTGGGCCGAAGCGCACTAGGCCGAGCTTCGTTGACGCGTGCTGGCGCGCACCGTATCCTTCGAGTGAAGGCCCCGTTTTTCCGCGACGGGGCAGGGAGAACGAGCGACATGCACAAGAGAAAGAACGTCCTGAGCCTGGCTGCCGTGGTCCTGCTGGTGGCCTGCGCGGCCCCCGCCGAGGAGCACCTCGTCTCGCCAGAAGCGGCCAGCGCGCGTCTGGCCAAAGCCGCTGCGGCCCGCGCCCACGACCAGGCGACTCTCGAGACGGTGCTGGCGACGCCCGCGGCGAGCCGCGCTGCGGCGAGCGTGGGTGCCGACCTTGCGGTCGTGCGCGACGCGGTCGCGACGCTTTCCGACGGCGAACTAAGGGACCTGGCCCGGCGCGCCGAAGCGCTCCGGACCGACCCGGTCGCGGGTCTGGATCACGACGTGGAGCAGCTGCTGGTCGTGTTCTTGATCGTCGCGATCGTGATCCTGGTCATCAAGGCCGTCGACTAGGTGCCGCTGTACGAGTATCAATGCCCGAAGTGCGGGCGCTTCGAGGTCATCCGGAGGTTTTCGGATCCTCCACTCAAGAAGTGCCCCACCTGCGCCAAGACGGTTCAGAAGTTGGCGTCGGCCCCCGCAATCCAGTTCAAGGGTGCAGGCTGGTACGTAACGGACTACGCGAAGAAGTCCTCGGGCGAAGGCGCTTCGAAAGGCGAGGGCGAAAAGGCGGAACCCGGCAAGGCGGAATCGGGCAAGGCGGAATCGGGCAAGATGGAAGGCGCCAAGGCTGACGCGAGTTCGTCGTCGGCTTCGAGCGAGGCGAGCTCATCCGCGAGCGAGCCGAGCTCGGCGAAGCCTGCCAAACCGAAGGACGCGAAGGCCTCGAGCGACCGGTCGTCCAAGTAGCTCGGGGGGCCTAGAGCTTCAGACCGCGGAGGTATTCGCGGAACGGCCCGCCCAGGTCGGGGCGCTTCAGGGCGAACTCGACCGTGGCCTTCAGGAAGCCGAGCTTGTTGCCGGCGTCGTGACGCACTCCCTCGAAACGGTAACCGAACAGCGGGCGTCTTTCCTTCAGCGCCCGCAGCCCGTTGGTGAGCTGAATTTCTCCGGCAGCATCGCGCGGCGTCGTCTCGAGCGCCGCAAAGATGTCGGGCGTCAGGATGTAGCGGCCGATGATGGCCAGATCGCTCGGAGCCTCGCCGGGGCTGGGCTTTTCGACCATGTCCCGGATCCGGTAGACGCGTCCGCTGGCACCCTCGGCGGCGCCGTCGATCACACCGTAGGCCGAGATCTCGCTCTCCGGCACCTGTTGAACGGCGATCACCGGGCCGCCATGGGCATCGAACACGTCGATCATCTGGCGCATGCAGGGCACGGCGCTGTCGATGATGTCGTCGCCGAGCATCACCGCGAAGGGTTCGTCGCCGATCAGATCCTTGGCCATCAAGACGGCGTGGCCCAGGCCGAGCGTCTCACCCTGCCGCACGTAGGAAACGTTGATCATATTCGAGACTGCGCGAACTTGATCGAGCAACTCGGTCTTGCCGCGCTCCTGGAGCAGCCGCTCCAGTTCGTAGGACACGTCGAAGTGGTCTTCGATCGCGTTCTTGCCCCGGCCCGTCACGATGATGATGTTGGTCAGGCCCGAGGCCACCGCTTCCTCGATCACGTACTGGATGATCGGCTTGTCGACGAGCGGCAGCATCTCCTTCGGCTGCGCCTTGGTGGCGGGCAGGAAGCGCGTGCCGAGGCCTGCGGCTGGAAACACTGCCTTGCGGATCTTCGCCATCGCCATCGTGCGCGGGATGCTACCACACGGCGATCATTCGCCGGGCCGTGCTATTCTCGCGCTTTCGCGTAAGGAGGTCGGAGAGCGCCGTGCTGGACTTGAAGTTCGTTGCGGAGAACAAAGACGCTATCGCGCAGATGCTGGAGCGGCGCGGTCAGACTCTGGGCGAGGCGGATCCGTGGGGTCTCGATGCGCGGCGCCGCCAAATCATCCAAGAAGTTGAGAAACGTCAGCATCAGCAGAACGGTCTCAACAAGGAAATCTCTGGCCTCATCAAGTCCGGCCACTCGCCTGTGGCTGCGAGAAAAGCGATAGCCCCCAGTCACGAGCAGCTATCCACTGAGATCAGGGATCTGAATGGCCAACTCGGCAGGGTGCAGGCCGACCTCCGCCAGATCCTGCTCGGGATCCCGAACGTCCCGGACGCGAGCGTGCCGGTCGGCGCCGATGCAACCGCAAACCTCGAGGTGCGCCGCGTCGGCCAGCCGCAGAGCTTCGACTTCGTCGCGAAGGAGCACTGGGCGCTTGGGACCGAACTCGGCATTCTCGACTTCGAGCGGGCCGCCAAGCTCTCTGGCGCGCGCTTCGCCGTCTACTGGGACGACGGGGCCCGGCTCGAGCGTGCCTTGATCCAGTTCATGCTCGACCTGCACACTCGTGAACGGGGCTACCGCGAGGTCATCCCGCCGTATCTCGTCACCGCCGAGACCCTCGAAGGCACGGGCCAACTGCCCAAGTTCGAGGGCGATCTCTTCAAGACCCGGGCCGGCGAAAAGGATCTCTACCTGATCCCTACGGCTGAGGTGCCGCTCACCAACCTGCATCGTGACGAGATGCTGGAGCCAGCGCAGCTGCCCCTCAGGTACGTGGCCTTCACGCCCTGCTTCCGCTCCGAGGCTGGCTCGTACGGCAAGGATGTGCGGGGCCTGATCCGCCAGCACCAGTTCCACAAGGTCGAGCTGGTGAAACTAACGACGCCCGAGACGTCGATGGAAGAGCTGGAAGCGATGGTCGCCGACGCCGAGCAAGTCTTGAAGCGTCTCGGCCTCGCCTATCGCGTGGTGCTGCTCTCTACAGGCGACATGGGATTCTCGGCGGCCAAGACCTACGACATCGAGGTCTGGCTGCCCGGGCAGCAGGCCTACCGTGAGATCTCGTCGTGCTCGAACTGCACGGATTTCCAGGCGCGCCGTGCCGTACTGCGCTATCGGCCCGACGCCAAGTCGAAGCCGCGCTTCGTTCACACCTTGAACGGCAGCGGCCTGGCAGTGGGCCGAACGCTGATCGCCGTGCTGGAGAACTACCAGCAGGCAGACGGCTCGATCGTGATCCCCGAGGCCTTGCGCCCTTACATGAACGGCCTGAAGCGCATCAGCAAATCAGCATAGCGTCGCCGTAGCTATAAAAGCGGTAGCCTCGTTTGACGGCCTCGGCGTAGGCGGCGAGCACGCGTTCGCGGCCGGCGAAGGCGGCCACCAGTAGCAGCAGCGACGAGCGTGGCAGGTGGAAGTTGGTGATGAGCGCGTCCACCGCCTGGAAGCCAAAGCCCGGCACGATCACGCAGTCGGTCTCGCCGCGGCAGGGCCGGACGACACCGTCGGTGCGAGCTGCCGTCTCGAGCGCACGCACGGTCGTCGTCCCGACGGCCACGATCCGGCCGCCTCGGGCGCGGCGGCGGGCGATCGCCTCGGCCGTGGCAGCAGGGATCTCGAAGGGCTCCGGATCGACACGATGTTCCTCGACGCGCTCGACCTTGACCGGTCGGAAGGTGCCCGGGCCGACGTGGAGAACGATTTCGGCGCGATCGACACCCTGCTTAGCGAGGCGTTCGAGAAGCGCTGGCGTGAAATGCAGGCCGGCGGTCGGCGCGGCGACGCTGCCACGCTCGAGCGCATAAACCGTCTGGTAGCGCTCGCGGTCCTCGGGTCGATCGGGACGCGCGACGTAGGGCGGAAGCGGCGTGTGTCCCCACTTCTCGAGCAGGGCCCAGGGATCGCCTTCCGATTCGAGCCGCACACGACGTCGGCCCTCCGGGCCAACCGCTCCCGAAAGAATCGCGATCGAAAGCTCGGCGCTCACTAGGACACGCTCCCCAACCTTGAGCCTGCGTGCCGGCTTGAGGAGCGCCTCCCACTCTCGATCGTCCTGCGACGGGCGCAGAAGCAGGACCTCCGCCGAGCCGCCGCCGTGGCGTCGCCCGAGCAGGCGAGCCGGGAACACGCGGCTGCGGTTCACGACCAGCAAGTCGCCGGGTCGCAGCAGGAGGGGAAGGTCGCGGAAGCGTTGGTGCTGCCGATCGCCTGCGACGCGGTCCAGCGTCATCAGCCGCGATGCGTCGCGCTCAGCCAGCGGCTCCTGGGCGATGCGCTCAGCCGGAAGCTCATAATCGAAGTCCGCGATGTCCAAGAGACCTACCTGCAGCGAGCGCCGGGATCACTCCGGCGCGAGCGGTTGAGGGGGAGCGCTTCGCGCGCGGGGGGGTGCGTCTGGCATCCGTACCCCCCCAAGTTCTTCAGAACAGCTTCTTCTGGCCGATGCCGCCTTCGGGAAGAGTGCGGCCGAAGTGCTCGTAGGCACGGCGCGTGACGACACGGCCGCGTGGCGTCCGGTCGAGGAAACCGATCTGCAGCAGGTAGGGTTCGTAGATGTCCTCGATCGCGTCGGCCTCTTCGCTGATCGCCGCTGCGATCGCGCTCACCCCGACGGGGCCGCCCCCGAACTTGTCTATGATGGTGAGCAGCAGCTTGCGGTCCACTTCGTCGAAGCCGTTCTGGTCGACCTCTAGCAGGGCCAGGGCGTCCTTCGCCACGCTCAGGGTAATCACGCCGTCGGCTCGGACCTGGGCGAAGTCGCGAACCCGGCGCAACAGGCGGTTCACAATGCGCGGCGTGCCGCGGCTGCGGGAGGCGATCTCGCGGGCGCCCTCGGCTTCGAGGGGCACGCCCAGAATGCGCGCCGAGCGCGTGACGATGAACTCGAGGTCAGCCTGCGAATAGAAATCGAGACGATGCACGATGCCGAAGCGGCCCCGCAACGGGGCGGTCAGGAGTCCCGCGCGCGTCGTCGCAGCGACGAGCGTGAAGGGCTTGAGAGGGATTTTCATGGAACGCGCGCCGGGCCCGGTGCCGATCATGAGATCGAGGCTCTGATCCTCGAGCGCCGGGTAGAGGATCTCCTCCACCTTGGCGTCGAGGCGATGGATCTCATCGATGAAAAGCACCTCGCGCGCCTCGAGAGCGGTCAGCAGTGCCGCCAGGTCCCCGGCCCGCTCGATGATCGGCCCTGCCGTTGCCTTGATGGGCGTCTCGAGCTCCGCGGCGATGACGTGGGCCAGGCTGGTCTTGCCGACGCCCGGCGGCCCGAAGAGCAGTACGTGATCGAGCGCCTCTCCCCGGCTCCGGGCAGCTTCGATGGCGACCCGGAGGTTGGCGATGACCTGGGGCTGGCCAACGTATTCGTCGAGTCGCTTGGGCCGCAGCGACTGGTCAAAGCCGAGGTCGTCGTCGACCGGGCGGCCGGTCACCAGGCGGGGGTCGGTCACCTTCGCCTACTGCTCACCGGCCCGAGAGTACCCGCAGCGAGCGCCGCAGCAGGTCCTCGAAACGCCCGTCCGGCTCCTCCTTGAGGGCGCGATCGACGCCCTTCTCGACCTCGCCGCGCGAGTAGCCGAGGTTCGCGAGTGCTGACAGCAGGTCGTCCTTGGTGGTGCCCGTGGCGGAGGCTGCCTGAAGCTCTTCGCCTCCGGACATGACCGGCATCTTGTCCCTCAGCTCGAGGACGAGCCGCTCTGCGGTCTTCTTGCCGACACCGGGGATGCGCGTGAGGCGTGCCAGGTCGGACGCGCGCAGCGCGGCCGCCAGTTCGGGCGCCTCGATACCCGACAGGATGTTCACAGCCAGCCTGGGGCCGACCCCCGCCACCTCGATCAGGCGCTCGAACAAGGCCTGCTCGGCGGCGCTCTCGAAGCCGAAGAGTTGAAGCGCGTCTTCGCGCACGTGGGTGTGGATTCGCAGGCTGGTCTCGCTGCCTTCTTCGCCCAGGCGATAGAAAGTCGAGACGGGAATCAGGACACGGTAGCCGACGCCGGCCGCGTCGACCACCACCTCCTGCGGGCTCTTGCGCAGGATTCGGCCACGCAGCTGCGCGATCATGCGCGCTTGCCGGCGCGGCGGACCGAGGCCGCGGCGGCGGCCGCAATGGCCTCGCTTTGTGGCGCTTGATGTGCCAGGCACAACGCGACAGCCAAGGCATCGGTCGCATCTCCAGCGACGATGTCCACGGGGAGCATGAGCAGCCGCGAGACCATCAGCGCGACCTGGCGCTTTTCCGCGCGACCGAACCCCGTGATCTGGACTTTCACGGTCGCGGGCGGGAAGGCGTGCACGGGGATGCGGGCCTCAGCGCCGGCCAAGAGCACGACGCCGCGCACGTGGCCGAGCACCAGGGCGGTGCGCGTGTTGACGGCATGAAACAGGTCCTCGACGGCCAGGGCGTCCGGGTGCACGCGACCGACGATCACACTGAGGCCGGCGTGGATGAAATGAAGCTTCTCGGCGAGTGAGCCACTGGCTGGAGGAGCCAGAACCCCCATTTCGAGCAGGCGGTGGCGTCTCCCGTCGCTCTGGATGACGCCGTAGCCGGTGCGCTGGGAACCGGGGTCGACGCCGAGCAGAATCATGGCCGCGCCCATTCTAGCCGGAAGGCGCGACACCCGGCCGCGCCTAGCTCGCGGCGGCCTCGAGGTCCTTGTCGGAGATGTCGACGTTGGACCAGACGTTTTGCACGTCGTCGCTGTCTTCGAGCGCCTCGATCAGCTTCAGCATCTGCTGGGCCTTCTGGCCCTCCAGCGCGATCAGGTTTTCGGCATATTTGCCGATCGTGGCTTCCTCGGGCTCGATGTCGGCTTTCTTGATGGCGGCCAGAACCGTCTCGTAGGCATTCGGCGAGCAGTAGACCTCCCAGACGTCGCCCGAAGACTGGATGTCGTCAGCGCCGGCTTCGAGAGCCAGTTCCATCAGGCGCTCTTCGGCGATCTTGTCCTGAGCGATCGCGAAGTAGCCGCGGGGTTTGAACATGTACGACACGCTGCCCGCTCCGCCCAGGTTGCCGCCGTTTTTCGAAAGCACGTGGCGGATCTCGGACACGGTGCGGTTTCTATTGTCGGTCGTCCCCTCGACGAGCAGCGCCGCGCCCCCAGGCCCATAGCCTTCGAGGGTGATGTCCTCGTAGGAGGCGCCTTCCAGGTCGCCGGTGCCCTTCTGGATCGCGCGCTTGATGTTGTCAGCCGGCATGTTGACGCTCTTGGCCTTGTCGACGGCCGTGCGCAGACGGGGATTGGAGTCGGCATCGCCGCCGCCCAGACGTGCCGCGATCGACATCTCACGGATGATCTTGGTGAAGATCTTGCCGCGCTTGGCGTCGAGGGCGCCCTTCTTGTGCTTGATCGAAGCCCACTTCGAATGTCCGGACATCGTGACACTCCTGCTGCGAACGTCAGGAAGCTCGCCCGCGAAAAGCGGAGTCTAGCAGCTTTCGTTCGGGCAAAAAAAGAGCCCTGGGCGATGTCGCACAGGGCGAAGACCATGACGAACGAAAAAAATCCCGGCAACGTCCTACTCTCCCACCAGGCTGCCCTGGCAGTACCATCGGCGCTGGAGGGCTTAACGGCCGTGTTCGGAATGGGAACGGGTGTGACCCCTCCGCCATGATCACCGGGATGAACGGTCAGACAAACCGAAGACTTCCGATATGCAAGTGCAAAGCACAGATGCCCGCCACCGTCGTTTCAAAGCACTGTAAACATCATGATCAAGCCGCACGACCGATTAGTACCCGTAAGCTTCAAGCATTGCTGCTCTTCCACATCGGGCCTATCAACCTCGTAGTCTACGAGGGGTCTTTAGGCAGGTTATCCTGCGGGAGACGTCATCTTGAGGCGTGTTTCACGCTTAGATGCTTTCAGCGTTTATCACAACCGAACGTAGCTACCCAGCTATGCCTCTGGCGAGACAACTGGTGCACTAGAGGTTCGTCCATCCCGGTCCTCTCGTACTAAGGACAGGCCCTCTCAAGTCTCCTGCGCCCACAACAGATAGGGACCGAACTGTCTCGCGACGTTCTAAACCCAGCTCACGTACCGCTTTAATGGGCGAACAGCCCAACCCTTGGAACCTGCTACAGCTCCAGGATGCGATGAGCCGACATCGAGGTGCCAAACCTGGTCGTCGATGTGAACTCTTGGACCAGATCAGCCTGTTATCCCCGGCGTACCTTTTATCCGTTGAGCGATGGCCCTTCCACTCAGAACCACCGGATCACTAAGTCCAGCTTTCGCTCCTGCTCGACTTGTAGGTCTCGCAGTCAAGCTCCCTTGTGCCTTTGCACTCGACGGCTGATTTCCAAACAGCCTGAGGGAACCTTCGAGCGCCTCCGTTACTCTTTAGGAGGCGACCGCCCCAGTCAAACTACCCGCCTAGCCATGTTCCTCCTCCCGATAAGGGAGGTAGGTTAGAACCTAAGAGCGTCAAGGGTGGTATTTCACCGTCGACTCCCCCGAGCCCGAGAGCCCGGGATCAAAGTCTCCCACCTATCCTACGCAGGACGCACCCAAGTTCAAGGCTAGGGTGCAGTAAAGGTGCACGGGGTCTTTCCGTCTAGTTGCGGGAAACCGGCATCTTCACCGGTACTACAGATTCGCAGTGCCCCTCGTTGAGACAGCGCCCAAATCGTTACGCCATTCGTGCAGGTCGGAACTTACCCGACAAGGAATTTCGCTACCTTAGGACCGTTATAGTTACGGCCGCCGTTTACCGGGGCTTCAGTTCAGAGCTTTGCCTTGCGGCTAACCCCTCTCTTTAACCTTCCGGCACCGGGCAGGCGTCAGACCCTATACGTCGTTTTTATGACTTAGCAGAGTCCTGTGTTTTTAGTAAACAGTCGCTTGGGCCGTTTCACTGCAACCCCCTCCAGCTCCGAGAGTAAATCTCTTCACCAGGGAGGGCACCCCTTATCCCGAAGTTACGGGGTTAGTTTGCCGAGTTCCTAAACGAGGGTTCTCACTAGCGCCTTAGGATTTTCTCCTCGCCTACCTGTGTCGGTTTGCGGTACGGTCACCAACAGACTCCTTAGAGGCTTTTCTTGGCAGCGTGGGATCGGTCACTTTATGAGCCGAAGCTCTCGTCATCAGGCCTTGGAAACACGCCCCCGTGGATTTTCCTGCGGAGACTTCCTACACCCTTGAACCCTCACGTCCAATCGAGGGCTGTCCCTACCCTTCTGCGTCACCCCATCGGTCTTTATCGTCTGTCGGCAGTACGGGAATGTTGACCCGTTTTCCATCGGCTACGCCTTTCGGCCTGGCCTTAGGACCGACTAACCCTGAGCGGATTGACCTTCCTCAGGAAACCTTAGGCTTTCGGCGAACGCGGTTCTCGCGCGTTTTCTCGCTACTTGTGCCGGCAGGGTCTCTTCCATGTCCTCCACCCGTCCTTGTCGGTCGAGCTTCACCGAACATGGAATGCTCTTCTACCAATCGAATGAGGCGAACCTCACTCGAGTCCGCAGCTTCGGTAACAGTCTTGAGCCCCGGTGAATTATCGGCGCGGACCCACTCGACCAGTGAGCTATTACGCTTTCTTTAAAGGATGGCTGCTTCTAAGCCAACCTCCTGGTTGTTTTAGCGGATCCACATCCTTTACCACTAAGACTGTATTAGGGACCTTAGCTGGCGGTCTGGGCTGTTTCCCTCTCGACAATGAAGCTTAGCCCCCACTGTCTGACTGCCGTGGTCGAACTTTCCGGTATTCAGAGTTTGGTTGGATTCGGTACCTCGGTAAAGGCCCTAGTCCATCCAGTACTTTACCTCCGGAAGTAAAGCCACGACGCTAGCCCTAAAGCTATTTCGAAGAGAACGGGCAATCACGAGGTTTGATTAGCCTTTCACCCCTACCCACAGCTCATCCAAGCTGTTTTCAACCAACACTGGTTCGGGCCTCCGGTCGGTGTTACCCGACTTTCACCCTGGCCATGGGTAGATCACCTCGCTTC
>JAQBHI010000071.1:0-29418 GCA_032127875.1 Acidobacteriota bacterium
GGTGCTCGTGTTCCGCGGCGGCGAGCTCGTAGGACGCAGCGTCGGGATCGTCTCGTTCGAACGCCTGCAGGAGCTCGCAGCCGCGGCCGAAACGACACTCGCGGCCTCCTGAGCGAGGCCGCAGGCGCGTGAGCGCGCCAGAGGGCGCTCCGCCCCTTGCGGCGTTGCCGTCGGCTGAGCCGCGGGCTTGCGCCGGCTCGAGGTGTGCGAGTGTCGGACCTTCCAGGCGCCACCCGCGCCCTTGACCAGGACCAGGGTCTCGAGGCCTTCGGCGTCGACGAGCTCGCCATCCATCTTCGTCTTGAGCCGGTACTCGGCCGTGACGTACGCTGCCGCATCGGACAGCAGGTACGGCACGATCTTCACGTGGGAAAACTGAAGGTCTTGCATCTCCTTCAGCTCCGGGCCCAGGTGGTTGTCCCGGTAGTCCAGCCAGCCCGTGTTCACGTAGCCGCCCTCGAAGATCGTCACGTCCGGGTGGTAGAACGGCGCCAGTCGATCGAGGCTCTTCGAGTTGAAGGCGGCATCGTAGGCCTCGATGAACGTCTTGATCGTGGCCTCGGCTGCGTCCATGGCCAGGCCCGCCGGGGCAGCCATCCCACACAGCAGCGTCGTCAACGCCCAGGCACGTGTTCTCATTTCTTCGACTCCGGGCTGGCGCCCGTGCCCAACAGCACCTGCTTCACCGTCGCGCTCTCGTGTTCCTCTACGATCACGACGACGACCCGCTCGCCGATCTTGACGTCGGCGCGGGTGACGGCCGTCTTGTCCCGCATGTACTTGGTGTCGGCGCCGAGCATGCCCGTCACCTTCTTCGCGTCGAGAGCCTCGACCGTGATCGACTTCTCGTCGATAGTCACGACCTTGCCCATGACCTTGTGCTGGTGGCCGTCGTGTGCCGGCGCGCGACCGGCCAGGCCCACCACCCCCAACAGGATCATCGCAACGAATGCCCTGCGCATAGAACTCCTCCTTCTTCAGTGATCGTGGCCAGCGGAGCCGGCCGAGGGCTTCATGTCCTCGCCGTCAAGGAACCGGCGCATCTGCTCTTCTTCTTCGAATTCCTCCCGACTCTTCGGGTTCAGCGACTCCATCTCCGCAATCTCGTCCGGCGTGAGCTTGGGCAAGTGCCGGATGAAGTGGACGAGCTCCCAGCTCTCGGTCATGTCATGGGCGCCTGCCTTGCCCCAGGCGGGCATGCCTGTCAGGCGAACGCCGTTCTCGATGATGTAGAGGATCTCGCCGTCCGAGAGCTTCTGGGTCTCCGTCAGCGTCATGTCAGGCGCCTTCGGATACAACCCCTGGCCCATCTTGGTGTGCCCGCGGCCGTCGTTGCCGTGGCAGGAGGCGCAGTGGTCGGCGAAGTGCGCCCGCGCGCGGGCCAGTACTTCCGGACCCGGGGGCACGGGGTTTGGGGCATCACGGCCGGCGCGCGGCACAGCGAAGTGGCGGACCCGACGCGCCACGAACGCCTCCGCGGCGGTGGGCTCGTCGCGGGCGCTCACGCCGTGTTGGATGAGAGCGTAGAGTGCGACGACGCCCGCTACCGTACCAAGCACCAACAACGCCACGAACAGCTTGCAGCAGCTTTTCATCGGCGCACCGTCATAGCTCGACCTTCGAGGCGACGGTTCCCGCCGGATAGTCGTACCAGCCGGGATCCTCGTAGCTGGTGATTCCGTGGCGGATCTTCACGATCGTGAACATCCCGCCCATCTCGATGTTTCCGAATGGCCCGTCCCCGGTCATCATCGGCAAGGTATTGGGGAGAAGGCCCATGTGGTGCTTGGCGTGCATGGCGTGCTCGGCCATCCCCGTCGTCCCCATCGTCATGGACCCCGGAGCGAGGGCCTGCAGCTTCCCCTCGAGCTCCGTCTGATCAACGCCGATCACGTTGGGGATGTCGTGGTTCATGGCGTTCATCGCGTGATGCGTCTTGTGGCAGTGCAGCACCCAGTCACCGGGATTGTCGGCCACGAAGTCCACGGCCCGGGTCGTCCCGGGAGGGACGTTGACCGTCGTCTCGGGCCACCAGCCCGATTCCGGGATCTGGCCGCCGTCGGTCTCGACGACCCAGAAGCGGTGCCCGTGAATGTGGATCGGATGACTGTCCATGCTCACGTTGGCGAAGCGCAGGCGCACCCGTTGACCGAGCCGGACGATCAGATGCTCGGTTCCCGGAAAGGCGCGGCTGTTGAAAGTGAAAAGGTTGAAATCCGTCATCATGTTCGGGTTCGGCGTCGAGGTGCCCGGTTCGACGAACCACTCGTGCGGGAAGATGCAGAAGTCGCGATCGATACGGCGGGCAGGCTGCTTCGGATGGATGATGAAGAAGCCCATCATCCCCAGCGCCATCTGAACCGTCTCGTCGGCGTGCGGGTGGTACATGTGCGTGCCGTGCTGGCGCAGCGTGAACTCGTAGGCGTAGGTCTCTCCCGGCTTGATCTGCGGCTGGTTCAGCCCGCCGACGCCGTCCATTCCCGAAGGCAGAAGGATGCCGTGCCAGTGGATGCTCGTATGCTCTGGAAGCTTGTTCGTCAGCAGGATCCGCAGCCGGTCTCCCTCGACCGCCTCGATCGTGGGGCCCGGGGTCTGGCCGTTGTAGCCCCAGCAGTTCACGACCATGCCCGGCGCGAACTCTCGCTTGACGGGCTCCGCGACGAGGTGGAACTCCTTCACGCCATTCTTCATCTTGAAGGGGAGCGTCGAGCCATTGGGTGTGACGACCGGCGTATAGGGCAGGTGGGCGGCGCGAGTGAGGGGCGCCGCCGTTACCGATGGCGTCCGTGTCGGCTCGGGCATCGGCATGGAATGACCCTGGTGTTGCGCGTGGGCTGTTCCCGTGAAGAGCGTGCCCGCGCGATCGAGCAGGGCCGCTCCGCCCGCCAGGAGTGCGCTTCGAGACAAGAGCTTTCGACGACTGATCATGGTTCCTCTCCTACTGCTGAGCGCTTGCCGGGGCTTCCGTCCCGGGCGCGGGGGGCAGGGCGCCGCCCAGGGCCTTCTCAAGCTGCGTGCGCGAGATCCAGTAGTCGCGCCAGGCCGCCACGTACGTCTTCTCCGCCTCGACCTCAGCCTGTTTCGCCAGCAACAGGTCGTAGGCGCCCTTGAACATCAGGTTGTAGTGGCGCATGGTCAGGTCCAGGATGCGCTGCCGCTGGGGCAGCAGCACCTGGCCGTAGTACGTCGCCAGATCCCGCGCGGCGAGCATGCGATCGCGCGTCTCGCGGACCTCGGAGCGGGCGCCGATGGCGAGCGCCTCGAGTTGGCGCTGTGCCCGCCGGTGCTCAGCCTGCAACCGGGCAATCGACGCCTTGCCCGTGTCGAAGATCGGGAGTTGCAGCGACAGCTGCGGGCCGGTCACGCGCTCGCCGGTGACGTCTTTCTCGGTGTTGATCCCCACGTTGATGCCGACGGGGAAGAAGCGGCTCTTCTTCTTCAGGGCCAGCGCCCGGCCGACGAGGTCGACGCCCCAGCGTGCCGCCTGAAGATCCTGTCGCTGGCTGACGGCCAGTGACTCGAGACCCTCCAGCGGGATCTCGATCTCCGGGATGGCGGGAAGATCGTCCGTGATCCGCCAGGCCGTGTTCGCTCCCCACAGGCCGAGAAGGCGGTTGAGCCTCTCCCTGTCGGCCCTGACGTCGGCCTCCGCCAGCGCGACGTCCACCTTCGACTGCCGGTGCAACGCGATCTGGTTCTCGAGGTCGAGGTCGCTGATCGTCCCGGCCTCGTGCTGCTTCGTCGCGAAGTTCGCGGCGGTCTGGGTGACGTCAAGGATGAGGCGCAGCCGCGTCACGAGCTGTTGCCGCGCCTGCAGTGTGAAGTGCGCCTCCTTGACTTCGGCCGCCAGCGACAGCACCTCGCTTGCGATACGCAGCTTCGTTTGCTCCAGCGCCGCCGCGGCCAGCTTCTTCCGCATCGGCTGAATGAAGATGTCGAACACGTTCTGGACGAGGCCGAGCTCGACGTTGGAGCCGGAGACGCCTTTGGCGTAACGCGAGAAGCCCGCGAAGCTCGGGTTCTCGACCAGGCTGGCCTGCGCCAGATCAGCTTGAGACAGGCCGAGTTCCTCGAAGGTCGCCTGAAGCGAAGGGTTGTTCAGGAGCGCGACGTGGACCGCGCTCTCCGGCGTCAGGTCCTCCTTCAGGAGCCCCTGGATCGCTTCGTCGAGCGCCGCCGCCTCGGGCGTCGATCGGGCCCACTCGGGCTTCTGCCCACTGCGATCCGCGACGGTCTTCTGGACGTCGGTGAACGAAGGCTGTGGATTGACGCCGGCGCAACCCGTCAGCAAGGCAAGCCCGGCCGCGGCGAGGACGATGCGTGTCATTGACCGGGCTCCGGGGTCTTGGCTGCCTTCTTGACGAGGGCCATCCCGCAGATTGGGCACCTCCCTGGATCGTTCGCCGAGACCTGTGGATGCATGCGGCACGAGTAGACGGCTGCTTCGGCCGAGGCAGCGTTCGTCCCAGTCTGTATGTGGTCCGCGCGCGGATCTGGACCAGCGAGCCGCTCCATGCCGGGCATGTCCGGCATTCCTTCGGCTGCTGGCGGAGCGCTCACAGGCTCGCCGGCCAGCTCGCCGTCCTCGGTGAGCATCGGCCTGGCTGGCGCGACGGCGCTTTCGGGACCGTTCGGGTCGGCCGGGCTGACGGCGGAGAAGCGCGGTGGCGGTGTCAACGAAGCGCAGGCCGACAGCGCGAGGACTCCAGAACAGGCGATGACCGTGCGTAGTCGGCGGCGGCGTGGCGGGGCAGCTTGAGCGGGTCCGTCCGGGCCCGAACGGCCCTCCGAGATCTCGATCGCCATGGCTAAGGACCTCCTCGAACGCTGAACGCGGCGGCACCGGCCTTGGACGCGGCGGTGCCCGACTAGGAACGGCGCAGCTTCGAAAAGATCAGATACGCAGGACGCGTGGGGGAGAGAGCGGAGGCGAGACCGTGGGGCGGGATCGGAAGTCGCTGGCCACCACGGGCAGCAGGGCGGGCTCCGCGCTCGAGGTCGGGACGAGCACGCCCGTCCACATCGGGGGAGGAGTCACTACCGAGTGAAGCCTCGCTTCGGTAGCGTCGCGCCCGCTCATGCACAGGCAGCCGCAATCGTGGCCGGCGGGACGCCATGCATCGCCGGCTACGGAGCCTGCCGAGCAATGTTCCTGGCCTGACGCGGGAGCCATGCCGGCACACCGGCAAGGCATTGAGGCAGAAGCGAACATCAGCATGAGTACGGACGCCGCCAGCCGCCGGACTCGCCACAACCGCACGAAGTCAGGGTATCCGACCCGCGCAGTCTAAACAACCGAAACGTGAAGCCTCAGGCCAGGCGCTTCACGGCCGCGACGATGGAGTCGGCGGCGATGCCGTACTTCTGCATCAGCTCGGCCGGCTTGCCGGAGCGCGGGATGTCGCGGATGCCGAGGATCTCGACGCGGGTACGGCCCGCGACGGCGGAGGCCACCGCCTCGCCCAGGCCACCGCACACACTGTGGTCCTCGACCGTGACGATACCCTTGGTCTCGGCCGCGGCCTTTTGCAGCGTGGCGACGTCGACCGGCTTGATCGAGTAAAGGTCGATCACGCGCACGGCTACGCCTTCCTTCGCGAGCAGCTCCGCCGCGGCGAGCGCCTCGTGCAGCGTGACACCCGCGCCTACGACCGTGACCGCGTCCTTCGCCGACGAACGCACGACTTTGGAGCCGCCGATCGGAAAGCTCTCGTCGTTGCCGTACAGCACCCGGGTCTTCGGCCGCGAGGAGCGGAAGTAGACGATGCCAGGGGCATTTGCGGCAGCCTCGACGAGCCGCTCGGCGCTCACGGCATCGCTCGGCTAGAGCACGGTCGCTGCGCTGATGGCGCGCATCATCGCCAGGTCCTCGAGGGCCATCTGCGACGGCCCGTCCTCGCCGATCGAGACGCCCGCATGGCTGCCACAAAGGATCAGGTGTGGTGGCGCCGAGTACGCGGCCATCCGGATGAAGTCGTAGGCGCGCGTCAGGAAGCAGGCAAAGGTGGAGGCGAACGCAATGCGGCCCTAGGTCGCCATGCCCAGCGCGACGCCGACCATGTTCTGCTCGGCGATGAAGCCTTCGACGAATTGCGCGGGCGCCGCATCCTTGAGGCGCTCGCTGAAGGTGGAGTTCTTGGTGTCGCCGTCGATGGCGCTCACGCGCTTCGACAGCTTGGCGAGCGCCGTCCCGTAGGCCTCGCGCGTCGCCACTTCCTGACCGAGCGAGTAGGCGGGCGTCAACGTGAGGGCTGCCTCCGTTACCGGCGCCGGGGCAGGGTAACGCCGCGGCGCGACCGGGATGTCGAGCTTGGTGTCGCCCAGCTCCGCGACCGCGCGCGCGAGTTCGTCGCCCGGCTTCACCGGCTTGCCGTGCCAGCCATCCTTGTCCTCGAGGAACGAAACGCCTTTGCCTTTGAACGTCTTCGCGACGATGCCGAAGGGTCGGCCCAGAGTGCTGCGCGCCCGCGCGAAGGCCCCGCGCAGAGCGGCGACGTCGTGACCGTCGACGACGGCCACGTCCCAACCGAAGGCGCGCAGCCGCTGCTCGTAGGTGGCGGTGTCGTGCTCGCACATGGTCGGCTCGAGGCTGTTGCGGCGCAGCCTCTGTGCCATCTTTGCGAGAAGCGCGTCGGGAGCGGGCATGGGCGCGCAGCGTAGCCCAGCCGTCGCGCGACAGCAAGGCCCCGTTCCGCCTATGCTGGAGGCCTGCGGAGGTGCTTTTCGTGCCTGCGATCGACCCACGCCGGATGCTCTCCGTTGGCCTGATCGCCCTAATCGGCCTGCTGAGCGCAGGCTCGGCCGTGGCGCATCAGAATGCCGCGGCAAAGCCGGTGGTGGCTGCTTCCGCTGCGCCGTCGTCCGAGCCTGCGGAGCATCCGGCCGCTTCCGACGAAGTGGCGCGGCCTCCCCTTCAGATCGACCCGAAGGCCGCGCTTGCGTCTCACGTACACAATAAGGTTGTCCACTTTCCGCTAGTGCTCGGGATAGCCGGAGCGATCCTGCTGCTGTTGTCCTATCGTTGGCCGCAGCTCGGCCCTGGCGCACGCCTGCTGCTCGTCGCCGCGGCGCTCACGGCCTGGGTTGCGGTTCGCTCCGGCCACGCGCAGGAAGCCGATCTCGAGGGCGGTGGCCTCGATCTCTGGATCAAGCGTCACGAGGACTTCGGCGAGTGGACGGCCTACGCGCTCACGACCACGGCCCTGGTGGCGCTCTTGAAGCGCGCCCGACCAGTGCACTGGCTCTTCGCCCTGGTCGTGCTCGGCCTGCTCTCGGCCACAGGCTTGCTGGGCGGAATCCTGGCACACCCACCCCTGTAGAGCGCGCGCCAAGGCATCGGCGCCAGAGGAGAACAGTGACAGTGGCGACACGCATCGAAAAAGACAGCTTCGGCCCGATCGAAGTCGCGGCCGATCGGCTGTGGGGAGCGCAGACCCAGCGCTCGCTCACCAACTTCAAGATCTCGGGCGAGCGCATGCCGCGAGCACTCGTCCATGCCCTGGCGACGGTAAAAAAAGCCGCTACGCTGGTCAACATCGACCTGCGGGCGCTCGAGGCGAAGAAGGGCCAGGCCATCGTGGCGGCGGCCGACGAGGTGCTCGCTGGCCGCCACGACGAGGAGTTCCCGCTCGTGATCTGGCAGACCGGCAGCGGCACGCAGACCAACATGAACGCGAACGAGGTTCTGGCGAACCGGGCCAGCGAGATCCTGGGCGGCGAGCGCGGCGAAAAGCGTCTCGTGCATCCAAACGACGACGTGAACAAGGGCCAGTCGTCGAACGACGTCTTCCCGACGGCGATGAGCGTCGCCGCGGTCGTGGCACTGCGCGAACGGGTGATCCCGAGCGTCGGGCGACTTCGCGACGTGCTCCGGCAGAAAGCCGAAGCCTACAAGGGCATCGTCAAGATCGGCCGCACGCACCTGCAGGATGCCACGCCGCTGACCCTTGGGCAGGAATTCTCAGGCTACGTGGCGCAACTCGAGCACGGCATTGCGCATCTGGAAGCGTCGCTTCCCCATCTGAGCGAGTTGGCCGTCGGGGGCACCGCGGTCGGCACGGGCCTGAACGCCCATCCCGAATACGCGGTACGCGTGGCCTGCAAGCTCACCGAACTGACCGGGCACGCCTTCGTGACCGCACCCAACAAGTTCGAGGCGCTGGCGGCCAACGATGCCATCGTCCACGGCCACGGCGCGCTCAAGACGCTCGCGGCGTCGCTCACCAAGATCGCGAACGACGTGCGCTGGCTCGCCTCCGGCCCGCGCAGCGGCATCGGCGAGATCTCGATTCCGGAGAACGAGCCTGGCAGCTCGATCATGCCGGGCAAGGTGAACCCGACGCAAAGCGAGGCCGTCACGATGCTGTGCGCCCAGGTGCTGGGCAACGACGTGGCGATCAACATCGGCGGGGCTTCGGGAAACTTCGAGTTAAACGTCTTCAAGCCGCTGCTGATCCACAACTTCCTGATGAGCTGCCGGCTGATCGCCGACGGCTGCGACAGCTTCCGCGAGAACTGCGTGGTGGGCATCGAGCCGAACCAGGCGCGCATCGACGAACTGATGAAGCGGTCGCTGATGCTGGTGACCGCACTCAACCCGCATATCGGCTACGACAGCGCGGCGAAGATTGCGAAGGCCGCCCACAAGACCGGCAAGACCCTGCGCGAAACCGCCATCGAACTCGGCCTCGTCACCGGCGAGCAGTTCGATGCCTGGGTAAAGCCTGAGGACATGGTCGGTCCCAGGTGAGAGCTACTCCAGCAGCGCCTCCGCCTCGATCTCGACGAGCATCTCGGGTGAGATCAGCCGGCTGACTTCGACCATGCTCGTGGCCGGGCGAATCGTGCCGAAGAACTGGCCGTGGGCCCGGCCGACTTTTTGCCAATCGGCCTCGATGTTCGTCACGTACATCCGCGTGCGCACGACGTCGTCGAGCCGGGCCCCGGCACGCACCAGCGCCCGCTCGATGTTCTCGAGGGTCTGGATCGCCTGCGCGTAGGCGTCGCCGGCGCCCACGAGCTTGCCGTCATCAGCGGTGGCCGTGGTCCCGGAAACGTGCACGACGTTGCCCAGGCGCACGGCTCGCGAATAGCCGACGATCGGTTCCCAGGGTGTCCCGGTCGCGAAGTTCTGCCTCGTCATCAGGCGACTATACTCCTCGTCCTCGGAGGTCCTTCGTGAGCGATTCTGTTCTCGTCCAGCTGACCCATGGGAAGGGCGCCCACACCGACGCCACCGCGTGCCTACTTGGCTTGAGCGCCGAAACAGCCGGCACGCTAGCGGCCGGCGCGCCCAACTCGATTTTTCAGATCGTCTTCCACATCAATTACTGGATGGACTACGAGCTGCAGCGCCTGGCGGGCGGCAGCCCTGCCTATCCCGAGCACGCAGCCGAGAGCTGGCCTGTGACGCCGGCTCCGCGCGATGCCACCGAGTGGACCGCGAGCGTCGAGCGCTTCAAGACTCTGCTCGCCGAGATGACGCGCCTGGGGCGTGACAGCGCGACGCTGGGCAGGCCCGTGGTGGTCACGAGCCTGGCCGACCACGCCAACATGGCCAGGACGGCAGGCGACGTGCTGATCCAGACAGTCGTGCACAACAGCTACCACCTCGGGCAAGTGGCCTTCCTGCGCCGGATGCTCGGCGTCTGGCCGCCAGCCACCGGGAGCGACACATGGTGAAGCATTTCGAGACGATCGCAGTTCACGCGGGCGGCGCGCCGGATCGGGAAACGGGCGCCATTGCCCCGCCGATTCACCTGGCGACCACCTTCGAACACGGCCCCGAGTCGGAGCGACTGCACGACTTCTTCTACATCCGCGAGAACAACCCGACGCAGGCGCGCCTCGAAGAGGCTCTCGCCGCGCTCGAGGGCGGCGAGAAGGCCCTGGCCTTTGCTTCGGGCCTCGCGGCCGCGGCCACGGCGATGCAGGCGCTGCCGAGCGGCTCGCACGTGCTGGTGGCGGACGACGGCTACTACGACGTGCGTACCATCGCCTCCGAGTTCCTGCCGCGCTGGGGGGGCGAATCCAGCCTCGTCGACGTCACCGATCCAGACGCCGTTCGGAAGGCGCTGCGTCCGAACACGCGACTCGTCTTCGCCGAGTCGCCCTCCAACCCGCTGATGAAGGTCGTGGACATCGCGGCACTCGCGGAGCTCTGCCATCGCGTCGGCGCGCGCCTGCTCATCGACAGCACTTTCGCGACACCCGCCTTGCAACGACCACTCGATCTCGGCGCCGACATCGCGATGCACTCCACCACGAAGTACCTGGGCGGCCACAGCGATGTCCAGGGTGGCGCGCTCATCTTCAGGCAAGCCGACGAAGTGGCGAGCGAAGCGGCGCGAGTTCGAAAGGTCCTGGGCAGCGTCGCGTCGCCGTTCGGTTCGTGGCTGGTGCTGCGCGGCCTGCGTTCGCTCGCCTGTCGTGTCGAGCGCCATTCGGTGAACGCCCTGACGCTGGCCCGGGCTCTCGAGGCCCACCCGGCGGTCGAGGCGGTCCACTACCCTGGGCTCGAGTCGCACCCGGCCCACGGCGTCGCGCGACGCCAGATGCGCGCCTTTGGCGGCATGCTCGCGTTCCGCGTGCGGGGCGGGCGCGCCGCGGCGGTCCGTGTCGTATCGCGGCTCGAGCTCTTCACGGTGGCCACGAGCCTCGGCGGCACCGAGAGCTTGATCGAGCACCGGGCTTCGAGTGAAGGGCCGACCACGAGGACCCCCGACAACCTGTTGCGTGTCTCCGTCGGCCTCGAGCACGTGGACGACCTGATCGAGGACCTGCAGCAGGCGCTGAGCTGACGCGCGGCCCGCGCGAACAGCCTGAGCTCAGAACCCCTTGCGGCTGTCGAGCAGCAGCGTGACCGGTCCCTGGTTCACGAGCGCTACCTCCATCATCGCGCGGAAGGCGCCCGTCTCGACCGGAAGACCCGTCGCACGGACTCGGCCGACGAAGTATTCGTAGAGCCGGTTCGCTTCCTCGGGAGCCGCGGCGTCCGAGTAGCCCGGGCGGCGTCCACGCCGGCTGTCGCCGTACAGGGTGAACTGGGACACGACGAGAACAGCGCCGCTCACCTCGATAACCGAGCGGTTCATCTGGCCGGCCGCGTCCGCAAAGATGCGCAGGTTCGGGATCTTCTCGGCGAGGTAGTCCGCGTCGGTTTCGGCGTCGCCCTGCCCCACGCCGACCAGCACCAGCAGACCGGCGCCAATGCGGCCGACCACGCGCGTCTCGACCGTGACCGACGCCTCGGCGACTCTTTGAACGACAGCTCGCACGCTCGATCTCCGTTTCGCCCGACCCCGGGAAAGCCATGAGACACCACCGGGGACGTCAACGGACCCCCGTAGACTCGTTTCACCCCGGCGCCATTAGGCTTCCCCCCACGGCTCGCGTAGTGTTCCTTTTCAGGAGGTCCCATGTCCAGACTGATTCCCGCCATCGTGCTCGCGCTGGCACTCGCGGCCAACGTCGATGACGCGCCCAAGCCGGCGCCAACACCGAAGCCGGCCGCGTGCTCGACCCCCGAGCATCGGCAGTTCGACTTCTGGATCGGAGACTGGGACGTCGCGATGGGCGGCAAGCAGGCCGGGGAAAGCCACGTCGACAAGATCCTGGGAGGTTGCGTGATCTTCGAGAACTGGACGGGAGCCGGGGGCGGCCAAGGCAAGAGCTTCAACCTCTACGACGCCACGAAAAAGCGCTGGCAGCAAACCTGGGTCGACGCTTCCGGGGGCCTGATCGAGTTTTACGGAGAGCTCCAGGGCGGCAACATGGCCTACATGACCGAGAGCCCGACGCGCGGCCCGGATGGTCAGGTCCGCAAGACGCTGGGCCGGATGACGTTCTTCCCGCAGGGCGCGAGCGTGCGCCAACTCTGGGAGCAGTCCTTCGACGAGGGCAAGACCTGGAGCGTTGCCTTCGACGGTCTGTACACCCGCAAGCCGACGCAGTAGCGCACTAGACCGGGCGAAGGCGTGCACGGCGCCCGCGCCGCGTTATCATCGCCCTGGTGACGCCGCCTGCTTCGCTGCCGCCAATGATTGGCCGTTTCCGCGTCCTGGACCTTCTCGGGCGTGGCGCGATGGGCGTCGTCTACCGCGGCATCGACGAGATCCTCGACCGGCCGGTCGCCCTCAAGGTGATGGCCGGCCACGCTGTCGAGAACGACGCGCGGATGCGCTTCAAACGCGAGGCCCAGGCGGCCGCGAAGCTGCAGCAGCCCAACATCATCACGATCTACGAGCTGGGCGAGCACCAGGGTGCGCCGTTCATGGCGCTCGAACTGCTCGAGGGCCAGGACCTGCAGCGCGCGATCGAGGCCGGCATCCGCCCCGATCCCAAGGCGACGCTGCCGGTGATCCTGCAGATCCTGGCGGGACTCGCTCACGCCCACGAGCGCGGCATCGTCCATCGCGACATCAAGCCGTCGAACATCTTCCTGCCACGTCGGCGTCCCGCGAAGATCATGGACTTCGGCGTCGCGCGTCTCACCGGCGGCGCGACCACGGCGGGCATGGTCGTCGGCACGCCGAACTACATGTCTCCCGAGCAGGTGCGAGCCGGCGAGCTGGACGGGCGCAGCGACCTGTTCTCCCTGGGCCTCATGCTCTACGAGCTGGTGACCGGCGAGAAGGCATTCCGCGCCGACTCGTTCGTGGCGCTCATGTACAAGATCGCGCACACGGACGTGGATCTGTCGCCGATCCCCAGAGGTCACGGCTGGGAGCGTGTGCGCACCGTCTTGCAACGATCGCTCGCGCGCGAGGCGAACGAACGCTACCCCGACGCCCGCGCGATGTCGGCCGAACTCGCCACGGCGCTGCGCGAGCTGGGCGGCAGCCCCGACTGGGCGACAGCCTCGGATCTGGGCCGTGCCGGACGCACGACGTCGCGGCCAAGGAGCGTCGAGATCGGCACGCTGCCACCGGAAGGGCCGCCGGCAGAGACGATCGCGCTCGGCCCCGCGGCCCCGGCCCGCGGGGCATCCATGGCGCTGGGAACGGCAGAGACGCCGCTGGCCCCGGCAATCTCGATGGGAACAGGACCGGTCGGGCCGCCGCCGCCGCCGGCCGAAAGCCCGCTTGCACGCCGATCGCCCTGGCCCGTGGCCGCTGGCCTCGCGGGCGCCGCTTGCCTGATCCTCGGGGCGACGTTCCTCGCGTTGCGCGAGCCCAGCGTTCCGGCGCCGGCCGCGGCGCCTGTCACGACCGCGCTCCCCGCACCCGTCGTGACAGCGAGCGTGACTCCGCCCGTCGCACAAGCGCCGACCCCGAGCGCTCGGCCGTCGCCCCGGCCCGCCGCCACCCAGGTCTCGCCTCCACCCCTGAGCGTGCCACCCACGCAGGCGCCTGTGACGGGTGGCGAGCGGGTCGAGCGGGCCGAGGCGCTCTTGGCCGCGCGGCGCTACGCCGCGGCGCTTGCCGAGGCGCGCGCCGTTCTCGCCCGCGAGCCATACAACGATGACGCGCAGCAGATCGCGGAGGAGGCCGAGGCCTCGCTGCTGATCGAGGCAGTGCTCGTGAACGCGCGCCAGGCGCTGGCGCGGGGCGACCGCGAGGCGGCCCAGGTCGAGCTACGCAGGGGCCTGGCGGCGAACAACAACGAGGCACGCTTGTTGGCGCTCTGGCGCGAGGCGACCCAGTAGCGCCCCTGCCCGGGAGGATCTTCCGCCGAAGCGAGGTTTGCGTTAGGATTGGTCGGTCGTCATCAAGGAGGATCGCAAATGACCTACGTGATCGCAGAGCCGTGCGTCAACACGAAGGACACGGCCTGCGTCGAGGTTTGTCCGGTCGATTGCATCCACCCCAAGAAGGACGAGGCCGAGTTCGAGGCCGAAACCAAGCTCTACATCGACCCCGAGGCCTGCATCGACTGTGGCGCTTGCGTCCCGGTGTGCCCGGTGCAGGCCATCTTCCCGGATGCGGAAGTGCCCGAGAAGTGGGCACACTTCACGAAGATGGAAGTCGACTGGTACGCGAGCCGTAAATAACTCGGGGGGGTACGGAAGCCATGCACCCCGGCGCGCCCTTCGGGCTCCCCCCCAGTCGCTCCGCGCCCGAGTGAATCGGGCGCTCCGCTGCCAACTGACCCGCGGCTTCGGACCCTTGCACTCCCCGCGCCCATCGAGTTCCCCGCCAAGTCGCTCCGCGCCAGGGCAAAATCCGGCGCTCGCTGCCAGGCTTCGCCAGGTATGCAGCGCGGGGCGGCTATCGCCGGAAGTGGTGCTGCACGGCGATGCGCACCGACACCGGCACACCGCGCAGCGTTGCCGGCGCGGAGCGCCAGCGCGACACGGCGGCGAGCAAGGCGTCGTCGAGCAGCTTGCCCGCTGATTCGACGAGAGCGGTGTTGAACACCTCGCCGGTCTCGCTCACCCAAACTTCGATCGACTGGGTGCCCATCGCGCCAGAGCCGAGCTCCTCGAGCACCTGGTAGCGTCCAAAAAAGTGGGGGTGGGGGCGTCCATGTGTCTGGTGGACTCCGGGGTGAAACTCGCGGCATGTTAGACTTCCGCTGTTTCCATGTCCACAGAGCGGCGCAACGAGCACCGGATGGCGCTCCGCTTGCCCGTTCGTGTGCGGGCGACCGGGTCCGACGGCCGCAACTGGAGCGAGATGAGCTCGACCGACGATGCCTCGTTCGGCGGCGCTTCGTTCTCGCTCGAGCATCCCCTGGAGGTAGGCCGCGCGGTGGAGTTGACCCTCCCGCTCCCGAAGCGCTTCCGCCGCTACGACCTGAACGAGCCGGGTTATCGCATCTTCGGTCTGGTGCGCGACGTGACGAACCAGGCGGAGGGCGGGAGGCGCGTCGGCGTGATGTTCCTCGGCAGGAATCCGCCCAAGGGCTACGAAAAGAACCCTGGCGGGCACTACCTGCTACCAACCGATCTGGCGCCCGCCCCCAAGGAACGACGCCAGTTGACGCGTCTCGAGCACGCCCGCGTGAACTTCAGGCTCCAGCGCCTGGGCATGACGGGCGCAGGGGCCGAGGAACGCACCGTCGCCGAGAACCTGGGCAAGGGTGGCGCACGTGTAATGACCTCGCTGGCGCTCGCCAAAGGCGAGATCGTGATGGTCGAGGAACTGGCCGGCCCGTTCCGGACCCGTGCCGAGATCTGCAACGTCTACATGGGCGAAGACCGCATCCCGCGCCTCAACCTGCACTTCCTCGACGCGCAGGCGCCTGACCGCCTCGTGCGGGGCGGCTAAGGAGCCGGAACGTGAGCTTGCCACCGGCGCTCGAGTTGCGCTTCAAGGCTGGCTATCCAATCGACGAGCCGGGCGAGGTGGCGCTCGAGGACTATGCGCGCGTGCTCACCAGGGCGGCCTCGGCGGAGGGCCTGCGCGACCCGGCCGATCCGCTGCTGATCATGGGCCTGCGGGTGTGGGGCCTGGCCGCCGTCCCGACGCCGGTGCTGTGCACAGATCTCGAAGACTTCGCTCGCGGCCTCGTGAGCCGAGCACCCGGTGGCGGTCTCGGCTGGGGCTAGGCCTTTGGTCTATGATCGGAGCAGGAGGATCCTCGTTCCCATGGCTGAGAATCTGCGGCTGGCGCGCCTGTATTTCCTGCTCCTCGCCCTCGTCACGATCGGGCGCTGGATGCTGAGCTTCCGCGTGCCCTACGAATCGGGTACCGACAAGATGAGCATCGTCACGCTTACGATTTTTTCGTCGATCTTCTACGCGGCCTTCTGCCGGCGCTGGCGCGGCTACTCCCTGCTGCGGGCAATGGGGCTGGCGGCGACGCTGGCCGTCTGCGGCCAGCTGGTGATCCTGCTCTCGACCGTCGCCTCATACGCCCTCGGCCTCGAGACCTACTTCAATCATCCGACGGCGCTCAACGTGGAGACCGCCATCCCGCCGCTGGAGGCGCTCGGCCTGCGTGCTGGGGGGCTGGTGGCGAACACGATCCTGAACAGTATCGCGGGCATGCTGGGCTGGGCCATGGGAGGCACGCTTCCCGCCGACGCCAAGTGAAGCCAGTCGTCACGACGGCTCTCGCCGCAGCGCTTGCGCTCGGCGCCCTGCCGCCACCCGAGGCGGCCGCAGCCGGGGCCGAGAAGCACGAGGGTTACGCGGAGTTCCGGCGTGGCGACGCGCTCATCGTCGATGGCCAGCGCGTCCGAGCCGGCGCCAGGACGAAGTTCAAAGGCGGCGGGCAGGCGCGCAGCTTCGATCAGATCCCGCTCGGCTACGAGGTGAAGGTCGCCGGCACGCGTCTGTCAGACGGCACGCTGCTGGCGGACGAAGTGGAAGCCAAACCGAACGGCGACGCGCTCTTCGAATCCGACCTGAAGCAGGCCTTCGACCAGACCGAGAGTAGGTATCGGGAAAGGGGCGAGGTGTTCGAGGAGGGCGAGGACGGCAGGAGCACCGAGCTGGGCCGGCTGCGTGAGTCGGGAGACGACGTGCGCCGGACGCGCGCCATCTTCGAGCGGCTGTGCCCCACGTACCTGACGCCCGCGGACTTCCGCGTCTACGTAGTCGAGAACAAGGAATGGAATGCCATGGCCGCGCCCAACCGCTCGATCTACGTGTTCAGCGGCCTGTTGCACGAGCTGAGCGACGACGAGGTGGCGATCGTGCTGGGCCATGAGCTGACGCATGCCAGCTACGAGCATTCGCGGCGAGCCTACAAGAAGCAGATCTTCGTGTTGCTGGGCGCGGCGGCGGTGGCCGGGACGGCCGAGAGCATCGACAGCACCGGTAAGCGCCTTGGCGTGCAGCTCGGCTCGCTGCTGTTCGCCACGGCGCTCACGAACGGCTACGGTCGATCCCAGGAGGACCAGGCCGACCGCGTGGGGCTGCGCTATGCCTACGAAGGCGGCTACGATGTCGAGCAGGGGCCGCTGCTCTGGGAACGCTTCGCGAAGAAGTACGGCGAAGGCAGCAAGGCCGTGAACTTCTTCCTGGGCGACCACTCGGTCGCCCAGGACCGCGCCCGCAATCTGCGCCGCGAGCTGGCACTGAATTATCGCTAGGCTATTCAGGGGGGGGTGCGGAACCACGCACCCCCGTGCCCTTCGGGCGGCCCCTCAATCATCGACCCCCCACCCTTTCCCTCCCCACGAAGGGGAGGGGACCGCTCCTGGTCTGGAGCGACGACCGCCATTCCCCCTGCTTCGCAGGAGCAAACGGCGGCGGTCTGGGGTCCCCGCCTCCTAGCGGCCGGCGGGCTCGGTCAGCATGCCGTGGCGCTTCAGGATCTCGCGGACACGCTCGTGCGGCATGCCCAGCACCGTGTTGCCGCCGCGTCCGGCCATCGTGCGACCCGCGACCAACGCGTTGATGATGGCTTCTTCGGTCGCGCCGACGGTGGCCTCGAACAGCGGGCCCATCTGGTCGTTCGGCAGCATCGCAACCGACACGACCTTGCTGCTCTCGCTCGCGGCCGCAGCGTTCGCCGTCGAGAAGGCGATGAAGATGTCGCCGGAGCCGTTGCCGGCGACGCTGCCGGTGCGGGCGAGCCCCATTGCGGCCCGCCGCGCCAGCCGCTTCAGCTGATGTGGTAGCAGCGGCGCGTCGGTCGCCACCACGATGATGATCGAACCGCTGTCCTGGCTGCGCACCAGCCCGTCTTGGATCTCGAGGCCGACCGGGATGCCCGCCACGCGAAGCTGGTGACGCACGCCGTGATTCGCCTGGACCAGGACGCCCACCGTGTAGCCGCCCCGCTTGGCGTCGAGCAGGCGTGACGAGGTGCCGATGCCGCCCTTGAACTCGTAGCAGATCATGCCCGTCCCGCCACCCACACCGCCTTCGGCCACTGGCCCGGACTTGGCCCCGTCGATCGCCGCGAACAGATGCTCGCGTTTGACGTGCATGCCGTAGATGTCGTTCAGGTCTCCGTCCCAGGTCTCGGCCACGATCGGCAGCGACCACACCGTCCAACCCCAATCGTTCGATTTCGGTGGCCAGCGTTTCGCGGCATACGAGATGACGGCATCGCGCACGACGCCGACGGAATTGGTGTTGGTGATCGCGATCGGGCCTTCGACGAGCCCCGACTCTTCGACCCAGTGGATTCCCGTCATCTCGCCGTTTCCGTTCAGCGAAAAATAGCCGCCGAGACAGGACTCGCGACTCTCATCGCCCTTGCCGCGAGGCAGCACGACGCTGACGCCTGTTCTCACGTCCTTGCCTTCGACGAGGCTCTGCTGGCCGACTTCGACGCCGGGCACGTCGGTGATGGCGTTCCACTTACCCGGCGTGCCGAATGCGAAGGGAATGCCCAGCTCGCGCGCGCGCGATTCGGCGGGGAACGACGGGGCGGCGAAGGCGAACAGCACGAGGGCGAGCAACGGTCTTGGCAAGGGCACCTCCAGGCGTGGCATCAGGGCGGTGGAGCAGGCGAGGGATTGGGACGCCAGAAAACGTCGGGCGCGAAGCCGCCGCCCAGGGCGGCCCGCAGGGCACTCGCGCGCAGTTGCGATTCCTGGGCGCGGCTCGTCCACGTCGCCGCCTCCGCCCGGCTCAGGGCCAGCGTCGCCTTGAGCCGGCACAGCCATGCTTCGCATTCGGCCAGCTCGATCATGTTGGGCTTCTGCTTGGCCGCCTGCCGGACGAGCGAAAGGCCCTTGTTGGCATGGACGGCCGCTTCGGTTGCCTTGCCGGCGGCCTGCGCTTCGTACGCGAGCCCGGCGTACCGAGTAGCCAGGCCGAGACAACCCTCGGGCAGGCCGCCGCTGCAGGCCCTTGCGTAGGACCCAAGCGCAGCCTCACGGTCGCCCGTCATCAGCCGCGCTCGGCCCGCCTCGAGGCATTTCTCGACGCGGCCCGCCTGGCAAGTGGCCTCGAGCGCGGAGAGCCGCGCGAGCTCGGGGCCGCTGGGATCCTGGAGCGGGAGTGCGAGCGCCAAGAGGACGACGAGGCTGAGGCTCAAGCAACCCAACGATATAAGATCCATAGGTGTCGTGGAAGGCGGCGCTTCAGCGCGATCGCGCCGGCTTCTACCGGTGGCGCACCGACGCAGGTGAGGTGCGGCTTTTCCTGACCGAGTCGCTGCTCTCCGAGCTGGAGGATTCGCTCGGCGCGCAGATCCAGAACGCGCGGCGCTTCCCGGGCGTCCTCGACGTCGCCATAACGCCCGACGCGCACACGGGCTACGGCGTTCCGGTCGGATGCGTGATGGCCACGAGCGGCACGCTCGCGATGGGTCCGGTCGGCTACGACATCGGCTGCGGTGTCGCCGCGCTGCGTTCCGAGGTGCCGCGCGCCAATGCGACGCCCGAGAGGGTGAAGGCCTTCTCGCGCGAGGTGATGCGCCGCGTCGGGCTGGGTGCCGGCTCGCGGGGCGAGAGTTTCTCGAAGCAACGCTTCCAGGAGGTGGTGCGCGGCGGGGCCGAGGCGCTCGGCCTCGCCCGCGGCAGCGCGGAACGTGACCGCATTCCGGTCGAGGACGCCTGGGACATCCCAAAGCGCTCGCGTGCCTGGCGCGGTCAGAACCAGCTCGGTAGCCTGGGCGGCGGCAACCATTTCATCGAACTGCAACACGACGGCGCACGGCTGTGGGTGATGTTCCACACCGGCTCGCGCGGCTTCGGGCACGGCCTCGCTTCCCACTACTTCGAGCTCGCCCGGGAAGAGCTGGGCCTCGGGCGCGGGGAAATGGACCTGGGCTACTTTCGGCCGGAATCACCACATTGGCGCGACTATCGAAACGCCGTGGCCGCCGGCGGCAACTACGCGATCGCCAACCGTCTGCTGATCGGCCGCGCCGTGGGCTCCGCCTTCTGCGACGTCTTCGGCGAGGAGCCCGCGCTCTTTTACGAGATCAGCCACAACCTGGTGCAGCAGGAGCTCCATCCGGATCTCTCGAAGGAGCCGCTGTGGATCCACCGAAAGGGCGCGACGCGAGCGCTACCGGCCGGCCACCCGATGCTCGGCGGCACGCGCTGGGCGCAGACCGGCCACCCGGTCCTGATCCCCGGCTCGATGGGCGATTTCTCCTACGTGCTGCGGCCGCTGCCCGGCGCCTCGCGCTGCCTCTACTCCGTGAACCACGGTTGTGGCCGGCGCAAGTCGCGCAGCGCCGCCCGCCGCGAGATCTCCCAGGTCGCCGCGGACAAGCGGATGCGCGAGCTCGGCGTATTGGTCAACGCCGGTGGCCGGGTGCCGGTCGACGAATCGCCCGACTGCTACAAGCCCGCGGAGGAGGTGATCCGCGCCGTCACCGAGGCCGGCCTCGCCGAGGTGGAAGTCCGCCTGTCGCCGATCGCCTCGATCAAGGGCAACGACGGGGACTCCAGGAATAGACGTTGACATGCGCCGAGCGGCTTGCTAACTTTTTCCTGCACTAGTTGCCGTCGCACCGGCGTTCGTAAGAAGCGCCGCCCACGGTGGGCCGCTTTCGTTCATGGGCGCGCAGGTGACGTTGCGCTAGGCAAGGCTTAGGAGGCCTGAAGGTTCATGATCGAAGGTACGGTGAAGTGGTTCAACGAGGCCAAGGGGTTCGGGTTCCTCTCGCGTGAGGGTGGCCCGGACGTGTTCGTGCACCATTCGGAGATTCGCGCCGAAGGTTTCCGGACGCTCAACGAGGGCGACAAAGTGCGGTTCGAGATCGTGGACAGCCCCAAGGGGCCCCGCGCCGCGAACGTCAGCAAGATCTAGGCGGCTTCCAAAGAGACCACTGAACGTAAACTGCGCCCGGGACTCCCGCAAGAGAGTCCCGGGCGTTCCCGTTTTGGGGGTAGCATCACAGCCATGCGACTCGTGACCCGCGGCGATCTCGACGGCCTCACCTGCGCCGTCTTCATTACCTCCTGCGAGGAGATCGATGAGATCGTCCTCATCCATCCCCAGGACATCACGGACCGGCGCTTCGCCGCGACCGGTCAAGACATCCTGGCCAATCTGCCCTTTGCTCCCGGCTGCGGGAAGTGGTTTGACCACCACCTGCTGACCGACAACAACGAGTTCCCGCGCGACGCGTTCGAGGGCCGCTACGCCCTTGCGCCCAGCGCGGCGCGCGTGGTGTACGAGTACTACGTCGGGAAGCACCCCGAGCTGCAGAAGTACGAGCAACTGCTCGCCGAGACCGACCGGCTCGACTCGGCTCAGCTCAACCTCGACGACGTGCTCGAGCCGAAGGACTACATCCTGCTCGGGCTGACGCTCGACCCGCGCACGGGCATGGGTGCCTGGCGGGACTATTTCCTGAAGTTGGTCGGGGCGCTGCAGGCGCACAGCATCGAAGCGGTGATGGCGCTGCCCGAGGTGCAGGAGCGGGCCGCCAAGCTTCGCGAACAGGACCAGTTGTTCCGCGAGGTGACGCTGGCTAAGTCGCGCCTCGACGGCAACGTCGTGTTCACCGACTTCCGCGACGTGGAGGCGCTGCCCGTGGGCAACCGCTTTCTCGTCTACACGCTCTATCCGCAGGCGAACGTCTCGCTGCGCGTGCACTGGGGCCCCAGCCGCCAGCACGTGGCGGCGGCGGTCGGCCACTCGATCTTCAACCGCACCAGCCGCACCAACGTGGGCCTGCTGGTCTCGAGCTTTGGCGGCGGCGGGCATCGCGGCGCGGGCACCTGCCTGTTGCCGGCCGCCGAGGCCGACGCCAAGATCGCCGAGCTCATCGCCCTGCTCAAGAAAGACGGTTAGGGCATTGCTCGAGCCTCTCCGCGAGGCGGGACGCATCGCGGCGGGGGCTCGCGGCTACGGGGCGAAGCGGATCGTGGCCGGCGCCCGGCTGCTCGAGGTGTGCGCCGCCGTCGAAGACGAGATCGTGCGCCTGGGCGGCGCCGTGGCCTTTCCGGTCCAGAGTTCGCGCAACGAGGTCGCGGCTCACTACTGCCCGGGGCCCGGCGACGAGACCCGCTACGCCGACGGCGACCTGGCGAAGCTGGATCTCGGCGTACACGTGGACGGTTGGGTAGTCGACACCGCGCTCACGGTCAACGTCGGGGACAGCCCTGCCAATGCGCGGCTCGTCGAAGCGACCGATGCAGCACTGCGAGCGGCGATCGCCGCCGCGGGGCCCGCGGTGCCGGTGAGCCGGCTATCTGCAGAGATCGAAGCGGCCGTGAGGCGGCGCGGCCTCCAGGTCGTCCGGAACATCGGGGGGCATGGCGTGGGGCGCTGGATGGTCCACGGCCCGCCCTCCATCCCCAACACGCCCGACGCTTCCGCCAGCGTGCTCGAGGCGGGCGCCGTGATCGCAATCGAGCCCTTCGCTACCGAAGGAGCCGGGCTCGTGGCTGAGCGCGGTCGGGCCGAGGTGTTCCGGCTGGATTCCAAGCACCCCGGCGATCGCGCGGTAGCGCCCGAACTGCTCGCAGCGATGCACAGCTTCCAAGGCCTGCCCTTCTCGCGACGGCAGCTTGGCGCGTTCGCGGCCGAGGCGGTCGACGAGGCCCTGAAGGTCTTGGCGGTGGTCGGGGCGCTCGGCGCCTACGCCCCGCTCGTGGAGATCTCGGGCCGGCCGGTGGCCCAGACCGAACACACTATCGCCGTCCTGCCGGACGGCGTTGAGGTTCTGACGGCCTGACTCCCGCTACTGCTCTTCTTCGGGCAGGTCGTAGGGAAGGGGCTGGGGACCGGGCACGATCCCGGCGATATCGGGATCGACACTCGCCGCGCGGTCCAGCCTCACCTTGCCGTCATTGCGCTCGACGCGCTTCGCCGCCTTGTCACGGGCGTGCTCCTGACGCGCGATCTCTCGTTGTCTTTTTGCGAACGTCGCTCGGTTACGGTTACCCATGTTCGGCTAAATCCTACCACGACCGGCTGGGCCGGCCAGAGCCCTCCCTGGGAGTGTGGTAGAAGGGCGCGTGGCCGATCGCAACGTTCGTCTCGCCTACTCGACGAGTGGCGAAAAACCCGGGTCGAAGAGCGCCCCGGAGCCTGCCCGCGAGGCCGGTAAGGGAGGCGTCCGCATCCGGCTGGACCGCCGCGCCTCGGATCGGCTGGTCACCGTGGTTTCCGGCCTGCCGGGCCGGACGGCTGAGATCGCCGCACTCGCGACGTCCCTCAAGTCGGCGTGCGGCGCCGGCGGGACGGTCAAGGGTGGCTCTCTGGAGCTGCAGGGCGATCATCGGGAAAGGGTCGAGGCCGCACTTGGAGTGCTGGGCATCAAGTCGAAGCGGTCGGGCGGATAGCAGGAGGCATTGATGAACGATCCGTTTCGGGTTGGGCTACTCGACGGGAAGACCACGATCATCACGGGCGGCGGCACGGGCCTCGGCCGCTCGATGGCGCTGCGGCTGGCAGGCCTCGGCGCGAAGCTCGCCGTGCTGGGCAGACGCCCCGAGCCCCTGGCCGAAACCGTGAAGCGCATCGCGGACGCCGGTGGCACGGCGACGGGCGTGCCCTGCGACATTCGCGAGCCGGAGGCCGTGCGCCGCGCCTTCGATGAGGTCGAGAGTGTTCTCGGACCGGCCAACCAGCTCATCAACAACGCCGCCGGAAACTTTCTGTGCGCGTCCGAGGACCTCTCGCCGAACGCATTCAACTCGGTCGTGCAGATCGTTTTGCACGGAAGCTTTCACTGCACGATCGAGCTCGGCAAGCGGCTGATCGCGCGGCAGGCCAAGGGCGAGATCCTGTCGATCGTCACGACCTACGCGGCCACGGGCTCGGCATTCGTGCTACCTTCGGCCGCGGCCAAGGCCGGCGTGCTCGCGATGATGCGCTCGCTGGCTGTCGAGTGGGCGAGCTACGGCATCCGACTGAACGCGATAGCGCCGGGGCCCTTCCCCACCGAAGGCGCTTTCAGCCGCCTGCTGCCGGGATCCGAACTCGAGAAGCAGGCGAAGCGCCGGGTTCCTTCTCGCCGTTTCGGTGAGCACTCCGAGCTCACGAACCTGATCGCCTACCTGATGAGCGACGCGAGCCCCTACCAGACCGGCGACCTGGTCACGATCGACGGCGCCGAAGCGCTGTTCTCCGGCCAGCAGTTCGCGTGCTTCGCCCACCTGGATCGGGCGATGGCGAAGGAGATGATGGCGTCGCTCAAGCCGAAGAAGTGACCGAGCCACAACCCACCAGCGATCCGGCTGTGCAATCCCTGACGCTTCCGCACGGGCCGCTCACGTTCGCCGACGAAGGCCCCAGGCAGGCGCCGGCCCTGCTCGCAGTCCACGGGATTCCCGGGTCGCTGCGCGACTTTCGCTACCTGGCCCCGCAGCTCTCCGCCCACGTCCGCCTGGTGCGCGTCGACCTTCCGGGCTTTGGCGGCAGCGCGCCGCTCGCGGATGCCATCACCAGCCTGGCCGGCCGCGGCCGCGTGCTGCTCGCCCTCGCCGACCACCTGGGACTCGAGCGCTTCGCCGTACTCGGCCATTCGATGGGGGGCGGCACCGCGCTGATGCTAGCTGCAGCTCAGCCCTCGCGCGCGAGCGGCCTCGTGCTCCTGGCCAGCGTCGGTCTCCGGCCGCATCGAGGCCTCAGCATGAGCGCGCGCCGCTTCCGGATGCTGGGCCAGGCCTTCGGCATCCCCGTCCTCAAGCAGGCGCTGCTGCCGATGGCGCGCGAACGCTACGAGCGCCGCCGCTTTCCGGGCGCCGAGGAGATGGACGCCAGGGCCTTCGCGGTTCACTTCAGGGCAATCGGGGCCGTCGATTTCAGGCAACTCCAGAGCGCCGCGCGAAACCCGCTGCCCCAGACGCTGATCGCCTGGGCGCAGGACGATCACATGGTGGAGAACGAGATTCCCGAGGAGCTGGCACGAGCGCTGCCCGCCGCCAGAACCCTGGTCTTCGAGGACGGCGGCCACAACATCCAGAAGACGCATGCCGTAGAACTGGCCACGGCGATTCGTGAGACGCTCGGCGCTTGATGGGGCTCTCGGAAACGCCGTACTGGTGGGCGGGCGTGATGGAGACGGATCCGTCGCGCGAGATTCGGCCGTTGCCGGGGCGGGCCGATGTCGCGATTCTGGGTGCGGGCTACACGGGGCTATCAGCGGCACGCACGCTGGCGAACGGCGGGGCCACGGTCGTCGTGCTCGAGAAGCAAACCCTCGGCTGGGGCGCCAGCTCTCGCAATGGCGGACAGGTCCTCACCGGCATGAAGCTCGGCCCCGACACGCTGCTAGCGCGTTTCGGTCGAGAGCGAGCGAGGGCGCTCTACCAATCCTCCCTCGACGCCATCGACTTCGTGGAACGACTCGTGGCCGACGAGCAGATCGATTGCGGCTTCCGGCGTGCCGGTCATCTCCAGGCCGCCTGCAAACGGTCGCACTTCGAGCACTTCAAACAGGAGCAGGAGCTGCTCGAGCGCGAGTTCGGCCACCGGGTCCGGCTGATCCCTCGCTCGGAGCTGCGCGCGGAGCTCGGCAGCGACTACTACCACGGCGCGCTGCTCGACGAGCGCAGCGCAGCGCTGCAGCCGGCCAAGTACGTGCGTGGCCTGGCGGCCGCGGCCGAACGAGCCGGAGCCACGCTTCACGAGCAGACACCGGTGCTGCGGATCGTGCCGCAGACGGGCGGCTTCTGCGTCGAGACGAACCGCGGGACGTTCGCGGCAAAGGACGTCCTGGTCGCGACCAACGGCTATACCGACACTGCCACGCCGCGGCTCCGGCGCCGCATCATCCCCGTGGGCTCCTACATCATCGCGACCGAGCCGCTTGGTGAAGCGCGCGCGGCGGCACTGTTACCGCGCTCGCGGGTGGTCTTCGACACGAAGAACTTCCTGTTCTATTTCCGCCTCTCCGACGATCATCGGCTACTGTTCGGCGGGCGCGCGCAGTTCACGCTCTCGAATTCGTCGAGCACGCGCACGAGCGCCGAGATCCTGCGGCGTGGGATGATCCAGGTGTTCCCCGAACTTGCGCAGGTCGCGGTCGAGTTCGCCTGGAGCGGCAACGTCGGCTTCACGATGGACCTGACGCCGCACGCAGGCCGTCTCGGAGGCCTGCACTACGCGATGGGCTACTGCGCCCACGGCGTCGGGCTCGCGAGCCTGCTTGGCGACGCGATGGCCGACCTGCTGCTGGGACGGCCCGACCGAAACCCGCTCCGTGACCTCCCGTTCCGCGCCGTTCCGCTCTACGACGGACGGCCTTGGTTCCTGCCGCTCGCCGGGTTGTGGTACAGGCTCCGCGATTGGGTCCAGTAGCGCCGCAGGGCACGCTCGGCCCTGACCGCCTCGGCCCGCCGCCGTGGTACAACAGGGCTCGACCAAGCTCGAATCGGCCGTTCCAGTCCTAGCGAGGCCTGCCATGATCGGCGAGACGCTCTCCCACTACCGGATCCTGAGGAAGCTCGGGGGCGGCGGGATGGGTGTGGTGTACGAGGCGGAGGACCTGAGCCTGCGCCGCCACGTGGCCCTGAGGCTGCTACCCGACGAACTCGTGAGCGACGTCCATGCGCGCGAGGGCTTCCAGCGCGAGGCTCGCGCCGCCTCGGCCCTCGACCACCCATGCGCATCGGTTTCACGCAGGAGGCCTACGAGTTCATGTGGCCTGCGCCTGGCGGACAAGCGCTCCTTCCCCGCCGACCGCGAGCGCTGGCTGACGACCCGCGACACGAGCTACGAGGAGATCATGACCCGCGGCTGGAGCGGCGGCAGGCCTTCGTGCAATCCTATGACAGTGACACGCCCGACGCCGCCACCCTGAGTATGCCGCTAGTGTTCCTCGTCTCGCCCAACGATCCGCCAGCCTGGTGCACCGCTACAATGTGGATGGAGCGCTCGACCGACGGGCTGCGCGGCGAGGAGGGGACCTTCAGCATGTGCACGTTCTTCGGGTGGAGGCGCTGACGCGCGCGGGCAGCCTGGATCAGGCTCGTCTCGTCTTCGAGCGGATGCTGGGCTACGCGAACCACCTCGGCCTTTGCGCTGAGGAGATCGGTGCCCGCCGCGAGGCGCTCGGCAACTTCCCGCAGGCCTTCACCCACCTCGGCTTGATCAGCGCCGCCTTCAATCTCGACCGCGCCCTGGGGGCGGCCAAATGACACGCCGTTCGCGAAAGACCCGGGCGTGACTCCGGCCCGCGCCCCGGCAGCGATGGACGCCAGCCTGAAGCGGCCCGCGGACGCGCCCGAAAGGCGCGCCCGCCCGCGGATCCCGGTTGCCCGCCGCGCGCCATCCGTCCCCTTGACGCTCGCCAGCGTCGCGCTGCTGGTCCTGTCGGTTGGCTACATCGACTACCTTTCGGGCACGGAGATCCGCGCCTTCCCCCTCTACTTCGTGCCCCTGGCGCTCGGCTCGCTCCGGCTCGGGCGCGCCGCAGGCCTGGGCACCGCAGTGCTCTGCGGCGCGACCTGGCTGCTCTCGAACCGCCTGGCGGGCATGAGCTTCTCCTCCCCAGCGGTCGCCTACGTCAACAGCGCGGTGATGCTGGGCACCTTCGTCGTCGTTTCCCTGCTGCTCACGACCCACCGCGCCCGGCTCGAGCAGGAGCGCCGCCTCAGCCGCCACGACAGCTTGACAGGCGTCGCGAACCCGCGGGGCTTCTACGAGCTAGCCGCCGCCGAGCTGGCGCGCTGCCAGCGCTATGGCCACCCCCTGTCGCTCGCTTACATCGACGTCGACGACTTCAAGCAGGTCAACGACCGAGACGGCCACACGGCGGGAGACGCGCTGCTGCAGGCGCTGGGCGAGAGTTTGCGCCAGGCGATCCGTACGAGCGACATCGCCGGCCGCCTGGGTGGCGACGAGTTCGCGATCCTGCTGCCCGAGACGGGTCCCGAAACGGCGCTGGCCGCCCTCGAGAGGCTCAAGGCCCGGCTCGACCGCGCGCTGGCCGAGCGCAGCGCAGGGGTCACGATCAGCATCGGCGCGGTCGCGTTCCAGGAGGCGCCCGCCGCACTCGATGCGATCGTGCGCCAGGCGGACGACGTGATGTACGACGTCAAGCGTTCGGGCAAGAACGCGATCCGCTGCGAGGTCGTGGCCGGGGCCCGCTGATACCGAAGCCGCGTCCCCCGAGCGCAAAGGCGAGCAATCTGACGGTCGGTCCCGAGGGCCGGCGCCCGCCGCTTTTCGCGCAAGCGCGTAGCCTACCTGCGCGATGATGGCCTGTAGCACGACGGCGCGTCACGGCAGTCCGGCGACTGAGCAGCAACGTCGGCGTCTCCATTCATGGTTCGATGAGAATAGGAAAATGTCAGCGGTGATCTGCAGCCCTCGCCAGAGGAGATGGCCTCTATTCATCACTAGTCGCATGAGCAATGCTTCATTGCCAGCTCGGCCAAGACTGACGTCCGATGCGAACCGGTCCGGATAACCGTCCAGCACACCAGTCGCCACTTGGGGGCACGTCATGAGAGATTCGACGATCTCCCTGGAGAATCGACCCGGCGCTCTCGCCGACATGGAGAGGCTTTGGGTCGAGCCGGGGTGAGTGTCGAGGACGCAACCGCTGCGCGCCAGGCGCTGGAAGCCCTGGCATCCACGTCCTCGCGGAGCAGGAAGTGCTCGTTCAGCGATTGAAGCAGAATGCGCCCGGTCAACTCGGTTTGCTCACGCGCCGGATGGCCGAAGCTGGCGTCATGCTCGCGATCGCACGTCGCGAATGCCCGGAAGGCATCTTCGAGCTGGCGGACCTGAGAGACCTGCCGAAAACCGGTACGTTCGACGCCGTTTTGGCCTCTTTCTGCATCGTGCATCTCTCCAATGACGAAGCGACGGCCTTCCTGCCGGGGTTGCCGGAGCGGATGAGGCCGGGCGCGATCCTCCACGTGAGCTTCATGGAGGGCACACAGGCGAGCTGGTCCGCGAGCAGCTTCTCCAGCAACCCCTCTTCTACAACTACTTCGAGACGGGCTGGGTGAGGTATCTGCTGACGGCAGCCGGCCTCGACGAGATCTCGAGCTCCACGCTTCCCTACCCAGAAACAGACGGCTCGACGACGACCGACGTTTTCCTGGAGTTCCGGAGACCATAAATGGTTCGCCCGTTGCAGCCCGGATTGCTGCCGGTCTTGGATCGCAGTCGCTACCTCGAGCGGATCCGCTGCGAGGGCGCGGTCGTGGCCGACCTCGAGTCGCTGCGCCGCCTGCAGCGCCAGCATTTGCTCCACGTCCCCTTCGAGAACCTCGACATCCATACAAACCGGCTGCTCTCGCTGGAAACGATTGCCCTGTTCGCCAAGCTCGTCGAGCGACGTCGCGGTGGGTTCTGCTACGAGCTGAACTCTCTGTTCGCCTGGCTGCTGGCCGAGCTGGGCTTCGAGGTGCACGTGCTGTCCGCCCGCGTGGTGGGAAGCGACGGCCGGCCGGGACCCGAATTCGACCATATGACGCTTCTCGTTCAGCTCGAGCAGCGGTGGCTGGTGGACGTGGGCTTCGGCGAGAGCTTCCGCGAGCCGCTCCGTCTCGATTCGAGGCAGCCACAGACCGACGGCCACGCCAGCCATCGGGTCGTCCGGCGGCGCAGAGCCACCTTCACGCTCGAGCGGCAGGCATCGAACCCTGCCTGGATCCCCCAGTACGTCTTCACGCTCCAAAGCCGGCGGAGGGACGAATTCGAGCCG
>JAQBHI010000072.1:0-18950 GCA_032127875.1 Acidobacteriota bacterium
GCCTGCGGGGCGCCTTCGGTTCGCCCGTGATTCTGAGGGCCGAACGCCGTGGCTGAGGCCCCCTGGGCCGTCGGCCTGTTCGGCAAGTCGGTGCTGAAGCAGCGCAAGCTGCGCGAGCTCGTGCTGAGCCTGGGGCCGAGCCAGGGCCTGCGTTGCCTCGACCTCGGCTCCGACAACGGCGTCATCAGCCTGCTGCTCCGGCAGCGCGGCGGGAGCTGGGCGTCGGCCGATCTCACAGACGAGGCCGTGGCCTCGATCCGGGGCCTGGTCGGCAGCGACGTCCACAAGCTCGACGGCCGGACGTTGCCATTCGTGGACGCCGAGTTCGATCGCGTGGTCGTCGTGGACATGCTGGAACACGTCGCTGACGAGGCAGCATTCGCGCGCGAACTGGGCCGGATTCTGAAGCCGGGCGGCCGGCTGATCGTCAACACCCCGCACCTCAAGCACACGCTGTTGCGGCGTCTGAGGCACGCGATCGGACAGACTGACGAGAAGCATGGCCACCTGCGGCCCGGCTATACGATCGAAGGGCTGGGCGCGCTGCTGGGGCCGAGCTTCGCGGTGCGGAGCCATCGCACCTATTCGCGCTTCTTCTCCGAACTCGTGGACACCGCCATCAACTGGGCTGTCGAGCGCCTGGGCAAGAAGGGCTCGGCCAAGGGCATGGTCGTGACCGCTGGCGACGTGCAAAAACACGCCCGGCTGTTTCGCGCCTACTCGCTGGTCTACCCGTTCATGGCCTCGGTCGCCGCGCTCGATGCGCTGATTCCGTGGGCCTCGGGCTACATGCTGATCGCCACGGCGGAAAAGCGCTAGCGCCTGTCTTCCTTGCTCTTGTACATGCGCTCGTCGGCGAGCCGGATCAGTGACTCCTTCGAGCGCGCCTCGCTCGGGTAGGTCGCAACCCCGCTCGACATGCCGATGCGAGCGTTGATGCCCTCCTCTTGCAAGAAGGTATGTTCCTCGACCATCGTGCGCAGCTTCTCGGCCAGGGCATTCGCGGCTTCGGCGTCGGTCTGGGGCAGGATCACGACGAACTCGTCGCCGCCGTAGCGGGCGGGATAGTCGGTCTCACGCACAGCCGCCCGGAGCAAGAACCCCACCTCGCGCAGCACGCGGCTGCCGCGCAAATGGCCGAACTGGTCGTTGATCGGCTTGAAGCGGTCGAGGTCCGCGAAGATCAGCGACAGCACCGATTTGTAGCGGTCCACGAGCTTCAGTTCGCGGTCGAGGATCTGGTGGAAGAAGCGGAAGTTGTAGAGCGGCGTCACCTCGTCGCTGATCGAGAGTTCGCGGGTCTTCTGGAACAGCCGCACGTTCTCGAAAGCCAAGGCGACCGAGTCGGCGAGCGGCTGGACGTGCGCGAGCGTCGCCTCATCGTAGGCCTCCGAGCGAGTAGAACCGAGCGCCAGCACGCCGATGCCGCGGCCACGCGCGTTCAGCGGCAGGATCGCGTAGGAGCGGATCCCTTCCTCGAGCAGGCGCATGTCCTCGATGAAGCGATGATCGTGGAGCAGGTCGCGCTGCAGGATGGCGCGGTTGTTGAGGACCACCGAGCCGGGTCCGCTGCCGACCACGGGCAGCACGCTGCCCAGGCCCCAGGTCGCCTCGTCAGGATAGCCCGTGATCTCGATGTAGTCCCCCGACTCGTTGACGAAGCCGCAGGCCAGCCGGTCGAAGTCCTGAAGCTCCGCGATCTCCTTCGCGAAGGCCGGCACCACGGTCTTCAGGTCCATGCTCGCCGTGAGCGCGGAAGAGATGCGGTTCAGGAAGGCGAGCCGCGTGCTGCTCGCGCGCAGCTCCGCATACAGCCGCGCATTGTCGAGGCCCGTGCCGATCTGCTTGCCCAGGGCCTCGAGCAACTCCAGGTCCGGAGCCATGCTGTCCTCGGTCGCGTCGTGAATGGTGAGCACGCCGAGCTGGCGCCGCTTGGTCGTGAGCGGAGCAGCGGCGAGCCAGCCCCCGCCTGCGCTTTCTTTCACGAGCGGGCGTTCCCGATCGAGAGCAGCGCGCGCCAGCTCCATGGTCGCTGCCATGTCGTGGCTGGGCGCGCGAGACTGCGCCGCGGCCCGCAACACGCGCTCCGCGTCCGCCAGCAGCGTGAGCCCCCCAGTCACGCCCAGCGTCCGCACCACGTGTTCGAGCGTCGAGGTGAGCAGGCCTGCTTCGTCGACCTCGACCGTCAGGTCGTCGACGAGCGACATGAGCGCGCGGATGCTCCGGTCCTGTGCCCCGCGAAGCGGCTCGGAGCGGGCCTTCTCGCGAGGGCTCATGCAGTGGTCACGATAGCAAGTTTTCCCGGGCGCTCATAGCGCGCTGCGCGCCACGGCATCCGCCAGGGCCTGCCTTTCCGCTTCGACGCGCGCTCGGTCCCAGCCCAGTTCGGTGGCCAGCGTGAGAGCGACGGTGTCGACCTCGGCTGTCGCCGCCGGGCTCGCGGTCCCGAGGTCGAGACGCCGAAGCACGGCATCGGCGAGCGTCATCGCCATTTCCTCACGCGCTGCCAGTCGCGACTTCTCGATGAGATCGCCCTCGAGCGCACGCGCGTGGCGGAGCCGCGTCGCGGCGGTGCGCGAAGGGCGAGTGAGTCCGAGCTTGTGACACAGCAGATCGACCGCCTCCTCGGCGACGGCGCGTGCAGTCGTGTACTTCACACCCTGGACGGAGACCAGCCCAGGCGCGCCTTCGGCCGCGTGATCCAGCAGCACGTGGCGCACCGCCAGGCGTTTCGCATCGAGCCCAGGCACGCGGCCTCGGTGCACGAGCGCGACGTCCGCCGCACTCAGCTTCGCCCAGGGAAAGGCGCGCGCGGCTGCTTCGAGAAAGCGGCATGCTTCTCCTGGGTCCGCTGGAGCGCCCGCGGGCAGGTAGTCCGTACCGATCATGGCGCGATCGCGCCACGGGACGAGGAACAGATAGCGCCCGGCGCTCAGCGCGCCGATCGCGTGTTCCCTTGCGAGCGGCCGGTTCAGGACCAGGTTCAGGGCGCGAAGCAGCGAAACCGGCGCGCGGCGCACGCCCGCCGTGGCGAGCACGTCATCCATACCCGGACCGGCGGCGTTCAGAACCAACCGCGCCCGGATCTCGAAGCTCCCGCCGCCCAGGCCGTCGAGCAGCTGAACGCCGGCGACGCGGCCATCGCGGCGAAGCACTCCCAGGACGCGCGCGTGGTTCGCGAGTGCTGTGCCCTCCTCTGCGGCCGCGTGCAGCACGCCGAGCAGCAGCCGCTCGGTGCTCTCGACCTGGGCATCGTTCCAGACGGCCCCGCCGCTGAGCCCCGCTGGCGGAGCTCCTGGCACGAGGCGCAGCAACTCTTCCCGCGAGAGGCTCCGGCCGGGGCCGATCCGCTGGGCCGGAGGCAAACCCGCGTTGCGATCAGCGCTCACGACGTCGTTGACGCGAAGGGCGAGCGCCAGGATTCCGCGACTCTTCATCCCGTGGCCGTAGCTCGGAACGACGAAGCGCAGCGGGCGCACCAAGTCGGGTGCGATCGCGAGCAGCGTCCGCCGCTCGCGGATCGACTCGCGCATGCGCAGCAGGTCCAGGGACTGTAGGTAGCGCAGCCCGCCGTGAATCGTCTTCAGGCTGTTCCACGAGGTGCCCGCGCCGAAGTCCTCGGCCTCGACCAGGGCGGTCAGAAGCCCGCGCTGCGCCGCGTCCCAGGCCGCGAAGGCGCCGTGAATGCCGCCACCGATCACGAGCACGTCGTGCTCGCGAGCGCTGAGCGCGCCGAGGTCCCGCTTCACGCGGCCGACGATAGCATCGCGCCCGGCGCCGCCGTTAGCGCCGCGCCGCGCCGAGCAGTAGCGAGAAGCCCTCGAATTCGTACTCGACGCGATCCTCGGGCTCGGGGTGCGACTTCGCGGCCCCAGCCCGGATCGCGGCGACGGCCGCTCGCAGTTGCTCGAGGCGACGCGGCTCGGTCACCGGTGTGTTGTGCGCCGGCAGCAGGAGCCGCAAGTGCGGAACGAGCTGGGCAAGGCGCTCTACGGACGCGGCGTAGGCTCCGAAGTCGGTCTCCGGCACGAAGAGCCAGATCGGACCCTCGTAGAAGGTGTCGCCGGTCCACAGCAGGCCCGCGGCTCGGTCCACGAGCGCGATGGCATCGGGCGTGTGGCCCGGCACGCTCAGCACTTCGAGAGTGCGGTCGCCCAGATCGAGCTGGTCGCCGTCCTTCAGCAGGCCGCTGATCTTGAAGGGGCGGATCCGATACGTCTCCGCTCCGACGCCCTCCGGGAGTGCGCGACACAAGGCCTCCGGCGCGACCTCCCCTTGCACGGCCTCGTGGGGCAGGCCTTCCGCGCTGTGGCGGGTGAAGGACGTGTCCATGCCAAGAACCGTGTCGAAGTCCGCGTTTCCCCCCACGTGGTCGAAGTGCGTGTGGGAGTTGACGACGCGCAGCGGAAGGCGCGTTAGTTCGTTGACGACCGCGTGGATTCGGCCGATGCCCATGCCGGTGTCGAACAGGATGGCCCGCTCGGAGCCGACGATCAGATACGAGATGACCTCCTGGAACTGGTAGGGTTCGTAGATCGCAAAGACGCCGGGAGACACTCGGTAGACCTCGAACCACGGGTCCGGCACCGGCACGCGCTCGAGCGACGCGTAGGCCGGCCGCGGCAGTGCGTCGCACCAGCGCTGGCTCGTTTGCGCGGAGACGAGCGCTCTCGCGGCGCGGAGTTCGCTCGCGGCCGAGGCGAGCGCCTGCTCGAGCCGGTCGCGTTCGCGAGCAAGCCCGACGGCGTCGCCCTTGGCGATCGCAGCGCGTAGCGTCGGAAGCGTGTCGCCGCTGTAGAGCGCGTAGATGTCCCAGCCGTAGACCACGTGCCGGTACCACGCCTCGCCCCCGGGCTGGGCGAAGCCGGTCTCGGCGCGCAGCAAGCGGTCGTTGATCTCGCGTTGCACGGCAGGCGGCAGGCTCGCCGCTCGCGAGGACGCCGCCTCGAAGGCAGCGGCGGCCTCGGCCAGCGCTGCGACCCTGGCGCGGGTAGATTGGAGGTCGAGAGCCGCGAGTCTCGGCGGGCGCGTGCTGCGGTTCAGGGCGTCCAGCTTGTCGAGGTAACCGGCAAGGGCCTCGGCCGTGCGTGTGAAGTGAAACGGCAGCACTGGAGCGGAGGCGAGGCGCAGGACCGCGCGCCCCAGCGTGTTAGCGAGCTTGACGCCGTAGCCCCAGCCCGGGTCGCCGAACGTCTGCATCCACTGTCGCGTGTCGTAGGCCGAGTGGTAGGAGCCGTAGCTGCCCGGGATCCCGTACTCGATGGACAGCGCCGGCAGGCCGAGGTGATCCTGAAACGGGACGAAGTCGGCGCCGCTGCCCAGGGGCGCCAGATCGACCTTCTCGCCGGCGACTCCGTCCATCAGGTCGCGCAGCGACGCCGTCCCGCCCGCCTCGAGCCGGCCGGCGAGGTAGTAGTCGGTGTTGACGTAGGTGACGGCGCGCTCACGCAGTTCGGCACCTCGCTCTTCCGCGTATTCAGTGGAGCCGATCAAGCCGTATTCCTCGGCATCCCAGAATGCGAAGACGATCGAGCGGCGTGGTTGCCAGCCGCCTTTACGCATCTCCGACAGCGCTCGCGCCAACTCGAGCACCGAGGCTGCCGCGCTGCCCGGATCGACGCCCCCGAAAGTCCAGGCATCGTGGTGCGTGCCGAGGATCACTTCGCGATCGGGCTCCTGCTTGCCGTCGATCCTAGCGATCACGTCGTAAATGGGCCGCAGGCCGTTCGTCATCGCCACGTCCATCTCGACGACCGCCGGGCCGGGGCCAGCGCCGTGAAGACGCGACCGGATCTCCTGCCCCGCGGACGCAGACAGCACGGCCGCGGGAATCCTGGGCAGCGTCGGCACCGTCTTCGGATCGAGTCGGGGCGCCTCGGGGGTCGCTGCGGCACCGGGCGTCAGCGGATCGCCGTGCCAGAACCAGCTGTACTTTGCGTTGCCGCGCTGCAAGAACGTGGGCGCGCGCCACGCGCCCTTCGGCCATACCTCGCCCTGCGCAGCGCCGTCGTCCGCGGGATCGCTGTAGATCAGGATGCCCAACGCGCCCCGTGTCTCAGCCGTGTGCACCTTCACAGCCCGGTGCAGCTTGCCGTAGCGCGCGAGAGCGATGGCGCCGCGCACCGCGATGCCCCTGGCCGCCAGCGCCTCGTAGTCGGCGGGCAGGCCGTAGTCGACGTAGACGACCGGAGCGCTCACGTGGCCGGAGGCGGAATAGGCCACGAAGCCCGGCGTCAGCCGGGGGTTTGCCGTATCCGGATCGCGCGGGTCCGCCGGCTCGCCGACCGGAAGCTCGCGCTTCACCGGGCTCGTCAGGCGCACCCTGATCTGCTTCGGATACGACAGGTACACATCGTAGCTGCGCACTTCCGTCGCGAGGCCCATCGCGGCGAGTGTCCGCTCGATCTCCGCGGCCACCGCCCGGCCTTGCGGCGTGCCCGCCATGTGTGGTTCGCGCGTCAGGCGTGCGTGAAACTCGCCGATGCGTTGGGCGGAGAGCCTGCTCGCAAGTTGGGCCTCGGGGTCGTCCTGAGCCGACGCGATCGGCGCTGCGAGAGACACGGCGAGCAGCAGCGGAAGACCAGGCATGCGGTTACGGAAGCACCGGCAGGACGAGGCGTGAGGGATGGCGCGAGTCGTGGTGAATCGTGATCCGCGCCTTGCGCATGCGGGCTGAGCTGGTCTCGCGCTCCCCCGTCTGCAGGTTCCGCGAAAAGTGCGGGCTGAATGCCGGCGTCAGGACGATGCGGAGCCTGTGGCCCTTCAGGAAGCGGTTGCCCGTATACAGATTGCGGAACTCGAGCGCGACCACCTCGCCCTTCTTCAAGAGCCGCGGCGTGAGGCTGCCGTCACGTTGGCTGGCGCGCTGCACATCGAGGCCCGGGCTCATCAGATTGAAGGCCGTGCCGTCGGGCGCGACGTCGTAGAGCTTGACCCACAAGTCGATGTCGGGCGCATCGGCCGAGACGCGGATCTCGGCCTGCATCGCGCCGATCACCGTGACGTCGGCTTCGAAGGGCTCGCTCTCGAAGCTCACGGTGTCGGCGCGCTTGGGAAGCTCGCGGTAGTCGTGGGCGCCCACGCTGTTCGCGAACGGGTCGGTCAGCGGCTGCGCCGGGTCCGAGACGAACGACGTGCCCTCACCGCGGATCGTGGCGGCATCGGTGACGAGCTGACCAAGGCCAGCGGCCTCTCGCGAGAGGAACAGCGTGAGACGCCGTGTCGGCGCGACGGGCCAGCCATCGCCCTCGTGCCAGGCGTTCTCGCCCATCACGAACACGCGGGCCCGCTTCTCCTGATCGAGGCCGTTGTCGATCCCGCGCAGGTAGCGGTCCATGAAGCGCAGCACGGTCTCGTCGTAGTCAATCGCCGCCGCCGGACCGAAAACGCGATCGCCCGCCGTCTCGGCTCGCGTCGCGCCCACGCCGTGCACCCACGGCCCCATCACCAGCCGGGTTCGCGGATCGGCCTCGCCCTTGCGCGACTCGAGCAGGCCGCGGAAGTTGGTGATGGCGCCATCAGGCCCGTAGGCCTCGTCGTGCCAGCCGGACAGGTTCAGCACGGCAGCCTTGACGCGGCCGTACCTGCCGCGCAGCTCGGCCCAGTCCCACCACGGGTCGGCCGCAGGATGTTCCATCCACTCGAAGTAGTACGGCGCCGTGGCGCGCAGCTCGTGGAGCGCGTTCAGCGGCAGCCGGCCGCGAAAATCGTCGCGGCGCTTCAGCCACTCGGCCTCGGCCTGCTCGACGCTGCGCGGCCCGGGCAGGTTCTTGCGGAGGCGCGTGTCCGGCGCGATGTTGTTCCAGATCCAACCAATCCAGGAAAGGTCGAACACGCCGCCAGAGAGAAAGAAGTTGCGTGGCGTGGCGAAGGTCATGGCCGGCGCCATCGCCTTGAGGTGGGGTGGCGCCTCCATCGCGGCCAGCCACTGCACAGCGCCTGGATACGAAAGGCCGAAGCTCCCGACGTCACCGTTCGACCACGGCTGCCGCGCCGCCCACTCGATGGTGTCGAAGCCGTCCTGGCCCTCGTGCCGGTAGGCGACATACTCGCCGTCCGAGGCGTAGCGGCCACGCACGTCCTGGACGACCACGGCGTAGCCGCGTTCGACAGCGTGCGCGAAGGTCGTGTAGTTCTCGAGCGACCACTGCTTGTTGTACGGCGTGCGGTAGACGAGCACCGCAAACGGACCGGCGGCCGCAGGCCGAAGCACGTCGGCGCGCAGCACGACGCCGTCGCGCATCGGCACCGCGACATCGCGTTCGACCACCGGCTCCGCAGCCGCAGCCCCCGCAGCAAGAAGCGCAGCGAGACCAAAGGCCATCGCCAGTCTCATGCCAGGACCTCCGCTAGGATCCGGGCCGCACGCTCACACTCGGCGCGCGACACGTCGTGATGCGTGACCAGGCGCAGGGTGGCGCGGTCCATCGCGCTCGCGAGGAGGCCGCGCGCCTCGAGCGCCGCGGCGATCTCGGGCGCGTTGCCCGCCTCGAGCGTGGCCACCGCGATGTTGGTCTGCGCCGGCGCGACGCGGACGCCTGTGTGGCCCGCCATGGCCTCGGTCAAGAGCCGCGCGTGGGCGTGATCCTCGGCGAGGCGCGGCAGCATCGTGTCCAGGGCCACGAGACCCGCGGCCGCGAGGATGCCACTCTGCCGCATGCCGCCGCCGAAGAGCTGCCGGAGCCGGCGCGCGCGCGTCATCAACTGGGCGGAGCCGAACAGCAGCGAGCCGACCGGGCAACACAGGCCCTTGGACAGCGCCACCATCAGCGTGTCCGAACCGTGCACCAGGGCCATCGGCTCGACGGCCAGAGCCACCGCCGCGTTCCACAGACGGGCGCCATCCACGTGAACGCGCCAGCCGAGCTCGTGGGCCACGGCGATCGCCGCCTGCATCTCGGCGACGCTCGAGACGCTGCCGCCGGCGAGGTTGTGGGTATTTTCCAGCACGACCATCCCGATCGCCGGGCGGTTGAAAGCCGGCGGCTGGTGCGCGGAGCGCAGCAGCTCCGGCGTCAGCTTCCCGTCCTGGCTGCGAACCACGCGCGGCATCACGCCCGAGTGCGCAGCCATGCCCGCAAGTTCGTACTCGATCACGTGGCTTCGCTCGTCGCTGAGCACCAGCTGGCCGGGTGTCGTGAGCAGCGCGATCGCGATCTCGTTGCCCATCGTGCCCGTGGGGACGAAGAGCGCGGCCTCGAAACCCAAGAGCCGCGCCGCCTGCTCCTGAAGGCGATTGACGGTCGGGTCCTCGCCATAGAGGTCGTCGCCGACCTCGGCTTCGCTCATCGCCTTGCGCATGGCGGGTGTCGGCTTCGTCACGGTGTCGGAGCGCAGGTCGATGAGCTTCATGGGAGTGAACTTCGGCCGCTCATGTTACCTTCTTCGCCGCGTTTCCCGGAGGTTTCACGCAGAAGTCGCTTCTCGCTGTGCTGTTGCTCGGCGTACCCGCGCTCGGCTCGGCCCAGGCGAAGCCGGAGATCACCGTCCTGAAGGCCGCGCGGATCTTCGATGGCACGGCCGACGCACTGAGAGCCAACGGCGTCGTCGTGATCCAGGCCGGAAAGATCCAGGCGGCCGGCTCGGGCCTGGCGGTCCCCGCCGGTGCGACCGTCATCGACCTCGGCGACTCGACACTGCTCCCGGGCTTCATCGACGCGCATGTGCACCTCACCGGCGAGTCCGGCGACAACTGGTACGAGGACACGCTGAGCGGCATGCGCCAGAGCGTCGCCGAACAGGCGATACGCTCGACCGACTACGCGCGCAAGACGCTGCTGGCCGGCTTCACGACCGTCCGCAACGTCGGCGCCAGCGACTACGTGGACATCGGCCTGCGCAACGCCATCAATGCCGGCGTCGTCCCCGGCCCGCGGATGCTGGTCGCGGGCTACTCGCTGGGCGCGCGCGGCGGCCACTGCGACAACACCGGCTTTCCCTACAATTTCTTCGGCAGCAAGAGCGGCATCGCCCAGGGCATCGCGAGCGGCGCCGATCAGTTCCGCGACGCGGTGCGCATCCAGCTCAAGTACGGGGCCAACCTGATCAAGGTCTGCGCCACGGGCGGCGTGCTCTCGCTCGCCGACACGGTCGACACGCCGCAGCTCGCGCAGGCCGAGATGGACACACTCGTAGACGAGGCGCATCGCCTCGGCAAGAAGACCGCGGCCCACGCCCACGGCGCCGAGGGCGCCAAGATGGCGGTCCGCGCCGGCATCGACTCGATCGAGCACGGCTCGTTCCTCGACGACGAAGCGCTCAGCTTGATGAAAGCCAGGGGCACGCACCTGGTGCCGACCGTGATGGCGGTCGAGTTCGCGGGCCGCCGCCCGCGTAACTATCCGCCGGAGATCGCGGCCAAGGCCAGGGCCGCCGCCGAGGCCCACGAGGCCGCGCTTTGGAAGGCGATCCAGATGGGCGTCAAGATCGCCCTCGGCACCGACTCTGCGGTGAGCCCGCATGGGCGGAACGGCCAGGAGTTCGGCCTGCTGGTCGCGCACGGCATGGCTCCGGCGGCGGCGCTCCGGGCTGGCACACAGGTGGACTCGGTACTGCTTGGCCTGGATAAGGAACTCGGCACCCTGGAAGCCGGCAAGGCCTCGGACGTGGTGGCGGTGCCCGGCAACCCGCTGACCGACATCCATGCCACCGAGCGGGTGAGCTTCGTCATGAAGGGCGGATTGGTCTACAAGCGTCCGTAGGAGACTCGGGGGGTACGGAGCCATGCGCCCCGCGGCGCGCTTCGCGCTCTCCCCCAGCCGCTCCGCGCCCGAATAGATCGGGCGCTCCGCTGCCTTGTGAGGCCCGCGGCTTCGGGGCCATGAGCGCAGCGGGGCCCCGATCTGAGCATGACACGCCGCTCGGCTGTCCTAACGCGACTTCTTGGCCTCGCGCTCACGGTCCCAGGCGACCATGTCGGTGACGACCGGCCTGGCGCCGAGCTGGCGCAGCAGCGTGATGAGCTGCCCGCGGTGGTAGGTCGAGTGGTTCGCGACGTGCTGGACGAGCTCCCAGAGCGGGTTCTCGAAAGCCTGACCCTGAAGGCTCTTGTAACGGATCTTGCGAGACGGATCGTCCTTCTTGAGGCCCCGCAGCCAGGAGGCACGGTGTTCCTCGATGGTCACCCAGCGGTCGCGGATGGCGATGACGTCCTTGAATTCGGCCTGGTCGAACGCGCGCGTGGGCGAGAGGCCCTTCCAGCGCTCAAGCCAGATCCACTCGGCGCCCAGCGTATGCACGAGCGTCCCGCGCACGCCACCATGGCTGGAGCCCAGATCGCGCCTGAACTCCTCGACCGAGAGCAGCGCAACCGCGCGCAAAACGCGGTGGTTGGCCCAGCTCGTGTACTCGAAGAGCCGGGCGAAGTCGGCCTTTTGCAGCATGCACTATTCTAGGCTGCCATCCAGCCACAGCAGCTCGCCGTCGTCGATCTGGGCGCCCTGGACACCGTACACGAACAGGCCCGAGCGCGGCTCCGTTGCCGTCGAATGATCGACCGCCGGAGTTGTGTGATAGCGCTTCGCCCCCTGGTCCCAGTTGCGCAGGCGTTCGGCGACGTGGAAGTGACCTTGAAGAGCGAGCGTCCACGGCCGGCCCGCGAGAAGTTGCTCCAGGGCTGGGGCGTTGCGCACGACGTGGCGAAAGCCATCGAGGCCAGCTACCGAGAAGCGCTCCCCCGTGAACTCGTTCAGCACCGAAACTCCCCCGTTGCGCAGCGGGATGTGGCCGATCGTCACGATGGGAGTGTCGAGCGGAACGAGCGCGATCTCGCGCGCGATCCACTGGAGCTGTGCGGCGTCGAGCAAGCCGTAGTAGCGCGTGTCTTCGACACCGATGGTGTCGAGCACGATGAAGTGGATGCGGCCCCGGCTGAAGGCGCTGAACCTCGGACCGAGGAATTCCTCGAAGAGCGCCTTGCCGTAGGACGGATTCGTCTGGAGGACGGCGCTCGTGTCGCGCTCGATGCCGAATACGTCGTGGTTGCCGATCACGCTGTGCACCGGAAAGGGCGCCTTGGCCATCTCCGCGGTGTACAGCGTGAACAGCGACCGGGCCCGCTCTTCGGCGACGCGGAGGCAGTCCTTGACGAGGTCGCCGCTCACCAGCGCGAAATCCACCCTGCGCGCGCCGGCCAAAGCCAGCGCGCGACGTGTGCGTTCCACGTTCTCCGGCTGAACGTGCGTGTCCGACAGATGGGCGAAGCTCCAACTCTCGCCGAGAGGGCTCGGCGCGAGCGCGAAGTCGATGCGCTCGCGGCGCGGTGCGTACCAAGCGCCCACGGGCCGGCGATCGCCAGGCAGCACGACGAAGATCAGGTGGCCGCCCCCTTCGTCGAGCCGATAGCGGCCTTCGGCATCGGTCGCGACGACCGCCTCGCCATCCGTGACGACGACCTTCGCGAGCCCGCGCTCGTTCGAGTCGCGGCGGCCGTTCGCGTTCGCGTCATCGAAGACGGCGCCGCTCACGGCGCCGAGCAGCAGCAGGGCGGGAAGCGTCACGGGCGGACTCGCCGGAAGAAGATGCTCGCGGAATCGTCGCCGTGGGCTTGCGAGAAGAAGGCCAGGAAGTCGTTGCCTGCGGCGTCGCGCCCCTGGTAGTCGCCCAGGAACAGGCCACGCGCGAACAGGCTCGATCCCGAGGCGAGCACCAGCGGTGCTGGCGCCGGCTGTGCGCGTGTCACTCCCGTCGCCAGGTTCAGCGCCATGAACGTGAGGGCCAAGGCTCGCACCGTGCGACGTTACGTGGCGCGCCTGGCGCGGTCAAGCGGCGCCCTCGCGGTGCTAGAATCGCGTCCCCATGGCGAGCGCCGCCCGCGAGCAGATCCTCGCGAAGTACGAGTCGGTGATCGGGCTCGAGGTCCACTGCCAGCTCCTGACGAAGACCAAGCTGTTCTGCGGTTGTCTCAACCGCTTCGGCCACGAGCCCAACGCCCACGTCTGCCCGGTGTGCCTGGGCCTGCCGGGCGCGCTGCCGGTCCTGAACCGCCACGCTGTGACCCTGGCACTGCGCGCCGCGCTGGCGACCCGCTGCGCGGTGCACGAGACGTCGATCTTCGAGCGCAAGAACTACTTCTACCCCGACTTGCCGAAGGGCTATCAGATCTCGCAGTACCAGCGGCCGCTCGCGACCGGGGGCGTCGTCGAGATCGCCGCGGGTGACGCGCTTCGCGAAATCCGCATCGAGCGCATCCACATGGAGGAGGACGCGGGCAAGCTGCTTCACGAAGGCTTCGCGTGGTCCGACGCGAAGAGCGGCGTGGACTTCAACCGCAGCGGCGTGCCGCTGATCGAGGTCGTCTCGCATCCAGACCTGCGCAGCCCTGCCGAGGCTCACGACTACCTCGCGGCCCTGCGCTCGATCCTGGTCTACGCCGGCGTCTCCGACGGCAACATGGAGGAGGGCTCGCTGCGCTGCGACGCGAACGTCTCGATCCGCCCGCGCGGCACGCAGGCGCTGGGCACGCGGGCCGAGATCAAGAACCTGAATTCGTTCCGCAACGTGGAACGCGCCATCGCCCACGAGATCGTGCGCCAAACGGCCATGCTCGAGTCGGGCGCGCGCGTGGTGCAGGAAACGCGCCTCTGGAATGCCGACCGCGGCGAGACGCTCTCGATGCGCTCGAAGGAAGAAGCCCACGACTACCGCTACTTCCCCGAGCCGGACCTGCCACCGCTGATCGTGGGCAGCGCCTGGGTCGACGAGGTGCGCGCGTCGCTGCCGGAGCTGCCTGCCCAGAAGCGCTCGCGGTTCGTGGCGGAGTACGGTCTCCCCCACTACGACGCCGCGGTGCTCACGGCTGCGCGAGGCGTGGCCGACTACTTCGAGGCGGTGGCGAGGGCCAGCGGCAACCCCAAGGCCGCCTCGAACTGGGTGATGACCGAGGTCCTGCGGAAGCTGAAGGACGACGCTCGCGGCGCAGTCACGGAGCTCGCGTTGAGGCCGGTCCAGCTGGCGGAGCTGATCCGGCTGGTCGAGGCGGGCAGCGTCAGCCGTGCGATTGCGAAGGACGTCTTCGGACGCGCCTGGGAGAGCGGGGAGGATCCGCGGCTGATCGTGAAGCGCGAAGGCCTGAACCAGGTCTCGGACGAGGCCACCATCCAAGCCGTCGTCTCCGAGGTCCTGGCGGCCAGCCCGACACAGGTCGCCACCTATAAGAGCGGAAAAACCAGCACGCTCGGCTGGTTCGTCGGACAGGTCATGAGAAAGATCGGCGGGAAGGCGAATCCGCAGGTCGTGAACGCGCTACTCAGGAAAGCACTCGAATCGTAGGGGGTCGTTCGTTATCCAAGGAGGTAGTGGATCCATGCGCACTCGTTTCGCAGTCGTGGCCGCCGCTCTGGCACTGAGCACCGCGGCATTCGCACAAGACGCAGCGCCTCGCGAGAGCGTTTCCGCGAGTGTTGGCGGCAAGAAGCTCTCGATCGAGTATGGCCGGCCGTCGCTCAAGGGCCGCACCCTGGACAGCATGATCGCCCAACTCCCCGAGGACCGTATCTGGCGTGCGGGCGTCGATCAGGTTACGACCCTCACTTCCGAGGGCGCGTTCACGCTCGGCGGCAAGAAGGTGCCGGCCGGCAAGTATTCGGTCTACGTCGAAGCACCCGCGCAGGGCGACTGGTCGCTGGTACTCAACGCCGATCAGGGCATGCCACTGATCAAGCTCTGGGACAAGGCCCCGGCCAACATGGCCAACGAGCTCTGGCCTCATCTCGAGGGCTATTCCAATATCGCCGCCAAGGAGGCGGCGCGCGCGGCGATGAAGGCCGGGACCAGCACCCCGCCAGCCGAGCTATTCACGATCAAGCTGGCTCCCGCTGGCGCAGGCGCGACGCTCGCGATGTCGTGGGGCGACAAGAGCTGGTCCCTCGACCTGGCCGCAGCCAAGTAGCCGAACCCGCGGGGGCGAGAGGCTTCGCCCCTGCGGCATTCACAGCACCAAGGTCTCGCGGTGCTCGCCGAAGACCTGGCGTAGCGCCCCGGCGATCTCGCCGACCGTGGCGTCGACCGATACCGCGGCGATGATCGCGGGCATCAGGTTATCCCCGTTGCGGGCCCGATCGGCGAGCGCGGCGAGTGCTGCCCGGCAGTCCTCCTGGTCGCGCCGCTCACGCAAGGCCCGTAGCCGAAGCACTTGTTCCCGCTCGAGTGCCGGATCGATGCGCATTGTCTCGAAGGGGGGCGCCGCGCCGGCGTCCTCGAAGCGGTTCACGCCCACGATCACCCGCTCGCCGGCCTCGACCTGCTTCTGGTAGCGGTAGGCCGACTCCTGGATCTCGCGCTGGATCTCGCCGCGCTCGATCGCGCGCAGGGCGCCGCCGCGCTGCTCGATGCCATCCAGCAGGCGCAGCGCCTCGGCCTCGAGCGCGTCGGTCTGGGCCTCGACGGCGAAGCTGCCGCCCAGCGGGTCGATCGTGTCCGCTACGCCGGACTCGTAGGCGATGACCTGCTGCGTGCGCAGGGCCAGCCGGGCTGCGGCCTCGGTAGGCAGGGCCAGCGCCTCGTCCTTGCCGTTCGTGTGCAGGCTCTGGCATCCGCCGAGCACTGCCGCCAGAGCCTGCAGGGCAACCCGGACCACATTGTTGTCGGGCTGCTGCGCGGTCAGCGTCACGCCGCCGGTCTGCACGTGAAAGCGGAGCTGCTGGGCCTTCGCCTTGCGCACCCCGAAGCGCTCGCGCATCAGCTTCGCCCACAGCCGGCGCGCCGCGCGGAACTTGGCCACCTCCTCGATGAAGTCGGAATGGCAGGCGAAGAAGAACGAAAGCCGCTCGCCGAAGTGCGCGGGGTCGAGGCCCACGCCTTGCGCGGCGCGCACGTACTCGAGTGCGTTGGCGAAGGTGAACGCGATCTCCTGCGGCGCCGTGGCTCCGGCCTCGCGGATGTGGTAGCCGGAGATCGAGATGGTGTTCCATTTCGGCACTCGGCCCGCGCAGTAGGCGAACACGTCGGTTACCAGGCGCAGCGACGGGCCGGGCGGGTAGATGTAGGTGCCACGCGCGACGTATTCCTTCAGGATGTCGTTCTGGATCGTGCCCGAGAGCGAGGCCTCGGCAAGCCCGCGGCGACGCGCCACGGCTATGTAGAGCGCCAGCAGGATCGCAGCCGTGGCGTTGATCGTCATCGACGTGGAGACCTTGTCGAGCGGGATCCCGTCCAGGAGCGTTTCCATGTCCTCGAGGCTGCAGATCGCGACGCCGACGCGACCCACCTCGCCGGCTGCGTGCGGGTCGTCGGAGTCGTAGCCGATCTGCGTCGGCAGGTCGAAGGCAACCGACAGGCCGGTCGTGCCGTGCTCGAGAAGGTAGCGGTAGCGACGGTTCGATTCGGCGGCCGTGCCGAAGCCCGCGTACTGCCGCATCGTCCACAACCGCCCCCGATAGCCCGTCGCGTGCAGCCCACGCGTAAATGGAAAGCTGCCCGGCTCGCCCACCTCGGTTTCGAGGTGGGAGCGCTCCGGCGGGCCGTAGACGCGCTCGCGCGGCCCCCCGGAGGCCGTGCGGAACCGCTTTGTCATGCGGGCGGAAACGGTAACATGAGTCGTGGGGCTTGACAGCGAAAACGCCCGCTCCCCATAATTTTCATGGAAGGCCCATGGAGAAGACGGATTCCACCCACGGAGAAGACGTCAAACGGCTGGTGCAGGACCTTGGCACCACGATCCAGCGTACGCTTTCCGAGTCGCCGCAGATCGCCCTGTGCCTCAACCGCATACGCTCCCAGGGCTTCGAGGTCTCGCTCGTGCTTGAGGCGACGATCGGCTTCAGCAAGACCGGGACCCGCGAACCCGCCGAGGTTTCGACCTTCGACTTCCGCGTCGAGAAGGCCGAGCCCGCGCCCGTCAAGATGACGCCGCTCGACAAGAAGTTCCTGCGCTCGCTCAAGATCTCGATCGGCGAGGAAGAATAGCTCGGTAGCGAGCGCCCGATTCACTCGGGCACGAGCGCACGAACCCGATACAGCCCCGTGTCCTTCTTCAGGTAGATCGGCTCCAGAATCGCTCGCGCCCCCTGACCGATGGCCTGCGGTCCCTGCACGAAGACGTATTCCGCCTGCAACTCGGCGGCGAGCCGGCGCGACTCGCCGGGGTCGTCGCTTCGGAAAAAACTGCGGACGTGCTCCGAGCGCGCATGCAGCAGCGCCGGCGGGGCGAACTGACGCATGTACGGCAGGTAGATCGTATAGGGCAGGCGGCGTCCCGCGAAGACGATGGGCGGAGGCGGGAAGCGCGAATAGGGACGCATCAGCACCACGTCGCCGGGGCGGCTGACGCTGGCAAGGGCGGCCATGGCGTCGAGCACCCGGGCGGGCACGATATCGGGCGAGGAGAGCGCCTTGCGAACCACCATTTGGGCGGAGCCGGGAAGTGCCAGCACCGCGAGGGCGAAGCCCAGCAGGCCCGGCCGGATCCCGGAGAGCGCGAGACGCTCGAGTGCCAGGGCCACGAACAGCCAGAGCAACGCGCCGCTCTGCACGGTGAAGTAGACGGCCTCATTGAACTCGCGATCAGCGCTGATTCGCAGAAGCAGCGCGATCGGCCAGCCGACGAGCGCCATCGTCCCCAGCACCACGCCCGCGACGGAGCGCGAAGCGAGGCCGCGCAACGCACCGGGCAGAGCCAGCAGGCGGACGCCCAGGGCAAGGGCGAGCCAGGGCACCGCGAAGCGGAGCAGGCGCGCGCCCTCGAGCAGCGGCAGGCCGAGCAACTGCCGTGTGTGGGCCACGGGTGCCAGCGGCTCGAGCAGGATCTCGAGCGGCGTGCCGGTGCGGAGCACGAGCGCGGCTGTGGCGAAAAGACACGGCGCCGAAACCGCCAGTAGCGCGGCTGGGCTGCCGCACAGCAGCAGCGCCGCCAGCAACCCCGCGCCGAGCGGCGCCGCCAGGAAGACCTTGAAAAACGGCACCGCTGCCGCGAGTGCTCCAGCGAGCACGAGCCAGCCACGACCCTGACCGGCGTGCGCCCGGCCGAGCGCGACGATCGCGCCCAGCGCCAGCGCCAGCGCCGGGATGAGGGAATTGGCGAAGAGCAGGGAGAGCATCAGGTTTCCGCCCAAGAGCTCGGGCCACCAGCGCGCGTGCGGGTTGCCTGCGAAAACGAAGGAAAAATCGGCAAGCAGCGGGCTGAAGCCGGCCGCCGCGATCGCGAACCTGCCGCCGCCCAGAGCGCGCGCCGCGGCGCGCAGTGCCAGTACCAGGGCGACCGCCCAGAGCGTCACGTCGAAGCGATACATCGCGTCGTAGGGCGTGATCCCGGCCCAGCGCCACGCCGCCGCGCGGATCAGATGCGGCCCCAGGTGATAGTGAAGGGGGACGCCCGCGAGACCAGGAACCTGCGGTGGCCAGGAGTTCGTGAGCTCCCAGGTGACCGCGACGTGGAACGCCGTGTCGATGCGCTCGAGATCGTCCAGCAGAAAGTCGCCGTTCGTGTCGACCCGGTTCAGCGGGTACTGCGTGAGGGCAAGCACCGCGACGATGGCAATGGCGGCGGGCCCTGCGCCGCGCAGCGAGGGGCCGTCGGCCTGCCGCCACGGGCCAAGCGGCAGCAGCAGGGCGGCGTCGGCCGCGAGCACCAGCGCCGGGAACAACCAATGGCGGCCCGAGGCGAACGACGCCCAGGCCGCCAGCGCTGAGAAGACCAGGCCGGCCGGAACGACCAGCGCGGCATCGGTTCGCAGCCGTAGCAGGCGCTGCAGCGCGACGCCAGGGCCCACGATCGCGAGCGCCGCGAAGGCGAGATAGGCGAGAGCCGTCGAGAGGGCGGCGGAACCGTCGGCCAGCGGCTAGCTCCGCGGGTTGAGGGCGGCGCGGCCCGCGTAGCGGGCCATCGGCCCCAGCTCTTCCTCGATCCGCAGCAGCTGGTTGTACTTGGCCGTCCGGTCGGTCCGCGACAGCGAGCCCGTCTTGATCTGGCCGGCGTTCAGGCCCACGGCCAGATCCGCGATCGTGACGTCCTCGGT
>JAQBHI010000073.1:0-5226 GCA_032127875.1 Acidobacteriota bacterium
TGCAGGTGACAGCCGAGCCGGAGCAGCATCGTGGACTGCTCATCGCTTTCGACACCCTCCCCCACGATGTCCAGGCCCAGGCTGGCGCCCAGAGTGATGATCGCCGACACGATGGCCGCATCGTGGCGGTTGGTCGTGATCTCGCGCACGAACGAACGATCGACCTTCACGACGTCGATCGGGAAGCGCCGCAGGTGGCTGAGCGACGAGAACCCCGTGCCGAAGTCGTCCAGGCACACGCGGGCGCCGAGCTCCCGCAACTCCTGCAAGCGCCGCTGAGCCGCCTCGAGGTCGTCGACAATGGCCGTCTCCGTGATCTCGAACTCGATCGGAAGGCCCGTTCCGCCGAGGGCGAGGGCCTGCGAGACGCGCTCCGGGAGATCGAACTGGTTGAGCTCACGGGCCGAGAGGTTGATGGCAACGGAGGGCAGTTCGAAGCCCTTTTTGCGCCAGCCGACCAGCGTGCGCACGACCGCCCGCAACATCCACTCGCCGATTGCGCCGATCAGGTCCGTCTCCTCGGCGAACGTGATGAATTCCCCGGGCGGCAACAACCCGCGCTCCGGATGCTGCCAGCGGACGAGCGCCTCCGCTCCGACCATCTGCCCAGAGCGGCCGTCCACCTGGGCCTGCAGATGCAGGCGCAACTCGTCCCGTTCGAGCGCTCGCCTCAGCTCGGCCGCCAGGGCCAGGCGGTGGGTGGCGGCGGCCTGCATCGAGGCGTCGTAGAAGCTGTAGCCGCCGCTTCCGCCCTGCTTGGGGTGAGACACCGCCGAGGTGGCGCAGCGCACCAACCCCTCCGCGTCTCGAGCGTCGGTCGGGAAGACCGCGATGCCGATGCGGGCGTCCAGGCGGATCTCACCACCGTCCACGGAGAGGGGTTCGCCGAACGCCTCACGCAACCGCTGTGCCGACCGGGCGGGATCCTCTGCGTGGGCGACTCCGCCCAGGGCGACCAGGAACTCGTCACCGCCCGAGCGGGCAATCAGCACCTCGCCCGAGGCATCGGCCGTCTCGACCTCGGCCCGGAAGCGCTCCAGCCTCTCCGCAACCTGGCGCAGCAGGGCGTCGCCGCCCGCGTAGCCGAGCGTCCCGTTGATCCGACGGTAGTCGTCCGGGTCGAGACACAGCACGGCAACCCGTTCCCCGCGCTCCTCCGCCACGGCCAGCCGCGCGGACAACTCCTCGGTGAAGCGGGTGCGGTTGGGAAGTCGCGTGAGCGTGTCGTGATTGGCCAGGAAGCGCAGGCGCTCCTCGGCGCGCCGCATCTCCGTGACGTCCTGCAGCGTGCCCTTGAGGCCGCCGCACCGGCCGTCTTCGAGAAACACCGCCTCGCCCTGGTCGCGGACGAAGCGCGGCTCTGCGCTCGGCTGGGGCAGTGACAACTCGAGGTCGTAGCGACCGCCACGCTGCACCAGCTCCTCATGGCAGCGGCTGAGCCGCTCGCGGTCCTCCGGCGCGAGCGCCTGCAGGTAGCGCGCGTGGCTCGCCTCGCCGTGCCGCTCGGCGAGTCCCAACACCCGCCAGATCTCGGGCGACCAATGGCTGGGGCCCGAGGGTGGGAGCCACTCCCAATAGCCAAGGTGCGCCGCGCGCTGCGTGTCGGCCAGGCGCGCCTCGCTCTCGTTGAGCTCGAGCAGCGTCCGGTGCGCCCGCACCAGAAAGCGCACGCGGTGTCCCAGCAGCGCCCAGCTCAGCGGCTTGGTGGCGAAGTCAGAGGCGCCGAGGTCGAAGGCTCGATTGATGGATTCGATGTCCTCCAGTCCCGTGAGCATGAGGACCGGTGTCGTAGCGGACTCCGGGCGGCTCCTGAGCGCGGCGAGCATCTCGAAGCCGTCGACGACCGGCATCAGCACGTCGAGAATCACGACCTCCGGAGTCCGCTTGGCGAACAGGGCGAGGCCCTGGGCGCCGTCGGCACAGTCGGCCACCTCGAAGCCGCTGGCCTCGAGGGTCGCGCGCATCATGGCGCGGCTGGCGTGGTCGTCGTCGACGACGAGGGCCAGGGGGCGGGCTAATTCCAGGTTCATGCTACCTCGGACGGAATCACGTGGCGCAGCGCCGCGTGCACTTTGGAGAACTCGGCCTCGATCATCGACAGTCGGTCGGCGCCGTCATCGGGCCGGCCCTCGCGGAGCTGCGCCTCGAAGTCCCGGCACAGCCCCGAAAGGCGTGCGGCGCCGATGTTGGCGCTGCTCGACTTCAGGGTGTGGACCGCTCGCCTCAGCGTCGAGAGGTCTCCCGCCGCCAGCGCGGCGCGCAGCTCCTCGACCTGGGGCGGGCTGTGCTTGAGATACAAGCCGACCACGCGCTCGAGCAGCGAGGGCGCGCCCGGACGTTGCAGGCTGCCCAGCGACGCGAGCACGCTTGCGTCCAGGCACTCGGCGACGGCCAGGGGCGGTCCGGCGGGCGCTGGCGGCGGCGCGGGGCGGGCCGCCTCGGTTTCCGGCGCCGCGCGGACTCCACGCATCAGCGCGGCGCGCAGGTCATCGCTGCGGTAGGGCTTCGCGAGATAGTCGTCCATGCCAGCGGCCAGGCAGCGCTCGCGGTCGCCGCGCATGGCGCTCGCGGTGAGCGCCACCACGTAAGCCCGCCGCCGCGCAGGGTTCGCCCGCTCGCGGCGTCGCAGCTCAGCCGTGGCCTCGAAACCGTCGAGCACCGGCATCATGCAGTCCATCAGCACGACGTCGTAGTGGTCTCGCTCCAAGGCCGCGAGCGCCTGCTGGCCGTTTTCGGAGACTTGCGCCTGGCACCCGAGCTGGGTGAGCAGTTCACGGGCGACCTCCTGGTTGACGGGGCTGTCTTCGACCAGCAGCACCCGCGTTCCGAGGAGCGCCCCGGCGTCGTGCTCTTCGCCGCGGCCCCTCCCGTCCTCGCCCAACCCGTCGGGCGGTTCCTCCAGGCCGGCCAGGCAGCGCGCCAGCGGCCGGAGCTGAACCGGCTTGGCGAGGTGAGCGAGGGCCGGGCCTTCGCCTTGGGTCGCCCAGATGGCCGTCTCGTTCAGCGTGACCAGCAGCACCAGCCGGATCGGACCCAGGCTCACGTCCTCGCGAACGGTTTTTGCCAACGCCAGGCCGTCCACGCCGGGCATCCTCAGATCGAGCAGCCCGACGTCGTAGGGGCGGCCGCGCCGCGCCGCCTGACTTAGCCGCGCCAGCGCCTGTTCGGCTCCACCAGCCACGTCGGCCGCCAAGCCCAGGCGGGCACACTGTCGCTGGATCGCCGAACGACTCGACGCGTTGTCGTCGACGACCAGAACGCGCAGCCCCGGCAAGGCCGGCAACGGCTCGGACCCGACCCCGGCTGCGGCTCGCTCGAAGCGGGCGGTGAACCGGAAGGACGAGCCGGAGCCGGGCTGACTCTCGAGGTCGATGTTGCCGCCCATCAGGCTGGCCAGCTGCTTGCAGATCGCGAGGCCGAGGCCCGTCCCCTCGTAGCGGCGCGTCGGCGAGTTGTCGGCCTGGGCGAACGCATCGAAGATCCTGGAGGCCGCCTCCTTCGCGATGCCGACCCCGGTGTCGCGCACCTCGACGCCCACCAGGACCGAGCGCCGGTCCTCGATCAGGCTTCGGACGCGCACCATCACCTCGCCTCGCTCGGTGAACTTGACCGCGTTGCCGACCAAGTTCGTGATCACCTGGCGGATGCGTTGCGGATCCCCCAGCAGGCGGGGCAACTCGCTCTCGAACACACAGAAGATCTCGAGTCCCTTGTCCTGGGCCCGCGACGCCAGGCACCCGACCGCGTCCTCGATGGCCTCGTTGAGGTCGAACTCCGTGCACTGCAGGTCCAGCTTGCCGGCCTCGACCCGGGAGAAATCGAGCACGTCGTTGATCACGCTGAGCAGCGACTCGCCCGAGCTCCGCACCGTTTCGGCAACCCGGCGCTGCTGCTGGGTGAGCGACGAGCGCAACAGCAGCTCGGTCATCCCCAGCACGCCGTTCAGCGGGGTGCGGATCTCGTGGCTCATGTTGGCCAGGAAGCGCGACTTGGCGAGGTTAGCGCCCTCCGCCGCCTCCTTGGCAGAACGCAGTTGCCGCACCGTGTTCTCCATCTCGGAGTTGGCCTTCGAGAGCTGCCGGGTGCGCTCGGTCACGAGCTGCCCGAGGCGGTCCCGCTGCTGCAGCAGCTCGGCGTCATGGCTCTCGATCTGCACGAGGAGGTCGCCGAATCCTGCCAACAAGGCTTCGAGCTCGTCCCCGCCGGCCGGCGCGTGCCCCTCGGCGCCCCTCGACGCCGACAACCGGTCCATGCGCTCGCGCAGCTTCTCGATGGGAGCGTAGATCGGGCGCAACAGGCGCAGCCCCAAGGGGCGCGCGACGAGGCCGGCCAGCATCGTAAGCCCCGCGAACACCAACGCGTCGCGCAGCAGGGCGCGCTCGAGGTCGGCGAAGTCGGTGCGCAGCAGGAGCACGCCGAGCTGCGTGCCGTTGTGACTGACCGGCACCTGCAGCACCGCGGGATCGCGCTCGAAGGCCTCGAAGCGGGCCTCCTGAGGAGCGCTCTGGGCAGGCAGGGGATCACCCTCCCGCAGCCGAACGAAACGCGCCACGAGATCCCCGGAGCGGGTGTAGAGCGCGGCGAACACTACAAAGGGATGCGCCCGCAGGGCCCGCAGCGCCGACTCCGCCCGCGAAGGATCGTCGAGGTTGCGAGTGCTGGCGAGCTGATCCGCGAGCCCGGCCGCCAGCTCTCGCGTCCCACGCAGCCGCTCCTGGCGCAGGCTCACGGTGTGGTAGGCGAGTGCCAGGCCCAGCGCCGGCAGCAGCACGGCGAGGCCCGCACGCTGCACGGACCCGCTCAGACGGCCGCGTATCGAGGCCGGGCGTCGGGCGAGCGATCTCAGCAGGCCCATGCCCAACAGCCCAGCGAGAGAGGGATTGCCATGCCGTACCGCTTAAGCAGGCTTCATGCCGGCGAAGAGGCCGGCGGCGGCCTGCCTGTAAACCGTTCAAACCCATGAAGTCAGGGCCGGGCTGGTGGACGAGCCGGCCGGGTTGGCGGTCTCGATACCGGGACGCGAGGTCCAGCTTTCCTTCAGGCGGCTGATCAAGCCGTGGGGAGCTCGGGCCCTCCCCGGATCGCCGCGACCACCCGCTCGGTCTCCTGCCTCAGCGTCTGGCAGAGCTCGGCGGCCCGCTCGGTTTCGCGGCCGCGGCATAGCCCCTCGACGTCTGCCGCAACGCTCGCGGCGTGTTCGGCGCCGATCCAGGCCAGGCCCCCCCT
>JAQBHI010000074.1:0-4499 GCA_032127875.1 Acidobacteriota bacterium
GAAGTCGAGCGCGTTCCACCAGTCGCCGGAGTTGTAGCTGTTCCGGTCGAGCGACTTCGAGCGCAGCATTTCGTCGCCCGCGTGCAGAAACGGGATGCCCTGGGCCAGCAGCACCAGGCTCACGGCGAGGTTGTTCATACGCAAGCGATCGTCGATCGTAGCGGAAGCCGGCGCCTTGAGCTGGATCGCGTCGAAGAGCGTCTCGTTGTCGTGCGCTGCGACGTAGACGACGTTCTCCTGCGGAGCCAGCGTGTACCCGGCGGGCTTGCCGGCGTAGTCGATCTCGGCGCCGCTCGCGAGCCGGCCATCGTGCGTGACGAAACGATAGTCGCGCAGGCTGCCCGCGAGCCCGAGGCGGATCAAATCCATGCCGCGCAGCAGCTTGCCACGCTGCTCGTCGGCGCTGCCTTGCGGCGTGCCGTTGGGATCGTCGAGAAGACCGGTGACCAGGCCCTGCTCCTGCAGGCCGGTGAACGCGCCGCCGCCACGGGCCGCGTCGCGCAGCCGGTCGTTGAAGGCGCCAATGCCCGTGCCGCCGATGTTCGCCTGCGTCGCGTTGCGGCCACGCGAGCCGCCCGCCAGCTCGCCGAAATCCCAGCCTTCGCCATACATGAGGATGCCGTGGCCATCGACCCCGTCCCGCTCGGGGGTGAGCGCGTCCAGCGCGCGTCGAAGCTCCTGCATGGTCTCGAGCATGTGGTGGCCCATCAGGTCGAAGCGGAAACCGTCGACCTTGTAGGCCCGCGCCCAGGTGAGCACGGAGTCGAGCATCAGGCGCTGCATCATCCGGTGCTCGGAGGCGGTGTTCGAGCAGCAGCTCGAGTTCTCGACAGCGCCCTCGGCGTTCAGGCGGTGGTAGTAGCCCGGCACGATGCGGTCGAGGATCGACCGCGGGTCCTGTCCGCTGGCGTGGGTGTGGTTGTAGACCACGTCCATCACCACGCGCAGGCCCGCGTGTGCCAAGCCGGCGACCATCTCGCGGAACTCGAGGATGCGCTGCGAGCCGTTCGGATCGGTGGCGTAGCTGCCCTCGGGCACCGTGTAGTGGAGCGGATCGTAGCCCCAGTTGAAGCCGTCCTTGTCCTTCACGGCTTCGAGCAGCAACGCCTGCGCAGGGGAGTCGCCGGGCAGGCTGCGCAACTGCGCCTGGTTCGGCTCCAGACGCTCGGCCCGCTCCTCGTTCACGGTCGCGAAGTCGAAGGCCGGCAGCAGGTGCACGTGGCTGAGGCCCGCCTGCGCCAGCGCGCGCAGGTGCCGCATGCCGTTCGAGCCGGCGTCGGTGAAGGCCCGGAACGTACCGCGATGCGCCTCGGGGATCGTCTGCTCGCGGATACTGAAGTCGCGAACGTGCAGCTCGTAAAGCACGGCGGCCTCGGGAGATTCGAGGGGTGGCTTCGCGAGCGAAGCCCAGTCCGGAGGCGCCAGGGAGGGATCGCCGAGGTCCACGATCTGGCTGCGCCGGCTGTTGGTCGAGAGGCTGACCGAGTAGGGATCGGTGACCAGGTTCCTCTCGATGCGGCCGGTCGAAGCCACGAAGACCTCGACCTCGTACGCGTAGAAGCGTGCGGGCCACTCGCGGCTGCCCGCTGCCTTCCACACACCAGTCGTGGCGTCCTCCTCCATCGCAACGGAGTCGCTCCAGGGCGCGTTGGATCCCGGGGCGAGGCGCAGTGTCACGGAGCGCGCGGTCGGCGCCCAGACGCGCAACGTGGGCTCGCGCCCCTCGAAGCTGATGCCGAGCGGGCCGTAGTAGGCATACAGGTCGTCCAGGACACCGGCGATCTGCAACTGGGTCGCGTCGAGGAGCTGGCCCTCGGCGTCGCTGGCGGAGATCACGATCTGGCCCTTGAGCAGCGTCGGCAGCTTCCGCAGATCCGCCTTCGCGACGTCAAAAGCCGCGAGCCGCGCGAGGTGCGGGTAGTGCCGGCGGAGCTTCTCTGGCGGCGTGCCCGCCAGCGCCAGCTCGAGGCGCTCGCCGCCCACGATGCCGTGCTGCGTAGCCGAGAGTCCGCCGCCAGGGCTGCAGTGGAGGGCGTATCGGATGCCGGCGTCAATCGGCGCGGCCCACAGGATCGTGCCGCGCGCCAGCCAGTGGGCGCGAGTCTTCCCGAGGTCGAAGTGCTTCGCCGTCATGGCATCTCCCGAGGTCACAACCGAAGCACCGCAGAGAAGGAGGATCGGCGCAATGCGAGCGTGCAGCACCTGGTCGCGATCCCCCCTGGTCTTCGCGCTATTCTATGCGCTCCACATGCCAGCGCCCGCCGAGATCCTCTCGAAGATGCCGAAGGCCGAGCTGCACCTGCATCTCGAGGGCACCATATCCGCCGAGACATTGTGGTCGATGGCCGCGCGCAATCACGTCGCCCTGCCGGTTGGCAGTCTCGAAGAACTTCGAAGGCTGTATGCGTTCGATCATTTCGACAAGTTCGTCGAGCTGTGGCTGGTGATGTGCGCATGCCTGAAGACGGCCGCCGACTACGAGCAGATGGTCGATGGCTTCCTGGCGGAGTGCCGTCGCCAGAACATCCGTTACGTCGAAGCCCACTTCACGCCCTACAACCACGAGCGCTTCGGCTTCGGCGGCCGCCGCGCCCTGGACATCGTCACGCGCCGGCTCGAAGACGCCGAGCGGGAGGGCGGGCCCGTCGTGCGCCTGATCACCGACATTCCCAGCGAATCCGTCCAGAAGAGCGGGCCGTTCACCGCAGCACTGCTGGAACAGGAGCAGAACCCGATTCTGGTCGCGATCGGCCTGGGCGGCCCCGAACAGGGCTTCCCGCGCAGGCTGGTCGCACCCTACTTCGCCAGGGCGCGCACGGCCGGCTACCAGGCTGTGGCCCACGCAGGCGAGACCGGCGGGGCCGAGCACGTGCGCCAGGCGGTCGTCGAGCTGGGCGCGCGACGCGTGCAGCATGGAGTCAGCGCCGTCGAAGATCAGGCCACGCTGCGGCTGCTGGCGGAGCGCGACATCTGTTGCGACGTCGCACTCACCAGCAACACCCTGCTCACGGCGTACCGCGAGCTCGACAGCCATCCCATCCGCCGGCTGTTGGCGGCGGGCGTGCCGGTCACGCTCAGCACCGACGACCCGCCCTTCTTCGGGACCGATTTGAACCGCGAGTATCTGCGCGCCTACGACGAAGTCGGACTCTCGCTCGCCGAGCTGTGGCAGATCAATCTCAACGGCCTGCGTTACGCGCTGGCCGAGACCGGCGTGCGCCGCCGCCTGCTGCGCGAGTTCAATGCGGCAGGCCTCGGCCTCGGGCTCTAGGCTCGGGGTTATACTCGGCGCGCTTCGCCAACCGACGGAGGATGTTTCGAGCATGCGTCTGCCCTTCGTGCTTCCCGCCCTGCTGCTGGCCCCGGCCCTCGCCTCGGCCCAGAGCTCGCCCTTCCTGCCCGACCCCCTGTATCGCATGCTGGTGAACGAGATCTCCGGCGATCGCGGCTACGAGACCGTCCGCCACCTGAGCCACTACCATCGCACCGACGCCAGCCGCGACTTCTTCGCCGCCGCCGAATGGATACGCGGCGCGGCCCAGGCCGCCGGCCTCCAGGACGTGAAGTTGATCCGCCAGAAATGGAACGGCCACGCCTGGTCCTGCAGCTCGGGCGAGGCTTGGCTGGTCGAGCCCGAAACGCAACGGCTCGCCTCCTACGCCGAGGTCGCGGTGTCGATCGCCGACCAGAGCCGAACGACTCACGTCACGGCCGAGCTCGTCGATGTCGGCGAGGGCACGGGCGAAGCCGACTACAAGGCCAGGGACGTGAAAGGTAAGATCGTGCTCGCCTCGGGCCGGGAGTCGAAGGTGCATGCGGAGGCCGTCTGGCGACACGGCGCGCTCGGCGTCTTGTCCTACGTCACGAACCGCGACTCACCGCCCGATTATCCGGACCAGGTTGCCTGGGGCCGCCTCCCGTACGAGGCGAAAGACGTCGAGGGTGTCAAGGACGGGACGCCCTCGACCTTCGCCGTGATGATCTCGCCCCGACGCGGTACCGCTCTGCGCAAGCGCCTGCTGGCGTCGGACAAGCCTTTCAAGGTCAAGGTAGACATCGAGAGCGATTACCCCCCTCAGCAGGAGCAGGCATTCGTGGAGGGCTGGATTCGCGGCGCCGAGATCCACGATCAGCAACTGGTGCTGACAGCACACTTGCAGGAGGAGATGACCTCGGCCAACGACGATGGCAGCGGCTGCGCCAGCATTCTCGAGATCGGCCGGGCCCTGAGTCAGCTCATCAAAGACGGCAAGCTGCCGCGCCCCAGGCGCGACATTCGCTTCTGGTGGACCAACGAACTCGATTCAGAGCCGCAGTACTTCCGCGACAATCCGGGCGAGTCGCGCAAGCTTCTGCTCAACATCCAGCAGGACATGGTGGCGGCGCGCCAGAGCTGGGGCGGCCGCGTGCAGTACGCGGCGCGCTCAGCCTGGAGCATCCCCCACGCCCTCGACGACGTGATGGAAAGCGTGCTGAGCATGGTGCGCGACGGCAACACG
>JAQBHI010000075.1:0-17168 GCA_032127875.1 Acidobacteriota bacterium
GCCACCGGGTGGGTGAGCAGCTTCGCCAGCCAGCCCGGATAGCTCAGCTCGGCCAGCGACAGGTCCTGGACCGCGGTCTCGAAATCGGCGCGGCTCGCGTTGACGCTGCCGAAAGCGACCTTGTTCCCCAGCACGAAACCCTGATTGATGCGATCGGCGGGGACCGCCACCTTCCGCCCGCCCCCGGTGATGCTGACCAGGGCCAGGACGCCGTTCTTGCCCAGGGCGTCCATCGCTTCGAAGACCAGCGGGGAGTAGCCGGTGCCCTCGAGGATGAAGTCGAAAGGACCCAGCTCGGCCGCGACGTCCCGCAAGCTGCGCCCGCGTGTGGTCTTGTAGCGGGCGCCGATCTCGCCTAGAAGGTCCGAGTTCAGGTACGGGGGCTCGACGAGGCCCAGCGTGACCACCTCGACTCCCCGCAGTCGCAGGAAGAGCGACGCGAGGAGGCCGAGCGTTCCTGTGCCCAGCACCGCCGCGCGGCGCGGCCGCCAGATCTTGAGACGGCGCTGGATCTCGTAGGCCTGGTTGAGGGCCTTCGCGGCCACGCTCGAGGGCTCCATCAGCACCCCCACAGCCTCGAGGCCCTTGGGCACCTTGATCAGGTAGTCGGCGGAATCGACGTAGTACTCGGCCAAGAAGCCGTGCAGCAAGTTGATGCCCCGCTCGAGGTAGGAATCGTCGGTGGTCATGTCCTGCAGGCCGATGCGGTCGTAGGGGCTCGTGCCCGGCCGCCGCACCATGGCCGCCACGTAGTCCCCTGGCCGGAGCTCGCTCACCTGGGGCCCGACCGCCTCCACCACGCCGAAGCTCTCGTGGCCGATGATGAGGCGGTCGCTCCCGGGAGGAGCGGCCCCGTACTCGGCGGCGTTGATCTCCTTGTCCGTTCCATCGACGCCCACCCGCAGCACCCTCACGAGCGCGCCCCGGCCTCCCTCGACCTCGCCGAGCGACGGCTTGGCCACGTCGGCCAGGTGCAGGCTGCCCGCCTTGCCCGGAATCACGGCTACTGCCTTCATGGAATTTCCTCCCTCGCTTGCTATGCGCGCGACCCCAGGGCCCGGTCCAGGTTGAAAGCCGCGCTGATCAGGGCGAAGTGGGTGAAGGCCTGGGGAGAGTTCCCGAGGGCCTCGCCGCTGGGCCCGGTCTCCTCGGCGTAGAGGCCGAGGTGGTTGGCGTAGCCCAACATCTCCTCGAAGATCAGCCGCGCCCGCTCGAGCTGGCGCGGGTCGTCGCGGCCGGCGCGGGTGAGGGCCTCAACCAGCCAGAACGTGCAGATGTTGAAGGTCCCTTCCTCGCCCTTCAAGCCGTCCTTCGTCTCCTCCACGTTGTAGCGGTAGACCAGGCTGTTCGACAGCAGCCCCCCCTCCGCCGGCGACTTCAGCACCGCCTCCAGCGTCTTCAGGTTTCGCGGATCGCTGGGGGACAGGAAGAAGACCAGGGGCATCATCAGGTTCGACGCGTCGAGGGTCGAGGAGCCGTAGTGCTGGACGAAGGCCTGCCGCTCGCGGCTCCAGCCCTGGCTCATGATCTCCTCATAGATCTCGTCCCGGGTCTTGAGCCAGCGCTCGCGGTCCGCCGGGAACGAACGCCTCTCGGCGAGCCGCAACGCGCGGTCGACCGCCACCCAGCACATGAGCTTCGAATAGATGAAGTGCTGCTGCCCGCCGCGGACCTCCCAGACGCCTTCGTCCTTGCGGTGCCAGTTGTCGCAGACCCAGTTGACCATGCGGCGGAGGTGGCGCCAGAGCTCGTAGGAGATCGGGGAGCCGTACTTGTTGTAGAGATAGACTGAGTCCATCAGCTCGCCGTAGATGTCGAGCTGAAGCTGGTTGGAGGCGCCGTTGCCGATGCGCACGGGCCGGGAGCCACGGTAGCCGTCGAGATGATCGAGGGTCTCCTCGGTCAGCTCGTGGCGCCCGTCGATCCCGTACATGATCTGCAGCGGGCTGTCCTTCCCCGGCTCGCGACAGCGAGCCTCGAGCCAGCCCATGAAGCTGCGGGCCTCGTCCGTGAAACCGATCCGCAGGAGGCCGTAGAGGGTAAAGGCGGCATCGCGGATCCAGGTGTAGCGATAGTCCCAGTTTCGCTCCCCGCCCACTCCTTCGGGGAGGCTGCAGGTGGGGGCGGCCACGATCGCACCGCTGGGCTCGTAGGTCAGCAGCTTCAGGGCCAGGGCCGAGCGCTGCACCATCTCCCGCCAGCGGCCGCGGTAGGTGCACTTCGAGAGCCATCGCCGCCAGTACTCGACGGTGTGGTTCAGGAGGGCCTCGGCCTCGGCCTCGGAGAGCAGCGCCTCGCAGCCGCAACCGGGCTCGAGCCCGCCCAGGACGAAGAGCGCCGTCTCCCCTTCCCGCAGCCTAAACTTTGCCCCCACCCCCTGGCCCACGGGCTTGAGCTCGTGGGTCGTGGCGAGGCCGAGGGTCAGCTCCGGCGTCTCAAAGGAGGCCCCCCGCGGACCGATGCTCGTGGTGTGCGGGCTCCGCCCGTAGTTGAACGCCGGCGAGCATTCGAGACGATAGCTGAGCTCCCCCCGGACGGTCTGGACCCTCCGGACGATCTGGTGACGTTCCTTGGCGCCCTTGGGCAGCCCGACCGGCATGTAGTCGGTCACCTGGCCGACGCCGTCCGGCGACAGGAAGCGCGTGACGAGAACGTTGGTTTCCGGCCAGTAGTACTGCTTCCGCCGCAAGCCCTCGCCCTGGGGAGCAATCTTGAAGCGCCCGCCTTTCTCGTCGTCGAGGATCGCGGCGAACACACTCGGCGAGTCGAAGCGCGGGAAGCAGAGCCAGTCGAGCGACCCGTTGGTCCCCACGAGAGCGACCGTGTGGAGGTCCCCGATGATCCCGTAGTGCTCGATCGGCAGGTAGGGCATTGCCACCTCCTTACATATAGTCCGGCGCGCCAGAATAACCCTTACGCTCTGATGCCGGACAACGCCCGCCGGTTACACGCTTCGGGCCGGTGGCCGTGAACGCAAGCCGGTGGCCCCCGAACCCGGGGAGGAAGGAGTATTGCTCCATGAGCCCCATAGCCGTCGAGCGGGTTCGATTCAAGGGATGGGACGCCTGGCGGCTCATCCGCGAGCCTCTCGAGCTCGTCGTGGTGCCCCAGCTCGGGGGGCGCATCATGGGAGTCCTCTGGCGGGGGCAAGACCTCGCGTTCACCCAGCCAGAGCGCGAAGGCCAGCTGGAGGACCTGGCCCTCGTGACCGACGTTCGCGCTCGAAAGCGAGAGATGGGATTCCCCCTCTGGGGCGGCGACAAGACCTGGCTCGGTCCGCAGGAGCGCTGGACCGAGGGCGTTCCCTTCCTCGACCTCGACAGCGGCGCGTACGAGGCGGTCTTCGAGAAACAGGACCCGGACGAGGTGGTGCTCCGCCTCCTCAGCCCCAATTGCCGGGAAACAGGCGTGCGGCTCCAGCGGACGATCACCGTCTCCACGCGCGAGGCCGGGTGGCGCTTGGCGCATCGCCTCCTCAACCCCGCGGCGGAGCCCGTCGAATGGGCTCTCTGGGATGTGCTGATGGTGCGCCGGCCAGGCCGGGTCTACTTGCCCCGCAACCCGTCCTCGCCCTTCCCCGCCGGAGTCAAGGAGTTCGAGAACGAGGGCTCCCTCTGCGACCTGGGAAGCTGCGCTACCGGCACCCTGGGCAGCCTGGCGGTCGTCCGCTGCGAGCAGGCCCGCCCCTTCAAGGCCGGCGTAGATTCCGTCGAGGGCTGGATGCTCGGCGTCCTCGATACCCCTGCCGGCCTCGTCGGGTGCTCGAAGCGCATGCCGACTTTCCCCGGCTCGAGCTATCCGCACGGCTGCGTCGCCGAAGTCTTCAACGCCCAGCGCTACGACTATCTCGAGATGGAGATCCTGGGCCCCGTGGTGCGGCTCGCCCCGGGCGACTCTTTCACCATCGAGGAGCGCGTGGGCCTCTTCGACCTCGACCGCTGGCCGGTCGGCGAGGACGAGGTGCGCCGAGTTGCGCGAGGGCTCAGTCGATGACCGCCCGCTGATACAGGCGCCCGGGTCCGCTCCGATAGATGGGAGCTTGCTTTCGGGGCGCTCTCGCGTAACGGCCGAGCTCTGGCCCCCCGGTGCAGGGTCCGGCCAGCTTGGCGGCCATCGGGGCACGGTCCGGCGTGGAGGTGAGCGCCCCAACCCCTCGTGAAGGCATGGGCACACGTGCCGAGCCGACACTGCTCCCCGTTCTCGCATGGAGCGGGTGCCCCCTGAGTTGGGCTGCCGACGGCGTGTTCGCAAAGAAGGCCGCCGCCGGGTGAGCGACGCTCGCCGGACGCGGGCGCGTGAGCTGGGTCGCGGACCTGGCAGTGAACGACGCCTCGGACGCGGACTTCCCGATCCAGTAGCACCCGACGTCCGGCTCGACCACGCGGCGCGGAATCTGGCGGACGACCTCGCGGATCGGCGGCGGTGTCTCCTCCTGCGGCGGGCTCAAGCCCAGCTCCGCGAGGATGCGCTTGACCGAGATCCCGTCGCTGACATACAGATGCCCTCCATGGAGGATGGCATGCCCTTCGACAAGAAGTTTTGGATCTCGTTCGCCGTCGTGCTGGTGACGTCAATGGTGCTCGGGTTCGTGGTCCACGGCGCGATCCTCGCCGGCGACTACGAAAGGCTGACCGACGTGATGCGGCCGGCCGCGGAGCAGGAGGCGCGCTTTGGCTTCATGATCGGCGCGCACCTGATCCTCGCCTTTGGCTTCAGCTGGTTGTACCGCGGGGGACGGGATCCCGTGAAGCCCTGGCTGGGTCAGGGCGTGCGCTTCGGTATTGCGTTCGCGCTGGCGGCCTCGGTGCCGATCTACCTGATCTACCACACCGTAGCCAACTTCCCATTGGATCTGGCGCTGAAGCAAGTAGTGCTGGAGACGCTGAGCGTCATCGTCCTGAGCATCTCGGTGGCGTTCGTCAACAAATAGCCGGAGACGTCATGCCGGCGCGCACCGAAGAGTCCTCAGTCGCGCCGGCTCAGCAGCAGCCCGGTGCTCCCTGCCGTGCGAGGTCTTATAGTCCAGCTTCGGAACGAGGAGCGCCGGCGGCCGTCGCCGGTCATAATCGAGGGTCACTGGGCGCGGAGGCGATGAGACCCATGCAGCAGACGACGGCCGTGCGCCGCGATGACCCGGTTCGCCGCACGCGAGGGGTCGAGCAGGCCTTCGAAGCGATGGCCGCCGAGGTCCGCGAGGGCCTGTCGCGGCGGCCGCTGCCCGAGCTTCCCTGCAAGTACTTCTACGACGAGCGCGGCAGCGCGCTTTTCGAGGCCATCACCGAGCTGCCTGAGTACTACCAGACCCGCACCGAGATCGGCCTTATCGAGGCTCACGCGGCCGCCATCGTGGCGGCCACGGCGCCCGTCGAGCTCGCCGAGCTCGGATCGGGAGCGGGCCGCAAGATCCGCCTGTTCCTCGACGCCATGCGCGCGCGCGGCTCGCTCGACAGCGTGGTCCTGCTCGAGATCAGCGAGGGCTACCTCCGCGAATCGGTCGACCGGCTGCAGGCCGACTACCCGGAGGCGGCGGTGCGGGGGATCGTGGGGGACTTCCTTCACGACCTCCCGGCGCTCGGACCGGGAGGCGGCCGGCTGCTCCTCTTCCTCGCGGGAACGATCGGCAACCTGCACCCGGACGAGCTGTCTGCGTTCTTCCGGGCGGCGGCGGCCGTCCTCGCTCCCGGCGACGGCTTCCTGGTGGGGGTCGACCTCGTCAAGGACCCGGCCCGCCTCCACGCCGCCTACAACGACTCTGCCGGCGTCACCGCGGAGTTCAATCGCAACATCCTCCGCGTCCTGAACGACCGTCTCGACGCGGACTTCGATCCCGAAGACTTCGACCACCGGGCCTTCTACGACCCGGAGCGGCAGTGGATCGAGATGCGGCTGCGCGCGCGACGAGCGCTCACCGCCCGGGTCCCCGGGGCCGGCATCGAGCTCGTCCTTGCGGCGGGCGACGAGATCCGGACCGAGCTCTCCTGCAAGTACACGCGCGAGTCGCTCACGGCCCGCCTCGCCGGGACTGGCCTCGTCATCCAGGGCTGGATCACCGACCCGGAGCGGCTGTTCGCCTCCGTCCTCGTGAGGCGCGGCTGAGGCTCGATCGGCTGCAGGCGGCGTGGTGCCGCTCCGATCGCCTCTTCGGGCTCCTGGCGGACGAGGCCTGGCTGCGCCAGCCGATCGCGCTCCGCCAGCCCTTCCTCTTCTACCTCGGCCACCTCCCCGCCTTCGCCTGGAACCAGATCGGTCGGGGCCTGCTGCATCGCCGACCCTTCCGCCCGGACTTCGACGCGCTCTTCGAGCGCGGGATCGACCCCACGGGCGTCGACGCTTACGAGCCGCACGCGGTGTGGCCCGAGCGCGGAGCCGTCCTCGACTACCGGGACCGCGTGCGGGCAGAGCTCCAGGAGGCCCTGTCCGACCCCGGCTTCCCCCGCGACGGCGCGGCGGTCGTGGCCATGGTCGTCGAGCACGAGCTGATGCACCACGAGACGCTGCCGTACATGGTGCAGGAACTGGACCACGGGCTGAAGCAGCGCCCCGCCGACTGGCCGGAGTTGCCGGGCATCGGAGAGCCGCGGAGCACGCGGCCGGTCGAGGTGCCGGAGGGCGAGGCCCTCCTCGGCGCGGCGCCGGGATCGCTGGTCTTCGGCTGGGACAACGAGTTCCCGGTCCATCGCGTCCACGTCCCCGGTTTTGTGATCGACGAGGGTCCCGTCACGAACGCGGACCTCGCCGAGTTCGTCCAGGACGGCGGCTACGCCGAGCCCCGCCTGTGGCGCGAGGACGACTGGGCCTGGCGGACGCGGCGGTGTCTCGACGGGCCCCACGCGTGGCGCCGCGACGGCGAGCGCCTCCGGGTGCGCGGCCTGTTCGAGGACGTCCCGTTCGAGCGCGCGGCGCGGTGGCCGGCGGTGGTCAGCTGGGCCGAGGCGGCCGCGTACGCGCGCTGGCGCGGGGCCCGGCTGCCGACCGAAGCCGAGTGGCAGCGCGCGGCGCGCGGCACGCCGGCGGGTGGCGAGCGGCGCTGGCCGTGGGGCGACGACCCCCCTTCCGATCGCCACGGCAACTTCCACTTCCGGCACGGGTCGCCTGTGCCCGTGGGCTCGCACCCTTCGGGCGCCAGTGCCTGGGGTGTCCAGGAGCTGGTCGGCAACGGCTGGGAGTGGACGGGCACCCCCTTCGCCCCGTTCCCGGGCTTCGAGCCGATGCCGTGCTACCCGGGCTACTCGGCCGACTTCTTCGACGGCGCCCACTTCGTCCTGCTCGGCGGCTCGTGGGCCACGGACCAGAGGCTCCTCCGGCCGAGCCTCCGCAACTGGTTCCAGCCCCACTACCCCTACGTCTTCTCGAAGTTCCGCTGCGCGCGGTCGCTCTGAACTGGTCCAGAGTAAGGCTCGGCGATCGTCCGCCAGGCCGCGTAGCAGCGCGTCCGCCTCGGCGAACCAGCGCGCGAGCTCGACGCGAGCGCGGGCCCTGACGGTCGGCTGTGCGCGTGAACATCGAGGAAGCGCACGAGGCCGGCGAGGCCCACGAAGCGCACACGCAGATCGCCATGGCGGCGCTCGAACTCGCGGTCCACGTCATCGAGTGAGGCGTCCCCGCTAGGCTCAAGCGCTCGTCGCAGAGAGCAAGCGACCTCTCACACACCGAACTGTCGCAGGTGGTGGTCGAGGTGCTTCCACAGCAGCCGGTCCCACTCCGCGCAGCTCATGGGCCCGAAGAAGGGATGCGGATCGCGCGTGACGACGCCGTGTTCGCCATAGCGCTTCACGAGCTCGATCAAGCCGGCCTTCTCGCGCTCGAAGTCGCGCTCGTCGCTGATGCGGAACGCCGGGTCGGTGGGGGAGTTCGGGCTGAAGGGAGCCTCGCTGACGACGAACTTCTTCTTCGCCCACCCGCCCAGAAGCCGACCGATGAGCCGGCGCTTCAGCTTCAACTCGCCCGCAGCCACCAGGAGCGGCTTCTGGCAGTGCGCCAGCATCTGCGCGCACGTCATCCTGCCCCACTGCGGACGCTTGTCGGCGCGCAGGGCCTCGATGCGCTGGATCGCAGCGGCATTTTCCGGAGCTTCGGACAGAGTCATCATTGCAGCCTCCTCGGGCGCGCAGGCGCATCGTACGTCTGTAGCCACGTGAGGGACAGCATCAGTCGCTGTATCGAATTCGGGCGTAGCTCAGAATCCGCGCACCAAAGCCGATAAAAGCCTGCTCGATGGTGGGCGCACAACCGTCATTTCTGAAGGGCCGCCTGTTCAGTGGCTGGCGTCGTTTGCCCTCATCCGATCACCTCGATGGCGTTGCCGAAGACACGCTGGCTGAGCAGCACGTCGGTCTTGCGCAGACGCTGGCCCAGGACGGACAGCACCTCGAGCGCCGCGTCCGGTTTCTTGGGATCTCGACGCGGAGGAGTGAGCGCGGCTCGAGACGGGCGCCGCGTCGCGCTCGCGTTGCTCCAGAGGAAGGGTTCGAGCGGCCCGGTGGCCAGCGGGGTGCAGGGGCCGGGGCCTTCGGGTTGGTCCGCTTGACCGTGACACTGGCACAGGTATCCTAGAGGTATGAAAACCAATACCAAATCGAGCATCACCTTGCCTCCCGAAGAGCTGCGGATGGTGCTGGCCCTGCAGGCCAAACTCAAGGCCAAGAGCAAGGTGGACGTGGTACGCCGCGGCCTGCGGCTGCTTCGCGACGCCACCGAGCGCGACGCTTTGCGGGAGGCCTACCGTGCGGCGTCACAGGCGACGCGCGCATCCCTCTCGCGCGAGCTGCGCGAGCTCGATCACCTCACCGCCGAAGGCCTCTCGGAGCTGTGAGGGCTCGCCGCGGCGTCCTCTATCTGGCCGATCTCAACCCCCGCCTGGGCACGGAGCCGGGCAAGGTCCGTCCGGTGCTGGTGATCCAGACCGACCTTCTCAACGACGCCGCTCATCCCTCGACATGGGTCCTGCCCTGTACGACCCGGCTGAGCGGTGGGAATCTGCTGCGCGTGGCGCTGCCGCGGGGTATTGCCGGCAACCGAGAGGAGTGCGAAGTGATGGTCGACCAGAGTCGGGCGATCGACAACCGGCGACTCGTGCGGGCACTGAGGCCGCTCCCACGGAGCATCCTCGCCGAGGTCGTAGAGAAACTGCGAAGCCTGGGCGAGCTCTAGAGTCGCCGCCCCTGCGGCCCTCCCCGTCGAAGATGGGCCGCGACGCCCCGACCGCGACGACCGATCGAGAAACCGGGTAGCGAAGCTACTCGGCTTCGGCCTGGGCCTGGATGCGGGCGCGCTCGGCTCGGGACTCGCGGATGGCGTGCTCCAGGGCCGCGTCGGCCACGAGCGTCATGTCGGCCGCCGCGCTCTTCATGTCGCCGTGCTCGACGGCGCGCGAGATGACCTCGGCCTTGGTAAAACCCTTCTTCCGGCCGAGGAACGGCTTCACGATCAGATAGATGACGTCGCGCAGCGGCATGTAGCGGGTGAAGCGGCGCAGCAGCTTCAGCGTCTGCCTGGTGTGGCGCGTGAGCTTGTAGAGGATCAGCTTGCGCATCTCCTCGGAGCGGATGCGGTGGATCTCTTCGCCCGACAGCACCGTCGGGTCGATCGACGAGCACTTGAAGTACTTGTACCAGTCGCTTGCGTCGTTCACGAGCCCGCGCCGCACGTACTCCTGCCACAGCGGCGTGCCGCGGTAGACGCACAGCCGGTTGAAGCCGAAGCTGTCGATGCGCAGCTTCGAGGCGAAGCGGAACGTCTCGCGCATGTCGGCCTCGGTCTCGTCCGGGCTGCCCACCACGAAGAAGCCGTGCACGATCTCGATGCCCGCCTGCTTGGCGTTGGTGACCGCTGTCTCGACTTCCTGGAGCGTTTGTTCCTTCTTGAGGCGGTCGAGGATCTTCTGGCTGCCGCTCTCGATTCCAAACATGATCGTGCGGCAGTGCGCCTTGGCCATGATCGGGAAGAGTTGCATGCACGTCGAGTCCACGCGCCCCTCGCAGCCCCACTGGATCGAAATCTCGTTCTCGATCAGGCCCTTGCAGATCGCCTCGATGCGCTTGGGCTGCAGGAGGAAGTGGTCGTCGACGAAATAGACGCAGCCGTAGCCGTCTTTCTGGAGCTGCTTGAATTCCGCGAGAACGTGCTCCGGGCTTCGCGAGCGCCACTTGCCCTCGTTGAAGATCGGGATGTCGCAGAAGACGCAGGGCCACGGGCAGCCGCGCGAGGTCTGCATGGTGGTGAAGCGCTCGAGCGAGAGCACCGCCGGAACGTCGAGGGGCATCGACTCCACGAAGTCGAGTGCCAGGCCTTCCCGGTCCGGGAACGGCCACTGGTCGAGATCGCGGCCCAGCGGCCGGTTCAGGTTGTGGCGCAGCTTGCCGCCAGGCTCCTGCCAGGTGACGCCCGTCACGCTGTCGGGATCCTCGAGCCGCTCGAGCAGGTCGAGCAGCAGTTGCTCGCCGTCGCCGCGGCACACGAAGTCGACCTCGGGGCACTGCAGCTTGACGAGCTGCGCGTTCAGGCTGACGAAAACGCCGCCCATCGCGATCTTGACGCGAGAGTCGGCAGCGCGGACCTGGCGCGCGAGGAGCTTGGCGTAGGGGTAGCTGGTCGTCGACAGAAAGCTGAGGCCCACCAGGTCGGGCTTCACCCGCGCGATCTCGGCCAGGATCACGGCGTCGGGCGTGTCGGGGTTTGCCTGGTCGAACATCACGCATTCGTGACCGGCACGCTTCAGCACCGACGACAGCGACATGATCCCGATCGGCGGGAAGCCCATCACCTGGATACGCCCGTTCTTGCCGCGTGTCTTCGAGGGGATGGCGTAGAACTGCGGGTCGCGGACGTGGACGAGGAAGACCTTCATTGAGCAGCAGCGCGCCTCGCTAGGCCGACGGTTCCGTGAGCTGGACGTGGCGGCGCCCCCTGGCGAGCGCAGCGTCTGCCGCCAGGAACAGTCCGATCACGTGCAGCAGCTTGCTCGCGAGGACCGGCTTGACCAAGTACAGGTCGCTGCCGGCATCCGCAGCCTCGGCCATGTCCAGCAGGCGGCCCTTGGCGGTGAGGAAGACGACCGACACGTCTCGCGTCTTCGCGTTCTCGCGCAGCGTGCGGCACAAATCGAACCCCGACATGCCCGGCAGCGCGACGTCGAGGAGAAACAGGTCCCACGGCGACTGGGTCGACAGCGGCAGCGCGTCCTCGCCGCTCGCGGCGGTCAAGACCTCGTAGCCCTTGCCGATCAGGATCTGGCGCAGCGCGCCGACGGCGCTGGCGTCGTCTTCCACCACCAGGATCCGCTTCTTCTCGCCGCCGTTCTCGGAGTGTTTCATGGTCACTGGAGAGAGCGTTGATGCTACCACGGGCGCGTGATCAGCCCCGGCGGCTGCGGATCAGGCGCGCAGCCTCGAGGCGCGCCGCGAGCTCGCGCTCCGCTCCGCGCTCGCTGGGCGCGTAGTAGCGCCGGCCCGCGAGGTTCTCCGGCAGGCACTCCATGGCCGAAACCCCCTCGGCCTCGTCGTGAGCGTACTTGTAGCCCGCGCCGTAGCCCAGGTCCTTCATCAGTCCGGTGGGCGCGTTGCGGATCCACAGCGGCACCGGCTCCGCGCGCGTCTCGAGGGCGTCCCGAGCCGCGGCGCCGTAGGCGGTGTAGAGCGCGTTGCTCTTGGGCGCGGCCGCCAGGTAAACCACGAGCTGCGCCAGGGCCAGGGCTCCTTCGGGGAGGCCGACGAAGTGCACGGCCTGCTGCGCTGCCATCGCGATCACCAGCGCCTGTGGATCGGCCATCCCGACGTCCTCGGAGGCGAAGCGCACCAGCCGCCTAGCCACGTAGAGCGGGTCCTCGCCGGCTTCGAGCATGCGCGCGAGCCAATACAGGGCCGCGTCGGCATCGGAGTTGCGGATCGACTTGTGCAGCGCGCTGATGATGTTGAAGTGCTCTTCGCCAGCGCGATCGTAGAGCAGCGCCTTGCGGGCGAACGCCTGGCGCATGGCCGCCAGGTCCACTGCGCGCGCCCCCCCGGCCCCGGCCGGCGCCGTCGTCACGGCCAGCTCGAGGACGTTGAGCGCGGTGCGCGCGTCGCCGTCAGCGGCACGCGCCAGGAACACCAGCGCATCCTCGGTCACGCTGGCGCACAGCGAGGCGAGGCCGCGCTCGTGGTCGGCCAGCGCGCGCTCGAGCACCGCGACGAGATCGCCCTCGGAGAGCGGCTTCAGCACCACGACCCGCGATCGCGACAGCAGCGCGGCGTTGACCTCGAACGACGGGTTTTCGGTGGTGGCGCCGATCAGGCACACGTCTCCAGATTCCACGTGCGCGAGCAGCGCGTCCTGCTGCGCCTTGTTGTAGCGATGGATCTCGTCGATGAACAGGATCGTGCGGCGGCCATCGCGCCGGCGGCGCGTCTCGGCGGCGCCCAGCGCCACGCGCAATTCCTTGACGCCGGACAGCACGGCCGAGAGCGCCTCGAAGTGCGCCTTGGTACGGCGCCGGATCGCGTGGGCCAGTGTCGTCTTGCCCGAACCGGGCGGACCCCACAGGATCAGCGAGCGCAGGGCATCGGACTCGATCGCGCGCCGCAGCGGCGTGCCGGGGCCCAGGACTTCGTCCTGGCCGCGCATCTCGTCGAGCGACTGTGGCCGCATGCGGTCGGCCAGGGGCGCATCCGGCCGGGGCGCTGCCTCCCCTGAGCCCGGTTGCGGCGAATGGTCGCCGAACAGCGATCCGGAACGCTCGTCGCGCGCGCTCACGTGGCCGTGCGCCTTTGGCGGGCGACCTCGAACAGCAGCACCGCCGCTGCGGCCGAGACATTCAGGCTCTCGACAGGGCGGGCCATCGGGATGCGGACCCGCGCTGTGGCGGCTTGGGCGACCTCGAGCGGCAGCCCCGCGCCTTCGTTGCCCATTAGCAGCGCCACGCCGCCACGCCAGTCGAAGCTGTCGTAGCCCTGCCGCGCATCGGCCGTGGCTGCGATGGCCGGCACCTGGCGCGCCAGGAGGCGCGCGAAAGCATCCTCCAGGCTGAGCCCTCCGACGATCGGCAGGCGGAAGGCGCTGCCCATCGAACCGCGCAGCGCCTTCCAGGAATACGGGTCGGCACAGCCGGTCGTGAGGTAGGCACCGGTCGCGCCGGCCGCCTCAGCGCTACGCAGCAGTCCGCCCAGGTTGCCGGGGTTCTGGACCGCGACGGCGACCAGGATCAGCGGCGTCCCGGCGTAGAGCTTGGTCTCGTCCGCGTGAGGTCGCTCGGCGATCGCGAGCAGCCCCTGGCTGGTCTCGGCATCCGACAAGGAGGCCACGAGCGCCTCGTCGAAAAGCCGGACCGGGACGCCGTTCGAGCGCAGCAGCGCCAGTAGCGCGCCGCGCTGTGCTTCGGCCCTGGGTCCAGCGACTGCCTCGCGGATCGCCACCCGGGCGTCGAGCGCCTCCTCGACGAGCTTCGGGCCCTCCAGCACGCAGAGCTCCTGGTCCGCGCGCTGCTTGAGCGCCGCTAGCCGCCTGTAAAGAGGGTTGCTGCGACTTCGGATCACCTCGGCGGGAGGCATCGGGGAGCCGTGATATTATCACGCGCCCCGTGCGACAGCCGCGCGGGGCTTGGGCTTTATACACTATGGACCATATCAAGAAGCGCCTCGAAGAAGAGTTCAAGACGCTCGACTACGAGCTCAAGATCAGCCTGCCGAAAGAGATCCTGAAGGCCCGGGAACATGGCGACCTGCGCGAGAACGCCGAGTACAAGGCCGCCAAGGAGCGTCAGAGCTTCCTGCAGGCACGCCAGGGCCAGATCCACCGGCGGCTGGCGGCGCTGTCGATGATGAACCTCGACAAGATTCCGAAGGGCAAGGTGGGGCTCGGGTCCAGCGTCAGCGTGCGCGAGACGAACACGAACGAGGAGTTCAAGTACGAGATCGTGACGCCCGAGGAGTCGGATCCGCCCTCGGGTCGCATCTCGCCATCGTCGCCGATCGGCAAGTGCCTGCTCGGCCACGAGCCAGGGGACACGGTCGAGGTCAGGGCCCCCTCCGGTACGCGCGAGTACGAGATCGTCAAGCTCGTCACGATCCACGACCAGGTCGGCGGGTGATCGAGGTCGCCCTCGGGGGCGACCTCGAGGCGGCCCTGCGGGAGCTGCCCGCCGCTCCAGGCGTCGGCCAGTTGCTGGGCGGCGGCGCCAAGAGCCTGCTGCTCGGCCGGGCCGCGAACCTGCGCCGCTGGGCCGCCAAGAGCCTGGGCGGCGGCAAGCCGTCCTCGAAGACCGGCCGCCCCGCTCTCGACCTGCGCGGGATCGCGACGGCCATCGCGTACGAGTCGACCACGTCGGGGTTTCATCAGCGCCTGGTCTTCGAACGACGCATGGCCGGACTCGTGCCGCTCGCGAAGCGGCGCGATCTGAGTCCCGCGGCCTTTCTCCACCTGGACCCGGCCGAGCGCTTCCCGCGCGTCACGGTGCGTCCGTTCGCCGGCGCGGCGGCGGGATTGTTCGGCCCGTTTCGCGATCGGCGCGCCGCCGAACGCGCCCGCGACGCCTTGCACAAGCTCTACCCGCTGCGCCCCTGCGACTACGCCTTCGAGCCCGACCCGCATCTGCCCCTCGGCCTGGGCTGCCTGTTCGCCCAGGTGAGGAGTTGCGCCGCGCCCTGCCTCACGCGCATCAGCGAAGACGCCTATCGGGGCCTGGCGCGCGACGCGTCGCGGCTGCTGGCCGGGGAGGCGGAGGCCGAGCACGCCTGGCGACCGGCATGGGTCGGCGCCCTTGCGGGAAGTCGCGGTCTCGTAGCGGAGCCGGGTCGCGACGGGGTCGAGCTGTATCCGGTGGTCGAGGGCGCCGTCGCGGATGAACAGCGGGCGGTCGCCAGCACGGCGGAGCAGCTCGAGGCCGCCGCCGCCGCCCTGCGCTTCACGTGCCAGCACCCTGCGCGGGACGACACGGCCTGGTTCTCGTCCTGGCTCCACGCGCCGAAGCGCAAGGGCCACTACCTGAGGCTCCGAAGCGATGAACAAGGCGCGGCTTTCGCGGCCCGCGTGCGTGATAAGTTATGCGGCGCGGAGCGCCCTTGAGAGAGTATTCGCCGAAGCGGAGGACTGCGCTCGTGCTGACGGGGAGCGGCACCGCCGCGGCCTATCACGCGGGCGTGCTGAAAGCGCTCGACGAGAGCGGCGTGAAGATCGACGTGATCGTGGGTTCGGGCGCCGGGACGATCGCCGCGGCCTTCAGCGCGATCGCCGGGAGCGCGCGTCTGTACGGCCAAGACGGCTTCTGGGCAGGCGCCCGCTGGAGTTCGTTCTATCGGCTCCGCCTCGCGGCGCGCACGGGGGCACTGCTCGTGGCGGCTTCGTATGGGCTTTTTCTCCTGCCACTGGCACTCGCCATCGCAGGCTTCGTGCTGTTCTTGCCCGCCTTGATCGCCGATCTGTTCCTGCCGGGCATCTTCGCAGGCCTCATCGGACAACTGGCCGCGGTCCCGGGCGTCGTTCGCGGCCCGTATCTGGCCGCCTTGACCGTGCCCGTGTTCGCACTGTGCGTGCTCGCCACGGTCGCCGCGCTGCGCGTGTTCGTTCGCGACCGCCGGCGCTTCAGCGAGTCGCTGGAATCGCTGCTCGATGCCGAGCGCGGGCGCGAGCGCCTCTCGCGTGCGCTCTGGGAGATCGCGCGCGGCCCGGCGCTCTCGGATGCGCCCCCGGCCGAGGCCGAGTTGGGCCGGCGCTACGTCGCCCTGGCCGCCGAGAACCTCGGCCAGCCCGGCTTTCGCGAGCTGATTCTCCGCGTGGCGGACCTGGAGACGGGCGGCGCGCTCGGCTTCGTGCTGCTTCAGGACGCGCACCGGAACTCGTTTGCGGCGTCACGCTCGCGCAGCCCTCGCTCGCGTGTGGACGGCATGAGCGACGCGATCGATTTGCGTTCGCCCGGAGGCGACGGCTTGTTCTTCGACGCCGTGATGACCGGCCTGCTGCCGCCGCTCGTGGCGCCGGTGCAGCGTGTCGCCTTTCCGAAGGGCGGGCTGCATGGCGGCGAGACGCATCGCCTGACCGATGCAACGCTCGTCTCGGGCTGTGGTCTCGGAGAAGCCCTCGCGGCCGGAGCCGAGCAGGTGCTCGTCGTCTCGCCCACGCCCGAGCAACAAGCACCGCCCGCTCGCCGGCGCGGGCCGCGCGCCCAGGCCGATGGGGCGCTCACGCTGCTCGAGCGCCAGGCCGTGGAGCGCGACGTCGCGCAGGCCGAGCGCATCAACCGCATGGTTCAGACGCTGGGCCACGACAGCGCGACGGGCCGCGCCTGGCAGGATCCGGCCACCGGACGGCTGTACCGCGAGTTCGCGCTGTACCTCGTCCGGCCCGAGCGGCGCGGCCTCGGGCCTCTCGAATGGGACGGCGCACGCGACCCGGCGACCGAAGTGCTGGAGACGCCGGACGACCTGATCGAACGCGGCTACAAGGACGCCTATCGGCAGTTCGTCGAGCCGGTGGTCGGCGCTGGTCCCGAGCCCCGGCGAGCGGTCGTGCCGTCGCCGCCCGAGCCTCAGGCGGTAGAACTGTAAGGCAGCGAGCGCCGGATTCACTTCGGCGCGCGCGACTTGGGGGGAGCGCGAAGCGGGCGGCGGGGAAGCTTGGGTCGCGGTGGCGAGCCAGAACAGTGCGCATGCAGCAAGGCTCATTGCAGGGCTCCGCTCAGTGAGACGGCAGGCAGTATGGTAGCGCTACTCGCTGCGCAAGGCAGCGACGGGGTCGACCTGGGACGCGCGCCGCGCCGGGAGATAGCAGGCCGCGAAGGCCGCCACGACCAGCACCAGCGGAGCCAGCAGAAACGTCGCCGGATCGTGCGGCCTGACTTCGTGCAACAGACTGCCAGTGAGGCGGGCGAGCGCCAGGGCTGCCAGCCAGCCGGCGGCGAGTCCGCTGAACGTGAGCCGCAGCCCCTGCCCGAGGACGAGCAGCATCACGTCGCGAGCCTCGGCGCCGATCGCCATGCGGACGCCGATCTCGTGGCGCCGCTTGCTGACGAGATACGAGAGCAGCCCGTAGATGCCGACAGTCGAGAGCAGCAGCGCCAGCGCGGCGATGGCGGCAAGCAGGCCGCCCGCCAGACGCGAGCTGGCCACGGCCGCGGCGACGACGTCCGTCATGGGTCGGATGGCTGCGGCGGGCAGCTTCGGGTCCAGCCCGCGCAGCGCCGTGCGAATCGGTGCGACCAG
>JAQBHI010000076.1:0-3655 GCA_032127875.1 Acidobacteriota bacterium
CCTGCGCCTCACGGGCAAGGGCTCGATCCACTTCGGCCACGCAGCGCGGGCACTGAGCAGCGGCGACGCGAAGGCCGCCTACGCGGCAGTGGATGCGGCGATTGCCGTCGAGCCAAACAACCACGAATACCTGGCGGCCCGCGGCCGTCTCAGGATCGACGACGAGGTCGACCTTGCGCGAGCCGACCTCGAGCGCGCAGTCGAGCTGAACCCTCTGGACGCCAGCACGTGGAACCTACTGGCACTCGCAGCGCACCGGCAAGGTGACCTCCGGGGTGCCGTCCGGGCCATCGGCAGGGCCATCGAATTGCAGCGCGACGATCCGGAACTATTCTGGTATCGCGCCGGCTTGAAGCACGAGCTGGAGCAGTACGCCTCGGCCGTCTCGGACCTCGATCGCGCCATCCAACTGGAGCCGGAGGACGCGAGGTTCTACTCCTACCGCGCCGGCAACCGCCGCAAACTTGGCGACAACGACGGATCTCGGGCCGACGTCGAGCGGGCCCTCGCTCTCGCACCCGATGTGGCGAAGTACCACGCGATGCTGGCCCAGATGCAAGATGAGGCGGAAGACTATGCGGCCGCCGAACGTACGTACACCAGGGCCATTGAGCTGGATCCAGACGAACCCGATTGCCGTTACCGGCGTGGCCAGACTCGCCACATGCAGGGTGATCTGAAGGGAGCCATCTCGGACCTCGACGAGATCATCGTCGGCTCGGCTGGGGAGGCCCGACCGTACGGCATCCGGGCCAAGCTTCACCGCCAGATGGGTGACGAGGCCGCCGCCGAGCGCGATGAGGCCACGATGCACGAACTCGATCGACGATAGGAAGCATGAGCGACGTCAGGCGGCAACGATGACGAACCAGGCCCGGGCCGCTATCCAGCGGCACTTCGAGGCCCGGCGGACTGCAGCCGGACAAGCGTATGCCGCCGCCGACGCACGCAGTATGCTCTGTGTCATCTAGAGCCGCCGCGGAGGGAACAACCATGGAAGCTGCGCCAAAGTGGTTTAGGCCTGTCGCAATCGTCGCCCTGTTCTGGAATCTACTGGGATGCTTGGCCTATCTCTCCGACGTCATGCTGACACCGGAGGACCTTGCGAAGATGAGTGCCGCCCAACAGGCAGTGTATGCTTCGCGGCCCGCCTGGGCCGTGGCGGCTTCAGCCTTTGCCGTCTGGGGTGGTGCACTCGGTTGCATCGGCCTCATTCTGCGCAAGCGGTGGGCGAAGCTTCTGCTCCTGATTTCACTCGCTGGAGTGGTTGTGCAGGACATCGCACTCTTTGCCCTGACAGAGGCCGCGTCTCAGGCTGGGCCAGCGGCGATCGTCTTGCAGGGCTTGGTCCTCGTGATAGCCGTGGCCTTGGTTGTCCTTGGGCGCAAGGCAGACAGCCACGGGTGGCTGTCCTGACACCGGGTTGATCTTGCGCAATCGGAGGACCGTGCCCCTCTACTGCGACATCCGATTCGAGCCGACGCATATCGCCTCTTCGCCGAGGGGACCGACGCTCCTCGTGCGCTGGCTGGTCAACCCCGGGCAGATCATCGAGCCTGGGACGCCGCTCGCACGCCTGTCCGCAGCGGGCGCAGTCTCCGAGCTGCGCATCAGGTTTCGGTGTCAAGTTGGCGACCTGGCGGTCAATCCCGGTACGCTCGTCACATCCGGCGACGCCCTGCTTCGTGTTCATGCGGACGGAGAGGAGATCCCGGAGGGATACCGCTATTGCACGACGCACATGTTGTAGCGTCCACAGACATACTGACGAGCACCTTGCTGTCTGTGGCGATGTCGCTCGTCGCCGTCGCCGTCGCCGTCGCCGTCTCGACATCGCCGTCGGCCGAGGGCACACCGGGCAGGATGTCGCGGCGACGCTTGAGCGGCTGCGCTTCGATCGCGGGTGAGCGTACGCGAACGGCGTGATCTTCGACACGAGCCGATGAGGCAAGCCGACGGACAGCGCGGCCATTACGCAAGCCACTGTCCCGGGTAGCGTCGCACCCAGGTCTCGAGTCTGTCGGCGTATCTCTCCACGACCTGCACCTCGCGGCGATGGCGCGTACCGCTGGCTGTCGGCGCGAGATTCGATTCGATCTCGATGCGGAATCCGCCTCCGGCTTCCTGCACGGTGAACACCGGTAGCAGCGGCGCGGCGCTGGCCGCCGCGAGACTCGTCGGACCGGTCGCCACCCGCAAGGTCGCGCCGAGGAAGGGCACCGCCACGGTGCGGGCGCCCTCATCGCCGACCGTGATCGAGACCACGCGGTTGTCGGCCAGGCAGCGCCGCAGCTCGCGAAGCGCCGCCGCCTCCGAGCCGGGCTGCATGACGACGCGTTCGCGCACGAAACGTTCTTCGATCCGGGTCCAGAGGTGATTCAGGCGGCGAATGGCGAACGGCGACGTCCCGAATCCGTGCGTGGGTCGACTGAGATGGGTGACCTCGCACTCGGCGTTGTGCAGGCCCATCTTCGTGATAATCGAGGACCACGTGAAGCGGCTGACCCACAGGATGGCACCGCTGTTCCTTGCCAAGGCGCGTTCGACGTGCTCCAGTCCGACCACCTCGATCGGCGGATCACGTCTCCCGCGGAGATACTCGCGCAGACCCCACAGGCGGGATGCATGGCCGGTCGCGATTCTCTCGATCGCGAGCGCGCGCGCGGGACGGCGCAGCATGCCGGCCAGCGTGTCGTCGAACGGTGATGCGGGGCCACGCCCGGCGAAGACCGGCGCGGCCCGAACGCGGCCGATGGTGCGGGCCAGCGGCATCCACAGGGTCTCTGGTACGACCCAACTCGTGCACGCCGCCGCGGCGATCTCCGCGCTCAATCCAGCATCCCTCGCTGCCCGAGCGATCCGGTTCATGTCAGGTCCGATCGCCGGGCAGGAAGCCGCGCATGTGTGTGGCTTGAGGTCCGAGAGCCTGGTCTACGGCTCGCAGGATTTCGCTGCGGCCCGTCTGCTTCGTGGCTGAGCTGAGGAAGATGTCCGGCACGCTGAGCCGGGCTTCGGCAAGGCTCTCCGTGAACGCCGCGACGTTCGCCCGCACCCGCCGAGGTTCCTTGTCGGTCTTCGTGAACACCAGCGCCGACCGGACGGAGCAGGTCGCCAGCCAGCCGAGGAAATGCAGATCGAGGCGTTGTGGCGGCAGGCGGGAATCGATCAGCACGAACACGCCCGCCAGGTTGGGCCGGTGTTCGAGATAGTCGGCAGCCGACGTGTTGAATGCCGCCCGGTCTTGCTTCGATCCCGCCGCGAAACCGTAGCCTGGCAGGTCGACGAGACGCCACGTGCCGTTGATCAGGAAGAAGTTGACCAACCGCGTCTTGCCGGGCGTCCCGGAGACCTTCGCCAGGCCCTTGCGTCGCGTGAGCATGTTGATCAGCGACGACTTGCCGACGTTGGAACGGCCGATGAAGGCGAACTCCGGCAGCGGCGTGAGTGGGTAGGACTGTTCAGCGACGGCGCTGGTCTCGAAGACGGCCGTGGTGATGTTCATGGTGTACCGGTCAGAAAACGCGCCAAGCATACAACGGACCCGGTGGGTACTTTCCGGGGTATCGTGCAAGGCGATGTCGCGCACGCTTTCCGACGACGTTCGACTGGTCATCGACACACTGGGCCACGTGATCGCGGCACATGGCGGCGAAGG
>JAQBHI010000077.1:0-3544 GCA_032127875.1 Acidobacteriota bacterium
CGCCGGCTGGCCTGGCTGCCGGCGTCGGAAGGCCGTGGCCTGCTCTTCTACGGCCAGGGCCTCGACTCCACCTTCTCGTCTGACAACGTCTACTGGGTGCGGCTGGGAGCGGGCCTTGCGATGAATCTGGCGGGCGGCGCGCCGAGCGGCCCCGGGGCCCTGAACGCCGCCTTCGCCGACACAGTGCGGGCCGAAGAGGACCATCTCGCAGCCACGGTCGTGGCGACCGATCCCCACAGCGACTACTGGTTCTGGGACTACCTGAGCGCGGGCGACCCCGCCCAGGAAAAGAAGAGCTTCCCGGTCACGGCCACGGCCGTCGCCGCGGGCGGCTCTCCGGTGCTGCGCGTCGAGCTCGCGGGCGCCACTACCACCGGCGTTGCGAACGAGCACCATGTGCTGGTGCGCTTGAACGGCAGCGTCGTGGGCGAAACCCGCTGGAGCGGCATCAAGGCGCGGACGCTGGAGCTCCCCGTTGCGGGCTTCCTGCTTCAAGAGGGCGTCAACACGGTAGAGCTGGAAGCACTGCTCGAACCGGGCGTCGCCTACAGCGTGCTGTACGTCGAAGGTTTCGAGATCGCCTACTCGCGCCAGTTCGTCGCCAGCGACAGCGCGCTGGCCTTCCGCGGAGACGGCTTGCCCGACGTCACGGTCGCTGGCTTCGCCGACGCCGGCGTGCTGGTCCTCGACGTCGCCAACCCGCTGCGGCCGAGGCGTCTCGACGCAGCCGCGGTCGAGAACGCCTCGGGCAGCTATCGCGTGACGCTGGCTCCGGCTTCGGCGCAGACGCCGTACTTCGCCGCCTCCGAGTCCGGTTGGCACGCGCCGGCCTGGACCGAGGGGGATGAGCCCTCCCGCTTGCGCAAGTCGAGCGGCGCTTCCTACGTGATCGTCACCACCGCGGATCTGGTATCGACGGCCGAGCGCCTTGCGGCCTTGCGCTCGAGCAGCGGGCTTTCGACACTGGTAGTGGATATTCAGGACGTGCGCGACGAGTTCGCAGACGGGCTCGCCGATCCCGACGCCTTGCGTGACTTCGTGCGCTACGCAGGGCGACACTGGTCGACCCCGCCGAAGTACTTGCTGCTCGCCGGCCGGGGCCACTTCGACTACAAGGACAACCTCGGCCTCGGCGGCAACCTGGTGCCGCCGATCATGGTCGCGACCCCCAAGGGACTCTTCGCTTCCGATACGCGGCTCGGCGATGTGAGCGGCAAGGACGGCGTGTTAGAGATCGCCGTGGGCCGTGTTCCGGTGCTCTCCGCGGCCGAGCTCGACGCCTACATCGACAAGCTGGAGGCCTACGAGAACGCGCCGGTCCCCGACGCGGCGCGAGCCGCGCTGCTGCTCGCAGACAAGGCCGACGGTGAGACCGATTTCGCAGCCGGCAGCGAGCAGATCGCCTCGAGCCTCCCGGAAGGCTACACGGCCTCGCGCGTCTACCTGGAGAGCGGTGTCGATATCGCCATCCCGCGCGCGGAGTTGTTCGCGCTGCTCGATGGCGGAGCCGATCTGGTCAACTACGTCGGCCACGGCGCGCTCGATCGTCTCGCGGCAGAGGGACTCTTGACCAGCAGCGACGCGCTCGGCCTCGAGAACATGCAGACACCCGTGCTGAGCGCGCTCTCCTGCACCATCAACCGCTTCGAGGTGCCCGGCTTCGCCCCGCTCGGCGAGGAGTTGATCAAGCGACCCGGCGCTGGATTCGCGGCCGTCTGGGCGCCCACCGGGCTTTCGAACAACGACGAGGCGGGTCGCCTGGGCCGGGCCTTCTACCATGACCTGGCGACCCAGCCTGGCAGCCGTCTCGGCGATGCGATCACGCGCGCCATCGCGAGCTACGCCAAGGGCGGCGGCTTCCAGTGGATGCCCGACATCTACGCTCTCCTGGGCGACCCCGCGCTGCCGATGAAACCCGGCGTGGTCGTTCCCGCCGACGACCCTGGGGGTTCCCCCAAGGCTTCGGAGGAGTAGAATCGGGGCGCATGGCTGAGCCTCCGAAGGATCCGAAGCTCGAGGCGTCGAAGCGCCCCTACGAGGCGCCCCGCGTGCTCAGCCGCGAACCGCTCGAAGCGGTGGCTGCGGTGTGTGCTCCAGCGCCCCCCTCGAAGGCGAACCCCGGGGCCTGCCCGATCGGACCCATTTCGTCGTAGAGAAACCGGGGGGGTACGGAACCGTGCACCCTCCCGCAGGCTACGCCCTCCCCCCCAGTCGCTCCGCACCCGAGTGAATCGGGCGCTTCTGCTGCTTTTCGAACTAGTAGCGGAGCACTCGAAGTGGGATGGCCTTCCGCTCGGCCTGCACCTGCTGGATGACTTCCTTGCGTAGCGTCGCGCCCGCGTAGATCGCCAGCGGATCCCCATTGCTGCGCGAGGCCGCCAGCCCCGGGCAGAAGTTCATGAGCGCCGCACCGGGCTCGTCCGCAAGCCGGAGCTTGAGCTCTTCCGTCTGGGTGCGTACTCGGGATAGCGCCGCGGAACCGGTCCAGATCTCGCGGATCGAGGCCTGATGCAGGCTGCCCGAGGGAACGCGCCACTGCACGCACGGGTAGACGTTGCCGAAGGGATCCACGGTGATGCCCGACGAGCCCGCGCCACAGTGCTTGGTGGGAGCTACGGGCTGGTCTTCGTCCGCTTGGCGGCCGACTTCATTCGGGCGCTCGCCCACGAGCCGTGCCGCCCGCTCGCCTCGCTCGAACTCCACTCGAAACAACCTGAGCACAGCCTCGCGGGAAGCGCTGAGCGCCAGCGGGCTCTTGTCACCGTCATCGCGCGGCGTCACCTCGGGATCGAACTGCAGCGGAACGCCGAGCCGATCGGCGAGCTCGAACATCGCTTTCGCCTCGGCCTCGTTCCAGGCCGTCAGCGTCGAGTTCAGCTTGACGCGCAAGCCCAGGGCGCGCATCCCCTCGATGTTCGCGACCAGTCGCTCGAAACTCCCGCTCACGCGCGTCTGCCGGTCATGGCTCGCGGCGTTCGCCCCGTGAAGGCTGAGCTCGACCATGTACGGATCCACCTCGTCCTGGAGCCGGCGCGCGAGGCCGCTCGAGAGCGCGTGGCCATTCGACTTCACGCGCACCACGAAGCCGAGCTCGCGCGCCCGCCGCCCGATCCGGAAGAAATCGGGATGGGCGAGCGGCTCGCCACCTGAGAGGGCCAGGTTCATGACCTGCATCGCGTGCAGATCGCCCAGGAGGGCGAAGTACTGCTCGGTCGAGAGCGGCGTCCCACGCAGCCCCAGGTCGTTGTAGCAAAAGACGCAGTCGAGGTTGCAGCGATAGGTCAGCTCGAGCAGCACGGAGAAAAGGATGTTGTCCTGCCAGGTGCGCGCAAGGACGCCCGCGAGGTTGCCGCTCACGCGAGCTCGACAGCGGCGGAAGGCATACTAGTATTGCAGGTAGGGAAGTAAAGGAGGTAGGAGTGCACAGCCGCCTGTCCTCGAAGGGCCAGGTCACGATCCCCAAGCAGGCGAGAGAGGTGCTCGGGGCCTCCGCGGGTGACGTCGTGTCCTTCGAGATCGCCGACGACACGGTCGTCCTGCGCAA
>JAQBHI010000078.1:0-29172 GCA_032127875.1 Acidobacteriota bacterium
GATCCGCTATCCAGGCGAGGTGCATGCGACATGAGAAGACCATCGGTAAGCCGTGTGCCGGAAATCGGCACGCACGGTTTGAAAGGGGGGATCAGGAACCCGGGCTCGCAAGAGCACCGCGCCTGATCCCTACCAATGCCGCTTCTCCGGGCCCTCGCCTACTTCGTGGAGGAGGCCTTCACCAGCCTCTGGCGGAGCCGCCTCATCAACGCGCTTTCGATCGGCACCATCGGCGTCAGCCTGTTCGTGCTCGGCGCGTTTTTGACCGTGGCGAGCAATCTGAACGCGGTCGTCACGCGCTGGACACAGAAGGTGCAGGTCACGTTCTTCCTCGAAGACGCTCTGGAGCCGCGGATTCGCGAGATGTTCGAGAGCCGGCTCAAGGACGATCCGGCCGTGGAGAGCCTGGCGAGCGTGAGCCGGCAGGCAGCGCTGGAACGCTTTAGAGCGCTGTTCCGGGACCTGCGCAGCCTGCCCGACGACCTCGGCGAGAACCCGTTTCCGGAATCGATCGAAGTGACGGTGAAGGCTGGGCACCAGTCGCCCGAGGAGGTCGGGCGTCTGGTAGCAGCGTTCGGAAGCGCAGCCGGCGTCGAGGAGGTGCAGTACGACCTGCTCTGGATCGAGCGCCTCGCAACCGCGGTGCGGCTAGTGCGCGGTCTGGGCGGCGTGCTCGGCGGAATCCTCGCCCTCGCCAGCATCTTCACGATCTCGAACGTGATCCGCCTGACCGTTTATGCCCGCCAGGACGAACTCGACATCATGCGGCTCGTGGGCGCGACGCGGGCATACGTGCGCGGACCGTTCATCGTCGAAGGCATGCTGCAGGGAGGGCTCGGCGGCTTCGTGGCCGTGGGCCTGCTCTGGGCCTCGCTGCGTTTCGTCTCGCGCGACGTGCTTGCCGCCTCGGAGCTGCTGGGCCGTGCGGCGATCTTCCTGCCCAGGGAACTGAGCGTCGCGATCGTGCTGGGCGGGCTGGCCGTCGGGCTGGTCGGAAGCCTCGTGAGCCTGGGCCGCAGCCAGGTCTAGGAGGTGGTCGGCCTAGAAGGTGTAGGTCCGGCCCTGCACCATGACCTGCAGGTCGCGGATCTTGAGCGCTTTGAGCTCGCGCTTGATCACCGCCAGGTGCTTGGGCTTGCAGCCGTAGATGTAGATCGGCACGTCTCGCTTGAGCTTCTTTAGCTCGAGCTCCAGCATCCAGGGCGTCATATGGCCCGAGACCTTGGCAAGTTCCCGCAGTTCGTTGGGGAACGAGCACTCCGTGATCACGCCCTTCAAGCGCTTGGTGTCGTTCGTGATCTCCCAGAAGCGAAGCGTGGGGCCCGTGTCGCTCGAGAAGGCGAGCGCGCCCTTCTTGTCCTCGAGGATGTAGCCGGCGGTCGGCACGCTATGCGAGACGTGGACCGCGCGGATCTTGAGGCCGTTCACGAAGAAGGGCTCCTCGGGCTGGATCTCGACGAGCTTCAGCACCGGCGTCATGTCGTTGGGGAGGCAGGTGAAGTCGGGCCAGGTCTGATTGTTGAAGAGATGATTCCGCATCGACGCCACGACCTCGGGGATCGAGTAGATGCGCAGCGCGAAGCCGGGCGACGTGAAGTTGTTGTCGATGAGAAACGGGAGGGTGCAGGTGTGATCCAGATGCGAGTGCGAGATCAGGATGTCCTTCACGCGCTCCTGCTCGCGCAGCGACAAGGAGTTCGAAACCCAGCCGGCATCGAGCGCGAGCGTGTCGTTCACGAGGAACGACGTCATGCCATGGCCGGGGATGTTGCCCCCGTAGCACCCAAGAGCCTTGAGCTTCATGCCCCCTAGGCCAGCTCACAAAGCGGCATCCGCGAGGCCTTGTCTGTCATGCTGTTGTGCCCCAAGTGTCTCATCTTTCGGCGGTTACTGGGAAGTTTCGTGCTTGATCGAGGAAAGTAGCACGGGCTCTCTCGAAGTGTCAAGTATGAGGCCCTGCCGACCGGCTGGCTGTGTCCCTCGTTCATACAATCGTTGGTATGTTGGCCCTCAACCTCCCCCGAGGGCTTGTACTTTTCTCTTGACACGCCAAAGGACCGATCCGTACACTCGAATCACGCGAGAAAGGAGGTGGTCCAGTGGACAGTAGCAAACCCCGCGAGGTGGCTGACGCCTAGGTCATAAGCCGAGCGAATCCATCCTGAATCGCTTCAACTGGATGCCTCCTGGCCGGGTCGCAGGATCGGTCCCGCGAATCGGAAAAGAGGCCCGCTAGGCCGAGCCGACCTGGCGAATCCCAACAGCGCACCGGGCCCTGGGGAGTTTCCAAAAAACTCTCCAGGGCTTTCGTGTTCACTTGGCCCCCTCGAGCGGTTTCCGTGCGAAGTGGTAGAGGGAGTACCCCAGAGCGGCGAAGGCGAGAACGCCCAGCGCGGCGCTCTGTTCGAGACCGATCGCGCGGCCGATGGTGTTCCACTCGGTCGGGAACCACGACAACCACGGCAGGCTCTCCTTGCCGGCCGCGATCAAACGCACGCCGATCGCCAACAGCCCCACGATGCCGCCCGCGGCGATCAGGCCGCTGGCATACAGGGCCCCCGGCCCGGTTTCGTCTTCTTCCTTCTTTTCCTGGCCCCGTTCCACCAGCCAGCGCACGACGCCGCCGCAGAAGATCGCCGCGGTCGTGCCGATCGAGAGGTAGGACCCGACCGCGAAGCTCAGCGAACGGATTCCAAGCAGCTCGACGGCCGTCACGAGAAACACACCGAGCAAGACCAGCCCCCACGGCAGTTTCCGATTGAGAATGCCGTTGATCACCACCGACATGAGCCGGGCCTGCGGCGCCGGCGCGTCCTGGCTTCCGATACCCTGGATCCATTGGATCTCGGCCTTGCCCGTCTCGGGGCTCGCCAGGTACTTGCCCTCAGGAATCGTCGTGGAGCCGATCACGTTGAGCAGCGTCCAGGTCCGCCCCTCGTGCTCGAAATGAGTGTCCTCCACCGCGACGCCGTCCGGCGGGTTCGCCACATCGATCGCGATCTCGACGGGCACAAACTTCTCGAGCGCTTTGTTCATCCCAATCAGGGTCAGGCCGATCGCGAAGCAGGACGCGAGCACGCCCAGAAACAGGCCCTTTTGCTGGGCCGAGGGCGTGGCGCCGACCAGGAAGCCGGTCTTCAGGTCCTGCGAGGTGTTGCCGGCGTTGGCGGCCGCGATGCAGACGGTGCCGCCGATCGAGAGCGCCAGGGCGCCGTAGGCGGGCGCGGTCCAGCCGGCAAGCAGGAACAACGCGCAAGTGGCCATCAGCGTGGCGATCGCCATCCCCGAGATCGGGTTCGACGAGGTGCCGATCAGGCCGACGATCCGCGAAGAGACCGTCACGAACAGGAAGCCAAAGATCACGATCAGCAGCGAGGCGAGCAGGTTCGCGCCCCAACCGGTCGGCGCGCCGGGCACCGGTTTGAAGCTCAAGAACGCCCACATCGCAGCGACGATCGTGAGCGAGCCGAACAAGACCAGGCTCGTGGGCAGATCCCGTCCGGTGCGACTGGTGGTCGCGGGCGCGTCGCTCGCCTTCCTGCGAAGGTCCGCTGCGCCCGCCGCCAGCGCACCCCAGATCGTGGGCAGCGTCTTGAGCAGCGTGATGAGGCCCGCCGCCGCCACGGCGCCGGCGCCGATGTAGCGAATGTAGAAGCGCCACAGGTCGTCCGACGTCATCTCTGCGATCGGGATGGTGCTGGGGTAGATAGGCGTCGGCACCAGGCCGCCGAAGAACTTGATGGCTGGCATCATCACGAGCCAAGAGAACACGCCGCCTGCGAAGATCACGCCGGCGATGCGGGGCCCGATGATGTAGCCGACGCCCAGGTACTCCGGGGTGATCGCCGCCCGCATCGACGCGCCGGGCAGCCATTTCGGGTCGTACGTCGGCAATGGGTTCAAGGCGGCAAAGGCGTTCTCGTTCTGGAACAGCGTGTACACACTGCCGAGGCCGAGGCCGTAGAAGACCCGGCTCGCAAAGGAGCCGCCCTTGTCGCCCGCCACGAGCACGTCGGCGCAGGCTGTTCCTTCGGGGTAGAGCAGGTTGCCGTGCTCCTTCACGATCAGCTGGCGGCGCAGCGGAATCATGAACAGCACGCCGAGCCAGCCGCCGATCAGCGCCAGCAGCAGGATCCGCGAGTACTCGAGCGAGAAGCCGAGGAAGATCAGCGCCGGCAGCGTGAAGATGACGCCGCCGGCCACCGACTCACCGGCCGAGCCGGTGGTCTGCACGACGTTGTTCTCGAGAATCGTGGCCTTGCCCAGGGCGCGCAGCAGGCTGATCGAGAGCACCGAGATCGGGATCGACGCGGAGACGGTGAGACCCGCCCGCAGGCCGACGTAGACGGTCACCGCGCCGAAGACGATGCCGAACATCATCCCCATGAAGACGGCTCGGGGCGTGAACTCGGGCACGTTCGCCGCGTCGGCGACGTAGGGCTTGAACCCGGCCAACTGCGCTTTCTCTTCAGCCATCCAAACGCTCCTCTCGCGCCTGCCTGGAACCAGGGTTGGGATTATACTCGGCTCATGATGCGGTGGCGGGCATCAGGCCTGCTCCTGATGGCGTTCCTGGCAGCCGTGCCGGCCCTTCCCCAGGAGCGCGTCTCGCGCTACGAGTTGCAGTACGGGGAGCCAGTCGACGTGTCGATCTCCGATCTCGTCCAGAACCCCTCTTCCTACGAGAACCGCTCGGTGCGGACCCGCGGACGCCTCGAACTCGACGCCGCCGGGTCGTTCAACTCGTATGTGATTCGCAACAATTTTGGGGACAGCGTTCGCGTGGCGCCGGTCTCCGAGGTGGCTGCCGCATGGGGCTCCGAGGTCCTGAGCATGGTTGGCCGCGATCTCGACGTGACCGGCGCGTTTGTGCCGCTCACGTCGCAGCAGCTCTCGACGAGTGGGGCGAGAGCCGCCGGTACCGTCCAGTTCTGGAAGTTCTTCGGTGAACCGCCCGAGATCAAGGACGACGCGAGGCCGCCGGTCGCCACCCTTGAGCAGATCACTACCAACCCGGCTCGTTTCGAGGGGCGCCAGATCAAGGTGATCGGCCAGTTTCGCGGTCGCAACCTCTTCGGCGATCTCCCGCCCAGATCGCAAACGAGCCGCGCCGACTGGGTCGTGAAGGACGACATCTACGCGCTGTGGATCACTGGCCGCAGGCCCAAGGGTGAGGGCTTCGAACTCGACCCGAGCCTCAAGCGCGACACTGGCAAGTGGCTGGAGGTGATCGGCCGAGTCGACGTGCGCCGCGGCCTCGCCTACCTGACGGCGCAGCGCGTGGCGCTCAGCCTGCCGCCGACTCCCGCGGCTCGCGTCGAGCCGCCAAAGCCTCCCCCCGAGCGCCCCAAGCTGCCGCCGATGGTGATCTTCGCGCTCCCACTCGATGGCGAGAGCGACGTGCCAGGCGGGGCGCGTTTTGCCGTCCAGTTCAGCAAGGACATGGACGAAGACAGCTTCAAGGGCCGCGTGGTGCTGCGCTACGCCGGCCGGGCGCAGCCGGGCGACCGCGATCTGGACGGCGTGGTGATGCGCTACGACGGTGGCCACCGCGCGCTCGTCATCGAGCCTGGCGACGTGCTTCGCCCGGGGCGCCAGGTCGAACTGCTGTTGCTGCCCGGGATCGTGGATTCGGACGGGATGGCGCTGGCCCCGCGGCAGGGCTCGCTCCCGGAAGGCGCCAGCGTCGTCGACGCCCTTCACTGGCGCATCGGGCTCTGATCGCCGGCAGCGCCGCTGCTTGTAGCGGGCCATGGCTACGGCCGGCGCCGCGTCGGCGACTACTTCAGCAGTTCGCGAAGTTTCTTGGGGAGGGTTTTCGACTTCTCGAGGACAGCCGCAGCCATGGCCGTGCGGCGTTCGCCGAGGCGGGCGCGCAGGCGCGCATCGCCCATCGCGAGCAGCGTCACGGCGAGATGGCCGGCGTTGGCGGCTCCCATCGCTCCGACGCCGACGGTCGCGACCGGGATGCCCGGCGGCATCTGCACGGTCGAGAGCAACGCATCCACGCCTGAAAGCGGCGATCCTGCGAGCGGCACGCCGATGACCGGCAGCAGTGTGTGGGCCGCCACCACACCGGCCAGATGCGCCGAGCCGCCGGCGCCCGCGATCACCAACTTGAAGCCGCGCCGTTCGGCCTCGCGTGCGAAGCGCGTGGCCTGCTCTGGGCTGCGGTGGGCCGAGAGCACGCGGATGTCGTAGCTGATGCGATAGCTCTCCAGCACCCGCACGCACTCGGCCATCACTGGAAGGTCGCTGTCGCTGCCCATCAGGATCGCGACGGGTGGAGCCTTGGTCCGGGCCATCGCGCTATTTGGCTTGCAGCCTCGCGAGCGCGCGCCGGCCGATGTCCTTGCGGTAGTGCATGCCCTCGAAGGACACCTTGGCGACGCCCTCGTAGGCCCGCTGAATCGCGGCCTCCAGGTTGGCGCCCAGTGCAGTGATCCCGAGAACACGACCGCCGATGGTGAGCGTCTTGCCTTCCTTGTTCTGGGTCGCCGCGTGAAAGGCGAACAGGTCGCTCTGGCCTTTGAGCGAGTCGAGCCCGGAGATGGCCTGGCCGGTGTCCGCGTTGTCGGGATAGCCCTTGCTCGAGATCACGACACACACCGCCGGCTCCTTGGCCCACTCGATCTTGGCGTCCTTCAGCTGCCCGTCGGCGATCGCCTTCAGCACCGGCACGATGTCGGATCGCATGCGAGCCATGATCGCCTGGGTCTCCGGGTCGCCGAAGCGCGCGTTGAACTCGAGCGTCCTGGGGCCCTGCTCCGTGATCATGATCCCCGCATACAGCACGCCCTGATAGCGGCGGTTCTCGGCGGCCATGCCCGCGATCGTGGGCAGGATGACCTCCTGCATGATCTGCTTGTGGCCGTCGAGCGTCAGCGTCGTCGCGGGCGAGACGGCGCCCATGCCGCCGGTGTTCGGGCCCTCGTCGTTGTCGAGCAGGCGCTTGTGGTCCTGCGCGGACATCAGCGGCAGCGCCCGTGCGCCGTCCGAGAAGACCAGAAACGAAACCTCTTCGCCCGTCAGGAACTCCTCGATCACGAGCCTGGAGCCGGCGGAGCCGAATTTCTTGTCGGTCATCATCAGGCTGACGACCGCCTTGGCTTCCTTCGCGTCCTTCGCGAGGACCGTCCCCTTGCCCGAGGCAAGGCCATCGGCCTTCAATACCATCGGGAAGCCGAACGGCGCCTGCTTGACGACCACGAGCGCCTCCTCGACGCTCGTACAGATGCGGTAGCCGGGAGAAGGGACCTTGTGGCGCTGCATGAACTCTCGAGCAAACGCCTTCGAGCCTTCGAGTTCGGCGGCGGCACGGCTCGGGCAGAAGATCGACATGCCTCGGCGCGAGAACTCGTCGGCGATACCGAGAACCATCGGCAACTCGGGGCCGACGACGGTCAGGTCAGCCCTGATCGTCTGCGCGAAGTCGGCCACCTCCACGATATTGGAGGTGTCGATTGGCACGCAGTCTGCCAACTCGGCGATCCCCGCGTTCCCGGGGGCGCAGTACACCTCGGTAACGAGCGGACTCTGGCGGATCTTCCAGGCGAGGGCATGCTCGCGGCCCCCGTTCCCGACGACCAACACTCTCACGCTCTGTTTTCTCCGGTAAAAAAGCCTGATAAAGCTCTCATGAGTGGGACTTTCCTGTCAAGGAGAGCACCCTGGCGTAGACCTCTCGGGCCGGCAACCCCAGGCTGCGCGCCACTTCCTTGACGGCCTCGCGACGGGTCTTTCCTGCTTCGACGAAGCGGCCGAACAGAACCTCGGCCGACTCCTGGGAAGGGGACGCTTCGGACGCTCCCGCAAGCGCCAGGACGATCTCGCCCTTGATCATTTCGCGGTACGAGAGGCCTGAGCGGAGCGTCGAGAGCGGCCCGCGCAGGTGTTCCTCGTGCAGCTTCGTCAGCTCGCGGCCGAGGAAGGCCTCGCGGTCGCCGAAGGCCGCCTGCAGATCGGCCAGGGTGGCCAGGATGCGTACCGGGGATTCGTAGAACACCAGCGTCGCGCGAACGCTCGCAAGCCCCGCGATGGCCTTCTGGCGCGCGCTGGCCTTGGCCGGGAGGAAGCCCACGAACAAGAAGCGGTCGGTGGGCAGGCCCGCGACCGAGAGCGCGGCCACGGCCGCGCTGGGGCCCGGCACGGGCAACACGTGGAGGCCGGCTGCCCGCGCTTCGCGCACCAGCCGGAGGCCGGGGTCGGAGATGCCGGGCGTCCCGGCGTCCGAGACCAGGGCCACGTCATGGCCCCGGCGTAGCTCGGCGAGGATCCGCTCGCCCTTCCAGCGCTCGTTATGTTCGAAATAGGAGGTGGTCCTCGTCGAGATCCCATGTGCCCTGAGCAGCTTGGCTGTCCGCCGCGTGTCCTCGCAGGCGATCAGGCTGGCGTCTTGAAGCACCCGTAGGGCTCGCAGCGTGATGTCCTCGAGGTTGCCGAGGGGCGTTGCGACGACGTACAGGCGGCCGGGAGCCTCCATGTGCGCCCGATCATACGCTGAGGCGCGGGTTTGACACCCCTCCGGGCCTCGTCTAGCATCGCAAAAGCCTTGGGAGCGTTGCGGCCAGCGGCTCCCGAGAGAGCGCATTCCACTAGAGTCAGGGGGTGTATCCGTTTTGGCCGAGATCAAGATCCAGGAGGGCGAGTCGATAGAGAATGCCCTCCGCCGCTTCAAGCGTAAAGTTCAGCAAGAAGACATCATCAAGGACATCAAGAAACACAGCTTCTACCTGAAGCCCGGCGACAAGAAGCGGGCCAAACAGGCCCTCGCTCGCAAACGCAACCGCAAGAAACTTCGCCGCGAAGTCGAGTAAACCACCAGGAACCACCCCCGGGGCAGATTCTTTTCGAAACCCCGGGGGCACATACGCCCTTGTCCTTTCGGGGGGGCCAAAGCCTTGGAATACCGCGACAAGACGCTCACGTGCCTGGATTGCCAGAAGCCATTCCCATGGACCGCGAGCCAGCAGCTCTTCTACGCCGATCGCGGCTTCAAGAACGAACCCAGGCGGTGCCGCGAATGCAAGGCGAGGAAGTTCGCGCCCACCGGTGGCCGCGAACGCGTCCACGTCGCCGCCGTGTGTTCGCAATGTGGCCAGCAGACGAGCGTGCCCTTCGAACCGAAGCCCGGACGCCTGGTGTTCTGCGAAGCCTGCTTCAAGCAGCGCCGCCAAAGCCTTGGTCCCGCGCGTCGCGCCCGATAGCGCGCCAGCAGCGAAAGGCGCCAGATCCATTCTGGCGCGGCGCGCCGCACGGGGGCGGGGGATGGCTCAGTACCCCCGCGAGTTTCCTACAGGCCCTTTGCCTGCACCGCCGTGACGGCGATCGCGTCGACGATGTCCTCGACGGAACAGCCGCGCGACAGGTCGTTTGCCGGCTTCGCGAGGCCCTGGAGGATCGGACCGATCGCCCTCGCTCCCGCGAGGCGCTCGACCAGCTTGTAGCCGATGTTGCCCGAGTCGAGGTCCGGGAAGATGAGGACGTTGGCCCGGCCCGCGATGGGACTACCCGGGGCCTTGCTCTCGCCAACAGCGCTTACCAGCGCCGCGTCGAGCTGAAGCTCACCGTCACACACGAGGGTGCTCGAGCGCTCTCGCGCCATGCGAGCCGCCTCGCGGACCTTGCGCGAGCGTGCGTGCTCAGCACTGCCGTGGGTCGAGAAGGACAAGAACGCGAGGCGCGGCGTCAGCCGCAGGAACAGGCGGGCGCTCTCGGCTGCGAGCAAGCCGATCTCGGCGAGCTCCGCCGCCGTCGGCTCCGGGTTCACGCCGCAATCGGCGAACAGCAACAGGCCTTCGTCCCCTACCTCGCTCCGGGGCGTCGCCATCAGCATGAAGGACGAGACCTTGCCAACGTCGGCCCGCGGGCCGATGCCGCGCAGCGCCGCTCGCAGCGTCGCGGCCGTCGTGCTTCGGGCGCCCGCCACGAAGCCGTCGTATCGACCCGCCGCTACCTGGAGCGTGCCCCACAGCAGCGGATCCGAGAGCTGGCGGCGTGCCTCCTCTCGGAGGACGCCGCGGTGCCGCACGCGGGCCTCGTAGACACCCAGGGCCGCTTCCAAGGCCGGGCCGGCCGAGGGAACCGATTCCAGGGCGATGCCCGCAAGGTCGACCGATGCCGCGCGGGCCGCGGCCTCGAGAGCTGCGGCGTCACCGAGCAGCGTGACCCGGGCAATGCCTGCGGCGGTCGCCTTCGCAGCGGCTTGCAGGGTACGGGGTTCGGTCCCCTCGGGCAGCACGATCCTTGCGGAGACCTCGCGGGCTCGGGCGCGGAGTCGGTCCACGAAACTCATCGATGCGGACGCTAACACAAGTCGTGGACGCTTTCGTTGACACGCGGCGAGCCGCTGTGATAGCGTTTCCACCTCGTAACTACCTGAAGCTGTGGGAGAACGTCAATGAAGATCGTCGAGCGCCAAGTCGAAGATGTGGTGATCCTGGATCTTCACGGGAAGATCCTGATCGGCGAAGGAGACGACGCTCTCCGCGACGCCGTCACCCGAGTCGTCGACAGCGGAAAGACCAAGATCCTCCTGAATTTGGAGGATGTGCCCTACGTGGATTCGGCCGGTTTGGGCGAGATCGTGCGTTGCTACACCACGGTCAGCCGCAAGAACGGCAAGCTCAAGCTGATCAACCTCACGAAGAAGATCAAGGATCTGCTCTCGATTACCAAGCTCCTTACGGTCTTCGAAACCTACGAGGCGGAATCCGAGGCGATCAAGAGCTTCTAGCCAAGACGTCGGCCCGTCCGGACGCCCGTGGGTTCGCGCGACGCGGCCCTTCGGAGCCGCAGCTTTTCCATGAAACCGCTCCTCGTCTCCCTCAGGCCGCACCAGTGGACGAAGAACCTCGTAGTCTTCGCGCCGCTCGCGCTGTCCAAGCATCTCTTCGAGCCGGAGCCGTTCCTGCGCGCGCTGGTCGCCTTCACGTTGTTCTGCGGGCTGTCGGGCGCGGTCTACCTCATCAACGACGTCGTCGACGTCGAGCGCGACCGGCTCCATCCGACAAAGCGTCTGCGGCCGGTGGCGAGCGGCGTTCTTTCAGCGCGGACGGCCCGCGTGTTCGCGGGCCTGATCGGGCTGACGTGCCTCGGTGCTTCCTTCGTGCTGAATCCGCCCTTCGGCCTCTCGGCTCTGGCCTATCTGCTGCTGAACCTCGCCTACTCCTTCAAGCTCAAGGAGATCGTGATCGTGGACGCGATCGCGCTCTCGCTCGGCTTCGTGGTGCGGGCCATCGCTGGCGCCGTCGTGATCGGTGTCGTCTTCAGCGCCTGGCTGCTGATCTGCACCATCCTGCTCGCCCTGTTTCTCACGTTCTGCAAGCGAAGGCACGAGCTGACCTCGCTCACCGACAACGCCTCCGAACACCGCAAGAGCCTCCAGGAGTACAGCCCATACCTGCTCGACCAGATGATCGCCGTGGTAACGGCGTCGTGCCTGATGGCCTACGCTTCGTATACGACCGCGCCTGAGACCATCGAGAAATTCCAGACCGACCGCCTGCCCTGGACCATCCCTTTCGTCCTCTACGGCATCTTCCGTTATCTTTACCTCGTGCACCGACGGGAGCTTGGCGGCAGCCCGACGGACATTCTCCTGACCGACCTGCCGCTGATCCTCGACGTCGTCCTGTGGGCCCTCGCGATCGTGGTGATCGTGTACACGGCTCGGGGCGCGCCGATGCCGCTGGGGCTGAGATGAGCTTCGAAATCCAGTCGAAAGACGTCGACGTCGAGGCCGTCATGCGCGCGATCCGGAAGCGGATCGACGAAAAGAAGCAGGGTCTTTACAGCGACGAAGAGATCCGCGAGATCGCCGAGCATCGGCTGGACGCAGTGCTCGACGCGCACGACTTCAACCCCGATTTCATCAAGGACTTCCGCGCCCAGCAGGCGCGCTGGAACTTCCGCTTCGGCGAAGACACCGTATACGAGTCGAGCCGCGGGGCGGTGGGCCGGATCCTCCAGACGATCCGGGGGCTCCTGAGGCCGATCCATAAGCTGTTCTGGAACCCGGGCGCGATGATCGGCGCGCTCTCCCGGCAGTCGGATCTGAACTCGTACTACGTCCACCTGCTCCACAACCTGGCACTCGAGATCACCAAGCTGAACCTCGAGGTGCAGGACCTGCGTAACCGCTGCCTGGAGTTGCAAGGCCGGCTCGACTTCCAGGCCCGGCGCGAGAAGACGCTCGAGGGGATGGTCGTCTACCGGGACGACGCGCCGGACGGGCGCCGCACGGAGTAGGTGAGGCTCGCCTTCGTGGTCCAGCGCTACGGCCTGGACATCGCGGGCGGCGCCGAGTACCACTGCCGACTTGTCGCCGAGCATCTCTCACGGCACGCGAGTGTCGAGGTGTTCACGACCTGTGCCGCCGACTACGTGACGTGGGCCAACCAGTATCCCGAGGGCACCGAGGTCCTGAACGGACTTCCTGTCCACCGTTTCCAGGTGAAGCGCGCACGCGACGCCGCTCGCTTCGCGCGCGCCAGCCGGGAGGTGTTCGAGAGCCCCCGAGGCGAACGCGAGGAGCTCGCCTGGCTCGAAGAAGAGGGGCCGTTCTCGCCCCGGCTCGTGAAGGAGGTGGAGCGCCGCCGCGCGGAGTTCGATCTCTGGATCTTCTTCTCCTATCGCTACTACACGACTTTTCACGGCCTGAAGGCGGTTCGCGATCGCGCGCTCCTCGTGCCAACCGCCGAGGACGACGGCGTCTACCAGCTATCCATCTTCCCACCACTGTTCCGTATGCCGCGTGCCATCGTCTGGAACAGCGTCGAGGAGAAGACGATGATCGAGGCGGTGGCGGCGAACCGCGAGGTGCCGGGGGACGTGGTGGGTGTCGGCTCGGCGCTTCCCGCGAGCCTCGATGGCCCCGCGTTCCGGTCCGCCCACGGCCTCACAGGGCCGTTCGTGCTATACGTCGGCCGGATCGACGAGAACAAGGGCTGTCGCGAGTTGTTCGGATTCTTTCTTCGCTACCGGCGGGAAACCGGCTCGCGCCTGCGCCTGGTCCTGATCGGCAAGCCGATCCTGCCGATCCCCAACGATCCTGGCATCGTGCCCCTGGGCTTCCTGCCCGACGCCGAGAAGTGGAACGCCCTCGCCGCCTGCGAAGCGCTGATGATGCCCTCGCGCTTCGAGAGCCTGTCGATGGTGACGCTGGAGGCGTGGTGGGCCGAGCGGCCGGTTCTCGCGAACGCGAAGTGCGCGGTGCTGCGCGGCCAGTGCCAACGCTCGAACGCGGGCCTGTACTACGCTGGCTACGACGAGTTCCGCGAGGCGCTCGCCATGCTCGAATCCGAGGCGGTCCTGCGCGAGACACTCGGAGCGAATGGCCGGCGCTTCTTCGAGCAGCACTACGCCTGGGACGTGATCGAGGGGAAGTATCTGGCACTCTTCGCGCAGGCGCGAGCGGCCGCGGGCCAGGGGCGTAACCTGTGAGCCGCCGTGTCCCACAGCTGCTGGCCGCGCTGTCCTACGGCGACGCAATCGGCAACGAGGCGCTGGCCATTCAACGCCACTTGCGCGCGGCCGGCTACGAATCCGACATTTTCGCCGAGCGCGTGCAGCCTCGGATGGCGCACCTGGCGCGGCCGCTGCACGAGTACCGCGAAGTGTCTTCGGCGCAAACCGTCTGTCTGTTCCATTTTTCGATCGGCAGTGCCGCAGGCCGGATGGCCTTCCACGCCCCCGACCGGCTGGTCGCGATCTACCACAACATCACGCCGGCAGAGTTCTTCCTGGGCTTCCACCCGCACCTCGCGGGCCTGTGCTATCACGGGCGGCGGGAACTCGCGGCATTTGCGCCGCGCACCGTCTTGGGGCTCGGCGACAGCGAGTTCAATAGGCGAGAGTTGCAGGCTGCCGGGTACCAGCCGACCGGGGTGTTGCCGATCATTCTCGATCTCGACCGCTATTCTCAGCCCGCCTCGCCGATCGTGCGCGGTCTCTACAGCGACGGCCGGAAGAACCTGCTTTTCGTCGGCCGGATCATCCCCAACAAGAAGATTGAGGACCTGCTGCGCGTCTTTGCGATCTACCAGCGCTATCTCGAGCCACGCAGTCGCCTGCTGCTGGTGGGCGAGTCTCGCGGCTTCGAGCGTTACCAGCGCCGTCTGCGGGAGCGGGTGGAGGCGTTGCGGCTCGACAACGTGGTCTTCGCCGGCCACGTCGACGACGACGAGCTACGTGCCTACTATTCCGTGGCCGACGTCTTCTTGTGCCTGTCGGAGCACGAAGGCTTCTGCGTGCCGCTCGTCGAGGCCATGAGTTTCGGCGTCCCCGTGGTGGCCTTCGACGCAGGGGCCGTGGCTGAGACACTGCGGGGCGGCGGCGTGCTGCTGAAGGAGAAGCGACCGGAGGTCGTGGCAGAGCTCCTGCACCGCCTGCTGACCGACGGGGCTCTGCGCTCCGGCGTGATGGGCACTCAAGAGCGGGCTCTGGCCGAGGTCCGGGCCATCGACTTCGGAGCGCTTCTGCGTGAGCGTCTCGAGCCGGCGCTGGCGTCATGAGCGCGGGACGTCGCGCGGTCCACCAACTGCTCGGGGCCTTCCATCAGGACGACGCCGTGGGGCATGAAGCTCTCGCAATCCGCGACACGCTGCGCGGCGCGGGCCATCCCTCCGAGATCTTCGCGGGTTTCATCGACCCGGAGCTCACGGCACAGGCGCGACCGCTTTCGGACTACGCGGCGGTCTCGGGACCAGAAACCGCCTGCCTGTTTCACTTCGCGCCGGGGAGCCCCGCCACACGGCTCGCCCTGGCCGGGCCCGATCGGCTAGCGCTCGTGTTCCACAACATGACGCCTGCGACCTTCCTGGCGCCCTTCGATGCCGGCCTGGCTCGCGACCACATCCTGGGCCTGGGGCAGCTGCGCGCCTTCGCAGTGCGCGCGCGCTTGGCGCTGGCCCACAGCGACTTCAGCCGTCGCGATCTTCTGAATGCAGGCTTCGCGGATCGTGCCCGGATCGTGCCCTTTGCGCTAGACCTGAGCGAGCTACCACCGGCCGCTTCACCCGTCCTCCGCAGGTTGTTCGCTGACGGCTACCACAACCTGCTGTTCGTGGGACGGGTCGCTCCCAACAAACGAATCGAGGATTTGTTGCGTGTGTTCGCCGTGTACCGTCGCTTGGCAGGCAAACGCAACCGCCTGCTGCTCGTCGGCGACTGTGCGGGGTTCCCGCGCTACGTTCAGAGTCTGCACGCGCTCAGCCGGGAGCTACGACTCGACGACGTGCTATTCACCGGTCGCGTGAGCGGCGCCGAGCTTCGGGCGTACTACTCGGTGGCAGCAGCCTTTGTGTGTCTCTCCGAGCATGAGGGCTTCGGCGTGCCGCTGGTGGAAGCCATGCTTTACGACGTGCCGGTGCTGGCCTTCGACGCCGCGGCCGTAGCCGAGACGCTGCGGGGCGGCGGGATTCTGCTCCGGGACAAGCGTCCGGCGCTGGTCGCTGAGCTCCTGTACGAGATCCTGACCCGGCCGGCGCTGCGCGAAGCCGTGCTCGTGACCCAGCGCCGCGCCCTGACGCAATGGCGGGCGGTCGACTTCGGTGGCCGGCTGCTCGCCGAGCTCCAAGCGCTGGTGGCGTGATGGCCCGGCCCCGCCGCGTCGATCAATGGGTACCCGCCCTGCACCGCGGTGATGCGATCGGAGACTCGGCGCTGCTGATGCGGGGCGCGTTCCGAGCCTGGGGTTTCGAGGCCGAAGTGTTCACGCTCGACGTCGACGACGAAATCGCCTCTCAGGCCAGGTTCTTTGCGGATTGGAAGACGGGCGGCCCGAACGATGTGGTGATTCTCCACTATGCGGTGCCCTCGCCGCTGAGCACGGCCTTCCGTGGGTTGCGTTGCCAGCGCGTGCTGCTGCACCACAACATCACGCCGCCGGCATTCTATGCGCCGTACGACCCGGAGCTGGCGGGCATCTGTGCCCTTGGCGAGGTCGAGGTCCGCAGCCTCGTGGGTCACGTGGAGCTGGCTCTGGGAGACAGCGAGTGGACGCGCCGCGAGCTGGAACAGATGGGCTTTTCGCGCACCGGCGTGCTGCCCATCCTGCTCGATTTCGCGCGCTACGCGGGAGCCCCGAACCGCGTCTTGTCGCGGGCCCTGCACGACGGGCGCGTCAACCTCCTGTTCGTCGGCCGCGTCGCTCCGAACAAGCGCCACGAGGACCTGATCCGCGTTGCGTCCTATTGGAAACGCTTCATTGCCCCGGACGTGCGCCTCGTGCTCGTGGGCAAGCGGCCGCGCCGCGAGACCGGGAAGGGCCTGCCGCTGCGCAAGCACTATCTCGACGCGCTGCAGGCGTTTCACTACGAGGAAGGCCTGGACGCCAGCGAGGTGGTTTTCACCGGACACGTGGCCCACGATGACCTGCTGGCCTGCTACTCACGCTCTCGCGTGTTTCTTTCGATGAGCGAGCATGAGGGTTTCGGCGTGCCGCTCGTGGAGGCGATGCTGATGAACGTGCCCGTGCTAGCCTTCCGCGCGGCCGCCGTGGGCGACACGCTCGGCGATGCGGGCGTGCAGTTCGGCGAGAAGTGCTTTGCCGAGGTCGCCGAGTTGTGCCAGCGGCTTGCGACGGACGAAGCCCTGCGCGCGAGCGTTCTCGCGGGGCAGCGTCGTCGCCTGGAAGCGTTCACGCCGGCCACGGTCGAGGCCACGCTGTGGCGCCACGTGGAGTCGCTGTGAGCGGCAGGAAGCAAGTCGCGGTCGTGGTCCAGCGCTATGGAGCGGAGATCGCCGGGGGTTCGGAGTCCCTGGCTCGGGCGGTCGCCGAACGCCTGGCGAGCGATCACGACGTGACCGTGCTGACGACCTGCGCGCGTGACTACGTGAGCTGGAAGAACGAGCTGCCGGCGGGAGCGCAGCGCGAGAATGGCGTCGACGTCTTGCGTTTTCCCGTCGAGCAGGAGCGCGATCTCGCTTCGTTCACCCGAGTCTCCGAGACGCTGTACGCTCGGGCACGCAGCGAGGCCGAGGAGGTCGACTGGCTCCGGAGGCAGGGGCCCGACGTGCCACGACTCGTTTCGCGTCTCGAAGCGGATCGTGAGCGTTACGCTGCCGTGCTGTTTTTTACTTACCTGTACTTCCCGACCTACTGGGGCCTGCGGGCGGCGCCGGAACGCTCGATTCTGGTGCCCACCGCTCACGACGAGCCCCCGCTGGGCTTCTCGATCTACCGCCTCGTCTTCGAGGCCCCGCGGGCCTTCGTGTTCTGCTCCTACCCCGAGCGGGAGCTGGTCCGCCAGCGTTTCAAGATTGGCGCGCGGCCCGAGGAGGTGGCGGGCATCGGCGTCGAGGTTCCCGCGGCTGCTGATGTCGAGGGCTTCCGCATCCGTCACGACGTCCGCGGCCCCTACGTGCTGTACGCAGGCCGCATCGACGCTGGCAAGGGTTGCGAGGAGATGCTCGAGTTCTTCGGACGCTACCGCGCGAGCGTCCGTGGTGGCGCACAGCTACTGCTGATCGGGCGGCTCGCCATGCCCGAGCCGCGCGTTCCGGGCGTGCGCTACCTCGGCTACTTGAGCGAGGCCGAGAAGTTCGCAGCGCTGGCCGGGGCGAGCGCCGTGGTCTGTCCCAGCTCCTTGGAAAGCCTGTCGATCGTCCTGCTCGAAGCGATGGCCTACGGTACTCCGGTTCTCGCCACGGCGCGCTCGGCCGTACTCGAGGACCATTGCCGCCAATCCAACGCGGGGCTGTTCTATCGCGACGCCCCGGAGTTCGTGGAGGCGCTCGACCTGCTGGTCACGCGCCGCGACCTGGCGCAGGCGCTCGGCGAGAACGGACGACGCTACGTAGCCGAGGGTTATCGCTGGGACGTGGTGATGGGGAAGTACCGGCGCGCCATCGCGGCGGTCTCAGGGGCGCGGCCCTAGGCGCTCCCAGGTGGCCGCGGCGATCCGCCACGCGCCGCCTTCCTCGACTACGCTGGTCTCGAAGCTGAAGCGCTCGGCGTCGGGCAGCAAGCCAGCCGGGCCGCTGATCGCCTTGGGCTTGCCGGCGAACACGGCGCGAAAGCGCGCGGTAGCCCGTCCCCCGCTGCGCTCGATAACCACGTCGGCAAGGCCGACCTCGACATTCTCGTAAAGCCCGAAGTAGCGGCGTAGCTCGGCGGCCACCTCGCTGCGGCCGAGCCCGCCCTGGCCCGAGAAGCCGTCGGCGAGCGCTGCGACGATCGCTTCGGCGTCGTGCTGCGTGGCCGCCACGGCGATGTCGTCGAGGAGTCGCGCGACGGGGTCTATTGCGGGCCCGCCGCAGTCCGTAGCCAGAGGCGTCGCGAGGAGGAGAGCGAGAAGCAGGTGGCGCCGCGTCACGCCGCCCGCCTCAAGAACGCAGCGACTTCAGCAGCTCGAGCAGGGCTTCGGTCGTCGGCGCGCCCTTGAGGATCGAGGCCGCCCGCGCGATCTGGTTGACGGCCTCCTCGATGCTCTCGACTCCAGCGCCTTTTTCGATCTCGCTCTTGGCCTTGGCGTAGTGTTTGTTCACGACGCTCTCCCCCACGGGACCGAGCAGGTTGTTGCAGGCGTCGCGCACCTTGAGCAGCTTTACGAGCAGTTCGCCGCTCGCGGCGCCCCCAGGCGCGGGCCTTCCCGTGGCTGCCGGGCTTGGGAGGGTCTCGTGCAACCGGATCAACCCGGTGGCGATCAGGCCGTAGAGGATCTTGGCGGCGTCGAACACCGAAAGGCCGCTCGCCTGGGCGATCTGTTTGATCGTGCGCGTGCCATCGATCTTCGAGAGGATCAACCACTCGCTGGTGTTCAGGTTGATCTGGCCCTCGCGCGTCTCCTGCACCACGAACGCCGGCACCAGCTCGGTGGACGGGATCTTCTTCGAGAGCACCCGCCACTCGTCGAGCCGCCGCGCCGCTTCCATGAGCAGGTTGGTGTTGCTCTTGGAGATGGTGCGCAGCTCCGTCGAGATGCCAGGCTCGAACTTGAAGTCGCCGCGGCTCCAGATCGCGAGCGCGTAGACTGCTTCCTCGCCCGAGGCGTCTTCGAGCTGGGCATGGATGATCTTGCCGTCGTTCAGGTAGATTTGGCCCCTGAGCCCGCCGTCGGTCAGGTGGAATACTCCGGTCTTCCCGCTGACGCTGATGAGCTGGATGATGTCCGGCAGGTGGAGTTCCGCGAGCGAGCCCTGGAAGGCCATATCAGAAGGCTCTAAACCTCAGCATTTTCTGCAATTAGAAGACGCGAGGTTATCAAGGCGCAAAGCTGGCTGTCAAGATCAGGCTGGCGTTGGCTTGGCCTGGATGTGCTCCAATTCGCGGCCTCCGGGTTGGCCGCTGCGCCTCTCGCGCTCGCGGGGGATCGCGATGCTGTGGCGCTTGATCATCTCGTTGAGCGTGGTCGGCTTCAGGCCCAGCAGCCGCGCGGCCTCCTTCTGCACGCCGCGCGTGGACTCCAGCGTCGACTCGATGAGCCGCCGCTCGAAGCTCGCGATCACCTCCTTGAAGCTGATGCCCTCGGGCGGCACCGTGAGGTGCGGCACGTGGAAGACCGGGGCGCTACGCACGTGGTCGGGGATGATGTCGCGCTCGATCTGCATGTCGGTGGTGAGCACGACGCCGCGCTCGATCACGTTCTCGAGTTCGCGCACGTTGCCCGGCCAGTCGTAGTCCATCAGCACCTGCAGCGCTCCGGGTGCGACGCCCGTCACGGTCTTGCCGTTCTCGCCCGCGTACTTGTCGACGAAGTGCAGGGCCAGCGCCGGGATGTCCTCCTTGCGCTGGCGCAGCGGCGGGAGCTGAATGGGGATCACGTTCAGGCGGTAATAGAGATCCTCGCGAAAACGCCCATCTTCCACGGCGCGGTGCAGGTCGATGTTGGTCGCCGCCACGATCCGCACGTCGACCTTCACCGTTTCGACGCCACCCAGGCGCATGAACTCTCGCTCTTGCATCACGCGCAGCAGCTTGGCCTGGGTCTCGAGAGGAATGTTGCCGATCTCGTCGAAGAACAGCGTGCCCTTGTCGGCCAGCTCGAAAAGGCCCTTTTTCGCGTAGACGGCGCCGGTGAAGGCCCCCTTCACGTGGCCGAAGAGGTTGGACTCGAGCAGATCGTGCGGAAGGCTTCCGGAGTTGACCACGATGAAGGGCCGCTCGGCGCGCGGGCTGTTGGCGTGGATGGCCTTGGCTACCAGCTCCTTGCCGGTGCCGCTCTCGCCCACAACCAGGATCGTCGAACGCGAGGGGGCCGCCTGTGAGATGAGCCCAAAGACCTGTTGCATCCGCTGGCTCTTACCGACGATCTCGGTGAAGCGTGCCTGATCGCGCAGCGCTGTGCGCAGTTGCCGGTTCTCGTCCTGCAGATGCCGCTGCTTGAGCGCGTTGCGCAGGATGTGCAGCACCTCTTCGTGCTTGAAGGGCTTCGCCACGTAGTCGAAGGCGCCCTTCTTCATCGCGGTGATCGCGGTCTCGACGGAGGCGTAGGCGGTGATCATCAGCACGACGAGATCGGGATCCGCCCGTTTCAGCTCCTCGAGCACTTCGAGCCCGCCCAGCTCCGGCAGCATCACGTCCACGATGGCCGCGTCGAAGCCGGTCTTGCGCGCGAGTGCGAGGCCTTCGACGCCATTCTCGGCCAGCGTCACCTGGTAGCCCGCCTGGGTCAGCAGCGTCGTGAGCACGTCGCGCATCACCTCCTCGTCGTCGACGACGAGGATCGATTCGCCCGTGTTCACCGCTGGGCGGCCTCGGCCAGGAGGGCGGCCGGAAGTGCTATCTGGAACGTCGTGCCCTTGCCCGGCGCCGAGTCCACAAAGATTGCACCCCCGTGCTCCTGGACGATCCCGTAGGAGACCGAGAGGCCGAGGCCCGTGCCCCGCCCGATGCCCTTGGTCGTGAAGAAGGGGTCGTAGATGCGCTTCACGTCCTCACGCTTGATGCCGTGACCGGTGTCGCGTACCTCGACGATCACCGTGTCGTCGTCGGCGCGCGTCGCGATGCTGAGCCAGCCGCCCTTGGGCATCGCGTCGCGGGCGTTCAGGATCAAGTTGAAGAACACCTGCTGAATGCGGTTCTCGTTGCCACGAACCTCTGGCAGGTCCTCGGCCAGCTCCCGGACGACGCGGATGCGGGCCTTGTCCAACTGGTGTTCGAGCAGTGAGAGCACCTCGAGCAGCGTCCTGTTCACGTCGAGGATCTCGAACTCCGAAGTCGAGGAGCGCGCGAAGTTCAGCAGGTTATTGATGATCTTGGCCGCTCGGAAGGTCTGCTTCTCGATCTTGTCGAGGAGCGGGAAGCGCAGGTCCTCCGGCTTCACCTGTTCCTTCAGCATCTGCGTGTAAGACGAGATGCCGGTGAGCGGGGTGTTCACCTCATGCGCGACACCCGCCGCGAGCAGGCCGATCGAGGCCATCTTCTCGGAGTGCTGCAGTTGCTCTTCAAGGCGCACGCGGCCGGTGACGTCCTCGAGGATGAGTACGGTGCCGTGACGCTCGCCCGAGACGACCTCGAAAGGCGCGATCGAGATGTTCACCATCAGGCTCCGGCCGTCGGCCGCCGGCAGGTGCAGCTTGTAGATGTGCGCGATCTCCTCGTGGTCCTCGAGCACCAGGCTGCCGCGCAACGCTTCGAGAAACGCGGCCGGGAAGATCTCGTCGAGGCTGCGTCCCAGAGCCTCTCCGCGCTTCAGGCCGTAGAGCGACTCCATGGCCTTGTTCCAGCGCGCCACGGTGCCGTCGAGGTCGAGCACCAGGATCCCCGAGTCCATGCTCTCGAGAATGTTCTGGTTGTATTCCGTGAGACGCTGCAATTCCTCGGCCTTCTCGCGCAGGCTCTTGTAGAGCCGTCCGTTCATGAAGGCCGTAGCGGCCTGGCCGGCGAGGGCCTGCAGGACGTCGACCTCCTCGCTGTTCAGGGTGTAGAAAGCGTCTTTGCGGCCGACGCCCAGGACCGCGATCACCTCGCCCTTGACCCGACACGGGAAGTAGTAGACCAGATCCAGCGGGCCTGCTTCGGGATACGACTCGCCTGTGGCCTCGGCGTTGACGGGCTCGCCGTGCCCAAGACGCTGCACCAGCGCGCCCCCGCGCGGCAAGCGCACGCTCTCGATGCCCGGCGCGCAACCGCGCGACTCGAAGATCGAGAACGATCCGTCGGCCTCGGGTAGAAACGCGGCCACCGACGAGACGCGCAGCGCGGCGCCGACGCCTTCGAGCAGGCGCGCCGTCATCGAGTGCAGATCCAGGTCGGAGTTGAGGTCCTGCGAGAGGCGCAGCAGGGCCCGGCGCGGGCTCTCCCGCTCGTGGTAGAGCAGCTTGTCGATGCCGTCCTGGATGCGGCTCTTGACCGGAGTGAAGAGCAACACCACGACCAGCGTCGAGAGGATCGCGATAACCGTGACATGCGGCTCCTCGTCGCCGGTGACGAGCGAGCCCAGCAGGCCCACGACCAGCAGGCAGATGCCGACGATCGCAGCCGTGGCGAGGATGTATACGAGCGAGCGGCGGAAGATCAGCTCGACGTCCATCAGTCGATGCTTCACGACCGCGTAGGCGAGTGACAGCGGGATGAGCGCCAGCGGGATGTAGCCGGCCAGCTCCATCGCAAAGCGCGGTTCACGCCCGAGAGCGAACGGGATCGCGTAGAACAGGAAGAACGGCAACACCCCGGCGCCCGTGCCCCACACCAGCCACTTCATCTGCTTGCGCGCCGTCAGGGAGCGGGTCTTGCGGTACGAGTCGAGCAGGATGCCAAAGGAGACCGCGAACAGGAAGCCGAAATAGAGTGGCTTGCTGCGATCGATCGCCGCGGTGATCCGCCACAGCACCTCGCCCCCAGGCGTCGTCACGAAGAGCACCTGACTCGCCACGGCGGCGCCCGCCAGCGCCAGCGCGGGCATGTAGGCTGCCGGCACGAGCCAAGCGCGGGACGAGGGCATCCGCCTCTCCGGGAACGAGATGCAGAAATGCAGGAAGACCACTGGCAGCAGCAGGATCGCCAGGTGGTCCGTCCACAGCAGCGTCCAGTCGGCGAGGTCGAGACGCCCCGTATACGACGTGGAGTACATCAGGAAGAACAACAGGCAGATCGCGTAGAAGTGGAGCGCCGCCCGGTCGGGTGGCCGGCGCAGCATCACGATCGTGCCCACGATCAGGCTGAAGAAGCCGACCAGTGACAGATAGTAGAAGAGCGTGACGTTGCCTTTCGCGAGAGGCTTCACCGTGACCTCGAGCGAGCGACGTTCCTCGGCGCGGAGCAGTGAATATTGGACGCGGTCCCCGGCAGAGCGCCGTGCCAGCCGCGCCTGGATCTGTGTCTCGGTGAGCACCTCGTCGCCGTCGAGTGCCAGGAGCACGTCGCCGACCCGGACACCCGAGAGGGCGGCCGGCCCGCCCGGCGCCACGCGAGCGGCGAAGACGCCCGCGCCGCCGCCCTTCCAGAACACGCCGTCGTCGAGCAGTGTCCAGGTCGCTTTCAGGAATATGTTGTAGACCCCGAGGCTGGTGAGCAGCAGCGCTACGGCAAGAACGGCGAGGTTTCGGATCCGAGGCCGCTTCATGCGCTTAGATTGAATCCATCAGCTTGCAATCGCCGTGCCGCGATCAGATGGAACCCACAGACATAAAGCACTGATATCACACGGATTTCCCTGCTCATTCGGGCGTGCGAATCCGGATTCACGGAATCGAAGTTCATCGTATTGGAGTATGGGTCAATCGAAAAAAGAAGCGAGGCCCGCAGCGCCTCGCTGTTTCCTTCGTCGGCCGGTTCGTTTCGCGAACAGGGCCTCCTCTGCCCTTAGAAGCGGACTGAAATCCCCCCCATCACGCGTGTCGGCGGATTCAGGACCGCCATTTCGTCCAGCATGCCGCCCTCCGCCGTTTCGTAGAACAGGTTCCGCACGACGACCAGTAGATCCCAGTCGGTGCGCGTCAGATCGCCCAGGAAGGGAAGGCCTTGGCTGAGCTGTACGTCGAACCGGGCGTTGCGACCGGTCCTGGTCAGCCCGCGCTCCGCTTCGCCGCCCTGGGGCCGGATGAAGTTCAGGCGGTAGAAGGCGACCAGCCGGGTGTCGGTCGGCTCGATGAATGTCTCGACGCGGGCGGCCACGTCGTAGAAGCGGCCGCCTGTGCCCGCCAGCACCGCCGCCCCACCCGGCTCGGCCAGGTCGCGATGAAGCCGCCCGAACGACCAAGCGATGGAGCCGCGAAGCACTTGGCCAAGGCCATGCCCGAGGTCGATCGTGACACCCTCTGTGGCCATGGCACCACGGTTGTCGATACGCAGGGTTCGCAACGCTTCGGAGCGATTGAAGAGGTTGACCAGCTGGTCGCTCGTCGATTCACGGAAGGCACGCACGCCGATCCGGCCGCCGCCGAAGCGCCGATCGACACCCACCGCGTATCGCATCAGGTGCTCGGGCGCCAAGCTACCGTCGAGGGCGGCATACATGATTGCCGGCGCCGCGGACAGCGTCGAGAGCGTCAGCAGGTCCCCGCCCGGAACGATGGTGCGTTCCTCGGCCGAGGCCAGCAGCGTCGTAGCGGCGCCGGCCTTGAGTTCGAGGGCCAGCAGCGGATCGATGTGGTTCTGGTCGCCTGTCACGAAGCCCACGTAGGAATGTCGCGCACCCAGCGTCGCCGTGACCCGCTCGCTGATCGTCCAGCGGTCTTCCACGAAGAGCGCGCCGACCGTTCCCGGCTCGAGCCGCACTTCGGGCTCCAGGCCATTCAGGGGCCGCACAAAACGAGTCCCGTAACCGGCGCCGGTTCGGATCTTGTGACCGCCGCCGGGCTCCACAAGGAACTCCGCAGCCATGCGCCAGGTCGTGTCCTCGCTCTCCGCCAGGAGGCCGCCGAGCGTGAAGCTCGCAACATCCCCGAGCTTGCCTTCGAGGCGCAGCGCGCCGGTCCCGGAGAGCAGGTCTCCCGCGGCGATGTCGCTGCCACGAGCGCCGAGGCTGTTCGCGACCACCTCCACGGATCCGCCGATCTCCGGCAGCCACGGTGCAGCAGCCTGTTCCAGGTCTGCCAGCACGGCATCGCGTGGTGTGACCACGACCCCGCTGTCTTCGAGCACCGAACGCCTTTTGTGCCGCAACAGCCACGTCCATTCGCGTGCTTTGTCTGCGGCTTCCGTCTCCGTCAACGCGCCGAACACCGGCAGGCTGAGCGACAGGATCGCGTCCTGATTGGGCAACACGGTGAAGCGCTGCGCCCGGGCCTGCTTCAGGCCCCGGCCCACCGCGCGCACGGTGTAGGAGCCGGCCGGGAGCGACGGCAACATGAAGCGCCCAGCCTGGTCGGAGAAGGCGACCAGGCCTCCGCCGCGCATCCCCTTGCCGAAGAACGAAACGAGAGCGCCCGAGACGGGCGTGCCGCGGCTGTCCTCGACCCAGCCGATCACACTCCCTGCTGCGGATTCTTCGGCGTCGGCCGGGCACAGGGGCAGGGCCAGGAGCAGAAGGGCGACGCTCCCCATGGCGGCCAGAGTCGATCGGGTCTTTTTCACGGGTTCCAAGGACCGGTACGTGCCCTGCAAAGCCCCACGCTAGCAGCGAGGGCGGGGGCTGTCAACCCGCATTTTCGCCCCTCGAGGAAGGCCCTTGCGCTATGCTAGGCCGCGCACGAAAGGCCCACCCGTCTAGGCAAGCCATGACTCGCATCTTCGACGTCACGGTTCCGCTCTCCCCGGCGCTCCCCACCTTCCCGGGGGACCCGAGATTCCCCATGGAGTTCACCCACAGGATCGAGGACGGCCAGCCCTACAACGTGGCTCGGATCACCATGGGGGCCCACTCGGGCACACACGTCGACGCTCCCTATCACTTTCTCGCCGATGGGGCGACGGTGGAAGAGCTTCCGCTGGAGATCCTGATGGGGAAGGCGCGCGTGGCCGAGATCTCGGCGCGCGAGAAGATCGAGCGCTCAGACCTCGAGGCGCTGGACTTGCGCGATGACCTGCGGGTGTTGATCAAGACCCGCATGTCCGGTCAGCTTCGCGTGAGCCACTTCCAGGAAGACTTCGTGTACCTGACCCCGGATGCCGCCACCTATCTCGTGCAGGCCGGCATCAAGCTGGTCGGCATCGACTACCTCTCGGTCGAGCGCTTCGGCAGCCAGGACTTCGCTTCCCACCACGCGCTGCTGGGCGCCGGGGTCGTGATCATCGAGGGCCTCGACCTGTCGCAGGTGGAACCCGGGGAGTACGAAATGGCGTGCCTGCCCCTGCGCATACCCGGCGCGGACGGCTCACCGGCCAGGGTCGTTCTCAGGACCCGGTCGTGAGCGGCCGGCTAGCCCCCATGTTCGAGGATCCGAAGGCCTTCACGGCGCGCCGGGAATGGCGGTCGCGGCGGGGACGCTAGTCCAGCAGTGAACGTCCTCCTGCTGCGGGACGTGGTGGCGGTGCTCCTCGCTGGAGGAGCGGGGGAGCGCCTCTACCCGCTGACTCGCGATCGTGCCAAGCCTGCGGTTTCGTTCGGTGGCGCCTACCGGATCATCGACTTCACGCTTTCGAACTGCATCAACTCCGGCCTGCGCAAGATCTTCATCGCGACCCAGTACAAGGCGCAGAGCCTCAATCGCCACGTGCGCCTGGGCTGGAGCGTCATGAACACCGAACTCGGCGAATTCGTCGAGATCTTGCCTCCACAGAAGCGGACCGGCGAGAACTGGTACCTCGGCACCGCCGACGCGGCGTACCAGAACCTCTACTCGCTGGGCCGCGAGAAGCCGCGCTGGGTGATCGTGCTGTCGGGCGATCACATTTACAAGATGGACTACGGCAAGATGCTCGACGTCCACATCGCGCGCGGCGCGACGCTCACCCTGGGCGCGATCGAAGTGCCCGTGACCGACTCGCACCGCTTCGGCATCCTCGAGGTCGACGACGACAGCCGCGTCATCGGCTTCCACGAGAAGCCGGCCGAGGCGACCCCGACACCCTGGAGCGCCGACTTCGCGCTCGGCTCGATGGGCATCTACATCTTCGACTTCGAAGCGCTCGAGCGCGAGCTCGTGCGCGATGCCGAGGAATCTAGCAGCCACGACTTCGGCAAAGACATCATTCCGAACCTGGTTCGGCGCGGCGAGCGCGTCTACGCCTACTTGTTCTGGGACGAGAACAAGAAAGAATCGCAGTACTGGCGCGACGTCGGCACGCTCGACGCGTACTACGACGCCTCGATGGACCTGATCCAGGTCGACCCCGTCTTCAACCTGTACGACCCCGATTGGCCGATGCGCACCTACCAGCCGCAGTTTCCGCCGGCGAAGTTCGTGTTCAACCAGGAAGGCCGGCGCGGCGAGGCCACCGAGTCGATCGTGTCGATGGGTTCCATCGTCTCGGGTGCTCGGGTGCAGCGCTCGATCCTCGCGCCCAACGTGCGGGTGCACTCGTTCTGCGACATCCAGGACTCGATCCTGATGACGAACGCCATCGTGCATCGCAGCGCCCGGATCCGCCGCGCGATCCTCGATAGCGATGTCGAGATCCCGGCGGGGGCCCTGATCGGCTACGACCCCGCGGAGGATCGCCGGCGGCATACGGTCACCGAAAACGGCGTGGTAGTCGTGACGCCTGGCGAGGAGTGTTTAGTAGGCGATTCGGGCGGGTAACGATCGATCATCGACCCCCCACGCCATCGCTCCCCACGTAGGGGGAGGGGACCGCTCTTTGTCTGGAGCGACGACCGCGCTCTCCCTGCGGCGCAGAGGCAGCGGCGGCGGCTTGGGAGCCCCGCGTCCCCGTTCTATTTCGCGGAGCGCTTGCGCCCCTGCGGCCCGGCGCCCCTGCGCAGGCGCGTCGCTCGTACGCGCCCGTCCGGCAGTCCGGCATCAACGCTCGCTGGCAGCACCTCCGATCGGTTACGATCCAGCGAAAAGCCGAAGCGAGGGCCCCATGACCAATATCGATTCCGTCTTTGCCCGCGAGATCCTGGACAGCCGTGGCAACCCGACCATCGAGGTCGAGGTGGTGCTCGAGGGTGGCGCGCTGGGGCGAGCGGCCGTCCCTTCCGGTGCCTCTACCGGCGAGCGCGAGGCCGTCGAGCTGCGCGATGGCGACAAGAAGCGCTACCTGGGCAAGGGCGTGCTGAAGGCCGTGGCCGCCGTCAACGACGTGATCTCGGGCGAGGTGATCGGAGAGGACGCCCTCGACCAGGCGCTGATCGATTCGCTGATGATCGATGTCGACGGCACCGAGTTCAAGAAACGGCTCGGAGCCAATGCGTTGCTCGCAGTCTCGCTGGCCGTCGCCAAGGCCGCGGCCGAGGCCACGGGCCAGCCGCTCTACCGTTACGTCGGCGGTCCCAACGCGCGCGTCCTGCCGGTGCCGTTCATGAACGTCATCAACGGCGGCGCTCACGCGGACAACAAGCTCGACCCACAGGAGTTCATGGTCGTCCCGCACGGCGCGAAGACGTTTGCCGAGGCGCTGCGCATGGGCGTCGAGGTGTTCCACCACCTCAAGTCGATCCTGAAGAAGAAAGGCCAGCAGACGCAGGTGGGCGACGAGGGCGGCTTCGCGCCGAATCTGAAGAGCAACGAGGAAGTCCTCGAGACGCTGCTCGAAGCGATCCGGGCCGCGGGTTACAAGGCCGGCACGCAGATCTCGCTCGCCCTCGACGTCGCCGCAAGCGAATTCCACGAAGGCAAGAAATACGTCTTCAAGAAATCAGGTGGCGCTGTGAAGACTCCGGGGCAGATGATCACCATGTACGGGAAGTGGGTGAAAGACTACCCCATCGTCTCGATCGAAGACGGCCTCGGCGAAGGCGACTGGGATGGCTGGAAAGATCTGACCATGGCGCTCGGCGACAAGATCCAGCTGGTCGGCGACGACCTTTTCGTCACCAATCCGAAGATCCTCGGCGAGGGCATCGAGAGGGGCATCGCGAACTCGGTGCTCGTGAAGCTGAACCAGATCGGCACGCTCACCGAAACGCTCGACTGCGTCGCGCTCGCCACGCGCTCGAGTTACACCTGCATGATGAGCCACCGCAGCGGCGAGACGGAGGACACGATCATCGCGGACGTGGCCGTGGCCGCGAACGCGGGACAGATCAAGACCGGAAGCCTGAGCCGAAGCGATCGGCTGGCCAAGTACAACCGTCTCCTGCGGATCGAGGACGAGCTGGCCGAGTCGGCGTATTATCCCGGACTGGTCGCCTTCCAGGGGAAGGGCCTGTCGCGGGAGGCGGTTCCGGCGTAGGACATCGCGGC
>JAQBHI010000079.1:0-11706 GCA_032127875.1 Acidobacteriota bacterium
GGTGCCCGCGTCACGATGATCGCCGCGGCGCGCGGTGATTCGGGCGGGGGATCGGCGATGGAGAATCTCCTCGACAATCGATCCGGGAGCGGGTCCGAGTTTTTAGCCTCACCCGTCTTCTTCGAGGCTCTCTCGGGAGTGGACGGCCGGTTCACCGTCGATCTGCCCGGCGAGGAACCGTTCAACGTGCGTGTTGACAGCGCCGGTCTGGCGCCGCTCGTCCTCGAGGGCCTGCGCCCCTCGACGGCGGTCAGCCCGCTCTACCTGCAGACGGGCGTGACGATCGGGGGACGTGTCTTCGACCTGAGGACATCAAAACCCGTCGAGGGGGCGCGTGTCCTTGCCCGAGCGGCTCGACGGACAGCGACGCGACCCACGCCTCGTCGCGCCAGAAGGGCTTGCTCTCGAGCAGCGCCGCCCTCACCACGAGCGCCACCGCCAGAGCGCTCCAGATCGCGAGCCGGCCGGCGCGCCGCCTAGAGGCCCACACGGGCGGGTGCGCTCAAGCCGGTTCGGGTCTTGTCGCGCCCAAGCCCCATGTGTAAGGGATTTCGGGAGTGTCTGAGGGAAGGCGATAGTGGTCGGGGGCCTCGTAATCGTAGGCGTGGGTCGGCATGTTGACGAGCGCAGCGGGCGACGCGTCGAGGTTCTGCACGCCGTGCCAGACCTCTGGAGGCACGACGATGAGCGCCGGGCGCGCCTCGCCCACAGTGAACTCGTTGAACAGTCCGTGGCTGGGACTGTTCGGGCGGGCGTCGAAGAGCACGATCTTGAGGCAGCCGGAGACCGCAAACAGTCGGTCCACGGCCTTAAGGTGACAGTGCCAGGCTGACACGGCGCAGCCCCGAAGCTGGATGTAGAAGACCTGGGCCACCGGCCCGGCAACATCCCACTCGCCTCGGTAAAGTTCGGTCAGCGTGCCACGATCTCCGGGCACGTGGAGCACTTCGTGAACCACCACACCCTCGATGGGATCTTGCAGGCGGTGCCAGCTGCTCGTGATGAGCTGGGGGTCCTGCCGGGCGCCTTTCAGCATTGCGCCCGCGCACCACAAAAGGCCCTTTCCCAGAGGAAGCGGACGAACTTGGGGCCCGAGTGGCAGGCGAATGACACGAAGTCGCGCCATTGGCGCTGCCGAACCACGAGGCTGCGCCCACGCCGCAGCGCGAGTACCCGCACCTCTGCGCGCCAGCGAGGATCCCGGACCTTGTCGAGGTAGCGCCGCTGCGGCGGCTCCGGCTCTCCTTGATAGCGGCCATCCCAGTGCCGGGCGTAGAAGCGGAGCAGCGTGATGTGATCCACGTAGCGCGTGGGCAGGCCGGAGAGGCGCACACGGTTGTAGAACTCCCGATCGCCGAAACGCAGCAGCCGCTCGTTCCAGTACCCGAGCTCGTCGAACACGCTGCGGCGGTGGACGCAGTTGACGGCGCCCATGAACCAGCTGCGCAGGAAGCGCGTCGCGAAGACAGAGGCCCAATCGAAGGCGAAGAAATGGGGGTCGAGGCTATCCGGGTACTGCACTGCCACCGAGCGCAGCGCCACCAGGTCGAGCGAGCCTTCCGAAAGCTCGCGCAGGCCGCGCTCGAGGTGATCGGGGAACCACAGGTCGTCGTCGGTCATGTAGGCTACGAATGGCGCCGAGCTCTCACGCAATACGACGTTGCGGTTCGCGTAGCCGAAGCCGCGGGCCTTGGGAAAGCCTCGGAAGCGGACGCGGGGATCGACCACGCCGCGCACGACTCGCTCGGTGGCTTCGTCGCAACCGTCGCCCACCACGTGAAGCAGCAGATCCCCGTGGCTTTGTTCCAGAACGGAACGCATCGCGAAGGCCACGGTGTGAGGCCGGCTGTGAGTCGCCAGCACCACGTCGACCGCCTCCGAGCGAGCCACGTGGCAGGATAGTGCCACGCCCTCGAGGAGGTCAAGGTAAGATCCGCCAATGCAAAAGCTGGCCCAGATCGACCCTGAGATAGCCGCGGCGATTCGCAACGAGACCCGCCGCGAGGGCTCGCAGCTCGAGATGATCGCCTCCGAGAACTTCGTCTCGGAGGCGGTGCTCGAAGCGCTCGGCTCGGTGCTCACCAACAAGTACGCAGAAGGGTATCCGGGCCGGCGCTACTACGGTGGCTGTGAGTTCGTGGACGTGGCCGAGACGCTGGCGATCGCGCGCGCCAAGCAGCTGTTCGGCGCCGACCACGCTAACGTCCAGCCGCACTCGGGCGCGCAGGCCAACATGGCGGTGTACATGGCCGCCATCAAGCCGGGCGACACGATCCTCGGCATGAACCTCTCGCACGGCGGCCACCTGACGCACGGGCACCCGCTCAACTTCTCGGGGCGCTACTTCAACGTCGTCGCATACGGCGTGCGCAAGGACGACGAGCGCCTCGACTACGACGAAATGGCGCGGCTGGCCGTCGAGCACAGGCCGAAGATCATCGTGGTCGGCGCCTCGGCCTACCCGCGCATCCTCGACTTTCCCGCGGTACGGCGCGCCGCGGACGCCTGTGGCGCCGTGGTCATGGCCGACATGGCTCACATCGCCGGCTTGGTGGCGAGCGGCCTGCATCCGAGCCCCGTCCCGCACGCCGAGTTCGTGACGACCACGACCCACAAGACGCTGCGCGGCCCGCGCGGCGGCATGATTTTGTGCCAGGAGAAGTGGGCGAAGCAGGTCGACAAGCTGTTGTTCCCGGGTGTGCAGGGAGGCCCGCTCATGCACGTGATCGCGGCCAAGGCCGTGGCCTTCAAGGAAGCCCTGGCACCCGAGTTCAAGGGCTATCAGCAGCAGGTGCTCGCCAACGCGAAAGCACTCGCCGCCGCGCTCTCGGGTGAGGGCTTCCGGCTGGTCTCGGGCGGGACCGACAACCATCTGATCCTCGTCGATGTCTTCGCGCGCGGTCTCACGGGCAAGGCCGCGGAGGCGGCCCTCGAGCATGCGGGAATCACCGTGAACAAGAACACCATCCCCTACGACACGAACTCGCCCATGGTCGCGTCCGGGATCCGGATCGGGACGCCCGCCTTGACGACGCGCGGCATGCGGGAAGCGGAGATGCAGACGATCGGCGGCCTGATCGCGCGGGTTCTCGCGAAGCCTGATGACACCGCGAACCTGGCGGCGGTAAAGCAGGATGTCGCGAGGCTGTGCGAGCGCTTCCCGCTCTACGCTGCGCGCCTCGCGGGCTACGAGCAGGCCCTCGCCGCGCGAGGCTGATGGTCATGAGGGTATGACGGAGACTGCTGCCACACCGGGCAAGGGCCGCCTCGCGACGATCGAAGGCCTGAATCGCGTACTGGTCGCCCTTGTCGGCGTCTCCGACAAGGTGAGCGACATCATCTTCTCGCCCGGCAAGCCCGCCCAGGTAGAACTCAACAGCCAGCTCCGTGGCGCGCGCATACCGGGCCTCGAGCTCCTGACCGAGGAAGACACCGCGGATCTCGCGCGCGTGCTGACCGAAAACAACGCGGTCGCCGCCGAGGCGCTTCGCCAGAACGGCTCGGCGGACCTCTCGCATGCCATCGGCGAGAAGGCCCGCTTTCGCGTGAACATCTTCCGGCAACGGGGCACGTTTGCCGCGGTCTTGCGCGTGATTCCGAGCCAGATCCCGACCTTCGACCAGCTCGGCCTGCCGCCGGTGCTGAAGGAGATCGCGGAGCTGAGGAATGGAATCGTCCTGGTGACGGGACCGACGGGCTCGGGCAAGAGCTCGACCCTCGCGGCGGTGATCGACCTGATCAATGAGACGCGCGCCGACCACGTGGTGACCATCGAGGACCCGATCGAATTCAGCCACAAGCACAAGAAAGCCACGATCCACCAGCGCGAGCTGCACAGCGACACGCCTACCTTCGCCCTGGCGCTGCGCGCGGCGCTGCGGCAGGCCCCCAAGGTGATCCTGGTCGGAGAGATGCGCGACGTCGAGACCATCGAGACGGCTTTCGAGGCCGCCGAAACCGGGCATCTCGTGCTGTCGACGCTCCACACCATCGACGCCTCCAAGACCGTGGACCGAATCATCGGCGTGTTCCCGAAGAGTGAGGAGCCCATCGTGAGGACGCGGCTTTCCGCCACGTTCCGGTTCATCGTTTCGCAGCGCCTGTTGCCCCGGACCGGAGGCAAGGGCCGCGTCGCCGCGCTCGAGATCCTGAAGGCGAACGGCCGCACCCAGGAGTACCTCGTCAAGGGCGAGTCGGGCGGAAAGTCCCTGGTGGACGCGATGAACGACGGGGAACTGGACGGGATGCAGTCCTTCGACAAGGTGCTCGAGGGCCTGGTTCGCGACCAGACCGTGAGCGTGGCCACGGCCCTCGCCTACGCCACCAATCGCACCAACCTTCAGCTCAACCTGCACGACCTCGTCGCCGGCGCCGACGCCGAGGGCTGAGGCTCCTGGAGCGCCGGTACACGAATAGGATCGAAGCAGGCCGGATGCGCGAAAGCCAGGACGCGCTCAGCGAGCGGATCCATCTACTCGGGGACTTGCTCGGCCAGACGCTGATCGAGCAGGAAGGCCGCGAGTTGTTCGACCTCGAAGAGGAGGTCCGCGCCCTCGCCAAGGCGTACCGCGGCGGCGACGCCGCTGCGGGTGCTCGGCTGCTGTCTCGCGTCCAGGCCCTGCCCGTCGCCCACGCGCATGCGGTCGTGAAGGCGTTCGCAGCCTATTTCCAATTGGTGAACCTGGCGGAGGAGCACGAGCGGGTCCGAATCCTGCGCGCGCGCTCTCGGGATGCGGCCGAGCGCGGCGTGCCCATGGAAGAGACCCTCGCCGCCGCGGCACGGATGCTTCGCGAGCGCGGCCTCACGCCCGTCGAGGTGCGCGAGTTGCTGAGCGGCCTTTCCATCATGCCCGTCTTCACAGCGCATCCCACGGAGGCAAAACGCCGGACCGTACTCGCCAAGCTGGGCCGGATCGCCGAAATCCTCGAGCGACTCGACTTCTCCTCGCCCACACCCGAGGAGGCCAGCCTCGCCGTGGAGCGTCTGCACGAAGAGATCGTGGCGCTCTGGCAAACGAACGCGACGCGCGCACAGCGCCCCAGCGTCGACGAGGAAGTCAGGAACGGGCTCTACAACTTTGAAACGACGCTCTTTGACCTGATCCCGGAGATCCGTGCCAGCCTCGGTCGATCGCTCCAGCGCGAGTACCCGGGCGAGCACTTCGAGGTGCCGCCGTTCCTGCGCTTCGGAAGCTGGATCGGCGGCGATCGCGACGGCAACCCCTTCGTGACTCCCGAGGTCACCGAACGGACGTTGCGCGAGCACAAGGCCAGCGCGCTGCGCCTTCACATGCGCAGCCTGGAACGGCTGCACGGCCACCTCAGCATGGACCATGGCCTGGGTACGACACGCGCCCTCGCCGAGAGTCTGGCTGCCGATGCCCGGCAGTACCCGGAGGAGGCGACCCGCGCAGCCGAGCGCTACCCGCTCCAGCCCTATCGCCAGAAGCTCGCCCTCGTGTATCGCAAGCTGCGCGCGACGCTGGAAAGAGCCACGGCGGCGTGGCAGGCCGACGCCGAGCCGGCGCCAGGAAGTTACGCCGCGGCGGAGCAGCTGCTCGCGGATTTGCGGCTGGTCCAGCAGAGCCTGATGGCGCATCGCGGTGAACGGCTGGCCGGCGGGCGCCTCGCGCTGATTCTCAGCCAGGTCGAGATATTTGGCTTCCACCTCGCAACGCTGGACATTCGGCAGCACTCCGATCGCCATGCCAGCGCTGTCGAGGAGTTGCTGGCGCGCAGCGGTGCGGCTGAGGGCTACGCCTCCTGGCCTGAGGAGCGCAAGGAGGCCTTGCTGACGGACCGGCTTCTGGAGGGCCGAGCGCAGTTCGAGGAGCGCCCCGACTACAGCGAGCAGACCCGGGAAACACTGGAGCTGTTCCGCACCATCCGCCGCGGCCATGCGCATGTCGGGACGCAGGCCATCGACAGCTACGTCGTCAGCTTGACGTGCGGCGCGAGCGATCTTCTGGAGGTGTTGCTTCTTGCCGATGCCGCTGGCGTCGCGGACGCGCTCGACATCGTGCCGCTGTTCGAGACCATCGAAGACCTGCGCACGGCGCCCGCGGTCGTGCAGCGGCTCTTCGCGAACCCGGCGTACGCAGCGCATCTCGAGCGCCGCTCCCGCTCTCAGCCGATCATGATCGGCTACAGCGACTCCAACAAGGACGGCGGCTATCTCACGGCCAATTGGGAGCTGCATCTCGCGCAGCGCGCGCTCGCACGTCTGTGCGATGCCGCAGCTGTCCGCCTCACGCTGTTTCATGGCCGCGGCGGTTCCGTCGGTCGCGGCGGCGGACCCGCGGGTCGCGCGATTCTCGCGCAGCCGCCGGAATCCGTGCGCGGGCGTCTCAAGCTGACCGAGCAGGGCGAGACGATCACGGACCGCTACTCGAACCGGGAGCTGGCCCGCCGCCATCTGGAACAGATCTCGAACGCGGTGCTACTGACGATGCTGCGCCCAGGAGCGACCGACCCCGCCGTGGCCCGGGGCGGTGACGAGGTATTGAGCGAGCTCTCCGAGTTGGCCCTGGCCGGGTACCGCAGCCTCGTGCACGACACACCCGCTTGCCTTCGCTATTTTCAGACAGCGACACCGATCAGCGCCATCGCTCACCTCAATATCGGCAGCCGACCCGCGCGTCGGCGGGCCAGCGAGTCGATCGAGGATCTACGGGCGATTCCCTGGGTCTTCGCCTGGACGCAGAGCCGCGTGACGCTGCCCGGCTGGTACGGCCTGGGCTTGGCGCTCTCGGGCTGGGCGGGCGAAGACGAAGCGCGCTGGCGGCGGCTTGGCGCGCTGCACCGCGATTGGCCGTTCTTCCGGACGCTGGTGGACAACGCGCAGATGTCGCTGCGCAAGGCGGACCTGCGGGTCGCGGGGCTGTACGCTTCGCTCGCCGACCCGGACACGCGCGAGGCCGTGCTCCCGGTCCTCACCGCCGAATTCGAGCGGACGGAGCGGGCGATCCTGCGGCTCACGGGCCAGACGGACCTGCTGGATGGCGAACCCTGGTTGCAGCGCGCCATCCGGGTCCGCAACCCGTACATCGATCCCATGAACGAGATCCAGGTGGCGCTGCTGCGCCGCTTGCGCGCCGACCCTGACGGCCACGATTCGGCCGCGCTGCGCGCCGTCGTGCTGCTCAGCGTCAACGGCATCGCCGCCGGGCTTCGCAACACCGGCTAGCGTCCGGCCCGCCGGGCGCGGGATCAGCCGAGCGTGATCACGACCTAACGGTTCCTCGCGCGTGCTCAAAAATGCTGAGGGTGTCGGGCTCGGTGGCGACACCCTGCTCGAAGTCGTAACTCGCGAGAACCCACTCCTGGGCGGCGACGAGTGGCGTCCCGCCAAGAAGCAGGGCGGCCAGAGCCGCGCAGCCGCGCGAAGTGAGAGCCCGACACAGAGAACGGGGAGCCGATCGTGCGGCCCACTTACGAGAACCAGTCGGCATTCCCTCTGCCGTCCTCCGCCGCCGACACGAGTAGGTTAACATCAACGCTTGTCCTTCTTCGGCCCCGGCGGGCTACTGGCCCGCGCGCTCCCCGGCTACGAGGAGCGGCCGTCCCAGGCGGAGTTCTCGGAAGCCGTGGGCCGCACCCTGCGCGACGGCGGCACCTTGCTGGCCGAGGCCGGGACCGGCACCGGCAAGACGCTGGCCTACCTGCTGCCTGCCGTGGAGCTCGGCCGTCGCGTCGTGGTCTCGACCGGCACCAAGAACCTGCAAGAGCAGCTCGTCTCGAAGGACATCCCACTGCTGGCTCGCGCCCTGGGCCGCGACCTGAACGTCGCGGTTATGAAGGGTCGCGGCAACTACCTTTGCCTGCTGCGCTTTCGCTCGTTCGTCGAGGCCGGCAGCTTCCGGCGTCTCGACGAGCTGCCGATCTTTCGCGCGGTGGAGGACTGGGCGCCCCGCACGCAAACGGGCGATCGTGCCGAGATCGACGAGATGCCCGACAAGACCGACTTCTGGCGCGAGGTCTCGGCCGCCAGCGAGAACTGCATCGGCCAGGCCTGCCCCGACTACGGACCCTGCTGGATCACGCGCATGCGCGAGCGTGCCGTGGAGGCGGATCTGGTGGTCGTCAATCACCACCTGCTGTGCGCGGACCTGGCCGTGAAGGAGGGCAGCTACGGCGAGGTGATCCCGCCCTACGACACGCTCATCCTGGACGAGGCGCACTTGCTCGAAGACGTGGCGACGCAGTACTTCGGCGTGAGCGTCTCGTCACATCGTGTCGAGGAGCTCAGCCGCGACGTGGAGCGTGAGCTGAAGGCGGCCAGGCTCGACGCGCGCGAGGTGCTCAGCGAAGTGGAAGCGCTGCGTCACCGCGCCGAGCGGGTCTTCAAGGTGCTCGCAGGCGGCGCCGGCCGGCGCCTCGCTCCGGGCTGGATGGGCGATGCTCTCTCCGAGGAAGCGAATGCGCTGCTGACGCGTCTCGACGGCCTGCGCACCGCGATCCTGGTGCTGCCGGATCGGCCGGAGGCACTGAGCGCTCTGGCGGGCCGCGCCCAGGGGCTGCGCGAGGACCTGGGCCTGGTGCTGGAGGCCGACGACGACAGCCATGTCTACTTCGTCGAAGTCCGGGGTCGCGCCGTGCACCTGAAGGCGACACCGATCGATGTCTCGGCCCGGCTTCGTGAACTGCTGTTCGAGCAGACGCGGGCCGCCGTGCTGACCTCCGCCACGCTCGCGGTCGATGGCAGCTACGCGTACCTGCGGTCTCGGCTGGGCGTGCGCTCGACGGAAGAACTGCTGCTGGCGTCGCCCTTCGATTTTGGAGAGCAGGCCGTGCTCTACGTCCCGCACGGCATGCCAGAGCCGCGCTCGGAGCTGTTCGTGGAACGCGCTGCCGAGGAGGTGATGGCGCTGCTCGAAGCCAGCCGCGGCCGCGCCTTCGTGCTGTTCACCTCGTACGCCAACATGCACGCAGTGGCCGAGCGCATCGCCGGCGAGGTACCCTGGCCGCTGCTGATTCAGGGCGAGGCGCCCAAAGCTGCGCTGCTCGAGACGTTCCGGCGCACGCCCAACGCCGTGCTGCTCGCGACCGCGTCGTTCTGGCAGGGCGTCGACGTCGTGGGCGAGCAACTCTCGTGCGTGATCATCGACAAGCTGCCCTTCGCCTCGCCGGCGGATCCGGTGGTGTCGGCCCGCATCGACCACATGAAGACGTTGGGCGAGAACGCCTTCGCCGACTACCAGGTGCCGGTCGCGATCCTGACGCTGAAGCAGGGGCTCGGCCGGCTGATCCGCTCGGCCGCCGACCGCGGCATTCTCGCGGTCCTCGACAGCCGCCTGATCGAAAAGGCCTATGGTCGACGCTTTCTCGCGAGCCTGCCCCCGGCGCGCCTCGTCCACGACCTGGCCGAGGTGGGACGCTTCTTCGGCGCCTGAGCGTCCTCGACCGGGACGACAGTAAAGGTATAGTGCCCGCTTCGGGGCGACTCCTGGAGGCTTCATGAAGCAGTTTCGAGGCATCGTCGCGGTCCTGGCTGCAGTCGTTGCGCCGTCGCTATCGGCCGACGACGCCGTTCCGCTCGGGTTCACGGCCGAGGGCGCGCAGGCGCAGCGTGCGCTCGAAGCGCGCTTCGACGCTTCGCTCGACGCCGGAAACCTGCGCGGCTGGATGGAGCGTCTGACGTCGCGCCCGCATCACCTGGGCTCGCCCTGGGGCAAACAGAACGCCGACTTCATCGCCGGGCTGTTCCGCTCCTGGGGTTACGAGACGCGCATCGAGGAGTTCTACGTCCTGATGCCCACGCCGAAAGAGCGCCGCCTGGAACTTCTGGAGCCCACGCATTTCGTCGCGAGCCTCGAGGAGCCGACGCTTCCCGAAGACCGGACCTCAGGTCAGAAGAAGGAACAGCTCCCGACTTACAACGCCTACTCGGCGGATGGCGACGTGAGCGGTGAGCTGGTCTACGTGAACTGGGGCGTGCCCGCCGACTACGAGGAGCTGGCGCTGCGCGGCATCGACGTCAAGGGCAAGATCGTGATCGCGCGCTATGGCGGCTCCTGGCGCGGCATCAAGCCGAAGGTGGCCGCGGAACACGGCGCGCTCGGCTGCATCATCTTCTCGGATCCCTCCGGCGACGGGTACACGCAGGGCGACATGTATCCCAAGGGCGGCTCCCGACCCGACGCCGGGGTGCAGCGCGGGTCCGTCAAGGACATGCCGGTCTACAGCGGCGATCCGCTGACGCCGGGCCGGCCCGCCACGAAGGACGCCGAGCGCCTCTCGATCGCCGAAGCCACGACGATCGCGAAGATCCCGGTCCTGCCGATTTCGGCCAGGGACGCCCTGCCGCTGCTCGCGGCGCTGGGCGGACCGATGGCGCCGGAGTCCTGGCGGGGCGCCTTGCCGCTGCCGTACCGGCTGGGCGCCGGACCGGCGCGAGTGCGCCTGAAGCTCGCGTTCAACTGGGACCTCGCCCCCGCTTATGACGTGATCGCCACGCTGCGTGGCTCGGAGCGCCCCGACGAGTGGATCGTCCGCGGCAACCATCACGACGCCTGGGTGAACGGCGCCAGCGATCCCGTCAGCGGCCTGGTAGGGTTGCTCGAGGAGGCGCGCGCGGTGGGCGAACTCGCGAAGGGCGGCTTCCGGCCGCGGCGCACGCTGATGTACGCCGCCTGGGACGGCGAGGAAGAGGGCCTGCTGGGTTCGACCGAGTGGGTCGAGGCGCACCTCGACGAGTTGGCGGCCAAGGCCGTCGCCTATATCAACACCGACGGCAACTCGCGCGGCTTCGTCGAGCTCGGCGGCTCGCACAGCCTGGAGACGTTCGTGAACCAGTCGCTCGCCGACGTCCAGGATCCCGTGAAGAAGATCGGCGTGCTGGCGCGCTCGCGCGCCCGAAGCGTGCTCGACGGCCCTGCCGACGAGCGCAAGAAGGCTCGCGCCAGCGAGCGTGTCGCGCTCGAGCCGCTGGGCTCGGGCTCGGACTTCACGCCGTTCTTGCAGCACGCCGCTATCGCTTCGCTCAACATCGGCTACGGTGGCGAAGGGGAGTACGGCCAATACCATTCCATCTACGACTCCTTCGATCACTACACGCGTTTCATGGACCCCGACTTCTCCTACGGCCTGGCGCTGGCGCGCACGGCCGGGCGGCTGTCTCTGCGCCTCGCCCAGGCCGACACGCTGCCGCTCGACTTCGCCCCGCTCGTCTCCGCGATCGACGGCTACCTGGGCGAACTGCGCGTCCTCGCGGACCTGATGCGCGAGCAGACGCAGCACAGAAACAGCGATCTCGACGCAGGCTTGTTCACGGCGTATTTCACGCCCTACGAGGAGCGGGTCGCACCCCCTCGCGAGGCTGAAGTACCGCACCTGAACTTCGCCCCGCTGGCGAACGGCGTCGAGCGCATGAAGAAGGCGGTCGCCGCCTTCGACCAGGCGCGCACGGCGCGAGCCGGCCGGCCGTTGGCTGCCGACAGCGCCCGCGCCCTGGACGCGGTGCTGCGCGGTTGCGAGCGCGCGCTCTCGCGCCCGGAAGGTCTGCCGGGGCGCCCCTGGTATCGGCACCAGATCTACGCGCCGGGCCGCTACACCGGGTACGGTGTGAAGACGTTGCCAGCCGTGCGCGAGGCGATCGAGCTACGGAACTGGCGTGAGGCCGAGGAGCAGGCCGTGGTCGTAGGCCAGACGCTCGCAGGCTTTGCGGCCGAGGTCGACCGGGCGAGCGAGATCTTGAAACAGCCCTAG
>JAQBHI010000080.1:0-16483 GCA_032127875.1 Acidobacteriota bacterium
TCGAGGATCTCGGGCGGCCCCGGCAGGCCCTCGAGGCGTACGAACGGGCGATGGCCCTGAACGAGGCGCTGGCTGATGCCTATTTCAACGCCGCCAGGCTTTGCGAAGAGCTCGGCCAGAAGCCGGCCGCCCTTCGCTATCTGAAGCGCTATCGCAATTTCATTTCGTAAGCAGACGGGCTGCCTCGGCGTATACGGCGTCGGCCGTCACCATGCGCAGGCATTCGGGCGGCTCGGGACCCGCACACTCTTGGGGCGGTCTGCGGATCAGGTTGCACGGCGCGCACCAGAGCTCCGCGCGCACCACGACGTGACGCGTGGCTGTGGCGCCGCTGCCACCAGAGAAGTAACGCCTTGGATCCGAGGGGCCGAAGACGCTCACCGACGGCGTTCCCACGGCGCAGGCCATGTGCATCGGGCCCGTGTCCGGCGAGAGGAACAGATCGAGCTTTGCGATCACCGCCAGTGTCTCGCGGACGCCGAGCCGGCCTGTCAGATCGATGGGTTTGCTCGGCAACGCCTTCGCCAGAGCCTCGGCAAGCGGCCGATCCGCGTCCGAGCCGGTGACGAGCACGGTCGCACCGAACTCCCGCTGCAGTCGGAGTGCCACGTCAGCCCAGCGCGCCACATCCCATTGCTTCACGCGCCGGCCACCGCTGGGGTGCAGGCCGACGAGCGGATGCTTTTCGTGGAGGTGCAAGTTCCGCAGCAGATCCTCCGCGAAGCGACGCTCCTCGCGCGTGAGCGGATCGTGACCGATCGGCGGCGAGGCGCCGACCGCCACGGCCACGGCCCGGCGGTTCTGTTCGACCCACGACAGCGTCTCGTCGAGCGGCACGACGTGCGAGAGCAGATAGGCGCCCCCGGTGTTGGCGTAGCCGACGCGCGCGTGCGCGCCCGTCAGGCTCATCAGGAGTGAGGCGCGAACGTCGCCCTGCAAGTCGATGGCCAGATCGAGGGGTGTCTTGCGGAGCCCGCGCGCCGCCGCGGTGAGCCTCGAATAGCTCGCGGCGCCCTCGCTGGGGCGGCCGACCCACGGCGCGCTCCAGACCAGGATCTCGTCCATGGGCGCGCTCCTCGCGATCCCCTCGCTCCACGCGCCGACCGCCAGCCGGATGCGCGCGTGAGGGAGCGCCGCACGAAGCTCGGCAAGCGCTGGCAACGACATGATGACGTCCCCGATGCGATCCAGGCGGAGCACCAGTGCCTCGCGCACCGTGGTCCGCTCGAGCGGCCGAGAGCTCTTGCGCCGCCAGCCCAGCAGCAGCCGCCCGGGGAGATCGAGCGCGCCGAGCAAGAGCCGCTCCGCCGGGTCGTAGACCCGGCTCGCGGTGCCGCTAACGGGCTTCCAGCGCTGCCGCTTGGACATAGCATTCTTCGAAGGCTCGTGCGGTCGCGTCCCACGACAACCGCGTGAGCGCCGTCTGCCTCGCGGCCCTCGCCAGGCGCTCGCGGGTGGCACTCTCGCGCACCAGGAGACGCAAGGCTTCGGCGAGCGCGGCAGCGTCCTTCTCCGGGACCAGCAAGCCGTTCTTGTCGTGTTCGATCACGTCCGGGATTCCGGCCACGCGCGACGCCACGATCGGTCGGCCGGCCGCGAGCGCCTCGAGCAGCGCGTTCGGCAGACCGTCGACGTTGCCGGCTCGATCCACCACCGAAGGCACCACCGCGACGTCGGCGGTGGCGAGCGCGGCGGCCATGGCCTCGCGGGGAAGCGCGCCGCAAAACGTGACCGGCGCGCCCGCGTCGCGGGACTGAGCCTCGAGCTGGACACGCAGATCGCCTTCTCCGGCGATCACTACACGTACCCCACCGATCAGCGCTGCGGCCTCGATCAGATACCGAAAGCCCTTCTTCTCCACGAGCCGTCCGAAGGCCAGGACCAGGAAGGCGTCCTCGGTGACGCCCAGGCTCGCCCGGATCCCAGCGCCATGCCGAGCGGGATCGGGGGCAAAGGCGGCAATGTCCACGCCATAGGGAACAGTGCGGGTGCGCTCAGCCGAAGCGCCCAGCAGCAGCGCGCGACGCCTCAGATCGCCGCTGCAGGCGGTGATGGCGCCCGCCGCGGCGAAGGCCCGTTGCGCGAGGATGCGCGCCGGCCTCAGCCGTTCCGAAACGAACACGTCGCTGCCGTGCAGGCTCACGACGAACGCCGCACGGTGACCCCGCACCATGTCGGTCACCAGCGCCGCGTTGGGGACCACCCAGTGGGCATGGACGACATCATAGTGCTCGGCCAGCAGCCGTTCGCTGAGGCGAGAGCGCAACGCGAGCGCGACGAAAGGCGCGAGCAGGTACATGCCCCGGCGCACGCGTACGTCTGCTTCGAGGCTTTGCGCATAACCCCAGAGGCTCCAGGCGTCGGAGGGGGCGTATCGGTAAGGGAAAAAGCGCACGGGCTCCTCGGCGCCACGCCGCAGCGCGGGGTGATGCGGCAAAACCACGTCCACCTGGTGCCCCCGCGCCGCCACCGCAAGCGCAATTGATTCAATGAACGGCGCGGTAATGTCGCCGGGGAACTTGGGATACGAGGACGTGAGCATCAGCACGCGCATCAGCGCCTCGCCTCCAGACGGAGCCGATCCAGCATCACGCCCAGGTCGCGCGTGTCCTTGTCACCGGGCAGGACGTTGGCCGGTCGCCAGGCGTTCACGTCGAAGCGCAACACCGGCGGGCCGGGCGGGAGCGTCGCTGGCAAGCGCAAGGCGTACTGGGCGAACGCGGTCGTCGGGGTGAAGCCCCCGAGCGCCACTCCTGAGAGGGAGGCTCGCACCACAACGGGCTTGACGTCCGGGCGGGCGCCGGCGGCGGCGTTGACGACGAGCGTGTCGCCACCGCGCGCACCGGGCAGATACACCGAGGCACAGGCCCCGGTCCAACGAAAAGTCAGGTCTCCGCCCCCCTCCTTGTCGAAAAACCCCGACACCTGGAAGTCGTCGGAGCCGCCGAGGTCGACCTCGCGAAGCGGCGGCACCCGGAGCTCTTCGGGAGGCACCACGCGTGAGACCGTGAAGTGCAGCGCGCGGAATTCCGGCCGCTCTGGCGGCCGGCCGTAGGCGCGCTCCCACTCGTAGGTTCCGAAGGAATAGTCCTCGACGTGCTCCAGGAACAGGCCGCACAGGTCGGTGCGGTAGGTGTGAACGAAATACAGATTGCGGTAACGGGGGCGCCAGCTCGTCACGAGGTGTCGCAGCTTCTCGGGATCCGGGTTGAAGCGCGCGAGTTCCAGCACGCTCACCCCGTGGACGGCCCACAAGGGCAGCGACAGCAGGTGGATGCTCTGGACTTGTTCGAAGATCACGATGTCGTCAGGCCCGAAGCGTCGTGCCACGTCGTCGACGAAACGCACTGCGTTCTTCCAATCGGTGAAGCGCGCGATGCGGGCCGTGTCTCGGGCGAAGAAGGCCAGCATCCCGAGCGCCATGGCGCCGGCCGCCAGACGGCGGACCCCGCCCCGGGCAGCCAGCCGCACCAGGAAGAAGGCCGCCAGGCCGAGCAGACAGGGCAGGATCACGGGCACGAAACGACGCAAGGCAAAGTAGTAGTCGTTGTAGATGCGAATCTTGTAGAAGTAGAACGCAGAGAAAGAAAGGGCCGTGAGCCCAAGGAAAAGGTAGCGGGCGCGGAACACCCGAAGCGCGAGCAGCAAACCGAGCAGCCCGAGCCCGAGCCCGGCAGGCGTCACGAACCAGCCCAGCCGCACCAGCGACTGAGCATCGTGCGCCGCAAGCCGGTGGAAACCGAGTTCGCCGAGAATCCCCGGGTGTCGCCACGCCACAGCCGGATCGTTGCCGTCGGCGCCAGCCCAGGCTGAAAGCAGCGGCCGCAAGAAGTAGGCATAGCCAGCGAGCAGCACGACGAGCGCCATTACGCCGGAGCGCAGGCTCTGGGTGCGGCCCTCGAGCCAGAGCACCAGCCGAGGGCCGTAGTGACTCGCGGCCAGGGCCGACAGCATTGCCAGGACACCCAGCGCGACCCACACGGCTGTGGGCTGCTGCCAGTAGCGGCGGGAGGCGATGTCGTCGATGTACTTTCGCGCGAAGAAGGCGGCGTGCAGGGCCGCATGCGTCGACAGCGCCGCGAGCGGGACGAGTGCAGCCGCAGCCGTTCGCCACGGGAGATCGCCGTGGGCGCGGCGGATCAGCACGTACAGGGCCAGCGGCGCGAGCAGCAGCACGCTGTCGATCCGCACCAGCAGCGCCAGGCCGAGTGCTACTCCGAAGAGGGCCCCGAAGAATGGCGAGGCGCGCTCTTCCCAATGCGACAGCGCCAAGAGCGCCACGAAGATGAGGAATTGCGAGACCGGCTCCGAGACGGGGTAACGCGCGAACCAGACCTGCACGACGTTCGTCGCGAGAAACAAGGCGGCCAGCAACGCCGCGGCGTCGCCGAAGAGCCGGCGCATGGCAAGGAAGACCCCCAGCGTGCCGAGGATTCCGAAGACCGCAGGCGTCGCGAGCGCACCTCTTACGCCCATGGCCTGGAACAAGAAGGCCCCGAAGGCGGGGAACAGGTGGAAGAACTCGGGGAAGACGCGGCCCGTCTCCGGGCGCTCCAGGGGGAACCCCATGAAGCGGCCCCAGTTGAAGTCGGGGCTGCTGGGGTTGCGATAGAACAGCTCGACGTCCTGCTTTGGGATCGACAGCACGGCAGGGTCGGTGTAGGCAATCCCGCCCGTGCGCGCGATCAAGCCCATCGCGCCGATGTAGGTGCCGGGATCGCGCCCGCCAAGCAGATATTCGCTCGGCCGCGCCTGCAAGCAGAAGGCGAGGATCAGCACGCCCAGCGCGGGCACGATGTCGCCCATCGAGCGAAGCCGCGGGAACGGCGCAAAGAGCCGGCGCTTGCCCAGCGCCAGCACCGTGGCGCTCACGCTGCCGAGGATCGCTGCCGCGGTGACTAGAGAGAAACGCCCCGCCTCTGCGAGCGCGAGCCCCACCCAGGCCGAGGCCATGACGCTGGTCGCGACCGAAAGAAAGAGCGCCTCGTCGAAGCGCAGAGCATCACGTTCACGCTTGCCGAGCAGCGCCAGGAAGACGAGGCCGGGAACGACGAACAGAAAGATCCCCGACACCGCCGCCGAGGCGGGGGCGACCAGGTTCACGCCGGCAGGGAACGCAGGCCCTCCCGAAGCGCTGTCACCACAGCAGCCACCTGCGCGTCAGTCATTTCCGGGTAGATCGGCAGCGAGAAGATCTCCCGTGCGGCGTTCTCGGCCATGGGCAGATCGCCCGGTTTTCCGCCTAGCGGCGCGAACGCTGGCTGCAAGTGCAGCGGGATCGGATAGTGGATCAGCGTAGCTATGCCACGCGCCTTCAAAGCAGCCATCAACGAATCGCGAAGCGCGTGGCGCACGACATAAAGATGATAGACGGCGCTCGCGTAGGGCTGTTCCTCTGGAAGTCGCAGGCCGAGGCCTTGCAGCCCAGCCGTGTAGGCCAAGGCGATCTGCCGTCGTCTCTGGGTCCAGGCGGGCAGGTGCCTAAGCTTCACGCGCAGGATCGCCGCCTGCATCTCGTCGAGGCGGCTGTTGATCCCGGACAGCTCGTGCCGGTAGCGATCGCTCTGTCCGCCGTTGCGCAGCTGGCGCAATCGTGGCGCGAACGACGCGTCGTTGACCAGGATCGCGCCGCCATCTCCAAACCCGCCCAGGTTCTTGGTCGGGTAGAAGGAGTGCGTTCCCAGGGCTCCCAGCGTTCCGACGGTGCGCCCCTTGTACTGCGCTGCGTGGGCCTGGCAGGCGTCTTCAACGACGACGACAGCGTGCCTGCGGGCGCCATCGAGGATCGGATCGAGGTCGACTGGATGGCCGTACAGGTGCACCGGAAGGATTGCCTTCGTCCGCTTCGTGATCGCCCGCAGGGCGGCGTCGGGCGCGAGATTCAGCGTCCTGGGATCGAGGTCGGCGAAGACCGGCCGGGCCCCGGCCCGTTGGATAGCGAGAGCGGTGAAGGCCGCCGAGAGCGGTGAAGTGACGACCTCGTCGCCGTGACGGACGCCCACGGCCTCGAGCGCCAGCTGGATGGCCTCAGTGCCGTTGGCCACAGCCACCACGTCGCGACAGCCCATCTGGGCCGCCAGTTCCTTTTCGAACGCCTCGCCCTCGGGCCCCAGGATGAACCGGCCGGAGTCCAGTACGCGGGCGAGCGCTTCGTCGATCTCGGCCCGAAGCGGCGCCAGCTGTGCGCGGAAGTCGCCGAACGGGACGACCGTCACAGGTAGTGCTCCTTATGAGCGCGGTAGTAGGCGATGGTCCGCTCGAGGCCTTCGCGCAGCCCGATGCGCGGCTTCCAACCGAGCGTAGCCTGAATCCGCGACGCATCGGCGTAGAAGTCGCCAATGTCGATCCGCTTCCGCTCCGGCGGAAACGGCGCCAGGCGCAGTGAACCCTGGCCGGCGATCTCGATCATCAGCTTCGCGAGATCGGCCAGCGAAACTGGAGCCACACCGCCCAGGTTGAACACCTGGCCGTCGGCCGCCTCCATCGCCCCGGCCCGCAAGAACGCGTCAACGACGTCGTCGATGTAGTCGACGTCGCGGCGTTGAGTGCCGTCGCCGAACAGCTGGATCTCCTCGCCGAGCGTCACCTGGCGCACGAACCAGCCGATGAAACCCTGCCGGTTGTGGCGGATCAACTGGCGCGGGCCGTAGCTGTTGGTGAGCCGCAGCGAAGTGGTCCTTATCCCGTAGACCGAGTGATACACGAGGTGGTACATCTCGCCCGAGAGCTTGTTGATGCCGTTCACGTCGGTGGGTTGGAGCGGGTGTGTTTCGTCGACGGGCAGGCGCTGCGGCTTTCCGTAGATCTGCCGGGTCCCCGCGTAGACGATCTTGAGGCCGGGGTTTCCCTGACGCACCGCCTCCAGGATCGAGAGCTGGCTGCGGCAGTTGATCTCGAGGTCGGTGAAGGGGTCCGTCATCGAGTCGATGTGGCTCACCTGTCCCGCGAGGTTGAAGAGCAGCTCCTGGCCCCGCACCAGGTATTCCATGCCATGACCGCGAACGTCGGCGATGTTGATGCGGAGCCTGTCCTCGTAGCCGGCCAGGTTGAAGAGGTTTCCGCCGTAGTCCGGGAGCAGGCTGTCGACGGCCGTCACCTCGGCGCCGAGATCGGCGAGCGAGCGGCACAGGTTCGATCCGATGAACCCGAGGCCGCCCGTGACCAGGACCTTGCGGCCCCGGTAGAAATCGAGATGTGCTTCGCTCAACGCTGCCCCGGGGCAGCCTCGGCGGCGGGCGCCTTCAGATGCTGTTTCTTCACCACCAGCTCGAACCACAGCCGGGTCAGATCGAAGAGCGTGCGCGCGACACGCGGGAAGTTGAAGAACTGGCTCTTCCCGTAGGAGCGGTGGTAGTGGTGCACGGGCACTTGCGCGATGCGGAAACCGTGGTCCTGGACCTTCTTCATGAGCTCGACGCAAATCACGCCCGAACTGCGCGAGAGCGTCACCTTGCGGAAGATGTCGCGTCGCATCAAGCGGAAGTCGCAGTCCACGTCCCGCAGCCGCAGCCCGAACACGGTCCGCACGAAAGCATGGTAGACGCGGCCGATCACGATCCGGTGCAGGGGATCGGAGCGGCCGATCTTGTAGCCGTTCACGAAGTCGACGTCCGGGCCGAAGGCCTGGTAGAGCCTGGTCATCTCCCGCGGGTCGTACTGCGCGTCGCCGTCGGTGTAAAAGATCAGTTCCTTGGTGGCCGTCTCGAAGCCGCTGCGCAGCGCCCCGCCGTAGCCGCGGTTCTTTTCGTGATGGACGACCTTGAGCCATGGGAAATGCAGCGCCATCTCGTCCAGCAACGCACCCGTGTGGTCGGGCCCGCCGTCGTCGATCACGATCACCTCGTAGTCGTCGACGATGCTGCGGGCGGTCATGTGGGCCACCAGACACAGGCTGGCGATCGTGCCGGCGTCGTTATAAGCGGGAAAGAAGATGGACAGCGAGGGCTTCACGGGAGGGGCACGCCTTTATCGCAAAAAAAGCACGCTAACATGCGCGCTCTTTCGGGGTCAACCACGCCTCGCCAGGGCAGCGGCCAGGCCAAACACGGCTACTCCGGCCAGGCCGAGCCCAGCCGTGAAGCCCAGCGGCCGATGCTGGAGCCTCACGCGATGAACACCCGCGCCGAGAACCAGGCCGAGCGATGCCTGGTTGACGCGCAGCACACGCGCCGGGGCGTCGTCCAGTTCCGCGCTCCAGCCCGGATCCCAGCTCTCGGCGATCACCAGCACGCCGGGGCCCTCGGCACGGACTTCGAGTGAGCTGGCCGAGGCACTCACCAGCGCGGCGCGGGAGGCGCGCCCGGCCACGGGAAGGGCGACGCCCACGACGTCCTGCGCGCGCACCAGCGCTTCGCGCCGAAGATCGAAGTGGGCCGTCTCCGGGATGCGCAGGTTTTCCACGACCGCCGCGTCGCTGGGCAGCAGGCGCAGCGATTCCACGACGAAGGCGCGCCCCGGCGCGCCCACGACCTCGTAGAGCCGCACCGACGGTGTTGCGGCCAGCTCGCGCAAGCGAGCTTCGTCGCTCGCGTAGCCGCTCGCCAGCGACACCGGCGTGTAACGTCCCGTCGTCGTGTCCACGAGGGCCATCCGCGCCAGCGTCAGCCGGCCGTGGCCTGCTCCCCGGACCACCCGCACGCGGTCGACATAGAAGCGTGACTGTAGTCGCAGGATGCCGAGGTAGCGGTGCGCCGTGAAATCTCCGGGGCCGCGCCAGTTCTCGAGAATCGGAGCGCGCTCGTGACGCACGAGGGGCCGGACATCGGCGCGGTCGAAGGCCCACTCGGCGGTCTCGAGCCCGGCGCGCAGCGGCAGCCGCGCCTCTCGGCCAGAGCCCAGCCGCACTCGCGCCTCGGCCACCACCTGCCCCTGCTCCAGATCGACCGCGTCGGAAAGCCAGGAGCCGAGGCGCAACTCCGTGGCGGCGGTGAGTGGCACCGGAAAGCTGCGGCTCTCGCCGGGGCCCAGCACGATGTCCAGGGTGTCACCCAGGCCCCAGCCATCCGGCTCGGCACGCAGCGCCGAGGCGGGGACCTGAAGCAGGCGCACGCCCAGCGCGGACGCTCGCGCGGGTTGCGAGCGGAAGAAGCCACCGCTCAGCGTGCCTGCCACGCCCATGCCGTCCCAGGCCGCTCGCGTGCGCAAGGGGACCATCGGATCGTAGCCGTTCGCGCTACGCCGGCCGCGCAGCGCCCCCAGGTTGCCGAAGCCGAGGTCGAGGGCCTCCGCGGCCGGCCAGCTGCGGGTCAGGCTGAGCACGCGCTCGCCCGCGAGAGCGCCCATCGCGCGTTCGAGCGAGGCGCTCGTCGGCGTGCCGATCTCGAGTTCGCTGCGCGTCGGCGCGTTGCTCCACCGAACTCGGGCATGGGGTTGGAGCAGAAAGGCCGCCGTGAATGGAAGAAGCCACATGCCAGCCACGCGAGGCTGGCTCGAGTCGGCGAGCGCGAAGTACAGGACCATCGCCAGCGCCAGAACGCCGACCGCTCCGGCGAGCGTCTCGGGGAGCGGGCCGAGCGTCGCCGCCGCCACCGCGAGACCCGCGCAGGAAGCGACCGAGGCAAACAGCGTGTAGACGCGCAAGCGTCGCCCGAGTGGCTTCTGGCGCTCAGACCATTGGGCCGAGAGCGACAACCCGGCGAGCACGGCCAGGGACAAATCGAAGACGAGCGCCAGCGCCCCGGGCGCCGAGAGCGGCCCGCGCCCGAGTTGCAAGGCGAGGCACAGCCCCAGCGCGACGCCGAAAACCCGCACCGGCGTCTGCGTGAGCAGGAGGGGCAGCGCCGCGAGCGCGAACGCGGGAGCCGGCGAGTGGGAGACATAGCGCAACACCAGACCCGTGAGGCCCGGAATGACTGGCGAATCGGTCGCGACCCCCGTCAGCGCACGGCCCGCCTCCCGCGCCGTCAGCAGCGAAGGCAGCAACTGCGGTGCGGCGAGCCCGAAGGCGGCCATGACCACGAGAACCGACGTGAGGACGCGCGGTCGCACACCGGAACCTCGAAACAGATGGCCCTCGGCGAGCCGGCCCACGACCAGCGCCAGCCCGGCGCGGCTCGCTTCGGGCGAGCCGGCCACGAGTAACAGTGCCAGCGCGAGAGTGAGCCCGGCCCCGCGCCGCGCAGAGCTCGCGCGCATGTGGCCCTCGGCTGCGAGCAGCACCAGTGGCAGCAACGGGGCCGCGATGATCGTGGCCGCGTCGTCCAGGTGCCCCACGAGATAGGGGCCAAGGCCGAAGCACAGGCCACCCACGTAGGCGCCGACGCCATTCGCGCCGAGCCGGCGCAGATACACGAACGTCAGAACCGCCGCCCCTGCCAGCGATGCCGTCACCAGCAGCTGAAATGCGTCGAAGCAGGGCAGCCACGCGAGCGCCAGCATCGGCGGATACAGCGCGCCGGGCCGGTACGAAGCCAGCAGCGGAGTGCCCGAGAAGATCGCGCCGTTCCAGCTCGGCAGCTCCCCGTGTCGAATCGCCTGCCACACGGCGGCGCGCAAGGGGAAATGCAGGAAGGCCCCGTCGCCGGGGCTCACGATGCGGTGTTCGAGCAGCGCCGGCGAGAGCGCTATGACCGGTGCGAGGGCCAGCAGGGCGAGGCCGAGCCTCTCCCTCACTTCCGATCCTGTCCCGCCGCGATCTGCTCCGAGATGAGCCCAAACAGGAAGACCACCACCGCCAGCTGGATGAGCAGCGCCGAGCCCATCGGGATCTTGCCGTGGTTCGCTACGTTCCAGGCGCCGTATGCGGCGCCCAGCGCCAGGGCCAGGGCGCTCACGGGGAAGAACACCCGCAGCGGACTGTACAGCGTCACGATCTTGAGGATGATCAGCAGGAAGCGCGTCCCGTCGCGCAGCAGCTTGATCTTGCTCGTGCCGACACGCGGTCGCGCTCGGACCTTTACGAAGTCGACCGACAGGCCCGCCTTCAAGAACGTCAGGCAGGAGGTCGTCGGATAGGAGAAACCGTTGGGGAGCAGGTGCAGGATCTCCAGCAGCCGTTCGCGCCGTGCCGCGCGAAAGCCGGAGGTGAGATCGGGGATCGGTCGGCCCGTGAGCCAGGAGGCCAAGGTCTTGAACAGCGCGTTGCCGAACGCGCGAGTGAAGGCCTGGTCGCTCGCCGAGCGCGCGCCAATCACCATGTCGAAGCTGCCGATGGGCCCGTAGATCGCGGCAGCCTCGCCGGGATCGTGCTGGCCGTCGGCGTCCATCAGAAGCACAACCTCGCCGCGCGCCTCGCGGATCCCGGTCTTGACCGCGGCGCCGTTGCCCTTGTTGTAGGGGTGGCGCAGCACGCGTGCGCCAGCGGCTGTCGCCCTCGCCGCCGTCGCGTCCGACGAACCGTCGTCGACGACGAGCACCTCGTGGAAGCCGCGCTCCAGAAGCGGCGCGACCACGGCCGCGATGCCGTCTTCTTCATTGAAGGCGGGAATCACGACCGAGACGTCTTTCGCCTCAGCCACGGTGCTCGGGCGCCCGGAGCTCGGCCTTGCGCACGCGGTACAGCAGATCCTCGAGCAGCTTGCGGTTGCTGGCGATCAGGTCGGCCATGATTCCCCACTGCAACGTCTGGAAGCCCAGGATCAGCAGCAGCACCGAGAGGATCGCCGACTGCAGATGGCCGCGGATGTCGCCCAGCCACCAGAAGTAGGCATAGCGCAGGCCCAGCAAGGCGCCCGCGGTGAACAGCGTCGAACCGAGCAGGATGAAGACCTTGAAAGGTTCGTACATCGCGTAGATACGCAGGATCGTGGCGCCGGAGCGCTTCACGTAGTCCCAGGTCGAAGAGAAAAGTCGTGACGGCCGCGTCTGCTTCGCCTCGATCGGCAGATGCGCGACGGCCATCTTCTTCTTGCCCGCCTGGATGATCGACTCCAGCGTGTACGTGAACTCGCTCACGATGTTGATGCGCAGGGCAGCGTCGCGCGTGAGGGCGCGGAACCCGCTGGTGGTGTCCGGCACGTCGGTGCCCGAGACCTTGCGCACCACCCAGGACCCGAGCTCCTGCAGGCGCCGCTTGCCCCACGAGAAGTGGGCCACCTCGCTCACGCGCCGATCGCCGATCACCATGTCGGCTTCTCCGGCGAGAATCGGCGCGATCAGCAGCGGGATGTCCGCCGCCGGGTACTGGTTGTCCGCGTCCGTGTTCACGATGATGTCGGCGCCCAGGTGCAGGCACGCGTCCAGGCCGGCCATGAAGCCGTAGGCCAGGCCCTTGCGCCTCGGAAACCGCACGACATGCTCGGCGCCGTGCTCACGGGCGACGGCGCTGGTCCGGTCGGTGGACCCGTCATCGATCACCAGCACCTCGACCGTGTCGATGCCAGGGATTTGCCGAGGTATCGAATGCAGCGCCTCGGGAAGCGTCGCCTCCTCGTCGAGACACGGGATTTGCACGATGAGCTTCAAGCTGCTGCAAACGGTAGCACAGGGGTGTTTTCGGCCGTTAACGGCGGCGCCAGCGCTCGAAGGCCGCGCGCCAGGCCGAGTAGACGCGGAACTGCCGCAGGTTGTCGAGGATTACGGCCGCCTCGTTCCGGCCGGCGGGGCGCTTCCGAAGCAGCGCCTCGCCGGCGCGGACCGCACCTGGCGCCGCACCCGTTTCCGGGGCGAGCGCTGCCGGCAGGGAGCGAAAGGCATCGTCCGTCGGGACGCTCGCCGCGAGCGCGGCTATCCAGCCTGAGAGCGTCAAGAACGACGAGCCCGATGCGCCCTCGCCCAACTCGAAGGCCCAGGGGTCGATCTCGATGGGCGTCGGGTCCTCCCGGTAGTGAAGGTGAAAGCGGTAGCCGGCCTCGAGGGTTGCGGTGCGGATCGCCTTGCGCGCGGCGGCTCGCGTCTGGTATTCGCGCACGATCGGGCCGCGGACGATCAGGCACAGGTCCCTCGCCGCGACCGGAAGCCGCTCGGCGCCAAAACGCAGCCATAGCGCGTCACCCTCGGCGCATCCGCCCAGCGCGCGGCGAGGCGCTTCGGCCGAACGCGTTTCGGCTTCGGGGATGGCGAGCGCCTGGAAACCGAGCGCCTCGAGTCGAGCAGCTTCGGCCTGCGCTTCCGGGAGCGGCAGGACGCGGTGGAGTTGCGCGCCGCCTCTGCGCAAGCGCTGACCGGCCTCGTAGGCCGTGAGGCCCAGGGCGCGAGCCAGGGCTGGCGCCTCGACGGTCATGGCCTCGAACACCACGAAACCCCGCTCCAGCTGCGTCGCGGCGGCCGGAACGTCCTGGGCTCGAACCGCCTGCGCGGCCGCGCTCGCGCTTTGCTGCGCCGCAGACGAGAGCGGGGCGCCGCAGTACAGGCAGCACTCCCGCGCCAGGGCGACCGGCCTCCGGCAGGAAGAACAGCTAGACGTTGAAGCGGAAGTTGATGACATCTCCGTCGCGAACGACGTAGTCCTTGCCTTCGAGGCGCAGCGTACCCTTCTCACGGCAAGCCGCGAGCGAGCCCCCGCCCACCAGATCGTCGAAGGCCACCACCTCGGCCCGGATGAAACCGCGCTCGATGTCGGAGTGGATCTCGCCCGCCGCCTGCTGCGCTTTCATGCCCTTGCGGAGCGTCCAGGCGCGGCACTCGTCTTCGCCCGCCGTCAGGAACGAGAGCAAGCCCAGCAGCGCGTACGAGGTGCGGATCACGCGATCGAGGCCCGGCTCATCGAGGCCGAGGTCCTCGAGAAAGGCCTTCGCATCCTCGGCCGAGAGCTCCGACATCTCGCTCTCGATCGTAGCCGACACGGGGCACAGCCCCAGATGTGGGCGGCTCGCCACGAAGCCCGCGAGGCCGGAGGCGTCGAGGACCGCCGCGGCATTCTTGATCTGGCCCTCGCCCATGTTGATCGCGAGCAGCACGGGCTTTTCCGACAAGAACGAGTAGTTGCGCAGGCGCCGTCTCTCCTCGTCGTCGAACGCGACATCCCGGAGCGGCTTCTCCGCCTCGAGGGCTTCTTTCAGCTTCATGAAGATCACGCGTTCACCGACGTCCTCGGCGCGATTGGCCTTCTTGATACTGGCGTCCAGTCGCTCCAGGCGCTTCTCGACGGCGCCGAGATCAGCGAGGATCAGCTCGAGGTCGAGCATCGACGCGTCGCGAAGTGGATCGACCGAGCCCTCGGGATGCGGAACCACGTCCGACTCGAAGGCGCGCACCACGTGAACCAGCGCATCGATGTTCCGCAGCGCCGGAAGGTCCACGAGCGCCGAGCCCTCGCCCTTGGCAACGCCGGGGACGTCCACGTACTCGATGGTCGCGAGCGTCTTCTTCTTGGGGTTGTAGAGCTTGGCCAGGGTCTCGACCCGCAGGTCCGGCACCCGGGCGATCCCCACGCGCGGCTCGGGGCGACCGGAGGGGGGTGCTGGCGGGGCGCCCGTGAGGAGCTGGAACAGCGTGCTCTTGCCGACGCGGGAGAGACCGATGATGCCGACTTTCATGCGGGGGGATTATAGCGTCCGGCCACGGTCGGTGTAGTAACATCGTGCAGCCTCAGCATGCTGCTCACGCCGCTCCTGGCAAGTCTTCTCACCGCGTCCCCGACGCCTTCGCTGAGCCCTGCTGTGGCGCCGGCCGAGGGGTCGGTGATCGTGTTCCTGATGGACAACTCAGCCTCCCTTCCGCCTCTGGATCCGGAGGAGAAGCGGGTCCAGGCGCTCGAGAAGATGTTCGGATTCCTGCAGGGCCAGCCCTACCGGCTGATCCTGTTTGGCGGCCGGCAGGAGGTGTTCGTCGACGACGTCTCGCACTACCGGAACAACGGTGAGTGGACCGATTTCTACTTCGCGTTCGACAAGGCGCGGGAACTGCTGCAGTCGTATCCGAAGGGCACCGAGTTTCGCATCGTGCTGCTGACCGATGCCATCGTCGACCCGGGTCCGGAGGACTGGACCGAGATGGGTGTGCCCAGGGGCGAGGACCTGCGCGCGTACTCGATCCAGAAGACGCTGGCGCTGCTTCGTGAACTGCAGGTGCCGCTGTACGTGATCCTGGTGGGCGACCCTCCCGAGGAGGGTGTCGCCCCCGGCGATCGCGAGCAGTCCCCGGCTTGGATTCTCGACATGGTACGCACGGCCAACGGTACCGCTGCCTCGCCGCTGGCCCAGACGCTGTCGTCCTTCTTCAAGGACGACGGGCTGCTGTTGAAGAAATTCGTATATCGCATAGCACCTCACGAAGGACTGAAGAGAATAGAGCCGGTGCTGCGCCGGATCGTGGCGCCAGCACGGCCCGCGGTCGAACTGACGTTTCTCTCCGGCCTGGTTCTGCCCCTGGCCCTCTTCACCCTGCTGCTCCTGGGGATCCTGGTCCGCTCCTTCCCGGGTCCCGGCGATGTCGAGACGCTCGAGATGGCGACGGGCATGCCGGTCCACGTGGCGGCGGACAAACTGCATCGGCTCGAGGAGGGCGGCTGGGCGACGACCGGCCTCACGCTGCTCGCCGACGCTCGCGGCGCCGTCGCTACGCTCACCTACCAGGTGCCGCCGATCGACCTGAGCGGCATTGGCATCGACACCAATGGCCTGGACGAGCTGACGAGGCGGCTGCTGCCCCTGGGCATCGAAGATCTCCGCCAGCAGCTCGAGGACTTCTCGGACCGCGGCTCGAAGGGCGAGAAGATCTACGCCCTGAACCTCGACTACGTGGCGAAGAACTTCGACATGGCCGAGGCCGAGCGGATCCTGGCCACCCCGGCGGCCGATCGCGGCAAGCTCACGGCTCTCGATTTCGTGAGGGCAAAGGCCCACCTGATCTCGAACGTCGCGCTTCGCCAAAAGCTCGCCCAGGCGCGCGTGCATCTGGTCGGCTACGGCAAGGAAGCGCAGCGCAAGGACTTGCAACCCGGGACGCTGACGCGCATCGGTCCATACGGCTTCGTGGTCAAGGACGTGGCGAGAGGCGGCCGCAAGGACGTCCGCGTCGTGCTCTACTACGACCGCATCCCCTCGCTGCTCGGGCTCAAGAACTGGCTGCCAGACGGCCTGCAGCGGCTGGTGCGCTTCCGGCGCAGCTCTCAGCGCGTCGTGAGCTAATCCCCACTCCGGCAAGCACGGCCTCGAGCCGGCAGGGTCATTTTAGCGCGATCCGAGGCGCCGCCACGAGGATCGACAGGCTGCGCTGGCGGGGACCGTCGAGCTCGACGAAGAAGACTTGATCCAGGCCGAGGCGCCCCTCGCCGACGTGAAGCATCGCCGTCGTTAGACGAACGCTCGGCAGGGGGCCTTGCCATTGGCCAGCTCGTCCGTTCCGACGTCACTGCGCGAGTGCAGCTCGTCGCGCTGATAGCGCACGTCCTGAGGTGCTACGCGCTCGAGGGTCCGCGCCAGATCGGCGCGCAGCCCTGGCTCGTCCTCGTTGACGATGACCGCGGCGGTCGTGTGCAGCGATTGGACGCTCGCCAGGCCGGAGCGGACGGCGGAGCGCCGCACGCGCTCCTCGACGAGCGGCGTGATGTCGATGAACTGGAGCTCGCGCTCGCTTCGCAGTTCGACAACGCCGCCGGCCGTCT
>JAQBHI010000081.1:0-4205 GCA_032127875.1 Acidobacteriota bacterium
CGAACACCCGACGCAGGAGTTCGGCCCACGGATACCGGCGCCGGCAGGGTGGTGCCGGTGCAGACCCTGCCCGGCGTCGCCGCGTCGTCGACGGCCCCGGCACGACCGCCCCGCGCCAGGCGGCCGCCGGCGCCAGCACGCCGTGGTACGTCACCTGATGCGCTCGCGGCGGCGGCACGAGGGCCGCCAGCTTCTCGAGAAACGTCAGCGGCTCGAACACCACCTGCCAGGTGCCGTCCGACCAGGGATGGCGAAGATCGTAGGCCAGGCGACCGTCGGGCAGCTCGTGCAGGCGCTCGGTGGCGAGGGCGGGGCGAGCAACGTAACGGCATCATGCGGACCGGGGAGTTATGCGGACCTTCGGGACCATTCCGTTGTCGTCTTCATGGGTTGACCGCGTCGGAGCTCCGCATAACGGTGGGGGCGCGCAGCGCGGCGATCAGGCGGTCGGGCGGGCGGAACTTCCCCGGCCGCAGCGCCGGCGCCTTCATCACCGCGAGCGCTTCGAGCTTCTCCGTCGAGTCGGCCTGCAAGTAGATGTCGGTCGTCTGCGTGCTGGCGTGTCCAAGCCAGAGCGAGACCTTGCGCAGGTCGCGCGTCGCGCGCAGCGTGTTGAGCGCGCAGGTGTGCCGCAGCACGTGCGGCGAGACACGCTTCAGTCGGAGCGATGGGCACCGCGCGCCAGCCGCTGCGACGTGCTTGGCGAGCACACGCTCGAAGCCGGAGCGCGTCATGGGCTTGTACCAGGCATTGAGGAACAGCTCCGAGGCGGGTGCTTCGCCGCGCACGGCGAGCCAGGCGCGGATCGCGTCGCCCACCGACTTCCACAGGGTCAGGGCGCGCTCGCGTCGCCCCTTGCCGCGGACGCGCACGTGGACGTAGCGGCCGCTGAACTCCATCTCGTCGATGCGCACGCCGACGAGCTCCGAGACGCGCAGGCCACCCGCGAGCGCTAAGAGCAGCATGGCGCGGTCACGAATGCCGAGTCGGGTGGAGGGCTCGGGCGCGTCGAGGAGGGCGCGTTGCTCGTCGGGCGTGAGGTGCCGGACGATGCGCGTGTCGGTCCTCTGCGCGGGGATGGCCCGAACGCGTCGGACCTGATCGAGCGCCGACGGCACGCGGTGCTCGACGTACCGCATGAAGGAGCGGATGGCGGCGAGCCGCGCGTTGCGCGTGCGCGCCGAGTTGTGCCGGTCCTTCTGGAGATGCTCGAGGAACTCGAGCACGAGCGGCGCATCGAGTGCTTCGAGCGCGAGGTCGGCGGGCGCCACGCCGAGCTTGCGGCTCATGAACTCGAACAGGAGCTGGAACGCGTAGGCGTACGTGTCGCAGGTGTCCCGACTGGCCCGCAGCTCCACGGCGAGCCGCTTCTGGAAGAACGCGGTGATGTGCGCTGCGATCGGCGTCATCGTGCACCTCCTTCGAGGAAGCGCTCGCAGGCGTCAGCGACACCCCGGAGGAGATCCGGCGTCGCCCGCAGGTACCAGCAGGTGTCGGCGAGGTTGCTGTGGCCGAGGTAGGTCGACAGCGCGCGCACGCGCCAGCCGACGGGGCTGCCGTCTTGCGGACAAGCCTCCAGGGCACGCACGGCGAAGGTGTGCCGCAGGTCGTGAATCCGGGGTCCCGGCGCCCCTGGACCCGAACGGAGGCCTGTCTCCCGCGTCAGCCGATAGAAGCAGTGGTGCACCGTCGAGAGGGGAAGCCGGTCTCCCTTCGGGGAGACGAGGACGTAATCGCTCACGGTGCTGGCGCGCCGTCGGAGATCGAGATAGAGGCCGAGCGCCGAGGCGGCGGTCTCGTGAAGCGGCACGAGCCGGTTCTTGTTGAACTTCGTCTTGCGGATCACGAGGCCATCGCTCGTGACGTCACCGAATCGCAGCGCCAGCGCCTCGGACACACGCAAACCGGTCGATGCCAAGAGACCGAACAGCGTCGTGAACACCTGCGGTCGCAGCGGCCAGGTGGCAGGGAGTCGGCTGGCCGCGTCGAGCAGGCGGCCGATCTCGGCCGGCGAGTAGATGTGGGGCCGCGGACGCACGTGCCGGCGACCGAACACGAAGATCGGCGGCACCTCGTGACGGAGATCCTCGGCCCGCGCATGGCGCGCGAAGCCGGCGACGGCTCGGAGCCGTCGCTCGCGCTGCCACGTCGAGCTCCCTGCCGCCGCCCAGTCCGTGGCCGTGCAGGTCCGCACGTGCGTCTCGCCCCGCTCGGAGGCCCATCGCGCGAAGTCGTGCAGCAGGTGCTCCTCCGTCTTCAGCTGGAAGCCGACCGCCCGACGGAGCGCGATGTACGCGTCGATGCTCTGCATCAACATGGCGACACCTCTGCGCGGGGCCAGGGCTGCGAGACCTGTCGAAGCAGATCGATGTCCACCTTGGCGTAGAGCGCCGTCGTGCTGACGTCGCGGTGGCGCAGGAGGGCGCCGATCGCGTCGAGCGTCGCGCCTTGCCGGAGCAGCCGGGTCGCGAGCGAGTGGCGCAGGATGTGAGTCCCGCGGGAAGGAGCCTCCACGCCGGCGCGCTCGATCGCGCGACCGACGACGTCGTGCAAGCCGCTCGATCCGATCGGTCGGATCGGAGTCCGCGCGGTCAGGAAGACGTGGTCGGTGGCGGCGGCGGGTCGCTCAATCTCGAGGTAACCGAGGATCGCGTCGCCGACGTCTTGAGGAAGCGGCAGCCTCGTCTCGCGCCGTCCCTTGCCGACGACGCGGAGGCGTCCCTGCTCCCACTCGATGTCACCGAGGCGCAGCCCCACGACGTCACCCGCGCGCAGACCAAGGCGGGCGAGCAGAAGCAGCATGGCGCGATCGCGCCGCGTCACCGGGCTGGAACGATCGCACGCCGCGATGATGCGCTCTACATCGTCAGCCGGGATGTAACGAGGGAGCCTTGCCAGCCGCCACGTGGGCACCTTCGGAACCGCTTCGGTCAGGTCCGTCGTGCAGCGACCCTGCATGACGAGCCAACGCAGGAAGCAGCGGACGATCGTCGTCACGCAGCCGGCCGACGCCGGCGCGTGTCGACGGACATACTCGAGCACGAACTTGCGCACGCCTGCGGCATCCAGCCGGGCGGGATCGTCGCTCACGGTACCGAGCAGCGCTTGGGCCACCGGCAACGAGTGGGCAATGGTCGCTTCGGCCAAGCCGCGTCGCTCGCGCATCCAGGCGCCGTACTCGATCACGAGGTGCGGGCGAGGCGTCTCCGGCGCGGACGTGGATACGACGCCTTTTTCGCGGAGGTACCGCAGGAACGCGTGGACCCGGAAAGGCACGCGCTTGTGCGCACCGCGCTTGCAGCCGCGGCAACGGCACCGGAGCAGGTGACGCACGAAGCGTGCGAGCAGACCCTCGTCGAGATCCGCGATGGCCGCGCCGCGGCGCGCCATCCACAGGCCAACGTGCTCGGCTGCCCACAGGTAGGAACCGATCATCGCGGGCGAGTAGCCCGCAACGAACATGGACTCCGCGAAACCGTCGAGAAACGGCCCCGCGGGTCCGTCGCGGAGACGGTGCGGACTGGAGTCTGTCTTGTAGAAGCGCTCGAGCACGGTGTCCTCCTTGGGCCGAAGCCCGGGGAATGGGGGACACCAGCGTGCCCGGATTATGCGGACCGGATCCGCCCGCCCGACGTAGCTCTAGCGGCCGGATTCTCAGCGCTCCTCATGACCGCGCGAGTGCGAGGTCCGCATAACTCCCCGGTCCACATGATGCCGTTTATGTGGAGGTCCGCATAACCGACACAGCCGCTCGAGGCGCTCGCGATCGTGCCCCGGCACCGGCGGGCCGGCGTGGAGCGAGAAGCCCTCGTCAACGGCGCAGTCATCTCGCGGCGGCCGTGTGAAGGGCACGCCCGGGCGGCTGCCGACGCGCGTGACGCGCTGGCCGGCCCGCGGGCCGAAGGCCAGCCGGCCCTGGATGCTGGCGGCCTGCGCCGTGGCCAGGGTCGGTGACTGCGCGGCCAGCAGCTCGTCTGTCGCGTCGTCAGCCGCGCCCAGGCGACGCATGTGTGCCGCCAAACAGACCTTGATCGTCTGCAGGATGTCGGCCAGGTCTCCCTGGCGCAGCCGGGGACCCACGCGAAACACCGGCGGGCCGTCGGCGGACGGCCATGGACGTCTCAGCCATCATGTCCCGGGATCCTGTCACCGTGGACCCCGCACTCTCTCTCGAGGCAGCCGCCAACCTCATGCTGTCCGAGGAC
>JAQBHI010000082.1:0-6588 GCA_032127875.1 Acidobacteriota bacterium
AGGAAGGCGTCTCCTGCCTCAGCTGCCATGCAGTGCGGGAAACCGACATCGAGGGCAACGCCAACTACGTCATCACTCAGCCTGAGCGCTACCTCTTCGAGCTCAACGAGGGCAGCGCGGCCCGCTTCGGCCGCGATTTCCTCATCCGGGCCTACCCGTGGGAGCACACCTCGAGCCTCACCAAGCGCCTCTTCAAGGCGCCGGAGTACTGCGCGGCATGTCACAAGCAGTTCATCGATCAGGAGGTGAACAAGGTCGGCTGGGTCCAGCTCCAGAACCAATACGACAACTGGAAGAACAGCCGCTGGAACCACCCGGGGGACGCGGCCAAGACCATCGAGTGCCGCGAGTGTCACATGCCTCTCGCGGCCTCCCACGATCCCGCGGCGGGAGACGCCCTCGACTACAACCGCAACGAGTCCGATGGCAAGCATCGCGGCCACCGTTTTCTGGGCGCCAACCAGGCGATGCCGGTGATGCTCAAGCTGCCCGGGGGCGAGGAGCAGGCGAAGCTCGTCGAGAAATGGCTGCGGGGCGAGTACGAGATCCCCGAGATCGCGGACAAGTGGTCCCAGGGTCCTGCGGTTGCCATCGAGCTGGTCTTGCCAGAGGAGGCCGTGGCCGGGGCCCCGCTCACGGTGCGGGTGGTGATCACGTCCAACAAGGTGGGTCACGACTTCCCGACCGGACCGCTCGACATCATTCAGGCCTGGGTCGAGCTGACTGTCACCGACGATCTGGGCCATGTCGTCTTCGCCTCCGGACGCCGCGACGACCACCACCGCATCGAGCCGGGCACGTTCATGTTCAAGGCCGAGCCTGTCGACCAGTACGGGAACCTGATCGATCGCCACAACCTGTGGGAGATGGTCGGGGTGCGCTACCGGCGCTCGCTGTTCGCCGGGTTCTCGGACACAGCGGAGTACTCGTTCCAGTGCTCCAGCAGCGCAGACCGGCGGGCGCCAGAGCTCAGGGAGCAGAGCTTCGGGGTCGACGCACCACCAGCGGGCGGATCTGAGCTCACCGTTACCGCGCGGCTCATGTATCGGAAGATCGACCAGTACCTGCTCACCTTCCTGTTCGGCGAGGGAACGGGGCTCACGACACCCGTGACCGAGATGGCCCGGACCGTGGCGCACCTGCGCGTGCGGCCGGGTCCGGCGAAGCGTGCCACGGCCGGGAGCGCCCCCACGCGCCAGATGGCCGCCACGCGGTGACCTCGCCTTCTCGAGGCCGTTCCCTGGGCTACGGGCGCCGCGCGACCCGGTGGCTGGCCCTGAGTCTCGGCCTGTTCGCGGTGGCGGCCGGGCTCGTGCTCTTTCTGCGACCGCGCCGAGCGGCGTACGTCCCTGGGCAGGAGGCCGACGCGAGTCGGGAGATCAGCCACTCGCTCGCCCGCCGACTGACGTCCGAGAGCGGCGTCGCTTTCACGGACCAGGCCCAGGCCGCGGGGCTCCGCTTCGTTCACTTCGGCGGCAAGCGCTCGTCGCAGCTTCCCGAGGACATGGGGTCGGGGCTCGCGTGGGGAGACTATGACGGCGACGGTTACCCAGACCTCTTCGTGGTCAACGAATCCGGCCCCCTGACGCTCACCCCCGCGGAGGTCGCGCGCTCGCCCGCGCACGCACAGCTCTTCCACAACGACGGCAACGGCACGTTCACCGATGTGACGGACTCGGCAGGTCTCGCCGTGCGCGGCTGGGGAATGGGCGCGGCCTGGGGCGACTACGACGGCGACGGCAGGCTCGACCTCTTCGTCACCCGCCATGGCACGAACCTGCTGTTCCACAACGACGGCGAAGGACGCTTCGCCGACGTGTCCAAGGCGGTGGGTGTGGGCCGCCACGAGGGCTTCTGGAGCGGGGTGAGCTGGGCCGATTACGACCGGGACGGCGACCTCGACCTCTACGTCTGCGGCTACGTGAAATACCGGTGGGACCCTGAGACCGCGCAGCAGACCAGCCAGCAGTTCAGGTCGGTCGTTCCGTTCACGCTCAATCCCTCCAGCTATGCGCCCGAACGCAACCTGCTTCTCCGCAACGATGGCGGTGTCTTCCACGACGTGGCGCGGGAGGCCGGCGTCGAGAACAGCACGGGGCGTTCGCTCTCGGCCTCATGGGCTGATTTCGATGGCGACGGCTGGCCCGACCTGTACGTGGCGAACGACGTCTCCGACAACGCGATGTTCGTGAATCTCCGCGACGGCCGCTTCCGCGACGTGAGCCACTCGGCGTGGGTCGCCGACTACAGAGGCGCCATGGGCCTCGGCGTGGGCGACTGGGACAACAGCGGCCGCCTCGGCATCTTCGTCACCCACTGGCTCGCCCAGGAGAACGCTCTCTACGTCAACGAGACCCGCAACATGAAGGTCACGCCCGAGGCGCCGCTGCGCTTCGTCGATCTGGCCGACGCCACGGGCCTGGGCCAGATCGCGCTCAGCGCCATCGGCTGGGCTACCGGGTTCCTGGACTATGACAACGACGGACGCCTCGACCTGTACTGCATCAACGGCAGCACGTTTCAGCAGGACTCGGACCCCACGCTGCTGGTTCCGATGAGGAGCTTCCTGTTCTGGAACGCGGGCGAGCAGGGCTACTACGAAGTCGGTGAGAACGCTGGCGCCCCGTTCGCGTCGCGGAGCGTGGGCCGGGGCGGGAGCTTCGCGGACTACGATGGCGACGGCGACCTCGACATCGCGTACAGCGTCCATGGCAGCGCGCTCCGCCTGGCGCGGAACGAAGGCGGGAACAAGAACGGCTGGGTGCGCGTCGTCCTGCGAGCCGCGCACAACACCCATGCGGTGGGCGCCCTGGTCCGCGTCACGACTCTCACGGGGACGCAGCTGCGCGCCGTGGGAAACCAGTCCTCCTACCTGAGCCAGGAGCCTCCGGGCGAGGTGTTTTTCGGTGTCGCTGACGCACGCCAGCTGGATCGCCTGGAGGTCGTCTGGCCCAACGGATCGGCGCAGGCGTTCGAGGCTCTGCCGACCCGCTCGACGATCCGGTTGCGCGAAGGCGGGCGTCCCGAGATCGCCACGATCGGACGATGAAGCATGCAAAGCTGGTAATCGTAACGGCGCTCGGCGGCTTGGCCCTGAGTGGGTGTGGGCCCGAGGCGGACCCCGCAGCGAGCGCCGTGCCAAACGAACAGCGTCAACGCGTCCTGCTGTTCTGGCAACGGCTCGGCGCTGCGACGGACGCGCGCATCGCCGGGGAGGGTGCGCGGGCCAGGGATCTGTATCTCGAAGCGCTTCGCCTCGACCCGGGCCACGAGGACTCCCTCTACTATCTCGGGCAGTGCCATCGGCAGCTCGGGGCGTCGCTCGAGGCGCGCCGGTCCTTCGAGCGGCTGGTGGAGGTGAACCCAGCGAGCGCCCGCGGCCATCTCGCCCTCGGCGCCCTGCTGGCTTCGTCCGATCCAGGAGAGCCCCTGGATCTGGGGGGGGCGGAATCGCATCTGAGGCGGGCTCACGAAATCAACGGCGAGGAGACGGGCGCCATGCTGCGCCTCGGCGAGGTCCTGATCGTCCGGGGTCGCAGCGAGGAAGCCCGGACCTGGCTGGAGGCAGCCGCCCGGACCAACCCCAAGAGCGTCGAAGCGCCGTTCCTGCTCGGCTACCTGTCATGGAAGGCCGGCGACGCCCGTGGCGCCCACGCCCTTCTTGGACGAGCCGTGCGGGCCGCCCGCAGCGACGCGCCCACCAAGGGGGTGCTCGGCGAAGGCGATCGCAAGGCGACTGGCGCCGCCGGGCCCGTGCGGGCGGCGCCTCTCCGGGAGCCGATGGGACGGACGCTCTTCAGCGAGCTCGCGAGGCCGCTCACGACGTCGGATGCCGAGGCCGTCGTGGCGAAGCCGGATTCGCTGTATCGCGCCGTGGACCAGGCGAGACGAGCGCTCGTGGCACGGCGCGTGCTCTCGCCCCGCGCATCCGCCTCGCAGCCGCGCCCCCCGGCCGTTCGATGACGGGCCTGAGACGCGCGAGCGAGCCAGGATGGGAGCACAGGAGACCCCATGGAACACTTCAAGACCATCATCGAGCCGTTCCGCATCAAGTCCGTCGAGGCCATCAGGTTCACCCACCGCGAGGAGCGGGTGGCCTGTCTGCGCGCAGCCGGCTTCAACGTCTTCCAACTGCACGCCGCCGACGTCCAAGTCGACCTGCTCACGGACTCCGGCACTGGCGCCATGTCGTCGGCCCAGTGGGGCGCATTGATCCAGGGCGACGAATCGTACGCCGGAAGCCGTTCGTACTATCGCTTTCGCGACGTGGTGCAGGACCTGACCGGGTTCCGCCATGTGATCCCCACTCACCAGGGCCGGGCCGCTGAGCGCATCCTGTTCCACAGCGTCTTGCGCGAGGGCGACGTGGTGCCCAACAACAACCACTTCGACACCACCCGCGCCAACATCGAGGTGGAGGGCGCCGAGGCCCGAGACCTGGTGATCCCGGAGGGCAAGCAGCCCTCGCTGGTGCATCCCTTCAAGGGCAATGTCGATCTGGCGTCGCTGCAACGCACCCTGGCCGAGGCCGGCGACCGCGTGCCCCTCGTGATGGTCACCATCACCAACAACACCGGGGGCGGCCAGCCCGTCTCGCTGGCGAACCTGCGCGGCGTGCGCGCCCTCTGCGACCGCTTCGGCAAGCCGCTGTTCCTGGACGCCTGCCGCTTCGCCGAGAACGCCTTCTTCGTGAAGACGCGCGAGGCCGGCCAGGAGCGGCGTACGCCCAAGGAGATCGCCCAGGAGGTGTTCCGGCTGGCCGACGGCTGCACCATGTCGGCCAAGAAGGACGGGCTGGCCAACATCGGCGGCTTCCTGGCGATGAACGACGATGTCTGGGCCGAGCGCTGCCGCAACCTGCTGATCCTGACCGAGGGCTTTCCCACCTACGGCGGCCTGGCCGGCTACGATCTGGAGGCGATCGCACGCGGGCTGGAGGAGGTCGTCGAGGAGCCGTACCTGCGCTACCGGATCCGCTCCACCGAGTACCTGGCGGAGAAGCTCCTCGCCGCGGGCGTGCCGATCCTGCGCCCGGCCGGCGGCCATGCGGTCTACCTCGACGCCCGCGCGCTGCTGCCGCAGATCGCGCCGCTGCAGTACCCGGGCATCGCGCTGCTCAACGCCCTGTACGTGGAAGCCGGCATCCGCGGTGTCGAGATCGGCACGGTCATGTTCGGGCTGCGGCCCGACGGCAGCGAGACGCCGGGTGCCATGGACCTCGTCCGCCTGGCGATCCCGCGCCGCGTGTACACGCAGTCGCACATGGACTTCGTGGCGGAGGCGGTGATTTACGTGGCGGAGCGCGCCCAGCAGCTGCGCGGCTATCGCATCCTCGAGGCGCCCAGGGTGCTGCGCCACTTCACGGCCCGCTTCGAGCCGCTCTCGTAGCAAGGGTCAGGGCCCCGGCGCGCGACCGCCTCTCAAACCGGTGGCCGGGCTCCCGTGATCCGGTCGATCACCGGACGCGAGCCCTCGAGCGCCACCCGCTGAGAGTAGAAGCCGAGGCCGCGCAGGCCGCCCAACTCTTCGCCGCCTCCGGCGCGTCCGGGTCCACCGTGGACCAGCGTCGGCAGCACCGTGCCCGGACCCGGTGACTGCTCCGCGATCTTCGCGCTGCCGAGGAAGACGCGCCCGTGATACGGCGCCAGCCCGAGCACGACCTCGCTCGTGAACGCCACGTCCTCGGAATACACGGAAGAAACCAGGCCGCCGTTGCCTCGGGCGACGATCTCGGCCGCTTCGGCCGAGGACCCGTCGTAGGGCACAAGCGTCGCGACCGGGCCGAAGACCTCGCGCGAGTGGACCGTCCGGGCCTCGGCCCCCGGCTCCACCTCGATCAGCACCGGCCCGACGAAGTAGCCCTTGCCTTCGGGCACGCCCAACGGTCTCGCAGCAGGACCGTAGACCAGCCGACCGTCCCGAGCAAGGGCGTCGATACCTTCGCGCACGTCCTTCAGTTGTTGCTCCGTGGCGACCGGGCCCATGCGCACGCCTTCCTGCGCCGGATCGCCGACCACCAGCGAGCCGAGTCGATCGACGAGGTCCTCGCGTACGCGCTCGGCGACGGAAGCGGGCACCAGAACGCGCCTGATCGCCGTGCACTTCTGGCCCGCCTTCTGCGTCATGTCGCGCAGCACGTCCTTTACGTAGTAGTCGTAAGTGTCGGAGCCGGGCCCGGCATCCGGGCCGAGGATCGCGGCGTTCAGACTGTCCGCCTCGACGTTCACCCGCACCGAGTGACGGATCACCGAAGGCAGGCCGCGGATCAACTCGCCCGTGGCGCCGGAGCCGGTGAACGCCACCACGTCCTGTGCCTCCACGTGCTGGAGCAGATCTCCCGCGCTGCCCATGAGCAGCGACAACGTGCCCTCCGGCAACACCTGTTTTTTGACCAGGATCTCGACGATGCGGTGCGCGACGAGGGCCGAGCTGGTGGCCGGCTTGGTTAGCACCGGCATGCCGGCGAGCAGCGCCACGGCCGCCTTCTCCGCGAGGCCCCAGGCCGGGAAGTTGAAGGCGTTGATGTGAATCGCGACGCCGTGACGCGGCACGCAGATGTGCTGGCCATGGAAACGTGGCGTGCGGCCG
>JAQBHI010000083.1:0-14921 GCA_032127875.1 Acidobacteriota bacterium
AGACGAAGCCGAGCGCGCTTGCACCCCTATCCCTGGATCTGTTCGACGCCCGCCTGCGCAAGCTCGGCGCCGCGAAGCTCGGGCTCGAGCGCGCCCTGCTCGTCCCGGCGGACGGCATCGCGACCATGCTCGAGTTCTATCGCGCCGACCGGGCGGAGGGCTACGCGGGTCCGGGGCAGGACAAGCTGCTTTTCCAATGGGGCGCCTACGAGGGGGAGGACGGCGAACACTTCGAGCTCGACATCACGCGCCAATTCTCCCTGGATCCCGGTGGTGACGATGCAGACCTGTGGCAACTGGGGCTCACCTTCTTGTACATCCCTGCGCCGCACCTCCGGGCGCTGGGCGAGGGAAGCGAACCGTGCTGGGCAGTCGATGATATCCCGCGGTTCGAGAAGTTCATTCGCCGCTCTCCGGCAATGAGGATCGTCGGCGGCACCGCCGCGAAGACCGTGTCGCTGCGCTACGTCTCGCTCTGAGCTAACGGCGGCCGAAGAGGCGGCGGCTACCGCTGTCGCGCAAGCGGACTCGCAGCTCGTCTTCGCTGATGGCCGGAGGCAGCGCGTCCGGGTGAGGGGGACGAAGCGGGGCGCCGTTTCCGAGGGCCGGGAGGTGACGCGTGATGCCGGCGTCTGCGAGCAGGTAACCGTGGTTCTCGAGCACGCAAGCCTCGAGATCGGAAAAGGCGTCGAGATCGGTGCGGATCTCGGCAATCACCTCCAGCGCGAACGCCTTCGAGTAGCCGCCCTCTTCCTGGTAACGCGTGCGCGCGCTGCCGACGCCCCAGTAGCTGCCCTCGATCGAGCCCGACACAAAGCTCGAGATCAACCAGCGCTTGCGCAGGCTGCGCGCCTGCTGCTCCTGGATGCCCTGATAGCGACCGATCCGCCAGAAGAAGCCGCGATCGCCTTCGAGCGTGAACAGCCCGCCGGCGTCGGACACGAGAACGACGGCGTGGTTCTTCCACACCGGCTCGAGTCCCATGTTGTCGTAGGCGCCGCCATCGGTCAGCCGCAGGTCGGCCTGGGCCGCATTGCGGGCAGCCCCGGCCGGGGCCCTCCCGCCCTTGAGCGTGGCGGGGGCCAGCTTCATCGGCAGGGGGTTGAACACCGGAGGGAAACAGGCCGAGGCCGCCACCGCGCGGCCGAGCGAAAAATCACCCGGCTTGGTGTAGCCGGCGAGGTAGTCGCCCATGCGCTCGCGACTGAAGATCCAGTTCACGCCGAAGGCCATGTCCGTGGCGCAGAACACGAAGTTCGGGCGCTCGGGCAGCGCATCGAGGCGCAGCGTCGTCAGGTCTTTCTCGTAGCGGCCGGCGAGCGCCGTGACGCCCGTGCTCGCGCGAAACCAGTTCCACGGCAGGAAGCGCTTGAGAATCGGCCCGGTGCGGATGTTGCGCCGCGTGAAGGCGCGCAGCGGCTCGCGCACTTCGCGGTCCCAGGCCTCGCTCGGGATCGGCGCGCGCCCAGGCGGAGGCGGACGCGTGGCCAGGAAGGTAGCCAGGTGCGCCGCCGTGATGCTACCGCCCGAAACCGAGCTGATCGTCCGAAGCTCGCTGCGAGCCAGCAGGCCCAGCTCGTTGAGGCGCAGCAGCGCGCCGAGATGGAAGAGCGTCGCCCGATAGCCCCCACCCGACAGGCACAGGCCGATTCCCCGCCGAGTGGGCCGGGGCAGCGGCTCGTAGCGGGTTTCCTCTTCGGAAACAGGCGGGACGGTCTCGGGTGTCGCCATGCGGACTCGGGCATTCTAGACCCTGGCCGCCCCCCACCCCTTACGGCATTTCCTGCGCCATTTGCTTCCAGGCCTGAGTCATGATTGGAGGAGCCATGCGTTTCGTTCTTGCGGCAGCCGCCCTCGCCACTCTCGCGAGCAGCGTCCAGGGAAGACCCGCAGCCGCTGACGCGGCCCTGGACCTCAGCGGCCGCTGGGCCATCGACCCGAACTTGAGTGGCGACGATGGCGGCCAGCCTGGGGCGATGGGCGGCAGGGGTCAAGGTGGGATCGGCGGCGCCCCGCCCGGTGCGTTTCCGGAGGAGGTTCTGCCCGCGGGCCCGCTGCCTCGCGGCCAGCGGCCCGGCAAGGCTCCCGCTGGCGATCCGCACGCGGCTATGCGCGAGTTCGCCGCCTCGCCCGAGGTGCTGATATTCGGCCGCGATCCAGACGGTACGCTCACACTGGACGATGGCGAAACCCTGGGCCGGCTCTACACCGACGGTCGTCGCTTCAAGCGGGCGAACGGCTTGCTCGAGACCAAGGCCCAGCTCAAGGAAGGCGCGCTGCTCGTCGAATCGCAACCCTCCGGCGGCGGGCCCAGGGTCACCGTTTCATATTCGCTCGATGCGAAGGGGCGGCTGCTGGTGGTCTCGACGCTGAAGCCAGCGTCGGGGAAGCCGAGCGAGCGGCGGCGCGTCTACGTCCGTGCCGAGGCAGATCCGCCGGCTCAATAGCCTGCGCGGGCGGCTAGAATCGGGGCATGGCGGACACCGAAAAGGAAACTGGCGGCCAGCTCCTCGAGAAGACGCGCCCGAAGACCCACAGGCCGCGCCTGTATCGCGTCGTCCTGCACAACGACGACTACACCACCATGCAGTTCGTCGTCGAGGTGCTCGAGGCGATCTTCCACAAGTCCCCCGCGGAGGCGCATCGGATCATGATGCACGTCCACACGCGCGGGCACGGCGTGTGCGGGGCCTTTAGCTACGACGTGGCGGAGACCAAGGTGGCGCAGGTCCACGAGCGCGCCCGGCGGCACGGTTTCCCGCTGCGGGCCAGTGTCGAGGAGGACTGACCCTCGCCGGCCGTAACAGGGCGCGGGGACCGCAGGCTTCCGTAGCTCCCCGAACGGTCTACAATTGGGCATGTTCAGCGTAGCGCTCGAGATGGTCCTGAACGTGGCCTTCCGCGAGGCGGTTTCGCGCCGCCACGCCAACCTGACCCTCGAGCACCTGCTCTTCGCCGTGGCCAACGATCCCGGGGGCGAGGAGATCCTGCACGCCTGCGGCGTCGACCTGGAACGCCTGCGCGCCGATCTACGCCGCCACCTCGAGGAACATGAGGAGCGGCTGCCGAAGAACAAGGACCACGAACCGTCCCAGACGATCGCCTTCAGGCGGGTGCTTCAGGCAGCGGTCCTGCACGTACAGAGCGCCGGGCGCGACGAGGCCAAGGTGGGCGATGTGCTGGCCGCCATCCTCCAGCATCCGCGCTCGCCCGCGGCCCAGTTCCTCGCGGCCCAGGGCGTCAGCCGCCTCGACATCCTCAACTACATCTCGCATGGCGTCAGCAAGCTCGCCGATGGCTCCGACGACGACTCGCGCGTAGCCGCCGGTGAGGGCGACGAGGCGGTCGCGCCCAGGCCTGCCCGCGACCCGCTCATCGCCTATGCCGTGAACCTGACCGAGCGCGCTCGGAGTGGCCAGTTGGATCCCCTGATCGGCCGCCTTCCCGAGATGGAGCGGGCCCTCGAAGTGTTGTGCCGGCGTCGCAAGAACAACCCGGTCTTCGTCGGAGAGTCCGGGGTCGGCAAGACAGCCCTCGTCGAGGGTCTCGCGCAACGCCTGTTGGCCGAGGACGTGCCCGCGGTCCTGGCCGGTGCCGAGGTGTTCGCCCTCGACAGCGGGGCGCTGCTGGCGGGTACGCGCTTCCGGGGCGATTTCGAGGAGCGCTTCAAGGCGCTCATGGGCGCCCTCATGAAGCGCCCGAAGCCGATCCTGTTCATCGACGAGTTGCATACCATGGTGGGTGCGGGCGCCACCACCGGCGGCACCATGGATCTCGCCAACCTGGTGAAGCCGATCCTCACCCAGGGCCGGGTGCGGCTGATGGGCTCGACGACCTTCGAGGAGTTCAAGCACATCGAGAAGGACCGCGCGCTGTTCCGCCGCTTGCAAAAGATCGCGGTCGACGAACCCTCGCGCGAAGAGACGGTGAAGATTCTGGAGGGCTTGAAGGCGCGCTACGAGGAGCACCACAAGATCACCTACACCGACGCGGCCCTCGAGGCCGCGGCTCGCCTCGCGCAGCGCCACTTGCGGGAGCACCGCCTGCCGGACAGCGCCGTGGATCTGATCGACGAAGCCGGAGCGGCGCTTCGCCTGCACTCCGCCGTGGACGCGGTGCCAACGGCCGACGTGACGCACATCGAGAAGGTCGTCGCCCGCATCGCTCGCATCCCCGAGAAGCAGGCGACGCTGTCGGAAAAAGAGCGGTTGCGGACGCTCGAGGAATCGCTCGCGCGCGTGGTGTTCGGCCAGTCCGAAGCCGTGCGCATCGTGGCGGGCGCCATCAAGCGCTCGCGCGCCGGGCTCGGTCATCCCGATCATCCGGCCGGCTGCTTCCTGTTCACCGGGCCCACGGGCGTCGGCAAGACCGAACTGGCTCGCCAGCTCGCGAAACACCTGGGCAACGAGTTTCATCGCTACGACATGAGCGAGTTCATGGAAAAACACGCGGTGGCGCGGCTGATCGGCGCCCCGCCGGGCTACGTCGGCTTCGAACAGGGCGGCCTGCTCGTCGATGCCGTGCGCAACCACCCCTACAGCGTCGTGCTCCTCGACGAGATCGAGAAGGCCCACTTCGACCTGTTCGGGATCCTGCTCCAGGTGATGGATCACGCGACGCTGACCGACAACACCGGACGCAAGGCCGACTTCCGCCAGGTCGTGCTGATCATGACCTCGAACGCCGGCTCGCGCGAGATGAGCCAGAAGGCGATCGGCTTCGCCTCGGACAGGGCAAAGGAATCGAAGAGCCGCAGCAAGCACGCACTCGAACGCGTCTTCAGCCCGGAGTTCCGGAACCGGCTGGATGCCATCGTCCATTTCGAGGCCCTCTCGCCCGAGGTGATGGAAACCATCGTCGAGAAGTTCATCCTGGAACTGGAGGCCCAGCTCGCCGAACGTCGCGTCGCGATCACGCTCACGCCCGAGGCCCGCGCCTACCTTGCCCGCAAGGGGTACGACCCGAGCTACGGGGCGCGGCCGCTGGCGCGCCTGATCCAGACCGAGGTCCGCGATCCGCTCACCGACCAGATCCTGTTCGGGTCACTGGAGAACGGCGGGACCGTCACGCTCGGCCTGGATGGCGAAAAACTGAGTTTTTCCACGAGCCCCGCTTGACAGGCCGGCCCGGGCGCGTACTATTGACGTTCGCGATGACGACTCGACCCGCTGTTCGACCGCCGGCCCGCGCGAGGCGAAGCCCGTGTGCGAAGCGGGGAGTGCGCGTCTAGTCCCAAGCCAGAAGCGAACGGACTGACGGTGACCCGCTGGAGATGGAATCCAGCGGGTTTTTCCTTTTGGCTGCAAGGCACACTGCGGGAGGATTCGGTGAACCAGGTCGGGGTCTTCGGGGCGACGGGCTACGCGGGGCGGGAGCTGGTCCGGCTGCTGGCCTCGCATCCGAAGGCTCGGGTTCGCTTTACCACGGGGACGGGCGCGGGCCACATACCCCACGAAAAGGGACTTGCGGAGGCGGCGGACTCGTACTTTCTCTGCCTTCCCCACGGTGTCTCCGCTGGCTATGCCGCCCGCCTGCAGCAGGCACGACCGGCCGCGGTCGTCGTGGATCTGTCCGGCGACCTGCGCCTGCCCGACGCGGCGGCCTACTCCGTCTGGTACGGGCTCGAGCACCAGGCGCCTGGGCTGCTCGGGACGGCTGCCTACGGCCTCACCGAGGTGTATCGCGATCGCCTCGCGGGCGCGCGCCTCGTGGCCAACCCCGGTTGCTACGCGACGTCCGTCCTGCTGCCCCTGGTGCCGCTGCTGCGCGCCGGCCTCGTCGAGGCGGACGACATCGTGGTGGACGCCAAGAGCGGCGCGACCGGCGCGGGGCGCGCGCCGAAGCAAGGGCTGCTCTTCTGTGACGTGGCGGAGAATCTCTCCGCGTATGCGCCGGGTCGCAGCCACCGCCACGTCGGTGAGATCGAAAGCGTGCTCGAGGAGCGCACCGGCCAGCGCGTCGAGCTGACGTTCTGCCCGCACCTGCTCCCCGTCAAGCGCGGCATCCTCTCGACGCTCTACCTGAGATCGCGCGCGACGCCTGAAGAGCTGCGCGCCGAACTCGACCACTTCTACGCGGGTGCCCGTTTCGTCCGGGTGGTCGTGACTCCCCCGCGCCTTTCGGACGTCGTCGGCACCAACGATTGCCTGATCTCGGTGCACGCCGCGGCTGCCGGACGTGTCGTCGTCTTCTCGGCACTCGACAATCTGCTGAAGGGCGCGGCCGGGCAGGCGCTCCAGAACCTGAACCTCGCGCTCGGCTGGGACGAAGCCGCCGGGCTCCCCGAGCGAGGGGCCCAATGACGCTGCGCGTCTATAAGCTCGGCGGCCTTGTCCTCGAGGATCCTGGGCTGATCGCTCCCCTCGCCGCCGAGCTGCGCTCCGCCCCGGGCCACGCCGTCCTCGTCCACGGGGGCGGGCGCCACATCGATCGCCTGCTGGCCACGCTGGGGATCGAATCGCGCTTCGTCGATGGCCGGCGTGTGACGTCGGAGGCCGCGATGGAGGTGATCGAGATGCTGCTCTCCGGCCGGATCAACAAAAGGCTCGCCGCGGGGCTGACCCGGGCCGGAGTCCCCGCCGTCGGGATCTCGGGACGCGACGGCGGCCTGCTGAGCGCGCGCGCCGAGCCTGGGCTCGGCCGCGTCGGCCGCGGCGTGCGCGTGAAAGCCGAGGCGATTCTCGGCCTGTGGAGCGCTGGCTTCGTCCCGGTCGTCTCGCCTGTCTCCAGCGGAAGCGCCTGCGAGGCGCTGAACGTGAATGCCGACGAGGCCGCGCTGGGCCTCGCGACGGCGCTCGGGGCAGGCTCGCTCGTCTATCTCTCCGATGTCGAAGGCGTCCGGGTCGGCGAAGAAACCGCTTCGGAGCTCACGCCTCAAGCCGTGCAAGGCTTACTCGAGACGGGCGTCATCAACGGCGGCATGGCGCTCAAGGTGCGCCTAGCGCTCGAGGCTGCGCAGGCCGGCATTCCCGAGGTCGTGATCGCAGGCCGAGCCCGACTCGAAGGCGGCTTTTTCGGGACACGCATCCTCGCTGCCCGCACGGGGCAGGCCAGCGCATGAGCGCGCTCTTGGGCGTCTACGAGCGCGACCTGGTGCTGGCGCGCGGCAAGGGCTCGCGGCTGTTCGCTATCGACGGCCGGGCCTTCTTGGACTTCGCCGCGGGCATCGGCGTGAACGGTCTCGGCTACGGCGACTCCCAGGTGCTGGCGGCGATCCGCAAGCAAGCCGGGCGTCTGGTGCATGCGAGCAACCTGTTCCACACCGAGCCCGCGTCAATCCTGGCTGAACGCCTCGCCGCCCTGGCCTTTCCCTCTCGCGTGTTCTTCTGCAACTCGGGCTCGGAGGCCTGGGAGGGCGCGCTCAAGTTCGCTCGCAAGATCGGCCGCGCCGCGGGCCGCAGCGAGTTCCTGTGCTTCGAACGCGCCTTCCATGGCCGGACCATGGGCGCGCTCGCGACGACCTGGAACGCGAAGTACCGCGAGCCCTTCGAGCCGCTCATCCCCGGCGTTCGCTTCCTCCCCTGGGAGGACCTTGGGGCCGTGGCCGAGGCGATCAGCGATAAGACCGCTGCCGTGTTGCTGGAGCCCGTCCAGGGTGAAGGCGGGGTTCGGCCTGCGAGCGCCAGCTTCCTCCAGGGCCTGCGCACGCTGACGCAGCAGCGCGGCGCGCTGCTCGCCCTTGACGAGGTGCAATGCGGCCTGGGCCGAACCGGCAAGCTGTTCGCCTTCGAACATGCGGGCATCACGCCCGACATCCTCACCCTGGCAAAGCCTCTGGGCGGCGGCCTGCCGATGGGAGCCATCCTGCTTCGGGAGGAACTAGCGCCCGCCATCGCCGTTGGCGACCACGGCAGCACGTTCGGTGGCAACCCGGTCGCGGCGGCGGCCTCCCTCGCCGTCCTCGAGCGCCTCACGGCACCCGGCTTCTTGCCAGGCGTGGTCCGGCGCGGCGCTTCGCTGGAGCGCGGCCTGCGCAAGCTCGCACGGCAGTATCCCAAAGCGATCCTCGACGTACGCGGCCTCGGCCTCATGCTCGGCGTCGAGCTGCACGGCGAGGCGGGGCCCGTTCTCGCCGGCCTTCGTGAACGCGGCATGCTGGCGACAAAGGCGGGCGAGCGCGTGCTGCGCCTGCTGCCACCGCTGGTGATCAAGCCTAGTGAAATCCGTGAGTTCCTGAGCGCACTGGACGCGGTTCTGGCGGGAGGCGCCGGTGTGGCTGCGTAGCGCAGACGCTGCCGACCTCGCCTCGCTCCTGGCGCTCATCAACGCCTACGCGGATCGCGGCCTGCTGCTGTCCCGGAGCGAGGCTTCGCTGCGCGCCCGACTCGGCGATTTCCTGGTGGCCGAAGATGCCGGCGAGCTCGTAGCCTGCGGCGCGCTCACGACACTCGGCCCCGGCCTCGGCGAGGTTCGCTCGCTCGCGGTGCGAGAGGATCAAGCGGGCAAAGGCCTCGGTCACCGCATCGTGCAGCAGCAGCTCGAGTCCGCGCGGGAGCGAGGCTTCGCTGAGGTGCTGGCACTGACCCGTCGCGTCTCGTTCTTCGAAGCGCTCGGCTTCGAGGTCACTCGCCGCGAGCGCTTCCTCGACAAGCTGGCCGCCGACTGCAGCGCTTGTCCCATGAACCTGTGCTGCGACGAGACCGCCATGGTGCGCGGCCCGGCCGCACTTGGGGCCCCCCTCATCTCAGCCGATGCCGCATCCGTCCGGGAAGGAGTGACGTGCGAATGAGCCTGAAGAAGGTCGTGCTGGCCTACTCCGGAGGCCTCGACACCTCCATCATCATCCCGTGGATCAAGGAGCACCACGACGGCGCCGAGATCATCGCCTACTGCGGCGACGTCGGCCAGGGCGACGATCTCGAGGCGGTCCGCAAGAAGGCGCTCGCGACCGGCGCCTCGGCCTGCATCGTCGAGGACCTGCGCGAGGAGTTCATCCGCGACTACGCCTTCAAAGCGCTCTCGGCCGGGGCAGTCTACGAGGACAACTACCTGCTCGGGACCGCGCTCGCGCGTCCGCTGCTCGCCTATCGGCAGGTGCAGGTAGCACTTGCCCATGGCGCCGACGCCCTGGCGCACGGGGCGACCGGCAAGGGCAACGACCAGGTCCGCTTCGAAGTGACCTACGGCGCGTTCGCGCCCCAGCTCGCCGTGATCGCACCCTGGCGCGAGTGGACGATCCGCTCCCGCGAAGAAGCCCTCGCCTACGCCGCGGCGCACGGCGTGCCGGTCGACCAGTCGCCGCGCGATTTGTTCAGCCGTGACGGAAACCTGTGGCATCTCTCGCACGAAGGCGGCAATCTCGAGGACACCTGGGACGCGCCCCAGCGCGGCATGTTCAAGCTCACGGTCGATCCGCAGGATGCCCCGGACACGCCGCAATTCATCACGCTCGCCTTCGAGCGAGGCACGCCCGTCGCGCTCGATGACATGCCTCTCGGCCCGGTCGCCATGGTCGAGACCTTGAACCGTGTCGCTGGCGCTCACGGTGTCGGCCGGCTCGACCTCGTGGAGAACCGCCTGGTCGGCATCAAGTCCCGTGGCGTGTACGAAACGCCGGCGGGCACCGTGTTGCACCTCGCCCACCGGGAGATCGAGCGGCTGGTGCTCGACCGCGACACGCTCCACTTCAAGCAGTCGATCTCGGTCCGCTACGCGCAACTCATCTACGATGGGCTGTGGTTTTCCACGCTGCGCGAGGCGCTCGCGGCCTTCGTGGAACACACCGAGGCCGAGGTCACGGGCGAAGTGAAGCTGCGGCTCTTCAAGGGCCGCGCCGAGGCCGTCGGCCGCCGCTCGCCGCGCAGCCTTTATCGCCAGGACCTCGCGACCTTCGGCAGCGGCATGGCGTATGACCACAAGGACGCGGCAGGCTTCATCCGCCTGTTCGGCCTGCCCGAACGGGTGCGGGCCCTCACCCGCGAGCGCGTGAGCGAGGAGATCAAGGCTTGAGCATCACGGCGCCACTCGGGTTCCGCGCCGCGGCCCAGGCCTCGGGCATCAAGAAGGAGGGCCTCGACCTGGCGCTGCTCGCGGCCGATTGGAGCTGTTCGGCCGCGGCCGTCTTCACGACCAATCGAGCCCAGGCCGCTCCGGTCCTGGTGTCGCGTGAGCACCTGGCCGCAGGCCAGTCGCGCGCCGTCGTCGTGAACGCAGGCTGCGCGAACGCCGGCACCGGCGATGCCGGCCTCGCCGACGCGCGGGAAATGGCGGCACTGGTGGCCCGCGAGCTTGGCTGCCGGCCCTGGGAAGTAGTGGTGGCATCGACGGGCGTCATCGGCACGCGCCTGCCGATGCAAAGCGTGCGCTCAGGCATTGCTCACGCCGTCCCCTGCCTGTCCCGAGAAGGCGGCGCCGACGCCGCGCGCGCCATCCTCACCACCGACACGCATCCGAAGGAGGTGGTCGTCGAGTTCCCCGTCGCCGGCGAGACCGCCCGCATCGGGGCGATGGCCAAGGGTTCCGGCATGATCGCGCCGAACATGGCGACGATGCTGGCCTTCTTCACGACCGATGCCGCGCTCAGCCCGCAGCTGTTGCAGCGCGCGCTGCGCGAAGCCGTGGGCGAGAGCCTGAACCGGATCACCGTGGACGGGGACACCTCCACCAACGACATGGCGCTGATTCTTGCCAGCAGCGCCCTGCCCGCGCGCGCCATCGTCGAAAACAGCAGCGACTACGCTTCCTTCCGCGGGGCCCTGACCGAGGCCTCGCGTCGCATCGCGGCGCTCATCGTTCGCGACGGCGAAGGCGCCACGCGGGTGGCCGAGGTCCGCGTCGAAGGCGCGGCCAGCAGCCTCGCCGCCGATCGCATCGCGCGCACCGTCGCCGAGTCCCCGCTGGTGAAGACGGCTCTGAACGGCGGCGACCCCAACTGGGGCCGGGTGCTCGCGGCCGTCGGGCGAGCCGGCGTCGAGGTGGACATGAACCGCGTCGATTTGTTCCTGGGCGACGTCTGGGTCGCGCAGTCCGGCTGCGCCCGCGCCTACGACGAGGCGCGAGCGCGCGAGGCGCTGCTCGAGGATCCGATCCGCATCCGCATCCGTCTCGCAGGCGGCCACGAGTCCGGCTGGATGTGGACCTGCGATCTGAGCCATGGTTACGTCGACATCAATGCCCACTATCGCAGCTGAGCCGACGGAGCGAGCGTGACGGACAAGCTCTGGGGCGGCAACTACAGCGACGATCCGGACGTCGCCTTCTGGAACTTCAACGCTTCCTTTGGCTTCGATCGACGGCTGCTCCCCGAGGAGATCGCCGCCTCGCGCGCCTGGGTGCGCGCGCTGGGTCGCTGCGGCGCGCTTTTGGGCGAGGACGTCGCAGCACTCGACGCCGGCCTCGAACAGGTCCTCGGCCGGGCCCGAGACGATGCCCGCTATCTGGCGCTCGATGCGGAGGACGTTCACAGCTTCGTCGAGACGCGTCTTGCCGAGAGCCTCGGCGACCTGGCGGGTCAGGCGCATCTGGGCCGCAGCCGCAACGAGCAATCGGTCACGGCTCTGCGACTGTGGATCAAAGCCCGGATCGACGCGCTACGCTCCGGGCTCGCGACGCTGGTCGGCGCACTCGCCGAGCGCGGTCGCGCCGGCAGCCACGCGGTGATGCCAGGCTACACGCATACGCGAGCCGCCGAGCCGATTAGCTTCGGCCACCTGGTCGGAGCCCATGCCTGGGCCCTGGTACGCGACTTCGATCGACTCGCCGACGCCCGCCGACGCGTCGACGTCTTGCCGCTCGGGTCAGGAGCCCTAGCCGGCACGGCGCTACCCCTGGATCGCGAGGCGCTGGCCCGCGAGCTCGGCTTCGCGGGGATTTCCGCCAACGCGCTGGATGCCGTCACGGATCGCGACTTCGTCGCCGAGTTCACATTCGCGTGCGCACAGCTGCAGGTCCATCTGTCCCGGCTTGCTGAGGACCTGATCCGCTTCGCCGGCCCCGAGTATGGCTTCTTGTCGCTGCCCGAATCGTTCACCACCGGTTCCAGCCTGATGCCCCAGAAAAAAAATCCAGACGCCCTGGAGCTAGTGCGCGGCAAGGCCAGCCGCGTGCTGGGGGACCTCGTTGCACTCCTGACCCTGATGAAAGGTCTCCCCGCCGGCTATCAAAAGGATCTGCAGGAGGACAAGGAGGCGGCCTTCGACGCCGCCGACACGGCGCTCGCTTCGCTCGGTATCACGGTGGGCGTCGTGAGAGGGCTGACCCTCCACCCGGAGTCGATGCGACGTGCGGCAGTCGAGCCCAGGCTGATGGCCGGCGGTCTCGCCGTCGCGCTCGCCCAGGATGGGCTGCCCTTCCGCAAAGCGCACTTCATCGTCGGCTCGCTCGTAGCCGAAGCTCAGCAGAATCAGACCACACTGCTCGAAGTTGCGCGCCAGCGGCTGGCGACCCTCGCGCCACGGCTGGCCGGCCAACTGGATCGACTCTTCGACCCCGATGCCGTCGTCGCGACGCGGCAAGCTACCGGCGGCACAGCGCCGGAGGCGGTGCTGGCCTCGCTGGCCGACGCCGAGGCACGCGTGCGCGTCGGGGGAGCGCCTACTTCTGAGGGATCTTCAGGACCTGTCCGGGCTTGATCAGGTTGGGGTCCTTCAGGATGTCCTGGTTGTTCTCGAAGATCTCGGTGTAGCGCCCGGCCTTGCCCAGCGTCCGGGCCGCGATCTTCGAGAGCGAATCGCCCGACTTCACGACGTAGCGCCCGTAGGCGTCGGCGTTCTTCACCTTGATGTTGGCCGTCACCTCGGCCTCCCAGCCATCGTTCTCCTTGATAGCGTCCCACAGCATGTCCTTCTCCATGGCGTAGGCGGCCACGCCTTTGATCTCGAGCTTGCCCCCGACTTCCTCGACCGCGAGGTCTTCGAACTTGAACTCGCCCGTGAGCTCGAGCGCCTTCTTGTACTTCACCATCAGGGTCACTAGCGTTCCCTCCTCTGGAGTACAGAGCATAATCCACTGCGTGAGTGTCTACCGCCTCGACCGGCGTCTGGTGTTTCCCCCGGCGAGCCAGGCCGACGCGAGCGGCCTGCTCGCCGTGGGCGGCGACCTGCGACCCGAGCGTCTGATCCTCGCCTACGCCTCGGGGATCTTCCCCTGGTACTCGAAGGGCCAGCCGATCCTCTGGCACTCTCCGGATCCTCGGACGGTGTTGCGTCCGAGCGCCTTGCACGTGCCGCGCAGCCTGCGCAAGGCCGCACGCAAGGCCCCCTACCGGCTGAGCCTGGACGCGGCCTTTCGCAAGGTGATCGAGGCCTGCGCGGCAACGCCACGCTCCGGACAGGAGGGCACCTGGATCACGCGCGAGATGAAGGACGCCTATTCCGAGCTGCATCGTCAGGGTGTCGCGCACTCGGTCGAGGCGTGGCAGGAGAAGCGGCTGGTCGGTGGTCTGTACGGGGTCTCGCTGGGAGCCGCCTTCTTCGGGGAGTCGATGTTCGCGCTCGAACCGGACGCCTCGAAGCTTGCCTTCGTGGCGCTGTGCGAGCGCCTCTCGAACTGGGGCGTGTGCCTGGTGGACTGCCAGGTGTACACGGCGCACCTGGCTCGCTTCGGCGCCGAGCAGTGGAGCCGGAGGCGCTACCTCTCCGAGCTGCGCAAGGCGCTGCGAGTTCCGACGCGCCCGGGGCCCTGGAGCTTCGAAGACGCTACCTAGTGTCCTGTCTCTGAAATAGCTATAACACGTGTCCGAGTCGTGGCATGATTGGCCCAATGCCCTTTACAGCGAAGCCGTTTGTGGTCGGGCGTAAGGATCGGGAGACGCTCAAGCAATGGATTCGCAGCCCAACGATGCCGCAGCAGTGGGTGCTGCGAGCGAGAATTGTCGTGACAAGCGGGGAGGGCGAAGGAGTGAGACAGGTTGCCCGCCGGCTTGAAGTGACTCCCGCAACCGTCTGCCAGTGGCGCTCCAGATACCGGAAGGAAGGTCTGAGCGGCCTGCGGACGAGATCGCGGCGGGGTCGTCCACGTGTCATCACCGATGCGAAAGAACGTGCGGTGGTAGCGAAGACCCTGAGTCGGCCGAAGGCTGCTACGCATTGGAGCTGTCGCAGCCTGGCGAAGGAAGTGCGACTGAGCCCGGCGACGGTTCACCGGATTTGGCAAACCTACGATCTGCAGCCACACCGAACGACAACGTTCAAGTTCAGTCGCGATCCCGAGTTCGAACGCAAGCTCACGGACGTCGTTGGACTGTATCTGGACCCCCCTGAGAAGGCCTTGGTGCTGTGCGTCGATGAGAAGTCTCAGATTCAGGCGCTGAACCGGACGCAACCGCTGTTGCCTATGCGGCCCGGCTTGCCGGCCCGGATGACGCACGACTACAAGAGGAATGGCACGACGAGCCTGTTCGCGGCTTTGGAGGTGGCCAGCGGCAAGGTGCACGGTCACTGCTTTCCCCACCACACCAACCTGGAGTTCACCAGCTTTCTCACCTCCATCAAACGGAAGTACCCGCGTCGTGACATCCATCTGATCTGCGACAACTACGGGACGCACAAACATCCGGCCGTGCGCCAGTGGTTCTCCGCCAACCCGCGCTTCCACGTCCACTACACGCCGACGAGCGCCTCGTGGCTCAATTTGGTCGAGCGATGGTTTGCCTTGATCACGAGCCAGGCAATCCGGCGCGGCAGCTTCGACAGTGTCCGCTCGCTCGAGCGTGCGATCACCCGCTACCTCGCGCACTGGAATGAGACGGCCAAGCCCTTTCGCTGGACAAAGTCTGCCCGCCAGATCAAGCGGCAGATCCGTCGTGTTATGGACATTTACGAGACGGGACACTAGTCACGTCACTTGAGCTTGAAGTTCGCGGTATGTATCGAACCATCCTTCAGGATCACAACCAACTGACGGCATGTCCCTGCCCACGCTTTGTTCGATTTCCAGACGTAGTTGTACAAGTCGCCGGTGGCATCGTAAGAGAGGCCGCTGCC
>JAQBHI010000084.1:0-7840 GCA_032127875.1 Acidobacteriota bacterium
GCGTATGTCGTCGGCGGCGGTGGCGCCGCAGACAACGCAGGCGTGGACAGCACGTTCAACATCAACGGGACGACGATCCTCACGGCCGGCGGCGGACAGCCGGGCACGGCAGGCGCGACGAGCACGACGGTCGGAACCCACACGGCAGCCGGTGCCGGCGGTACGGCATCGAACGGCGATCTGAACATCCCCGGCAGTGGCGGGATGCTCGGAATCATCTTCAGCGGGACAGCGGGCAGCGGCGGGCGCGGTGGCTCGTCTGCGCTCGGCTTCGGCGGCGGTGATCCCGGATCGAACGTTGCCGGGATCGACGGCGATGCTTACGGCGGCGGCGGCAGCGGCGGTCACGCAAGCGGAGCGGCGAATCGGGTCGGACAGTCAGGCGCGGCAGGAACGATAGCGATTCTGGAGTTTCATGGCTGACCAGAAAATCACCGCGCTCACGGAGCTCACGGCGCCCACGGCTGACGACCTGTTGGCTGCGGTGGATGACCCTGCCGGGTCGCCGATCACGAAGTACCTGACGATCGCGAAGCTCCTGACGCTGCTCGTCAAGGACGTGGCCGTGCAGGTGCTCACGTCCGCGAGCGGCACCTACACGCCGACGAGCGGGATGAAGGCGGTTCTGTTCATCCTCGTCGGCCCTGGCGGCAACGGGGCTAACATCACGAACATTGACGAGGCGAGCGGTGGAGGCGGCGGGGGCGGGACGTGCATCAAGCTGAACACCGCCGCCCAGGTCGGAGCAAGCAAGACCTATACGGTCGGAGCGTCGTCGGGAAACAACACGACGATCACGGGGCTCTCGCTCGCGGCGAACAGCGGCAGCAACGGCTCAGCCACCGGCAACACGACGACGGTCGGAGCGCAGGCTGCTGGTGGCGCCGGTGGAACCGCAAGCGGCGGGGACCTGAACGTAGATGGTGAGCGCGGTCAGCGGGCGGTCATCTACTCTACGACGAACGGATGCGGCGGGCGCGGTGGCTCGTCGTTGTTCGGGCGTGGCGGAGCCCAGAGCGGAACCGCGGCAGCAGGGAACGCTGGCGCAGCCTACGGTGGTGGCGGCGGCGGCGCGCACACGGCCGACGACACCGACCGCAGCGGCGGCGCGGGAGCCGCGGGCGTGATCTACGCGATTGAGTTTCTGGCCGGGACGTAGGCATGGCGAACTACATCCTCAAGGAAGACGGCGACCGGCTACTCCAAGAGAACACCGGCGGGCTGCTCGTCGATCTTGGCGTCGGCGGGCAAACGATCGTGGCCGCGTTCATCGCGGCAACGCTGTCGCTGTTCGCCCCGACCGTAGCGCCTGGGGCAGTCACGGTCGGCGGTGCCCACATCTCCTCGACGTCCACGGCCTACGCCCCGAGCGTCGCGCAGGCAGCGACGGGCTCGCACATCCCCTCGACTCAGGCGCTTCACGCGCCGAGCCTTGCGTATGCCCTGACTGGTGCACACGTCCCGAGCAGCGCGGCGACGTTCGCCCCGAGCGCGGCATATGCCATCACCGGCTCGACCGTCGGTGCCGATCTTGGCTTGGAGCTTTACGCCCCGAGCACCGCGTATCAGATCGACGGGGCCACGGTTGCAGGAGCCTCAACGCTCTATCCGCCGAGTGTCGCTGCTGGCGCGGCCGAGGTCACGGCCGCCCACATCTCCTCGACGGTCGCGACGTTCGCCCCTTCGGTCGCTCATGCGGTGTCGGGAGCAACGATCAGCGCCGGATCGACTGCGCTGGCTCCGACGCTCGCATACGCCCTCACTACAGCTCACGCGGCCTCGACAGCAACGCTGGCAGCGCCAAGCCTCGCGCATCAAGCGGTCGGGTCGACCATCGGAGCCGGCAGCGTCCTCTACGCTCCCACCGTCGCCCTCGGGGCCGTCGCCGTCGAGGCCGCGCACATCTCGAGCGGGGCCGCGACGAACGAGCCGACACTCGCCTATGCGGTCACGGCACAGAACGTCTCGGGCACGGCGGCGCTTTACGAGCCCACCATCGCGCCAGGCGCAGTCACGATCACCGGCGGGCATGTCGCAAGCACGGCGGCGCTCTACGCACCGACCTTTGCCTATGCCGTTACGGGCCAGCACGTCGCGTCGGGGGCAGCCCTTTACCCGCCGACAGTCGTACCCGGGGCAGTCGCCGTTACGGGCGGGCATGTTGCGTCCACGCTCGCCCTCTACGTCCCGAGCGTGGCGCATGCCGTCGCGGGAGCGCACGTCGGCAGCACGGCGACCTTGTACGCGCCGAGCACGGCCTACGCCGTCACCGGACAGCACATCGCCTCGACGCTCGCCGTCTACGCCCCGTCGCTCGCCTACCAGATCGGCGGCGCGACGATCGCCAGCGGCGCAGCCCTGTACCCGCCCACGGTGGCGGTCGGTGTCATCGAGATCACGGCCGGGCATGTCGCCCCAGCCGCGGCGCTCTACGCTCCCTCGGTCGCCCATGCCGTAGACGGCGCGACAATCGCCGCTGGCTCGGCCACGTTCGCCCCGACCGTCGCCTACGCCGTCACGACCGGGCATGTCGGGTCAACGGCCGCCGCCTTCGCCCCAAGCCTCGCGCACGCCGTCCAGGCGCAGCACGTCGGATCGACCGCCGCGCTCTACGCCCCGACCGTTGCGCCGGGCGCCGTTTCAGTCACGTCCGGGCACGTCGCCAGCACAGCAGCGACCTACGCTCCGAGCCTCGCCTACGCTGTCACGACGGGCACGGCCGCTGCGACCTCGACGCTCTACCCGCCCACGGTCGCCCCAGGGGCGGCCACGATCACGGGCGCGAACATTGGCAGTTCTGCTGCGCTGTTCGCGCCCATGGTCGCTCATGCGGTAGCAGGCGCACACGTCCCGAGCGGTGCGGCCCTCTACGCTCCGAGCCTCGCCTACGTGGTCACGGTCGCGCATGCCTCGTCCACGGCTGCATTGTTCGCGCCGACCGCCAGCTACCAGATCAACGGCGCGCATATCGGGACGACGACCACCCCGTACCCGCCGACCGTCGTCGGTGACGGCGAGATCTTTGGCTCTCACATCCCGTCCGCTGCCGCCCTGTCGCCGCCAAGCCTCGCCTATGCGGTCACGACCGTTAGCGTCAGCTCCACGGCCTCGACCTTCGCGCCCGCGCTCGCGCACGAGCTGAACGCCGCGCACATCCCTAGCACGGCCACATCCTCGGCTCCTACGCTCGCGTATCAGGTCCAGCTCGCCGCTATCGGTGCGGGCAGCACGCTCTACCCGCCGACCGTAGCAACGGACGCCGCCGCGATCGCCGGCGCGCACATCTCGTCTACGCTGAATCTGTACCCGCCGACCGTTGCCTACGCCGTCACCGGGGCCACGATCCCGTCAGGAGCGGCACTCTACCCGCCGACCATCGCGGCGGGTGCCGTTTCGGTCACGACAGGCCATGTCGCCAGCACCGTCGCGCTCTATCACCCGACCGTCACGGAGGAGGGGGCGGTCGTCGGTGGCCACATCGCCTCGAGCGCGGCGCTCTCGGTCCCGTCTGTCGCCTATGCCCTGACGGCGGGCACTGTCGCCTCGACGGCCGCGCTTGGCCCGCCGACGGTAGCGCATGTGGTGGTGGCGGGCCACGCCAGCTCGACGCTGATCCTCTACGCCCCGGCGGTCGCGAAGGATCAGCCAGCGACAGGCGCACACGTCGGCTCGACCGTCGCGCTTTTTCCGCCCTACATCACGACAGGCGTCTATGCCCCCAGAGGCCGGCCGAGCGAGAACGATCGGGATGGCCGCCTGGGCGGTGCCAACGCAACCACGCTTGGTGGCGGCGATTGCGGGACTCGGGCAGCTGGCGGTAACGACACGTTCTCGACCTTCGGGCCTAATGGGACTCGCCCCGCGTGATGCGAGCCCTTGACGATAGAGGCACACTGGTCCCGTTAGGGGGCGCGCGCCCCAACGGGCAAACTGGAGGCATCCGAAACCCATGGCGAACGCACTCTACGACACCTTCAAGGAAGGCATCCTCGGAAACACCGCCTTCGATCTGGATACCGACGCGATCCAGGCCACGCTGATCGACAGCGCCGACTACACGTTTTCGGCTGCCCATGACGAGTACAGTGGCGGCAGCACGGACGTCGCGGCCGGCGCGAAGGTGGCCGAATCTGGAGCGCTCGCCTCACCGACGGTGGTCAACGGCGTGTTCGATACGGCCGACTTCACTTGGACGGCCGTCTCGGGCGACCAAAGCGAGGCGATCATCCTGTGGGACGACACGTTGGCAAACGACCGGCTGATCGCGTTCTACGACACGGGCATGACGGGGATGCCGGTCACCCCAAACGGCGGAAACATCAACGTGACCGTCAACGGCTCGGGCTGGTTCGCCCTGTAGGTTCTACTCCCTATGGAAACCTGCGCCGGCTGTGATGCAAAGGCGGCGATTCATCCTCTGATCGCCGTTGTGTCTAACGGGGTTCGCTCGTGGCTGTCGGTCCCGGTATGCCGCGAGTGCCACGTAGACCCGACCCATCGTGCGCATCCGATCAAGGGCCATTTCTTTCAGCGCGGGCAGGCTGCGACAGCAGTCGCGGCCGCTGGATCTAGCAACCTAGGCGCGTGAGCTACGCGGGAAACCCGAACGGTCAGAATCAGCTTTGGTCGCGGTGGACGTTCACGATCCGCGAGCTGGGACGACTGGTGCTGCGCCAAGATGTTGAGTACAACGCGGCTCGCTATGTCCGCAAGCTGTTCGGGACGGCGGGCGCAATCTGCGTCAGGCGCGGCAAGGGGCACGGCCGATGGGTGATCGAGGCAACGGTGGAGGGAGTGGCGGCGCATGACCCCATGCTGGTGGACCACGTTCGCCTCGCGTTCCAACGCGACTTCGTGGCGAAGGGATGGGGGCCAATGAGCGTCGGGACAGTCGAGGCGCGCGTGCTAGCCGGCAGCCTTCAGAACGGCAAGCCCGCCGAGCAGCTCGTCTCCATTCCCCATATCAGGTTGGCCTAAAATGGCCGTCTTTCCCTTGAAGCAAAACGACACGCTGGCGATCCTCGAGGTTGAGCTACTCGATCCGCCCGACGAGAACGGCGTGCAGGGGATTCACGACCTCACCGGGGCGATCCAGGCGTGGCTTCACATCAAACTCGCGGACGGTAGCGGCACGGTCACGCGCGCCATGACCAGCTCCTTTGACGCCACGGGGATCGTGAGCTACGCCTGGGCGGCAACCGACTGGACCGGAACGCCAAGGATCGTGGTCGGCGTTCACGACATGGAGTACGAGATCCTCGGCCCGTCCGGGGCCCGGCACACGTTCCCGAACGCCAGCTATGACAAGCTCTCTGTGATCCCCGACCTCGGGCAGGCCACTTCTCCATGAGCGAGCGGCCACGCTTCGTTCCTCCCGCGTCGGCCCGCGTCGATTCGCAGACAGTCGAGCGAGCGCTCGCCACGATCAAGGCCCACCTGCCCGAGTCGGTGCTGGTTCTGCTGGCGTTGCACCTTGACGGGATGCGCCTCGAACGAGCCATCGGGGATCTCGACGTGTCCTTCCACGAGTACCTCGGGGAGATCCGTTCGGCCACCTTCGAGCGCCGCACCCACTGGCAACGCAATGAGGCGGCGGCGGCTCAGGCACCCGTCGCGCGACAGGCAGGCTCTTGACACGGCGCGGACCTGCCCCACAATCGGCGGCGAAGATGCACGAGCAGTTTCGGGCGGTCCTTCAGGACGCAGGCGACGACAAGGGGACGTTTCGGGCCGTGGCCACGGCCGCGGGCTCGCTGATCCTTGGCGAGCGCGGTCCCACCCGATTCGCGCGAGGCGCGTTCCGCGACTCTCTTGCCAGATCCTCGCGCTATCCGCTGCTATGGCAGCACCGCGACGGGGACGTGATCGGAATTTCGGAGTTCAACGAGAGCCCTGAAGGCCTGATGGTCAACGGGACGCTGGCGCTCGGCACGCGGCGCGGAGCCGAAGCACACGAGCTGATGAAGATGGGCGCGGTGACAGACGTGTCCATCGGCTTCACCACCGAGCGTCATCGGATGGTGCGTGAGGGCGAGCGGCAGGTGCGGCTCGTCGAAGCGGCGAAGCTGGCCGAGTGTTCCATCGTGACTTGGGGAGCGGACAAGGGTGCCAAGGTTCTCAGCGTCCATGCGGCCTCGCACGGCGACGACGTTGACGCGATGGTCGAGGCTCTCGCCGGCGTGTTGGCCGAGATCGAGCACCACGAGGGCAAGGTGTTCTCGGCCGGCAATCTGGCCAAGCTGAACGCCGCCGTGGATTCACTGTTCGACCTCGTGTCCATCGTGGATCCGGGGCGCGTGGCCGCGCTCGGCCGCAAGGCGGCGCGACTGATGAAGAAGTCGCTGGTCCTCGTCTCCCGCAAGCAGCGCGCCAAGCACCGCTCGGCGGTTCGCGCGGCATGGCTGCGCCAGGCCGAGATGCTGGCCGATATCGGTGACGTGCCGCTGCTCACCATGACGCCGCCGTGGATGTCTCCCGGCGAGACGCGGGAGCCCGAGGATGCGCTTCAGGGCGCGATTGTGTCGGCGTGCGGCTTCCCTGGCGAGGCCAAGCGGATGTTGGTGACAGAGGCCGTCAAGCAGTATCTCGTGTTGGTCGAGGACGCCGAGGAAGTGGACCCAGAGGACGACGACTTCGGCGCGAAGCCGATCGACGGACAGATCGCCGCAGTTGCGGCCAAGGAGTGAAGGAGAAGCCATGAGCTTGCAGGTTCAGCGCAAGGACGTGATGGAGCGGCTCGGCAAGGCGAGGGCTGATGCCCGCGAGCTGGGCCTGAAGGTGACGGATGCGGAGCTGAAGGGCGACGACGCCAAGGCCAAGGAAACTCAGGCGAGTTTCGACAAGGCCATGGCGGACATGACCACATTCATGGGCTCGCTCCAGCGACTCGACGGCCTGATCGCCGCCGAGAAGCAGGCCGCGCAGCCGACGAACACTCTGGCAGCCGATCCGGCCGAGGCAGTGATCGAAGGACCGCCCGCCAAGGGGCAGGTGCGAGAAGGAGTCCTCGAGCGAGTCAAGCACGCACACAAGGCGATGCAGGAGACGTACTTCCGCAAGGGCGACGCCTCCCCGGAGTTCCTGCAGGCTCGGGCCAGGGTGGTCGAGCTGGTCAAGGACGTGCCGGCCGAGGAGCGCTTCGCTCTGATCGGCACGTCGGGCACGCTCGGCGGCGCGCTGGTGACGGAGGACTTCCGCGCCGAGGTCATCAAGAACCTCGTCGGCATGGCCGTCACGCGGTCGTCTGGGGTGCGCGTGGTGCCCACCGGCTCCGACACGCTGGTGTTCCCGGCGATCCTGGGCGGCACCAACCCGTACTCCACGGGCTACTCGGGGGCCTGGAAGCCCGCCGGGGCGACCGGCACCGACGGCTCCGCGCCGTCGGTCCAGAACCAGCCCACGTTCGAGAACGAGCGCATCCCGGTGCACGAGTGGCAGCCGGACGCGGTCGTGGTCGAGCCGTCGCTGATGGAGGACTCGGTGGTCCCGCTCGACCAGATTCTCGCCGAGACGATCGGTGAGACGCTGGCGATGGACGAGGACTACGCCTTCCTGCGCGGCACCGGGCAGGGCCAGCCGAAGGGGATGTTGGCCTACGTCGGCAACACCACGCCGACCAACGGCCAGATCACCACGGTCCTCACCGGCGCGTCGGGCGCGATGGCCTACAATGGCCTCGTGGATCTGATCTACGCGCTGCCCGCGCAGTACCGAAACGGGGCGGTGTTCTACTGCTCCTCGAGCACGATGGGCGCGATCATCAAGCTCAAGGACAGCTCGCAGAACCCGATCATCTACGCGGGCCAGCCGCCCAACACGCTGTTCGGTCACACGGTCTATC
>JAQBHI010000085.1:0-2506 GCA_032127875.1 Acidobacteriota bacterium
CCCTCGGAAGGCGTCCAGATCGTCCTGCGAGGCCGTGAGGAGCTCACTCGGATGCACCGACAGCCGACCGGCGAAGCGCGCCGAGAGCTGCGGCCCGCGGGCGCTCGATCCATCGTCGACGGACGGGTCGTAGAGGTAGTAGTCGTGCACCTGGTAGGTGTGCAGCAGCAAGAAGAACGGGCGCTCGTCGCGCGCGTCTCGGCGCCGCTCGCCCCAGGCACGCGCCGCGGCCACGACGCCCTCGAAGCCGCGCAGTTCGTCCACCCAACGCACCAGCCACAAGAGCGGGAAGTAGCGGTTCTTGGCCAGACGCCAGACGAGCGGCATGTGCGCACGCAGGGGCGCGAAGCGACGCTCGCAGCCCGCGTCGAAGTGCTCGAAGCCCTGGTCGAGGTGGTGGCCAGGGCCGACGAAGGCTCCGCCCGTGAAGGCCGCGGTGGCGTAGCCGTTCGCGCGCAGGATCTCGGCCAGCGTCGTCACCTCGTCCGCCAGCGGAGTCATGGCGCTGAGCGCGCCGTGCTGCGAGGGCAGCAGCCCGGTGAGCAGCGAACCCATGGCCGGCAGCGTCCACGGCGCGGCGCTGATGCACTGACGGAAGTCGCAGCCCTGGCGCGCGAAGTCGGCGAGCGCGCCCTGTGGTTCGAGCGCATCGGCACGCAGCGTGTCGATCACGAGCATGACGAGGCTCGGACCCCGAGCCGGCGGAACGGCGTTCGGCGGCAGCGTCAGCCGCGGCGGAACCGGTCGCTCGAGCGCGCTCGCCGCCAGCAGCATGCACGGCGCGAGGGCGGGGCCGAGCAGCGCGAGCCTTCCGGCGCCGGCGCGCCCGAGCACGAGCAAGAGCAGAGGGAGTGCCGCGCCCGCGAGGTGACCCCAGGGCTCGTCCGTGAGTCTGGCGGCCAGGTACGCTCCCGCGGGAAGGGAGACCAGCACGCCCATGAGTGCGTAGCCCTGCGGCGTTCCGGGGCGCGCCAGGACGTCGACGAGACACGTCAACGCCAGCAGCACGACCAGCAGCGCTGCGAGCACGCGCGCGCTTCCGTCGAGCTCCTTGGAGGCGATCGACAGGCCCTCGAGACCGATGCCTCCCGCCAGGACGAGGGCGGGTCCCAGCCTCGGCCGGCGCAAGGCCGCCGCGATCCCACCCGCCGCGCATCCCGCGCAAGCGCCCAGGCCCAGGCTTGCCAGGACCAGAGTGCCAGGGACGACAAGGACTCCCGTCGCTGCGCAGTCCGCCAGGGCGAGCAGCAGTCCAGCCGTGAGTCCGGCGAACCAGGCTCGCGAGCGAAGAAGAGGAGAAACGGCTTCCAAGACCCGCAGAAGACTAGCGTTCGCCTGCGGCCGGGTAAGGATCGGGTCGAGAACGGTTCCCGCCCTTCAAAGCTCCGGCGAGGGATGGTGAACTACACCCTCTGCGGACCGGCCTAGCTTGGCCGGTCTCTGCCCCACACAACCAAGAAGAATCGATTTCCCCCACCATGAAGATCGGAATCACCCTCCTGGCGCTCGGCCTATCCGCTGTGCCAGCCTTCTCGTTCCTGGCCGGCCACCAGGCTCAGGAAGCTGCCGCCAAGGTCGGCGCCAAGATCCCGGCTTTCACGGCCACGGCGGTCGCGATCGTCGACTCGCGCGACGTGAAGGTGCCCACGGCTTACATGATCGTGGGCGTCAACTGCGGCGCGACGCCGGCCTACGAGAAGCGCTTCAAGGCCGTCGAGGACGAGTTCCGCGCCAAGGGCGTGGACTTCTTCTGGGTCTTCCCGAACAAGACGGAGACGCTGGAGGCCAAGCAGGCCTGGATGAAGAAGGTCGGCCTGAAGGGCGCCATGATCGACGACGTGGGCGCCAAGATCGCGATTGCGCTCGAGTGCAAGAACACGGCCCAGGTCATCCTGAGCGACAAGGACGGCAACCTCGTTTTCCGCGGCGGCATCGACGACAGCCGCGACGAAGCCGGCGTCAAGCGCCGCCACCTGGCCGAGGCCATCAAGGAAGTCCTGGCCGGCAAGCCCGTCAGCGTGACGACCGCCAAGGCCTTTGGCTGAGGGGTGAAAGCCTAGTCACCGTCGGTCGACGGTGAAGAACACGCGGGCCGCGGGGGGCTAGAAGCTCTCCGCGGCCCATCTTGGTCTCATGCTCTGTCCCTGGTGATTCTCTGTGCCAGGAGTAGCATGATGCTGTCCCATGGTCAGGAGTTCGCTCCCGGCCCCATTCCCGAGGAACTACATGAAGTTGATCCGCACCGGACTTGCCGCCTTCTTGTGCGCGGCCCTTTCCACGCTGTCACAGGCACAGGGCGTCGGCAGCAAGCTGCCCGTCGTCGAGCTCGAGGACTACAGCAACACCGCTGCGAAGTCCTTCGACGACTTCCTGGGCCGGGCGGTCTTGATCGAGTTCTTCGCCTTCTGGTGAGGACCGTGCGGAGGTCAGGTCGGGCACCTGAACGAGATGCAAGCGAAGTTCCAGGACAAGGGCTTGACGATTCTCGCCGTCACGGACGAGGGCG
>JAQBHI010000086.1:0-11964 GCA_032127875.1 Acidobacteriota bacterium
CCTGGATGAGCACGAACTTCTTCGTCTCGTATTGGCTCTTGGCCAGCGCCGACTTCGCCCCCGAGAATCCCGTGTCCGCCACGTCGTCGATGTCCCGCTCGCCTTCGCCGGAGACGAAGCAGACGGTCTTCTTGCTGTCGCGCGTGATCTTGATCAGGGCATTCGTGATGTCCTGCTCGGAGTCGTTCGAGATCTTTTCGCGCCGGCTGCCCCGCTCGACCACGAGCGTCGGAATGGCGCTGATGTCGTAGTCGCGGGCGGGGGCTGGATTCGCGACCGGATCCACGAACTGGGCCTTGATCCTGGGCGAGGCGTCGGTGTACTGCTTCAGCCGGTCGGCCCCTTCGCCCACGCTTGCGGCACGTTGGAAGTACACGATCTTCACGTCCTCGGTGAGGCTTGCGAGGATCTTCTTGGTCTGGTCCGAGAGGCTGTAGCGCTGACCCTTGGTGAGGTCCCACTTCTTGGTGTTGCGGAAGGCCAGGTAGTTGACTGCGCCGAGAATCCCGAGAACCACGGCCGTCAGCACCAGCGTGTTGGCGCCGTACTTCATCTGGCGGCGCCCGATCGCCTTCGCGATGTCTTCGAAGCGCAGCGCGATGTGGAGCAGGATCAGGAACACTCCGCCGTACAGCCAGTAGGCCTCCTGGCCGGGCAGCGTCTTGCCGGCGCGGGTCCAGGCCGTGGTGCCGATGATGACGAGCAGGCCGAGCGGCGAGAGCAGGTCGACGAGACGCTTCATCAGGCCCTCCACCGCTGGCTCTCCACCGACTGGTGGGCGAGGAACAGCCCGAAGGCGATGAAGCTCAGGTAGAAGACGACGTCCTTCAGCTCCAGGACTCCCTTCACCATTCCTTCCATGTGGTTGGTGACGCCTAGGTAGGCGACCACCTTCATCACGGGGCCGTTGCTGGGATCGTCGGCCCAGCCCAGCGTCCAGATGCCGAGGAACAGGCAGAAGGAAAGGATGCCTGCCACGATCTGGTTCTTGGTGAGCGTCGAGAGGAAGGTCCCCAGCGCCAGGAAGCAGGAGCCGAACAAGAGCAGGGCGAGGAAGCCCGTGAGCACCGGTTTCCACTCCGGCGGCGTCGAGGAGTAGTGCCAGAGCATCGCCAGATCGAGAAGACCCGCGAGGATCATCAGGGCGTAGAGCCCGACGGCGGCGAGGAACTTGCCGAGCACGATCTGGAAGTCGGTGATCGGCGACGTGGCGAGCAACTCGATCGTGCCCTGGCGCTTCTCCTCGGCGAACAGCCGCATGGTGAGCATCGGCGCCAGGAACAGCGCGACGACGGCCATGTTGTGGAAGACCGGGCGGATCACGTACTCGTTGAGGGACAGCTTCGGCCCGAACTCCATCTGCTGAGCTGTCATGGCGGACTGGCGAACGAAGAAGGAAAGCCCGAAGAAGAAGAAGATTCCGAACAGCAGCGTCCAGACGAACAGTGCCACCCATGCGATCGGAGAGCCAAAGTAGTGGCGCCACTCCTTCCCGACGATGGCGGCGATGTTGCGAAGGGCCCTCACGCGCTTACCTCCTTGGTTTCGCTCGAGGCGTTCGCCTCGGCAGCGGCGTCCGTCGTGGTGAGATGCAGGAAGATCTCCTCGAGGCTCATCCCCACCTGGGTGAGCCCGAGCAAGCCGAAGCCCTTCTGGACCACGGCCTTCGAAAGCTCGGCGCGAATGTCCTGACCTGCGGCCGCTTCGACGTCGAGGACGGCCAGACCTTCACCGGCGGGACGTGCATGAACGGCCAGCACTCCGCTCACGGTGCGCAGGACCTCTTCGACGGCAGCGGCGTGACCCGCGACTTCGAGGCGCAGGGCGCCCGCGCCCTGAAGCCGGCGCGTCAGGTTGCCCGGCGTGTCCTCGGCCACGACCTTGCCCTTGCTGATGATCACCACGCGGCCGCATGTCAACTGGACCTCGGGCAGGATGTGGGTCGAGAGGATGATCGTGTGCTCTCCCCCCAGGCCCTTGATCAACTCGCGGGTTTCGATGATCTGCTTCGGATCGAGGCCGGAGGTGGGTTCGTCGAGGATCAGCACGTCGGGGTTATGCAAGATCGCCTGGGCAATGCCGACGCGCTGGCGATAGCCCTTGGACAACCGCCCGATCTGCTTGAAGCGGACGTCGCCCACGCGGCACTTGCCGATCGCGTCGTCGAGCCGGGCTTTTCTCTGCTTGGGCGCGACACCTTTGATCTTCGCCACGAAGTCCAGGTACGTCGCAACCTCCATGTCGGGATACAGCGGGGGCGTCTCAGGGAGATAGCCGACGTGCTTCTTCACCTCGAGCGGCGCTTCGAAGACATCGTGACCGGCCACGCGCGCGCGCCCCTCGGTCGGCGGCAGATAGCACGCCAGGATGCGCATCGTGGTGGTTTTGCCGGCTCCGTTCGGGCCCAGGAAGCCCAGGATCTCTCCCTTCTGAACACGGAAGGAGACGTTGTCCACGGCAGTGTGGCGGCCGTATCTTTTGGTGAGGCCTTCGACCTCGATCATGAGTGCTCCGTTTTCTAGAGATTTCGGGTGCCCAACCGCGACGGGTCGGAGCAAGACCTTCGAACGCTGCCGATTCGTCCCTGCAAGCCGCTCAGTGGAATCAACTTGGAGGAACAGCCACGGATCCGTATCATAGCGATCAGGAACCAACGCTGTCAAACAAGACTGAACCTCGAAGAAAGTTCTCGCGCGCCGGGCGGCTCCGACGTCTGGTGGATGGCGTCCTCGAAGCAGGGGACCTGGAAAGTCTCGCGCGGCTTCTGGCGCGGGAACTGCCTGAAGCCGCAGGCGTTGCGTCGGCGAGCCTGCTTTTCTGGGACCGCAAGCTCGAGACCTTTCAAGCCCTCATCCCGGGTGAGACGCAGGCGAGGCCACTTCGGCCGCGGCAGAATGCGGTGGCCGAGCCCAAGGCTCGCTACATGATCTCAGAGGGCGTCCTGGTCGAGACAGCCGGCGCCACGGGCGAAGCCACGCTCGTGCCGCTGATGGCCCGCAGCGGCCTTGTCGGGATGATCGTCCTGGGCCCGGGCCGCCACCGGACCGGGGGCGCGTTCGGGCCTGGCGACGTCCGGCGACTGTCCGACCTCGCCAAGCGCGCCGCCCTCGCCATCGAGAATCAGCTCTACCAGAGCGAACTGATCGCCTCAGAGCGGATGGCCGCGCTCGGCACGATGGCGGGGATGCTGGCTCACGATTTTCGGGGGCCGATGACGGTGATCCGCGGCTACGCCGAGACGCTGATGGGCGGATCGCTTGCCGAGCCCGAGATCCGCGAGCGCGCCGAGCTGATCACCAGGATGATCGATCGACTCGAACGCATGACGACCGAGACGCTCGACTTCGCACGCGGCAGCCGCACGCTGGTGCGCCGGCCGATGCCACTGCCGACGCTGCTCGCGGAGCTCGCTGAGAGCATTTCGGCGGAATCACCAGGCCTGACGGTCGAGCGACACTTCGACGTGCCGAGCGGGTTGCTCGCGGCCTTCGATCTCGACAAGCTGCGGCGGGTGCTCGGCAACATCGCCGCCAACGCCCGTGACGCCATGGGCGGGCACGGACGCGTGCACCTCGACGCCCGGTTGGCCGGCGAGCAGCTCGTGCTGGAACTGGCCGACGAAGGCGGGGGCGTTCCGCCGGAGATCCGTGAGCGCGTTTTCGAGCCGTTCGTGACCCACGGCAAGAAGGGCGGAACGGGGCTTGGGCTCGCCGTCGCCCGCCGCTTCGTCGAAGACCACGGGGGCATCATCGAGCTGCTTCCCAAAGGACCGGGGGCGCGCTTCCGGATCTCGTTGCCGCTTCAGAACGCCGCGGCGGCTGCGTCGTCCAACGGGATATAGAATTCGTCGTGAAAGGTCTCTTCGTGATGCGCATGTCCATCGGCACGCTGCTCCTCGCCGCCAGCCTCGGAGCGGCCGGCTGCAAGGTGCCCGATCCCAAGGCGGAGCTGGAGATCTCGGGCATCGAGACGTATTGGGTCGTGGATCCGGCGAAGGGCGAGACCCAGTTCATCGCCCCGGCTATCCGCTTCGAAGTCCGCAACAAGGGGACCGAAGCCCGCAGCCAGATCCAGGCCACGGCCTCGTTTCATCACAAGGGCGACGAGGGAACCGACTGGGGCTCGGACTGGCAGCAGATCGTCCCCGCGGGCAAGCCGCTGGGGCCGGGCCAGAGCCTGCTCGTCGTGCTTCGCTCCGACGCTCGCTACACACAGTCGGGTCCACCGGAATCGATGTTCCAGAACCCGGCCTTTCGCGACGCCACGACAGACGTTTTCCTGCGCGTCGGGTCGTCGAGCTGGGTGAAGTTCGGCCGTGCCGAGATTGAGCGGCGGATCGGATCGCGGAGCGTGCAGGCCGACACCCGGTGATCCGCCTGCCCCTGGAGCCGCGCCGCCGAGCCTGGATGCTGCTGCTGCTGGCGGCCCTGGCGGCCGCCGCCTTTCGCCTGCCCCGCCTCGACGTGCCCCACGAAGAGGTCTTCGACGAGGTCTACCACGCCAAGGCCGCGCTCAGCTATCTGCGCGGCGAGGTGCCCGTCGAATGGGTCCACCCGCCCACCTCGAAGATCCTGATCTCCTTCTTCGTCTGGATCTTCGGCTACAACTCCTGGTCCTGGCGGCTCGCCCCGGCGCTCGCCGGGATCCTGCTCGCGCCCGTCTTCTTCCTGCTGGCGCGGCGCGTCCTGGCAACGGAGCGCGCCGCGATCCTGGCGACCGTCCTGCTGCTGTGCGACGGCGTCTACCTGGTGCAGAGCCGCACCGCCATGACCAACATCTTCGCTGTGCTCTTCCAGCTCGCCGCAGCGCTGTTCTTCGTGCGCGCCTTGCTGGGCGAACGACTCCCGGTGCGCGACACACTGCTAGCCGGCGTCTCGTTGGGCCTCGCACTTTCGACGCGCTGGACGAGCCTGTTTGCGGTGGCTTTCCTCGGCCTGCTGGTACTGGCCACGCGCCGGCAGCGGCTGTTGCGGCCGCGCGAACTCGGCCTGATGCTGCTCGCCTTCGCCGTGATCCCGGCCGCCGTTTATGCGGGCAGCTATTGGTTCTATCCCGCCATCCGGCCTACGGGCCTGCGGCATCTGCTCGATACGCAACGGGCGATCTGGAACTACCACGCGACGCTCACGGCCACTCACGGCTATTTCAGCCACTGGTATACCTGGCCGTGGCTTTATCGTCCAACCTGGTATTTCTTCCGTCTCGCCAACGAGACAGTGTGGGGCATCGTGGCGCTTGGCAATCCTGCGCTGTGGTGGGCCTCGGTCCCCGTCACGCTCTGGGCGATTCTCACCGGCTTGCGCTCGCGCGACCCGCGCCGGCTCTTCACCGGCTTCGGCTTCTGCTGCCTGTATGTCCCCTGGGGGCTCTCGCCGCGCACGCTCAACTTCAACCACTACCTCTTCGAGGCGCTGCCGTATGCCTGTTTATCCCTGGGGGCGCTTCTCGATCAGGCATGGGACGGCCGGTTCCGGGCGCTGGCACGAGCGTACCTTGGCTGCGTAGTGGCGCTCTTCGTCTTCTTTCTGCCGATCCTCACCTGCTATCCGATCCCGTCGAAGCTCTTCTATTTTTCGCTTCGTGACGGCTCGTTCCTCTGGTTGTGGTTCCGGAGCTGGATTTGATCTGGAGATTCGGGGGGGCACGCAACGGTGCACCCCCGCGCGCGAAGCGGTCCGCTGCCAGGCGCCGGGCTATACTGATTCTGGAAGGAGCTGCATGCCCCTCATCACTGAAGACGTCGCCGCACAGCTCAAGGAGGAGTTCGAAAAGCTGCTGGATCCGGTGCGCCTGGTGGTGTTCTTCCAGGCCCTCGAGGACCCCGAGTCGGAACAGGTGAAGCGTCTCGTGGAGGAACTAGCGGTGCTTCATCCGAAGCTCTCGGTCGAAGCGGCGAACTTCGTCCTCGAGCAGCAGCGCGCCGAGGCGCTCGGCGTGGCTCGCACACCCGCAATCGCGATCCTGGGATCCGAGAAGGACTATGGGATCCGTTTCTACGGCATGCCCTCGGGCTATGAGTTCGGCTCGCTGGTCGATGCGATCGTGCTCGTCTCGAGCAGCTCGAGCGGACTCTCCGAAGAAACCAGGACCGCGCTCGCGGCCATCGACAAGCCTACCCACATCCAGGTGTTCTCGACGCCCACTTGACCCTACTGTCCCCGGGCGGTCCGCCTGGCCTGGCAGTTCGCGATGGAAAACGACAAGATCACCGCCGACGGCGTTGAGGTGACCGGCTTCCCTGAGCTGGCGCGGCGCTATCGCGTCTCGGGCGTCCCGAAGACGGTCGTCGGGGAGGGCGTCGAGTTCGTCGGCGCGGGCCCCGAGACGATGCTGCTTTCCCACGTGCAAAGAGCCGCCGGGGGAAGCGGCCTGGTGGTCTAGACGGCAAAGCGCCGCGAAGTCTACATCGACGCGTTTCGCGGCCTGATGACCCTGGTCATGGTCCAGGGCCACGTGTTCGAGGCGTTGCTCTCGCCCCTGGCGCGCGCCGACCGGCTGTACCAGCTTCAGCTCGTCTTGCACGGCTCGACGGCGCCCGGCTTCCTGTTCGCCTCGGGCTTCGTCGCCGGCCTGCCTCGCTCGCCGTTGTCGCTGCGAGCTAGCGCGCGGCGTGCCCGGCGTCTCCTGTTCGTGCTAGGCGTTGGCTATGCGCTGCACCTGCCCTACCTCTCGCTCGCGAAGACGCTCGTGGCGACACCGGCCGAAAAGACCGCGTTGTTCGCGTGCGACGCCTTGCAGTTGATCGCGGCGACGCAGCTTTTCGTGCTGCTGTTGCAGTGGCTGATCGGCCTGCGTTGGCAACTGGCGGCCGGGGCGCTCACCATCGTGATCCTCGCCGTGGGCCCCTTCGTGTTCAGCTCGGGACTTTCGGGTCAGATTCACCCGGCCCTCGGCGCCTACCTCGACGACTCACACGGCTCGCACTTTCCGCTGTTCCCGTACGCCGCCTTCGTCCTCGCGGGGACCATGGCCGGCGCGGCCCTGGGCCGCCAGGGGGCACGGACCCGGCGGCGCCGCGGGCTCGCCTGGTCTGCAGGCCTGTTACTGTTCGGCTTCCTGCTGTCGCTGGCCCTGTCCGGGCGCGTCGACTTCTGGCACATCTCGCCCGGCTATGTGCTGCTGCGCCTCGGCGGCCTGATCCTGGTGCTGCTCGGCATCGAACTCCTCACGGATCGCGGCCTGCCCGGCATCCCGGCCATGGCCCTGCTCGGCCACGAGACGCTGCTGGTCTTCTGTCTGCACCTGTACTTCCTGTTCGGCGGCGTGCTGGGCAGCGCACCCCTGGCTGGCTTTGCGCGCGAGCTCGGGTTCGCCTCGACGTGTGTCGTCCTGGTGGCAATGCTGCCTGTGCTTCTCGCCGCGGCGTGGAGCTGGCATGCCCTGAAGGCTCGCTTTCCGCACGGCGCCAGCGACCTGCTGGCGTTCCTGACGACGGCCTTCGTCGCCGAGTTCCTGACGCGCCCTTGGTAGCGGATAGAATCCGGCCGCCCTTGCCGATACTGCGTCTGGACGAGATCGGTGCCTCCGACCTTGCACGCGTCGGCGGCAAGGCCTTCGTCCTCGCGCGGATGAAGAAGCAGGGCTTTGCCGTTCCCGACGGCTTCGTGCTGACGGCGGGCGCTGCGTTCGACGCAGCCGCAAAGGACGCGTTGCTCGGCGCGTTTCGGAAGCTGGGGGGGGCCGTGGCCGTGCGCTCGTCAGCGAGCGCCGAGGATCTCGAAGGCGCCAGCTTCGCCGGCCAGTACCAGACGCTGCTCGACGTACGCGACGAGCCTGGCCTGGTGGCCGCGGTGGCAGCTTGCCTCGCCTCGGCGGCGAACGGCGCCGCGTACGCCGCCGCCCTCGGCGCGAGCGGTTCGGGCCGGATGGCGGTCCTGGTTCAGCGTTTCGTCGAGCCGACTCGCGCGGGAGTCGCGTTCACGCAGCATCCCTCCGACGCTTCGGCCCTGCTGGTCGAGTCGCACGCGGGGCGAGGCGAGGCGCTCGTCTCCGGCCGCGTCACGCCGGATCGGCATGTCGTGGATCGTGCCAGCGGGCTGGTTCGCGAAAGGCCGGCGCAGGGCGGGTTAGGCGACGACGAGCTTGCCGCCGTGGTGCGCCTCGCGCGCGAAGCCGAAGCGAGACTCGGCGCAGCGCAAGACGTGGAATGGGCGATCGGATCGGACGGCCTCGTGCTGTTGCAGGCGCGGCCGATCACGGTGGCGCCGCAGAGCAGCGACCCGCGCGCCCGGCGGCTGACCCGCGCGAACGTCGGCGAGGTGCTGCCCGACCCGGTGACGCCCCTCACCTGGTCCAGTGTCTGTGCCCTGCTCGAGAGCGGCTTTCAGGCCGTGGCCCGTGAGGCGGGGCTCCTGCCGCGAGGTTTTGAGGGCGGCTCGTTTCTGATTCTGCACCATCGCCGGCTCTACTTGAACCTGTCGCTGTGCGTCGATGTCGGGCGTCGGCTGCCCGGCATCACCGCAGCGGACGCCGAGCGGTTGATCCTGGGCGCCGGCGCCGCGAGGGGCGGCAGTCTGCCGCTCACGCTGTCGGCCTTTCCAGCCCTGGGGCGCATGGCCCTGCGGCTGCTGGCACTGGAGCGCCGCCTGCCGCGCGATGTGAGCGCGGCACAGGCCATCGTGGCGAGCCTGCCGTCGCGCGAAGCGGTTCTAGAGGCTTCTCCTGAACGGCTGCTTCCATTGGTCCGTAGCTTCTTGGCGACGGGCGAGGCTGTGGCCCGCACCCACATCGCCACGTCGGGTTCCTCGGCGTTTCGGCTGGCACTGCTCACACGCGTGGTCGAAGCGTGGCTTCCGGGAGATCCGGCGGACCTGGTGAATCGGCTCGTGGCGGGCCTGCCCGACGTCGAGAGCGCCGCGCCGACGCTGGCACTCGAGGAGATCGCCTCGGAAGCCGCCGCGCGTCCCGAGTGGCGCGCGTGGCTGGCCCAGGATGAAAGCGTGGCGGCGCGCTCGTTCGCAGCGGGCGAGATTCCGCCGCCGCTCGACAGGGTTCTCCGCGGCTTCCTGGATCGCTTCGGCCATCGCGCGCTCTCCGAGGGCGAACTCTCGGCGGCCTCCTGGGAAGACGACCCGACGCCGGTCTTCGCGGCCCTGCAGACGCTCCTCGCCGGGTCGCGACCGGCGGGGTTTGGGCACCGGGCCCGAGCCTCCGACCGACGCGCCGACGAGACCGCGGCCCGTCATCGGCTGGGGCCGCTCCGCGGGGCGATCCTTGCATGGCTGCTGCGCGGCGCGCAGGACGGGATCCGCGAGCGCGAGAAAACCAAGTCCCTCGCGATCAGCCTCGTGGCGTACGGCCGGCGGCTGGCGCGGGCGAGTGCGGGCGCGCTGGTCCGCCGTGGTCTGCTCGCGTCCGAGGCGGACATCTTCCTGCTGACGCTCGACGAGATTGCGGCGGCGTTCGAGGGAACGGAAGCCTCGCCTGCCGAGGTCGCCCGGCGGCGGCGGCGGCAGGAACGCGAGGCCGCCCTGCCCGCGCCGCGCGAGGTGGATCTCGACGCGCCCGGACCGGACCGGCAGTCGGCGGCGTCCTGGGTTGGCCTGGGCGCGAGCCCCGGCGTCGGCGTCGGTCGCGCCCGCGTGCTAGGCGCCGGCGTCACGCCGCGGCTCGAACCCGGCGAGGTGCTGGTGGCCCCCGTTCTCGATGCCGCCCTGGGTCCGCTGCTCGCCTCGGCGGCCGGCGCCGTGGCCGAGATCGGGGGGATGCTGTCGCACGGCTCGGTCGTCGCGCGCGAGCTGGGTGTGCCGTGCGTCGTGGATCTGCACCACGCCACGCAGCGGATCCGCAGCGGCGACCTGTTGAGCGTCGACGGCTCCTCGGGCCGGGTGCGCATCCTGGCTGAGGAGCCGTTCGCGAGCGACGCCGCGAGCCAGCCTTCGAGTTTTCCCCCGGCGGATGCTGCCGATGAACGTCTGCATGCGCTCGAAGCCCATCCGAAGGCGAGAGAGAGCGTGTACTTCAACGCTTACGACCCCGAGGCGGGGGTGGGTATCATTGCCTCGATGGGCGTTCGCCCTGGCGACCGCGGCGAAGCCGTGCTTGCGCTTTCCCTTCCGAACGACCGCACGCTCTTCGCACTCGCTCTCGCGCGACCGCAGCGCGCCGACGCCAGCTTCAGCGTCGGCGGGATCGGGGCCGCGTGGTCACCGGTGCGGTTGTTCTTCCGCGGCCGTCTCGCGGCCTGGGAGGCCGGCGAGTTTCCGCCCGGCCCGCTTCCGCTTCTGCTCGCGCCGCGCACCGTCGAAGTGGATCTCGACGTCGCGTTCGAGCCTTCCTCGCCGGCCATCGACCTCGTGGCCGGCCTCTCCGAGGAGGCCCGTGGCATCGCCGAGCCGCTGGGCCGGCACCATGTCGAGCAGTCCGGCCGCTTCCGCGGCCACGTGAGGCTCGATGGGCAGCGACTTTGGCTCGAAGCGACTGGCAGTCGCGACCATTCCTGGGGCCTGCGCGACTGGTCCGCCGCGGATCATTGGAAGCTGTTCACGGTGCGCTTCGGCGACGATCTGACGCTGCACGCCCTGGCCGCCAGCGTGAACGGCCGGCGCCTTGCCGGCGGCTTCGTGTGGCGCGAGGGTCGCATCTTCGCCATCACCCGCGTGGAGTGCGCTCACGAGCCTGGCTTTGGGCGCCTCGAGCTCGAGGTTCACACCGAAACCGGCGAGCGGCTTGCGCTGCGCGGCACGCGGCAACGCTCGCTGAGAATTCCCGTCGAACTCGAGCGCCGGCCGCTGCGCCATCTGGCGGGCTCGCCCTACGCGCTCGTCTTGCGCGAGAACTTCACGCGTTACGAGGCGCTCGGGCGGGTCGCTTACGGCATCGCGGAGTTCGCGGAGCGACCCGCGCCATGACGGCGCTGCCGGTCTGGGCACACGAGTTCCTGGCGGCCCCTCTCGCGGCGCTCCTGGCCCTGTTGCTGCTCGAAGCGGCGTTCGGGTTGCGGCGCGCGGGGGTCGAGTTCCTGGCACTCGTCGCTTACGGCTACGCCCTCGAAGCGGTGGCGATCCGGGTGTTTGCGTCGCACGCCTACGCCGACGCCTGGCGCGTGGCGCCGGGCGGCGTGCCACTGGCCGTGGCGGCCGTCTGGGCCGCCGTGATCCCGGCGGCGATCGCGCTGGCGGGTCGGCTGGGGTTCACGGCTCGGCTCACGGGCGCCGCTGCTGCTGCCGTGCTCGCAACCAGCCTGGACCTGCTGGTGGAGCCTGTGGCGTTGCGGGCGGGGCTCTGGCGCTGGACGCCGCCCGGCCCGTGGCTCGGGGTTCCCATCGGCAACTTCGTGGGCTGGGGCATCATCGTCGGCAGCTACGCGTGGGGAGCTGCGGCCCCCAGCTTCGGCCCGGCGTCCTTGCTGGCAAGCGCGGCGCGGCGCGGCCTGCTCGCGGCGGCCTCGATCGCGGCCCTGGTGATCGTCGGCCTGCTGTGGCGCGGCCTCGGCGTGGAGGACCACTTCGTGGGCCGCGGCGGCTGGGTCGCCGGGGTGTTGCTCGCCGCGCTGCTCGTACTGCGCTTCGCGCGACCTGTCGCGCCGGCGGGTCCGGCGTTTCCGGCGCTGCTGGCAAGAGCACCTCGAGGCTACCCGCTGGCGGTGTTCGCGTTATTGCTAGCCACCTTCTCGGCGGACGCAGTGGGGCTGCGCGAGGCGCCACTCGTGGGCCTCGCCCTCGCCGTCTCGGTGACCCTTCTCTTCACCCTCGACGCCGCTCGGTAGCGAGGCGCGCACGAGGCGCGGTTTTCGAGGCCCACGGGTCCGTTGGCAGCGCAGCGCCAGATTAACCAGAAAGAGGGTGGCGCACGGCGGGGCGGGTTGGTTCAGGCAGCTGCCTCCAGGGTCACGTTGAAGCCGAGATCGCGGAGGCGTCGGACGTAGTGTCGGCGCAGGCGATCTCCGGCGAGGTGGGCGCAGTGCCGAGGCCCTAGGTCGTGATAGGGCTGAGCTCCGGCGAGGATGTGCCAAGCGGCTACGCC
>JAQBHI010000087.1:0-4262 GCA_032127875.1 Acidobacteriota bacterium
GATCAGAATGACCGTGTTCACCAACGGCAGCCAGCTTTGGGGCAGCAACGGCATCCCGGCGTCCTCTGGCTGCCTGTAGGCCCCAACGGCTGCGATAACGATGGCGATGATTTCGGCGCTGTTCCTCATCATTCGAAGAAGAGCCTTTCCTGCGGGGGCACCCAGGCCGAAGCGCTCACGACACCTCCACCAGCACGATGGTGCACTGGCAGCCCGGATGCGGGTCTGGGGGAGCCTCGTACTCCTCGCCGTCGGCCTCGAAGTTCTGATCCAGACGCACCTCTTGGCGGTCCAGCTCCTCGCAGATCGGCTCCTCGGCCGCCGAGGTCTTGACCCACATCTTGTGCCAGTGTCGACGACCGCCGCGCAGCGTACCGTCCGCGATCATGCGCTCCCAGGCCGCGCGCTGGCCGAGCGCCGCCGCCACGCGCGTCTCGTGGGCCGCGATGGCTTCGGACCGCTCGCGCAGCAGCTTCACGCGGAACTTGTCCAGCTCTCGAAGAAGGCGGTTGCCCTTGGCGCCGTCGCCTACGAGACGCTGCCGCGCACGGGCGAGCAGTTCGCCCTGGCGGGCCGATAGGCCGATGGACGCCACGATGGACTGCGGCGACACCGCCTCCTGCGCCCCGCGCAGAACGGCCATGATCTCGCGGCGGACCACTTGCCGGGCTTCCTTGGAAAAGCGTCGCGCCTCTCTCGTGACGCGGGACGTGATCGCGTCTCTGATCTTGGCGGGCAAGTCTCGCAGGGCGTGCTCCTCGCGGTCCCCGCCCAGATGGTGCTGGAGGTGGACTCGCTGCGCCGCCGTCGCCACTCGTGCGAGGTGGTCCTGAAGCTCGCGGCCGTACCGATCCCCGAACTCCTTGGTAGCCACGGCCTGCTCGGCTCGCGCGCGCGAGCCAGCCGCCAGCGCAGTCTTGAGCGCTTCGGTGTCCGAGGCCCGAACCGCTGCGCGGACGGCGGCGTCGAACGCCTCGCCCATCGCCTCCGTCTCCTCTGCGATCAGTTCCTCTGCTTCGGCCGGGCTCGCACCGATGCCCAGTACCTCGCGTGCGCTCGTGCCCTGTGGCTCGGGCGGCTTGGGGCCGTCGTCCGGCTGTGGCTGGCCCGATGGAAGCTGACGCGGGGGCGCGGCCGGTGGAAGCATCAGCGGCGAGGGGGGCGGCGGCGGTTCGGGGCGCACGATGACCCCACCCTCGACGGCCAGCATCTTGCCCGCCGACGGCTCGAACACGAAGTCCTCGCCTTCCTCCTCCAGATCCGCCATCACCCGCGCCTCGTTGCGCCGCGCTAGACCCGAGGACCACAGTTTGATCGCACGGTCGGACCGCTTGTCGAGATCCTCCTGCAGCTCGGCCACCGAGTCGTAGTCGAACGCAAGCTCTAGCCGGTCGTCCCACTCAGAGCACAGCCCGCGCGTGAAGGCTTCCGCCACGCGCCGCGTGATCGGGACCAGCGTCTCGCTCCACAAGGACCCGCGGGCTTCCTTGTAGTTGGAATACGTCGCGTGTTGCAGGCCGACCTTGACCCCGACCACGATGGGCGGGATGCCGTAGGCGGCGCAGATCCGCGACTCGCTCATTCCCCACAGTGAATCCATCCGCAGTTGTGCGGGCTCGGAGCCTACGCGCTCGAATTCGGCTTCTGCCCCGATCACGGCCAAGTCGTGCCACCGAGACTTGCCCGTGCCGTCGCCCCGCCCGTAGGTTTCACGCCACTCGGCCTGAACGCGCATCCGATCAGCCTGGGTGACTCGGGGAGACTTGAGCTTGAGCAAGCCGAGCGGCATCGCGCCGTTGGTGAAGAAGTCCCGCAGGTAGATCGCCGCATCCCAATCAATGTCGCCCCACACCGCGCACACCATCAGCGGCGACAGGCCGAGGTAATCGTTGGTGGGATCGTAGAGTCGCAGCGCGATCACGTCCGACGCCGGCACGCGCTGGCCTTTTCCGGCAGCCTGTCCCGACAGGCGGTATTCGTACTCCTCGACTCGGCCCAGGGCGCTCGGGAGCGGGAACAGTCGATCAGGGCGAATCGTCTCCATCCCCACCGGCTCGCCCGAGCCGTTGCGCAGCTTGTGGATGTAGCCCACCCCCGCCGTCTGCAGGTGAATCAGGGCGCGCTCGCATAGCTCGTACCACCCGCTTTCGGGGTTTGGCCGCGCGATCAAGTCCAGAATAGGGTGTTCCTTGACCTCCTCCTGCGTCACGCGATCTCGCAAGTACAGCCGCGCCGACGGAACGGATTGGGCCACCTCGTTGACGCACGAATAGACCACCACGTTTCGGCGGTATCCCTCGTCGATCAGCTTGCGTAGGTCGAACTGCTCTTGGGCCTGTGGCCGGCCCACCAGCCAGCTCTCGACCACCGGCAGTTCGTTCGCGGCGGGCGGCAGCGGGGCCGGCGCGCGAAACGAATCTAGAATCCGACTCAGCACGCCCAGCGGGTCCTCCCGTCTGCGGCCGAACCCGCGTCCGAATCCGCCATGGGCCTCTGTGCGGCCGCGCCGCGCCCTGGGGGACGACGGGGGTCGTCTGCCTTCGACGTTAGGCTATCGCCCCCGTCAAGCCTTCGGCCGCGAGAGCAGCCACCGCAGCATCGGCTGGAGCAGGGCGATCAAGCCCATGACGCCCGTGGTCAGCGCCGCGATGATTGCTGGAATCTGCTTCGCCCCTTCGTCGATCGCAGCCGGCGCGTCGGCGTGCGCCGAGCCCAGATACACCGACACCACGGAGAGCGCCTGGTGGAGCAGCGGGATGCTGAACCCGAACAGGATCTCGGCAGCCCGCTCCAGCAGCAGCAGGATGAACACCACGCCGAACCCGACCCGCTTCCAGTTCTTGCCCAGCGTGCCGTCGAGGAACTTTAGAACGCCGTTCATGATCGCCCCCTTTTTCGCCTTCCATCCGAGCCGAACGTACCACGGCGCGCCGAGCTGCCCCAGCGCGTCGGCCACGGGGTCGGGATCAGGCTTCTTCGCCACGGTCCTTGCCTGTGATCTTGCCGAACCAGCGGCGCACGGCGCTCGTGGTTTCGCGGAGCTTTTCCTTCCCGCCCGACCCGACGCACTCCGCGCAAAGCGGCCCCTCGCCGTCTACGATGAACGACGCTAGCCCGCGCGGCTTCTTGCAGCGCGTGCACCGTTCGACGCTCACGCGAACCACCGGCCCCCGTCGAGGTACGGCTCGCCCCATCCGAGGCGCAGCGCCAGTGCCTTGACGAGCGCGCGAGCCGAGGAGTTTGGCGCGAGCCCTTCGCGTGTGGCCCGCAGCGCATCGTAGTAGTCGGACATCGTGAGCCGCTGCGGTGGCGGCGGGGCGCGGTGCACCAGCCCAAGGTCCACGCGGACACCGGCCGAGGCTTCAAATTGTCTGTCGTAGGGCTTCCGCACCTCGGCCAGTATCTTGACCCGATCCCCGACGCGGATCGCCACGGCGGCTGTGGCGCGCGTGCGGTCTATGTTGGCAAGGAACACGCCCACGCGATCCTTCGAGATGGCGGCCACGGCTGCGTCGATTCGGCGCGCGAGCGTCTCGGCCGCATCGGGCGCGGCTGGCTGGAAGCCACCGTAAGGGTTGCCGTAATAGCTCATCGGCGCTTTGGCTCCCCGCCGGCTACGCGCTGGCCGACTGCGAGCAGATCGCAGCGCGCCCACGTCAGGAAGCGGATCGTGCCGTCCTCCGCCTCCAGCGCGAGCGTGAAGCTGCGGCCCTCGGGGAACACCTGCACCAGACGACCCCAGGCGCGCGGGATGTCGCAGCCGCCGGGATCCTTCGTCTGCCCGAACGCCGCCCCGAGCAGCACGAAGGCCGCGAGCGCGAACAGGAGCGCCGCGACGATCAGGGCGGGGCCGTCGAGTGGAAGCCGGACAAGGCGCTGCATCAATACCACCCCCCGCAGCCCAGGCGCTCACCGTTGTAGGTCGTCCCGTTCTCACCGCAGAGGCGACAGTTCCCGTCGCTCGGCTTGAACATGAACGGGTTGCCGTGCGCGAACTCGCACGCCGCTCCCGACCCGGGTCGCGCCTCGAGGATCGTGCCGCCGGTCAGGTACGCCTCGCAGGCCACCCGCTCCCCGCACTTGAAGTTCTGCGGCTCGTCGCCGGGCGGCTTGCACTCGTTCCGCACCGGGCACCCGCAGCGAAGCTGCCCGTCAGCGTACTCGCCCATGCCGATCGCGTCGCAGTAGGCGCACGCTCGCTGCGTCTGGACGGCACAGTCAATGTCCCGGCCGTGCGGACGACAGCCCATGATGTAGCGCGT
>JAQBHI010000088.1:0-11658 GCA_032127875.1 Acidobacteriota bacterium
GGCACCAATATCAGCTCGACCTTCACCCGGCCGCGCCAAGTCTACGAAACTTTCATTCTCCGCGGGTGGCCAAAGGCCATGGCCATTCACTCTGGCGCGGCGCGGCTGGGGGGGAGCCCGAAGGGCGGGGCGGTGCATGACCCCGTGCCACTGGTCTGCTGGGCGGAGCGCCAGATTCATTCTGGCGCGGAGCGGCTGGGGGGGAGCCCCAAGGGCGGGGGGGGTGCATGGCTCCGTACCCCCCCCCGAGTTATCTAGGATTCTGGCGGATCGAGCCGAGCTTCGCGAGATAGTCCCTGATGCGCAGGCCCTGGGGCGAATTCGGGTTGCGAACGAACTTCCGGGCCTCCAGCAGGCGGGCCTGGGCGACACCGTAATGGTTCTTGTTGTAGGCCTCGATACCCTCTGCGATGGAGATGTCCGCGATCTTTGCCAGTGTCTCCTCGTCGTCCGGGCGCCAGATCAGCGCCTGGCGATAGCGGTCGATGGCCGCCCGGGTATCCTTTTTTTGCTGGGCCAGGAAGTCACCGTAGCGGATCAGGGGGGCCGGGTTTTCCTTGTCGCGCTCTACCAATTGCTCCAGCGCCCATTCGGCATCCAGCAATCGGCCCACGCGCACCGAGAATGCGAAGAGCCTCTCGGGAGGGTCCTTCGCCGCCGGGCTCCCAACCACGGCCGCCTTGTACGCCTGGATCACCCGCTCGGCGCCGAAATCGGGCCCGATTGCGAGCGGCTCCGGTGCTGCGCGTGCTCCCTTCTTGCGCTGGGCCGCCTGGCCCAGATCGTGGCGGCGCAGGGCATGCGGTGCGAGCAACTCGGCGAGCGCCAGCGACGCGCGAGCGTGGCCCGGCTGGGCAACCAGCGCCTGCTCGAAGAAGTCGAGGGCCGCCAGCTCCTCGTCCTTGAAGGCTGGTGCCGGCGGCTGCGCGCCACGCTTCGCCCCAGGTGGAGCTGGGGGTGGTGTCGGAAGCGGCGCCGCCTCGGCCTTCTTGGCCCAGATCGCTCCGAGCAGGGCCAGGCTGTCGGCGTCGCCCGCCGAGGCGTCGATTCGGGCCAACGCCTCGTCGAGCTGACCCTGCTCCAGCAGCGCCTGCGCCCCCCGCCGCGCGGCTGAGCCTGCCGGCGCGGGCGCGCTATTCGACACGCTGGCGCTCGCAGCCGTATCCGGCGCCTTGCCCTTGCAGGAAGCCGCGCCGAGCACCGCGACGAGCAGCGTGAGGCGCTTCAGCAGCGACTCTCCATGGTGCTGCCTTGCCGTCTCAGCCGCTCGATAGCCCGGTTCGCGCGATCCGCAACCTTCGGGCTCGGGTCCTTCACGAGCGGCTCCAGCCAGCCGATCGACGCATCATCCCCCAAGGCTCCGATGATGTCGCACAGCTCGGAGCGAATGTTGGCGTCCTGGTCGTTGAGATAGGGGTAGATGTCGGAAAGAACCGAAGGCCCAAGCTCGAGCAGGTAGCCTCGGCAACGCCTGCCGGCCGTGGCCGAACTCAAGCCTAGTACGATGCTGTCGAGAAAATCGCGATCGCCCAGGCGAACCAGCGCATAGCTGTAGGCGAGGCGCAGGTCGTCGTTGCGCTCACGTTGGAAATCCTTTTTGAAGGCCGACAGCATCGACGCATCGGCGACACGTCCGAGGCCCTCGATCGCCAGCCGCTTCTTCTCCGGGTCCGGCTCCCTCACGATCTCGCGGAACAGCTCCGCCTGCGCTGGGTCGCCGACTTTGCTCAGGGTGTCGAGAATCCTGACAGCCGACTCCTTGCGGCGGTTCGCCTCGAACATCTCGCGAAGCGCCGGTCCGGCCTGTTGCACACGCAGCGAGCCAATGGCCTGGAGAACGCGGTTCCGGACCGCGGCGTTCTCGTCGGCGAGCAACGGAATCAGCTGCTGCCCATCGACGAGCGTTCCCACCCTCCCGATCGAAGTGGCGACGGCCCCACGCACCGCCGCCTCGGTGTCCTGCAGCGCGAAAACGAGGTCGGCCGTCACCGAGCGCCCGTCGAGGATCCCGATCGCGAAAGCGGCCTCTTCGCGGATTTCCTTTTTCTCGTCGCGCAGCGCCTGGGCCATCGCGCGGTACACCGACGGGTCGACCGTCGTAAACGGCCCCGGGGCGGGCTGGTCGTACTCGTCGGAAAACATCTGCAAGAACCTCGAGACGGCGCCCTGGCGTTCGCGGTCGCCATACAGTTCCACCAGCGTACTCAGCGCCTCTTCGCGGACGGCCGCTTCGACGTCGGACATCGCCGCCACCAGTGCCGCGACCGCGTTCAGGTCGCGCAGATTGCGCAAGGCCCGCACTAGCTCCTGACGCACCTTGGCCTCGGGCTCGGAGCGGATGGCGTCGGCGAGCGGTGTGACGGCCTCCACCCGGCGCGTCTTGCCCAGCGCGCTGGCGGCATCGAGCCGGGTACGGACGTTGGGGCTCTTGAGGTTGGCGACGAGATCGTCGAAGGATGAGGCGGCCTGCGAGGCGCCGGAAATCGCAACAAGGGTCGCCACGGCGACGGCCGTCAGGGCCTTTCTCATCTCACCTCCGCCTCCGGCGGATGATACCAGACGGACCCGACCGATCAACGCTCCGCCCCAACCGGCACGCTGGCGCCGGCAAGGGCCTCGCGCAGTGGTCGGGCGGTGAGGCCCGCGGACTGGCCCGCGAGCGCCTCCGGAGTTCCCTGGAAGACCAGGCGGCCGCCCTCGGCGCCGCCCTCCGGCCCCAGGTCGATCACCCAATCGGCCTGCTTCACCACGTCCATGTTGTGTTCGATGACCACCAGCGTCGCGCCCGCCTCCAACAGGCGGCGGAAGCAGCCGAGCAACTCGCTCACGTCGGCCATGTGCAGGCCGGTGGTCGGCTCGTCGAGGACGTACAGGACCCGCTCGCCGGGCTTTCGCAACAGGTGGAGCGCCAGTTTCACCCGCTGCGCCTCGCCGCCCGACAGCGTCGTGGCCGGCTGCCCCAGCCGCAGGTAGCTGAGCCCGATCTCTTCGAGAGCCTTGAGGCGCTTGCGCAGGCGCGGCTGGGCAGTGAAGAAGTGGATCGACTCGCGTACGGTCATCTCGAGCACATCGTGGATCGTCTTCCCCCGATAGCGCACCTCGAGCACCTCGGGACGAAAGCGCCGCCCACCGCAGATGTCGCAGACCAGGAAGACGTCCGCCAGGAACTGCATGTCCACCCGTACCTGCCCGTCGCCCGAGCAGGTCTCGCAGCGCCCGCCGGGGACGTTGAAAGAAAAGTGGCCGGAGCTGAGGCCGCGCGCCTCCGCCTCGCGCGTCGCCGCGAACAGCTCGCGAATGGCGTCGAAGGCCTTCAGGTACGTGACCGGGTTGGAGCGTGGCGAGCGCCCGATCGGCGACTGGTCGACGACGACCACGTCTTCGACGAATTCCGCGCCCTCCAGACGGTCGCAGGCCGGCTTCTCCCAGCCCCCTCGCCGGCCCAGCAGTGCGGCGCACAGGACGTCATGGACCAGCGTCGACTTGCCCGATCCCGAGACGCCCGTGATGCAGGTCAAGGCCCCCAGCGGAATGCGCGCGCTCACGTCCTGGAGATTGTGGGCTCGCGCGCCACGGATCGTGAGTTCGAGACCGTTGCCACGTCGCCTCTTCGCGGGAACACCGATCGACAGCTCACCGCGCAGGAACTTGCCGGTGAGCCCGCGGCCGTCCTCGAGCAGCTCGGGAACGGTTCCCTGAAACACCACCCGCCCGCCCTGCTCCCCGGCACCAGGGCCCAGGTCCACGACGTAGTCCGCCTGGCTCACGATGTCGCGATCGTGTTCGACGACCAGCACTGTGTTGCCCTGGTCGCGCAGCCCCTTCAGGAGGCCCAGCAGGCGTGCCGTGTCGCGCGGATGAAGCCCCACCGAGGGCTCGTCGAGGATGTAGAGCGTGCCCACGAGACCAGTGCCGAGCGAGGTCGCGAGGGCGATGCGCTGTGCTTCGCCACCCGAGAGCGTGCCGTAGGCGCGTTCGAGCGTGAGATAGCGGAGACCGACGTCCTCGAGGAAGCCGAGTCGCCGGTCGATCTCGGCCACCACTTTCGCCGCCACTACCCTTTCGGAATCGACGAGCGGCAGCTCGCGCAGAAAACGCCGAGCGCCAGCCACGGTCATCCGCGACACGTCGCTCAGGTTCAACCCGCCGAGCGTGACCCGCAAGGCCTCGGGCCGCAAGCGCGCTCCGTGACAGGCGGGGCAGCTCTGGTAGCCGCGGTAGCGACTCAGCAGCACCCGCACCTGAACCTTGTATTTCTTGGCTTCGAGCCAGCGGAAGAACCCGACGACACCTTGGTAGCCGTCCTCGCCCTCGATGACCAGGCGACGGTACTCCTCCGGGAGGTCTTGCCAGGGCACCTTCGTGGGAATGCCGCGTCGGCGGGCGAACTTCTTGAGCTCGACCTGAAAGGCTCGATAGTGTGGTTTGTTCCAGGGCTCGATGGCGCCCTCGGCAAGTGTCCGCGACTTGTCCGGCACGACCAGGTCGCGGTCGATCTCGATCAGGTTGCCGAAGCCGTGGCAGGTCGCGCAGGCGCCCTTCGGGTTGTTGAAGGAGAACAGTCGCGGTTCCGGCTCTTCGTACGCACGCCCGCAACGCGCGCACTCGAAGCGGTCCGAGAAACGCAGCCGAGACCCGTCGGCCGGCTGGACTTCGGCGAGACCACCACCCGCGCTGAAGGCGGCCTCCACGGAGTCCACGATTCGCTCCCGTGCATCCCGCCGAACCGGCGTCCGGTCCACCACCACCACCACGAACTCGTCAGCCTGAACCCTGGCCGGATCGACCTCCTCGAGTCGCACGGCCTCTGTGCCGACGAGCAGCCGACCGTAGCCTCGCTTTCGGAAGCTGTCGAACAGGTCGCTCAGCGGGGTTCCGCCGCGCGCGGCTCGAAAACCGATCAGCAACGGCGTACCCTCTGCCAGACCCAGCAGCCGGTCCGCCGTGGACTGGGGCGTGTCGCGCGCCACCTCGGTGCCGCAATCGGCGCACAGCGTCCGGCCGAGGCGAGCGAACAGGACACGCAGGTGGTCGTGGATCTCGGTCGCTGTCGCCACCGTCGAGCGCGGGTTGCGTGAAGGGGTCCGCTGGCGCAGCGCGATGGTGGGGCACAGCCCGTCGAGCGAGCTTACGTCGGGTCGCTCCATGCGCTCGAGGAACTGACGGGCGTAGGCGGACAGGCTTTCGACGTAGCGCCGTTGGCCCTCGGCATAGAGGGTATCGAACGCCAGGCTGCTCTTGCCGGAGCCGGACACGCCGGTCACCACCACGAGCTTCCGGGTGGGGATGTCCACGTCGATGTTCTTCAGGTTGTGGACGCGGACGCCCCGCGCAGCGATTCTGTCAGGCATGAACCCCCGATTCTAACGCGGAACCCGGGGGTTTTCGCTATTTTTCGTCGAAGGCTGAGGAGATCTTCTCCTTGGCCTTGGCCGGGGCGTCAAGCGCGGCAGTCGAGGCACCCGCGAGCTTGGCCTTGAGGGCATCCAGCGCTGCGTCCACTTCGCTCTTCTGGCTGATCTGGCTGAGCTGCCGATCCAGTTCCTCGCCTTCCGAGACCGCGATCGTATCCATCGCCGAAAGCTTGTCGGCATGCTCCTGGATCTTGCTCGCGGTCTTGTCGAAGACGTTCAGCGCGCCGTCGATGTTGTACTCGTCGGTGATCGCCTGCATCTTCGCCTGGGCCCGGTTCATCTCGTTGATCGCCTTGAGCTCGCCCAGCTTGCGGATCTTGCCTTGCACGCGCTCTTCCTCGACCTTCAGCTTGGCGCGGGCGTTGTCGGCGCGCAGCCTGGAGGCCTTGTGGGTCTGCTCGGCCAGCTCGCGCGTGTTGCGCACCTCGACCTGCAGCTGCAGGGCACGCCGGGCGAGCTTCTCGTTCCCGGCAGCGAGGGCCTCCTCGGCCTGCTTCTCGAGGCTGCGTGAGCGCTGGTTCTGGGCATCGAGCTCACGCTTCGCGCGCGTCTCGAAGGCGATCGTGGTGGCCGCCGCCTCCCGCAGCGCGCGCAGGCTCTCCAGCATCTCGCGGACGGACTCCTCCAGCATCGAGACCGGGATTTGGCCCTCGGCCTCACCGAGGATTGCATTGACGATGGCCTTGAAGAAGCGGCCGATCCGCGAAAACATGAGTTAGCCCCCTGGAAGCAAGTCGCGAAAGCTTAGCGCGGCTCGGCCAAAGACGCCACGCGCTCCTGGGCCTCGCGCTCCGCGATGAACTTCTGCGGCTCCTTCACTAGCGTTTCGGCCTTGCCGATGAGGTCGAGCGCCCTCTGTACCTGCGGGTCCCAGGCCATGCTGCGACGTCGCGCCTCGCCTTCGCCGAACACCTGGCGCAGCACTTCCTCCTCGATCTCGCGATCGATCTCCTGACGGTTGGCCGCCAGCTCCTCGGGCTTGTAGCGGATCTTGCGCTCGTCGAGATAGGCGCGGAAATCGGTCAACACGAGATCGTCGGACTTGAAGTCACGGCTGACGACCTTGACCTTCCTGGACACCGCCTCGGAGCGGGACCCGGTTCCGGAGATCTTGGCGATCCCCGTTCCCTCTGCGGCGGAGAAGTTGCCCGAGAAGCCCACGAAGGCCTGGCGCGCGATCAGGTGTGAGACGAACTTCGACGCTTCCGGCGCCTCGACGCAGTAGTCTGGAGTGATGCCGTCGCCGCCGTAAACCTTGCGGCCCGCGTCGGTCAGCTTGGGCTCACCGGCGCCGTGCTCGCAAGGCTTGCGGTCGCGGGGAGCAAAGTAGTCCTCGAGCGCGGTCGAACCGTAGTCCCGCTGGATCGAGCGACCCGAGGGCGTGTAGTAGCGGCCGGTCGTCAGGGCGAGGGCATAGCCGCGCACGTTGCGCAGCGGCATGATCGTCTGGACGAGACCCTTGCCGAAGGTCGTCTCTCCCACAGTCAGGCCCCGGTCATGGTCCTGGATCGCGCCAGCCACGATTTCCGAGGCGCTCGCGCTGTGGCGCGAAACCAGCACTACCAGCGGCGCCAGGGCGTAGGGGCTTTCCTCTTCCGTGATGTAGTTCGACTCGTCGCGCTTGTTCCTCCCGCGCGTGTAGACGACCAACTGACCCTTCTTCAGGAACACGTTCGAGACCGCGAAGGCCTGGTCGAGCAGGCCGCCGGGGTTGTCGCGGATGTCCAGGACGTAGCCGGTGGCGCCCTGTTCCTTGAGCTTGCGCAACGCCTTTTCGAGCTCGCGCTCGCACTCGGCGCCGTCGCTCGGGCGGCAGGCCGTGGTCTCGTTGAAATCGGTGAGGCGCACGTAACCGGTGGTGGCTGTTGCCATGAAGAAGTACGGGACCGAATGCAGGGGGATCTCGTCGCGCACCACCGTGAACTCCAGCGGCGTTTCGTAGCCCTGACGCACGATCGTGATCTGGACTGGGGTGCCCTTGGGACCGCGCAGACGCTTGACGGCGTCGTCGATCGTCATGCCCCGCGCGTCTTCCTCGCCGATCCGGCTGATCACGTCGCCAGCCCGGATCCCCAGCCGATGCGCGGGCGTGCCCTCGAACGGCGAGACCACTGTGATGTTGCCGTCCACCGTCTGGACCGTGATCCCGAGGCCGTAGTAAGAACCCTTCTGACGCTCCTGCAGCGTCGAGTACTCCTTGGTCTCGAGGAAGTTCGAGTGCGGGTCCAGGCTGCGCAGCATCTCGCGAATCGAGGCGGCCACGAGTCGATCCGCCTTCACCTCGTCCACGTACTGATCCTCGACCGTCCCCATGATCGCGGTATACACGCGGAGCTGCTCAGACAGCCGGCTGTTGCCAGCCAGCACCCGGCCGCCAAACAGGCCGCCCGCCAGCGTCCCGCCGGCCAGCATCATCACGCACAGCGTGGCGAGTCGCGACCTGTTCATGTCTCGCATGATATCAGACTAGACCGGGGCTTCCGCCCGCGAGCGGCGCCGCCGTCGCCAGCCGAGCCAGCCCAAGAGCGCCGCCAGCGCCGCGACCAGCAAGAACGGCAGCCGCGCCGACATCCAGCGGTCCACATCCGCGAACACAGCGATGGCCCGATCGCCGTACCAGATGCCGACCGCGGCCCAGGCCGCGTAGCGAAGCCCGCGCGCCACGAGCAGGGTCGCCACGAAGCGGCGGAACGAGAAGCCGAACACACCGGCCGCGATCACGAAGATCTTGAACGGCATCGGGGGTGGCAGGAGCGCCGGCACGGCGAGCGCCAGGAAGTCCCAGCGATGGAACGCCTCGCGTGCTTTCGTCACGCGGTGTACGCCAAAGCGCTTCTCGAGCAGACCCTCTTCACCCTTCCAGCCGATCCACCACAGCACGGAGCAACCCGCCACCGAGCCAAGCGTCGCCGTGAGCGCGAACAGCCAGCCGCGCTCGGGGTTGGAGGCCGCCGACGTCACCACCAGCAAATCGTTGATTTCCGGCAGGCTCAGGAAGGACGAGTCCAGGAAGGCGGCGAGAAAAACCCCCGGGGCCCCAAGCACCGGAACGGCGACCTGCTGGATCCACACGATCAGGCGATGCATGGCGGGAAGCTGCCGGCTATTCCGCGGGCGGCAGGAAGAACTCCTCGGCATCGGGATCGAAGTCGAAGACCTCGCCGTAGCGGGCCCAGTTGAGCGCCGTGGTCATCTGGCGCTCGGCCTCTTGTGGCGAGAAATGATCGTGGAGGCGGTCTCGGAAGTCCTGCTTGGCGACTCGACCGCTGCCGGCTTGCGCGGCGTCGTGGATCTCGGCCACCAGCGGCAGGCTCAGGATGCGGTCCCGGATCCGGTGTTTGCGCTCCTTCTCCTCGGCCTCGACAGTGCTGCGGCCTGCCACGGTGAGCTCGATGTCGCCGGCGTGGACGCGCACGAAGCCCAGGCGCTTGGCTGCCTCTGTGACCGGCAGCAGGTCGTCCAACTCGAGCCCGAGCGGTCCACCCAGCTTGTAGAGGTCCTCCCGGCCGGAGGGGACCTCATGCAGGTGTTCGAGCAGTCCCAGCACCATCCCGATCGGGGCGTGCGGCAGCGGTTCCAGCGGCACTCCGGGCATTCCCTTCCCTTATCTCACGCCAGCAGGGTGTACATGCGGTCCACAATCTCGCCTACCTCGGGCGAACCCGCGCGCCTCGGCCGCACCAGGCCACGCAGATCGAGCGACTCCGCGACACGACCGGGATTGGCCTTCAGCACGACCACGCGATCCGACATGGCCGCCGCCTCTTCGATGCTGTGCGTGACCAGCAGGATCGCCTTGGTCGACACCTCGGGGGAGCCCCACAGGTCCAGCACCAGCTCGCGCATGTTGCGAGCCGTCAGCACGTCCAGCGCGGAAAACGGCTCGTCCATGCACAGCAGCTCCGGCTCCACGGCAAGCGCTCGGGCCAGCCCAACCAGTTGTTTCATGCCCCGTGAGAGCTCCTTGGGAAGCGCCCGCTCGTACCCGGAGAGGCCCACGAGATCGATGTATTTCTCGGCCTTCTTCACGCGCTCGCGCAGCCCGATGCCGCGCGCCTCGAGCCCGACCGCGACGTTCTCCACGACGCTCAGCCACGGGAACAGCGCAAAGGACTGGAACACCATCGCCGCACCGCGGTTGACCCCGGCGTGCGGGCGACCGCCCACGAGAACCTCGCCACGCGAGGGCTTGAGCACCCCGCAGACCACGCGCAGCAGCGTGCTCTTACCGCAGCCGGAGGGTCCGACCAGCGAGAGAAACTCGCCGTCCAGGATCTCGAGGTCGATCGGGCCGAGAATACGGATCTTCCGATCGTAGAACTGCTCCACTTGCTGGAGGCGCACCAACACCTCGGGGCTTTGGACCTTGGGCATCTCGGCGGAGGCTCCATCCGGCGTCAGGCGTCCATCTTATAGCGCGCCGCCACGTGCTGATAGAGCGGATCCCAGAACAGGCGATTCACCAGGATTACGAGCAGCACCATCGAGCCCAGGCTGGCGACCATCACCTGCGAGTCGCCCGTGACCCAGGTGGCGCGGTCGAGGGTCGCCCCGATCCCGCGCACGGAGTAGGTCTTCTCCCCCGCCACCACGTACTCGGAGAAGATGATCGCGTTCCAGCCGCCGCCCCAGGCGGTCACGCAGCCCGTGACCAGGCTCGGCAGGATGGCCGGCACGAAGACACGCGATAGATAGTTGCCACGCCGCAGCCCCAGCACGGCGGCGGCCTCGTTCATCTCCCTGGGGATCGCCGCGGCACCCGACAGCACGTTGAACATCACGTAGAAGAACGTCCCGGTCAGCACCAGCAGGATCGAGGCGAGGTTCATGCCGAAATCGAAGCGCAGCATCGCCAGCAGGATGAGCGGAAAGAACGCCGGGGCGGGAATCGCGCCGAGCACCTCGAGCACCGACAGCGCGATCTGTCGCACCCGGGCTCTACGGAATATCAGATAGGCGAGCGGAACGGCCAGGGCGACCGCCAACACCACCCCCGCGCTGACGCGCAGGAAGCTGAGCGCCAGGCTCAGCGGAATCGCCATCGTCTCCGTCGAGAGCGGACGCGCGGCGAAGAGCTGCGCCACCCGAATCGTGCCCCACCCACCCAGGCCCAGGACGCCCACGCCGATCGAAACGGCGAAGACCGGTCCAAGGCGCCCGGGCAGCGCCAAGAGGCGCCCGGCGAAGCCGAGCAGTTGCTGCGCCGCCGGGAACACGACAGCCCGGCCCAGGCCCCGCACGATACGGCTGCGTGCCAGCAGGCGCGCGATGCGCGGCGTCCGGGGCCGATCCCCGCTCTCGTCCATGTGAAAACGCTCCGCCCAGGTTTCCACCGGGCCCCACACCAGCAGATGCATCGCCACGACTGTCGCGATCAGCGCCGCGAGGCCGCGTACCAACTGGTCGGTCCGCCCAGCGCTGATCGCTTCGCCCAGATAACTGCCCAGGCCAGGCAGCGTGTAGCGCGCCGGGCCGGCGGCTATGATCTCGCTCGCCAGCAGGAAGTACCAGCCGTTCGCCCAGGAGAGGATCGAGTTGTAGGCGAGGCTCGGCACCACGGCCGGCAGGATCAGCCGCGTCCAGCGCAGCGGACCGCGCAGCCCGAACTGTTGCGCTGCGAGCTTCACGTCCTCGGGCAGCGTGATCAGGCTCTCGTAGACGCCGAAGGCGAGGTTCCAGAACATCGACGTGAAGATAAGGAAGATGGCCGCCGCCTCGACGCCGAGAGCGGAGCCGCCGAACAGGCCAATGAAGACCGTGACTGCCGCCGGAAAAAAGCCCAGGATCGGAATCGACTGCAAGACGTCGAGCGTCGGCAGGATCAGTCGCCGCGCAAACTGCGAGCGGGCGGCGAGATGTCCCGTGGCCAGGGCCAGCAGCACGGCGAAGAAGTAGGCGACGCTGAGCCGGGCCAGGGATCGCAGCAGGTAGATCGGCAGCAGCCAGGGGCTCGGATCCAGCTCCGGGGCGTCGTAGGGCCGGAGGTGGGCGCTGCCGAGGGCCACCACGATCACCAGGCTCGCCGCCACGGCCACGAGCCCGAGATCCACGGAGAGCGAGCCACGCGGTCGGCCAACGCCTCGCGTGGCTCCGGGGCGCATCACGCTGCGCGCGATCCTAGCACGCTCTCCCTGGAGCCAGGCGCCCCCGCGGCTCGGAGCGGCTTGCGGCCCTGGGTGCGTATGGGTCCGTACCCGCAACCTGCAAGGCAGCGGAGCGCCCGATTCACTCGGGCGCGGAGCGA
>JAQBHI010000089.1:0-2579 GCA_032127875.1 Acidobacteriota bacterium
CGAGGACCTGCTGCGCCAGACGGCCGACAAGGAGCGGCTCGAGGAGGAGCTGCGCATTGCGCGCCAGATCCAGATGAGCCTGCTCCCGCCCCAGAACGCGGTGACGATGGCCGGGCTTCGCATCGCGGCCCTGTGCCTGCCCGCGGCGGAGGTGGGCGGCGACTACTACGACCTGCTGCCGCTTTCGGACACGCGCATGGGCGTGCTGATCGCCGACGTCTCGGGCAAGGGGACTTCGGCCGCTCTCTACATGGCCGAGCTCAAGGGCCTCGTGCTCTCGCTCTCGCGCATCTACGACTCGCCGGCGCGGCTCCTGTGCGAAGCCAACCGCATCCTCTCGGCGAACATGGATTCCCGTTCGTTCGTCACGATGACTTACGCGATCGTGGACACGGCGGCCGGCAAGGTCCGCTACGCCCGCGCCGGCCACAATCCGATCCTGCACCTGGAAGCGCTGACGGGGCGGACGAGAGTCCTGACCCCACCGGGCCTCGGCCTCGGCCTCGACCGCGGCGAGCGCTTCGAGGAGATCCTGGAGGAGGCGGAGGCGCCCTTGACTTCGGGCGACATCTTCTTGTTCTTCACCGACGGGCTCTCCGAGGCCATGAACGGCCGTTCCGAGCTGTTCGGCGAGCAGCGCCTGCGCGATATCCTGGAAGAGAGCGAGTCGCTCACGAGCGAAGAGCTGAAGGAGCGCATCCTCGCCGCCATCCGCGTCTTCGTGGGCGACGCGGCACAACACGACGACATGACACTCGTGGTCCTTAAGGTGGTATGAATCGAGCGGAGTCCACACATGCACGCGTGGCGAGCTGGCTGGCCCTGGTCCTGGGCATGACGCTTCCGCTGACTGCCGCCGAGCTCAGCGCAGATCTGGTGCTTCGCGGCGGCCGTATCTGGGCTGGCAAGGGGCTGCCCGAAGGCACCGCGATCGCGCTGCGCGGCGAGCGCGTGCTCGCCTATGGCGACGAGACCGTGGTCAAGGCCGTGACGGGACCGGCCACCAAGGTCATCGAGCTTCGGGGCCGGCTGGTCCTCCCCGGCTTCAACGACGCCCACGTCCACTTTCTGGACGGCGGCTTCGGGCTGCTGTCCGTCGACCTGCGGCCCGCGAAGGACGAGGCGGACTTCGCAAAGCGCCTCGGCGACTACGCGAAGACGCTGCCAACGGGCGCTTGGATCCTGCAGGGCAACTGGGACCACGAGGCGTGGCCGAGCAAGGCGCTGCCCACGCGCCGGCTGATCGACTCGGTGACGCCCGACAACCCGGTCTTCGTCAGCCGGCTCGACGGGCACATGGCCCTCGCGAACGGCGTGGCGATGAGGCTCGCCGGCATCACGCGCGACAGCCGGGAGCCAGACGGCGGGACGCTGGTGCGCGATGCAGCGGGGGAGCCGACCGGGGTCTTGAAGGACAAGGCCCAGGCCCTCATGTGGGCGGCCGTGCCCGAGGCGACGCGCGACATGAACCTCCGAGCCGCGCGGGCCGCGCTCAAGGAGGCCGCGCGCGTCGGCGTGACGACGATCCAGGACAACTCGGCCGTGGATGCGCTGCCCACGTACCAGGAGCTGCGCGCGAAGGGCGATCTGACCGCACGCCTGTACGTCTGGCGCTACATCCAAGCCCTGGCGCCATTGAAGGCCGCCGGGATTCGCAGCGGCCTGGGGGACGACTGGATCCGGCTGGGCGCCCTGAAGATCCTCGCCGACGGCTCGATGGGCGCGGGGACCGCGGCATTCTTCGAGCCTTACGCCGACGATCCGAAGACCAGCGGCCTGCTGCTGTACCCGGTGGCCGAGCTCGAGAGGATGATTCTCGAGGCGGACGCCGCCGGCTTCCAGTTGGCGGTCCATGCCATCGGAGACCGCGCGAACGCGCTCGTGCTCGACGCGTTCGAGAAGGCCGCGACGAAGAACGGCCCGCGCGACCGGCGCTTCCGCATCGAGCACGCCCAGGTCGTGCGGGAACAGGACCTGGCTCGCTACCGCGCGCTGGGCGTCATCGCTTCGATCCAGCCGTCCCATTGCATCGACGACATGCACTGGGCCGAGAAGCGCATCGGCCGCGAGCGCTGCCGCCACGCCTACAACTTCCGCTCGTTCACATCGCGGAGCATCCCGGTCGCGTTCGGGACCGACTGGTTCGTCGAGCCGCTGGACCCGCGCCTGGGTCTCTACGCTGCCGTGACCCGCGAGTTCACGGAGGGTGGACCGAAGGGCGGCTGGTTCCCCGAGGAGAAGCTCAGCCTCGAGGACGCGATCGACCTCTACACGCGGGGCTCCGCGTACGCGGAGTTCGCCGACAACGACAAGGGGACGCTGACACCCGGCAAGCTCGCCGACCTCGTGGTGTTCGAGAAGGACCTGTTCAAGGTCCCCCCGCGGGAGATCCTGGGGACGCCCGTGGACCTGACGATTGTCGGCGGTCGCGTCGTCTTCGAGCATGGCTTGCTCTCTGTGGAACGCTCGTTCTGGTCCCAGGTTTAGACACGTTCGTCTCGGAAGCTCAGTCTGAGACTCGCGAAGGGCCATTCCCAGATACGCGAGCCTGGTCGACCGCGTCCGTAACTCGCTATTTT
>JAQBHI010000090.1:0-45988 GCA_032127875.1 Acidobacteriota bacterium
CGCATGCGCGCGTCCTTCAGGTTCCGGAGCCGGAACTCGAGCGGGTCGAGGCCCGCCTCCGCGGCCAGCGCGTCCACGTGGGACTCGCGCGCCCAGGTGTTCATGTTCGCGCCGGGCCCGCGCCACGGGCCGACGGCGAAGCGGTGCGACTGGCTGCCGGCGCCGCGCCAGCCGCCAAAGTTTCGGCTGCGCACGTGCGGCACGTCATAGAAGCACTGAGCGCCTCGTCCGCCGGCGAAGTAGACGTCGTACTCCCAGAACGCGATCTTGCCCGTGCCGTCGACGGCTGAGGTCACCTTCGCGATCGACGCGGGATCGAAGGTGTCGTAGAAGAACTCCTCCGCACGGCTCCACGCGACCTGCACCGGCTTTCCTGTGATCTTGGCCAGTTTCGCCGCTTCCTCGGCCTGCCTTCCTGCGGATTTCCCGCCGAAGCCGCCGCCGACGTAGGGTGTGATCACGCGGACGCTCTTCGCGTCCATGCCCAGCACCTGGGCCAGCCGGTCGCGGGTCGGGAACGGCGTCTGCGTCGAGGCCCAGATCGTCGCCTTGCCGTCCTTGATCGCGGCGAGCGCGGCGTGCGGCTCCATCGGCGCGTGCGCGACGTAGCCCTTCTGGTACGTGCGCTCGACGAGCTTCGCTTGCATCTTTGCTGCGGCCGTGTCCCCCCGAGCCTCGATCGTCTCCGGCTCCGGCGCCTTCTTCAGCAGCTCGTCGAAGATGCCCTCCTGGTCGGCGCCGGGCTCGGGCGTCGTCCACTCGGCCTTGATCGCCTCGAGCGCGCGCTCGGCGGCATCCGGATGCTCGTGGAGGACCGCGATCATCCCGTCTTCATTGACGAGCGTGACGCCGCTCACCTTCGCGGCGTTTGCGGTGTCGGCCTTGACGAGCGTCGCGCCGTGGTACGGGGGACGCAGGATCCTGGCGTACAGCATGCCGGGGATGCGGATATCGGCCGCGTATTTCGCGCCGCCCGTGACTTTGTCCTTCCCGTCGAGCCTGTGCGGCGAGCGACCCATCGTCTGGAACTCTTTGACGGACCGCAGCACCGCCTTCTCGTCCAGCTTCTTTGCGAGCGCCTGGCCCTTCGCCAGCTCGGCGTAGCTCACGCTGCGGGTCTTCTGGTCCGTGATCCAGACGCTGCCGTTGCCGGCCGAGAGCTGCGCCTTCGGCACGCCCAGCCCTTCCGCGGCGAGCTGCATCAGGATGGCTTTGGCCTCGGCCGCCGCGGTGCGCAGGGCCGGCCCGAACATGCGGGTCGTGAGCGATCCGTACGTGCCCGCATCCCACACGCAGACGTCGGTGTCGCCCATGATCATGTCGATCGACTCGAGGTTGACGCCCAACTCCTCGGCGGCCATCTGCGCCAGCGACGTCGTCACGCCCTGGCCCATCTCGATCTTCCCGGAGAACACGCTGATGCGGCCGTCCTCACCGATCTTGAGGTACGCGTGCCAGTCGGTCGGATAGCCCTGGCCGCGCTGCGCGAGGAGCGTCTCGGGGCCAAGCGCGAACGTGACCACGATGCCGCCGCCGAAGATCCGCAGGAACTCGCGGCGGTCCAGCTCGAGGGCGGCGCTCACGAGCGGCCTCCTGCGGTCTTCGCGACAGCTTCGATGGCCGCGAGGATGCGCGGATGCGCGCCGCAGCGGCAGAGGTTGTCGTCCATTCCTTCGACGATCGCCTTGCGTGACGGCTGCGGCGTCTTCAGCAGCAGCGCGTGGGCGCTCATGATCATGCCCGACGTGCAGTAGCCGCACTGGAAGCCGCCGTGTTCCAGGAACGCGCGCTGCAGCGGGTCGAGCTCGCCCTCTCGGGCCAGCCCCTCGATCGTCGTGAGCTCCCGGCCTTCGACGTCCTTGAGTGTCGCCTGGCACGAGCGGAGCGCCTGGCCGTTCACGACCACGGTGCAGGCGCCGCAGATCCCGGCGCCGCAACCGTACTTCGTGCCGGTGAGCGCGAGGTCGGTGCGCAGCACCCAGAGCAGCGTGCGGTCGTCCTCGGTCTCGAGCGAGACAGGGCGGCCATTGACCTCGAGTCGGATGGCTCTCTTCATAGCAACTGGCAACGTACGCCAGCGGCGCGTCGCTCGTCAAGAGTGCGCCACGACGCCGGGCTCAGGCCGGGCCAGAGGCAGGTCGTGTTTCGTCACCAGGGTCGGATCGAGATGGTCCCTGCGGAGCCTATCCAGAAGCTCCGGGGCTTCGCTCGCGGCATCGACACCGAGGTTCCGAGGGACGAGGATCGCGTTTGAACGTCGTCGACTCGAGCGCCTGGCTCGAGTAAAGCGGGTATCCTCGAGGAACCCTGGACCGAGCCATCCGCTGTGCCCGTGCGCCGGCCCTCGTGTCATCATTGACGGTTGATGGACGCGATCTATCGCAGCACGGTGAACCGCGACGTGCCACCCGCAGCGCCGGGCGAGTTCCCGCCCATCGCGATCGGGCCGATCCGCGTCTCACCCCCCGTCGTGCTGGCGCCGATGGCCGGTGTCACGAACCCGCCGTTTCGGACGCTGTGCCGGCGCTTCGGCGCGGGCCTTTACGTGAGCGAAATGATCACGGCGCGCGCGCTCGTCGAGGGCAACCGCAAGACGCTGCTGCTCGCGAGCTTCGCTCCTGGCGAAACCACCCGCAGCCTGCAACTCTACGGCGTCGATCCGCACTACGTCGGGGAGGCCGTGCGGCTGCTGGTGGGCGAGGGCAGGGTCGACCACATCGACATGAACTTCGGTTGTCCGGTGCGCAAGGTCACGAGCAAGGGCGGCGGGGCCGCGATCCCGCTCAAGCGACAGCTGCTGTGCAACATCGTGCGCGCCGCGGTGGCGGCCGCCGGGCCGGTGCCAGTCACGCTCAAGTTCCGGAAGGGCATCGATGAGCAGTACCTCACCTATCTCGACGCCGGCCGCATCGGGCAGGACGAGGGTTGCGCGGCCGTGGGGCTGCACGCCCGCACCGCGGCGCAGCTCTACGACGGCGAGGCGGACTGGCAGGCGATCGCGCGTCTGAAGCAGTCGGTGACGCGTATCCCGGTGCTCGGCAACGGCGACATCTGGGAGGCCGAGGACGCGCTGCGGATGATGCGAAGCACCGGCTGCGATGGCGTGATCGTGGGCCGCGGCTGCCTGGGCCGGCCCTGGCTGTTTCGCGACCTGGCGGACGTCTTCGCGGGGCACGCCCCGCAGAACCCGCCCGATTTCGGCGGCATTGTCGACGTGATGCTCGAGCACGCCCGGCTGCTCGCCGCCTGGCTCGGGGAAGAGAACGCCATGCGGGCCTTCCGCAAGCACAGTTCCTGGTATACCAAGGGATTCCCCGGGAGCGCCCCGCTTCGCGAGCGGCTGATGCACGTGAAGAGCCTCGCGGAACTCGAGGCGAAGCTCGCCGAGGTCGACCGCTGGCTGCCCTTTCCGCCCGAGGCGATGCGCGTTTCGCGCGGCAAAGCCGGCGGCACTCAGAAGGTCGCGCTTCCCGAAGGCTACCTGGACGCCCTCGACGACGCTACCCCGCCCTCGGCGCTGGCCGAGGCCGCCGATTCCGGGGGCTAGCGTCGTTTCGTGTAAAAGCTCCGGATCACTTCGAGGGCGGGTTTACCCTGGGGCGTGAAATCGGAGGCGTGACGCTCGGGCGGCGCTGCCGGCGCGCCGAGTGATGGGTGCCATTTCCAGACGAACGTCCCCCCGAACCACGGCTTGTCCCAGACGCTGTCGAACATGGCCTGGAAGGCATCCCGCTGGAGGGCCAGGTCCACGGCGCCCCGGGTCGACCATTGCCAGGGCTCGGCCAGACCGCCCGCCTGGCTCTTGTAGCCCACTTCGGTGAAGACGATGGGTTTCCCCGTGCGCCTGGCGAGGGCTTCGAGCTTCTCGACGACCGGTTCCCAGGCCGCGCGGATCTGGTCGAGCGAGGGCTCCCTCGTGCGAGTGGGCAGCGGAAAGTACGCCTGCACGCCCACGAAATCGAGGCCGTCCCAGAATGCGACGGCGTCGGCTTCGTGCCAGTTGGCGCAGTAGGTGAGCGGCCCGTGGTAGACCTCACGGATGCGCGCGATGACGCGCCGCCAGTCCCGCTCGCGCAGTGAGGCCCTGGGCAACTCCGTGCCGACGGCGAAGGCCTCCATCCTCTCGCGCTCGGCGAGCGTCGCATAGTGGACGATGAAGCTCTCGTAGGAAACGAACCACCGGCGCCAATCATCCTCGCTCTTCATCTCGAGGCCGCCGACCCACTCGCCACCCCGGACCCAGAGATGCGGCTTCAGCAGCGTCCTGATGCCGCGCGCCCGCGCCAGTCGGGCGGTCTGGGCCAGCCCGGCGTCGCTCTCTCCCCAGTGGGCGCGGTGCGAGCGAGCGAGGACGACCTCGGGCGCATCGAGAGCGGGCGACCAGCCGAAGGGCGTCTGGGAGATCCAGTCGGCGCCGACGGCGGCGAGCGGGGCCACCGCAGCCGCGTCGACGTGTGGGCCGCCCTCCCAGCAGACGCCACGCATGCGAGCGCTCGGCGCTGCGCCCGAGGCGGCGAGCGGGGCGCACAGCAGCGCGACGGCAAGGCCGCGCAAGGCGGCCTACCGTTTGTTCTTGATCATGGCCTTGATCGTGCTCTGCGCGCGCTGCTCGTGGAAGTCCTTCAGTACCTTGCGCACCTGCGGTTGGGTCTTGGTGATCGCGTCGAGGTTGGCCTTGTTCAGCTCGAGGACTTCGCAATACTCGCCCGCGACGAGCGTCGCCGTGCGCGGCTTGCCGGTGAGCGCCGAGATCTCCCCGAAGAAATCGCCTTCCTTCAGGGTGTGGACTTTCATGTAGTGGCCCTTCGGGTTCCGGACGTAGCACTTGACACTGCCGGTGCTGAGGATGAAGAGGCTGTCGCCCGGCGCGCCCTCGGCCACCAGGATGTCGCCGGGCTCGAAGGTCCGCAGCTCGAGGCCGTGAATGACCGCGGCCAGATCCGACTCGGAGAAGCCGGCGAAGAGCGGCGTCGACAGCATCGCGTCGGCCTGCGGCGGTTCCTCCTCGCCTGCGGCCACGAAGGCCATGTCTTCGTCCATTTCGGGCTCGACGAAGGCAGGCGCCTGGGTCACGGGCTCGGGGATGGCTTCCAGCACGGGCTCCAGTTCCGGCAGCGTCTCGAGCTCCAGCTCTGGCACGCCTGGCGGCGGCTCTTCCGCGGGCGGCGCCTCGAAGCCGAGGTCCGCAGCTGCTGGCGCTTCCATGCCGGCCATCGGGTCCGACGACGGGTCGAACTCCTCGAAGCCCAGTTCAAAGGCTGGCGCGGCAGCCACGGGGGGCGAGACCGAAGGCGACTGCCTGGTCTTTTCCTTGAGCAGATGCGCGAGACGGTCCGCGACGTCGCGCCTCCCCGGCTCGATCTTCTCGATGCGCTTCAGGATCGCGATGGCCTTGGCAGCGAAGCCTTCCTTGGCATGCTCGTCGGCGAGGCCCATCAGGATCGGCCCGGCCTCCTTGGCGCGATTCGCTGCGACCAGCACGTCGGCGAGTCGCAGGCGGGTGCGCTGGTCCCTGGGCTGCTTCTTGAGACGCGCCGTCAGGAGGTCGACGGCCCTCGAGTAGTTCTTTTTATTGATGAGGTCCTGGACCGATTCGGACATCGGCGCTCCTTGAACGCACGGGCTCGGGAAGCAGAGTTATAACATGGGCGGCATGCAGATCCTCGTGGTCCGGAAGTCGGAAGTCGCCAGGCTCCTGCCGATGCGCATTTGCATGGACGCGATGGCCGAGGCCCTCCAGAGCCTGACGCGCGGGGAGGCCATCCTGCCGCTGCGGCAAGTGCTCTTGCTGCCGGACGGGCAGGGCGCTTTCGCCACGATGCCGGCGCTGCTGACAGGGACCCGGGCGATCGGCCTCAAGGCGATCACGGTGTTTCCGGGCAATCACGGCAGCGATCTCGATTCCCACCAGGGCGCGGTGCTGCTCTTCGAGGCCGAGCGCGGGCGGCTCTTGGCCGTGATGGACGCGAGTTCGATCACGGCGATTCGCACCGCGGCCGTGTCGGGCGTGGCGACGCGGGCCCTGGCCCGGGAGGATGCCGGGGACCTCGCGATCCTGGGCACGGGCGTCCAGGCCCTCACGCACCTCGAGGCGATGGCCGAGGCGAGGCGGCTGCGGCGCGTACGCGCCTGGAGCCGCGACCCGGCCGGCGTGGCCCGCTTTGCCAGGCTCGCCTCGGAGCACTGCGAGGTCCGGGTGGAGGCCGTCGCGAGCGCGCGGGAGGCCGTGCTGGGTGCGGACCTCGTCTGCACCGTCACCGCTTCCCGCGAGCCGGTCCTGCGCGGCGCATGGCTGGCGCCGGGCGCACACGTCAACGCGGTCGGCGCGAGCCTGCCCAACGCCCGCGAACTCGACACGCCGGCCATCGTCGCCGCGCGGCTGTTCGTCGACCGGCGCGAGTCGGCTCTGCATGAGGCCGGGGACTTCCTGATGCCAAAGGCCGAAGCTGCCATCAGCGACGCTCACATCCAGGCGGAGCTGGGCGAGGTACTGACCGGCGCTCACCCGGGGCGACGCTCGCCGGACGAGATCACGGTTTTCAAGTCCCTGGGACTTGCCGTCGAGGACGTCGCGGCGGCCGAGCGGATCCATCAGAACGCGCTGCGCTCCGGCGCCGGGATTTTCATCGATCTCTAGAGGCCACGCCTTAACTTGACTATTTCGTATAGATTCAGATACGATGCAAGCGGTAGGGAGAAGCCATGAGCTCCGAAGTCGCATCAGTCCAGGCACTTGCGAACAAAGAATACGCCGCGGGGTTCGTCACCGATATCGAGTCGGAGATGATCGCCCCGGGGCTCAGCGAAGACGTGGTCCGGCTCATCTCGAAGAAGAAGAACGAGCCGGAGTTCCTGCTCGAGTGGCGCCTCAAGGCCTTCCGCCATTGGCTCACGATGACCGAGCCGAAGTGGCCCAACGTGCACTACCCGACGATCGACTACCAGTCGATCGTCTACTACTCGGCCCCGAAGCAGAAGAAGGACGCCCCGAAGAGCCTGGACGAGGTGGATCCGAAGCTGCTCGAGACGTACGAGAAGCTCGGCATCCCGCTCCGGGAACGCGCGAAGCTGGCGGGCGTCGCGGTCGACGCCGTCTTCGACTCCGTCTCGGTGGCGACCACCTTCAAGGGCAAACTCGAAGAGGTCGGGGTGATCTTCTGCTCGTTCTCGGAGGCGGTGCAGAAGCATCCCGAGCTGGTGCGCAAGTACCTGGGCTCGGTCGTTCCGGTGACCGACAACTACTTCGCGGCGCTCAACTCGGCGGTCTTCTCGGACGGCTCGTTCTGCTACATCCCCAAGGGCGTGCGCTGCCCGATGGAACTCTCGACCTACTTCCGCATCAACTCGGCCAACACCGGCCAGTTCGAACGGACACTGATCATCGCCGAGGAGGGTGGCTCCGTGAGCTACCTGGAAGGCTGCACGGCGCCGATCCGCGACGAAAACCAGTTGCACGCCGCGGTCGTCGAGCTGATCGCCCACGACGACGCGCAGATCAAGTACTCGACGGTGCAGAACTGGTACCCCGGCGACAAGGACGGCAAGGGCGGCATCTACAACTTCGTCACGAAGCGCGGCAAGTGCCTCGGCGCCAACTCGAAGATCTCCTGGACCCAGGTCGAGACGGGCTCGGCGATCACCTGGAAGTACCCGAGCTGCCTGCTCCTCGGCGACAACTCCGTGGGCGAGTTCTATTCGGTCGCCGTCACCAACAACTGGCAGCAGGCCGACACCGGCACCAAGATGATCCACATCGGCAAGAACACGCGCTCCACGATCGTCTCCAAGGGCATCTCGGCCGGCCATGGCCAGAACAGCTATCGCGGCCTGGTGCGCATCGGCAAGGGCGCCGAAGGCGCTCGAAACTATTCGCAGTGCGACTCACTGTTGCTGGGCGACAAGTGCGGAGCCCATACCTTCCCGTACATCGACGTCCAGAACTCGAGCGCCCAGATGGAGCACGAGGCCTCGACCTCGAAGATCGGCGAAGACCAGATCTTCTACTTCCAGCAGCGCGGCATCTCGCCCGAGGACGCGGTGAACATGATCGTCAACGGCTTCTGCAAGGAAGTCTTCAAAGAGCTGCCGATGGAGTTCGCCGTCGAGGCGCAAAAGCTGCTCGGCGTGAGCCTCGAGGGCAGCGTCGGCTAGGCTGGCGCGCGGCGTAGCTGCAACAGCAGCGCGCCGAGGTACAGCCCCAGTGCCAGGAGCACCAGGGCGCGGAGCCCCGTGTACATGGACAAGTACTCGAGGCAGCCGCCGAGCACCGAGCCGAGCAGGTTCGAGGCGAGCGACGCCGCCAGGTTCGTCGAGCGGGCCAGCAGCGTCGAGACGATGAGGCCGGCACAGCCGACGGGCAGCGCGTTCAGTAGACCGCCGACGAGCCCGCGCGAGACGAGCGTCAGGCGATTGAGCGCCGAGAGGTCGACAGCCCACAGCACGACCAGGGCCAGCATGAGCGCGACGAACGCCGGCAGCGGCGACGACGGCTTCAGCCGCTCGACGAGCAGGTTGGCCACGAGCGCCATGACCAGGACACCGCTGAAGACCGCTGCGTTCACGACCCAGGTCGAGCCGAACAGCAGCGACAAGCTCGTGACGCCGCGCGTTTCGAGCAGCAGGAAGCCGGCGCCCATCAGGAACAGGGCGCCATCGAAGTCCCGCTTCAGGGCCTCGGCCCCGAGCGTTCTCGACACCAGCACCCAGGCCAGGCCCAGGACGCAGCTCAACACCAGGACGTAGCCCCAGGGGAACACACCCGGGCGCAGGTATAGAAACGGCCAGTCGTCGCTGGTGCGCAGCACGAAGGCCTGGGTGGTGGGATCGGCCTGCAGCCTGGGGAAAGGGTCGAGGCGCTCCCAGTGGAGCGCCCCGGGATCCTTGGCGGCGACGAAGGCCGCGGCCCCGTGCAGTCCGTGTTCGACGACGACCGGCTTCATTCCGGTCGCACTCGCGAGCGTCCAGTACAGGCGGTAGCGGAGCCAGTTGCCGCCGATGAAGCTGAGGTTCACCGTCATCAGGCCACCCGGCTTCACGTGCCGCCACGCCGAGCGCAGGCCCTCCTCCGTGTACAGATAGTTGTCGAGACGCAGGGTCGAAAGCGCGGAGAACATCGCGTGCGAATCGACCAGGCCGTACGCGATCACGTCGAAGTCCTCGCCGCGATACTGCTCGAAAAAGGCGCGCGCGTCGTTGACCACCGGCACGACGCGCGGGTCGTCATAGGGCCGTTCGGGATGCAGCTTTCGGCCCAGCGCGAGAATCCGCCCGTCGATCTCGACCGAGTACACCGTCGCGTAGTGGTTGCGCAGCGCCGCCTGCACGTCGTTGCCGGTGCCCGCGCCGACCACCAGCGCGCGTTCGCGGGCGTCGCTCAGCAGGAACGGGATGTCGTACATGCGCTTCACCCGCGTCATCAACTCGTCGCCCTCGACGTGGGAGAGGTCGTGAACGTATTGATGGAAGTCGCGGTTCACCGAGAGCGTGAGACCCGAGCCGCCGCGATCCACGTCGATGCGGTTGTAGGGCGAGTAAGTGGCGCCTGCGACCGAGACCTGTCCCAGCGCCACCGCCAGCAACAACGCAGCGATCGACGGCGGCCGGCGCGAAAGCCAGGCAAAGGGCAACCCGCCGACCAGCAGCCACACGGGCGGCGGCATGCCGAGCGCGGTGACGATCGCCATCGCGACGACACCCAGCAACGAGCCTACGAGGTCGGCCGAGTAGGCGCGCAGGTTCGAAGCGCTCGCGAGCAGGTGGCCCAGCGTGGCCCCGGCGAACACGAACACCGCCACCACGGCACAGAACAAGCCCAGGATCACGCCCAGGGCGAAGAGCAGTTGCCCCAGGGATCCCACGGCAGCCTCCGCGCCCCATAGATGCACGGCGCGATCCGGAAACGACAGGTGCATGAAGCCGAGCTGTCCGGAAAAGGTGAGCGGGATCGCGAGCAGGGCCAGGGCCGGCAGGGTCAGGTGCACGAGGCCCGGTCGACGTCGCCCGGCGACGAGCCCGACGCCCATCCCCAGAAAGCAGCCGATCAGGATCAGGTTGTTGAAGTAAGCCAGGATCCGCACCTGGCCCGACATCCAGCGGATCAGCGCAAGCTCCAGCGCGAGGATGCCGAAAGTCGAAAGCGCGATCTGGAAGAGCTGCGGGCCTCGACCCTGTCTGGGCCATTCAGCATCGTCCAGGAGGGTCAAGGAGCAAAGTCTAACGTACTTCACAACTGATGACAGGCCAATTCTTTAGAAACTTGACAAAGAAGTACTGATTGAATAGATTGAAGCACGTATGCTCGAGATTCGAAACCTCCACGCCCGCGTCGCCGACAAGGAGATCCTGCGCGGTCTCGACCTCACGGTGAACGCCGGCGAGGTCCACGCCATCATGGGCCCGAACGGTTCGGGCAAGTCCTCACTCGCGCACGTCCTCGCCGGTCGGCCCGGCTACACGGTGAGCGCAGGCGAAGTGCTGTATCGCGGCCAGAACCTGCTCGAGATGAGCCCGGAGTTGCGGGCCAGGGAGGGCGTTTTTCTGGCGTTCCAGTACCCTGTGGAGATCTCCGGCGTCAGCAACGCCTACTTCCTGAAGGCGGCGCTCAACGCGATCCGCAAGCATCGCGGCCTGCCCGAGCTCGACGCGATCGACTTCCTGAGCCTCGCCAAGGAGAAGGCCCGCGTCGTGGAGATCGACGAGGCGCTGGTGAAGCGCTCGGTCAACGAGGGCTTTTCGGGCGGCGAGAAGAAGCGCAACGAGATCTTCCAGATGGCGATCCTCGACCCGCGTTTCGCGATCCTGGACGAGACCGATAGCGGCCTCGACATCGACGCGCTGCAGGTGGTGGCGCGCGGCATCAACCAACTGCGTGATCGCGAGCGGGCGATGCTGGTCGTCACGCACTATCAACGGCTGCTCAACTATATCGTTCCCGACTTCGTCCACGTGCTGATGGAGGGCCGGATCGTGAAATCGGGCGGCAAGGAAATGGCGCTCGAACTCGAGGCCAAGGGCTACGCCTGGCTCGAGAAGGAGCCCGCCGCGGCGGCGAAGTAACCACGAATGAGCCCGGTGGCCGAGGAAAAAGACGTCCTGCGCGCAGAGTTCGAGCGCTTCACCCAAGAGCTCGCCCGCGCCGACGCCCCCTGGCTGCGGGAGCTGCGCACGGCGGCTTTCACACGCTTCAGCGAGCGCGGCTTTCCCACCACTCGCGACGAGCAGTGGCGCGAGACGAACGTGGCCAAGCTTGCGCGCACGCTGTTCGTGCGGCCTGACGCCACGGCCGAGATCACACCAGAGGCCCTGCGGCGCCTGGGCGTCGTCGACCTCGGTGGGCCTGAGGTCGTCTTCGTGAACGGACGCTTCGCGGCCGAGTTGTCGAGAACCGGCGGCACTGCGGGCGTGACGGTTCGGCGGCTCCGCGACGTGCTCGAGAGCGAACCGGGAACGCTCGAAGCGCAGCTCGCGCGCCTCGCCAGCGACCAGCGCAACCCCTTCGTTGCGCTCAATACCGCCTTCTTCGAGGACGGCGTCGTGATCGAGATCGCGAGCGGGACGCAGGCGCCTCAACCGGTTCAGATCGCCTGGCTTTCGACGAGCCCGGGTTCCAAGCCCACGGTCTGCTACCCGCGGAGCTTGATCCTCGCACGGCGCGGCAGCCAGGCCACGCTCGTCGAGAGCTACGTCGGCCCCAGCGCAGCGGTGTACCTGACGAACGCAGTGAGTGAGGCGCTCCTCGAGGACGGCGCCCGGCTCACGCACATCAAGCTGCAGTGCGAAGGCCTTGCGGCTTTCCACGTGGCGACGCTCGCGGCGCAGCAAGGGCGCGACAGCGTCTTCACCTCCCACCATTTCGCGCTCGGCAGCGCGCTCGCCCGTACCGACATCGACCAACGCTTCGACGGTGAAGGCGGTGAGTGTCAACTGCTGGGCCTGTTCGTGGGTCGCGGCGAGCAACTGCTCGACACGCACTCGCGCATCGACCATGCCAAGCCGCGCTGCCTCAGCCGGGAACTCTACAAGGGCATCGTCGACGGCCGCTCGCGCGGCGTCTTCAACGGTCTGGTCACGGTCCGGAAGGACGCGCAGAAGACCGACGCGCAGCAGTCGAACAAGAACCTGCTGCTCTCGCGCGAGGCGCTCGTCCACTCGACGCCGCAGCTCGAGATCCTGGCCGACGACGTGAAGTGCAAGCACGGCTCGACCACAGGGCAGCTCGATCCGGTGGCGCTGTTCTACTTGCGCTCGCGCGGCATCGGCGAGGCCCAGGCCAAGGGCCTGCTGACGTGGGCCTTCGCCAGCGAGCTGGTCGGGCGGGTGCCCGTGGCCGCGCTGCGCGCGGCCCTCGAGACACAGCTCAGCTCGCTCCTGCCGGGCGGGCCGCGGACGCAGGCCTGATGAGCGCCACGACCGACACGCGCGCCGCCGGCTACGACGTGGCCAGGGTCCGCGCCGACTTCCCCATCCTGTCGCGCAGCGTCCACGACAAGCCGCTCGTCTATCTCGACAACGCTGCCTCGTCGCAAAAGCCGCAGGCCGTGATCGAGGCCGAACGCCGCGTGTACGAGGAGTGCTACGCCAACGTGCACCGCGGCGTCCACGAGCTTTCGATGCGCACGACCGACGCGTACGAAGGCGCGCGCGCGACCGTCCAGCGCTTCCTCGGCGCCGCGTCGGTCAAGGAGATCGTCTTCACCCGGGGCACCACCGAGGCCATCAACCTGGTCGCTTCGAGCTACGGCCGGAAGCACCTCGGCTCCGGCGACGAGATCCTGATCACCGGCCTCGAGCACCACTCCAACATCGTGCCGTGGCAGCTCTTGTGCGAGGGGACCGGGGCCCGGCTGCGCGTGGTGCCGATCACCGACGCCGGCGAGGTTCCCCTGGACGCCATCGAGGCAGCTTTCTCGCCGCGCACCCGGCTCGTCTCCGTCGCCCACGTCTCGAATGCGCTGGGGACGCTTCTGCCCGTGAAGCGGATCGGCGAGCTGGCCCACGCGAGGGGCGTCCCGATCTTCGTCGATGCCGCGCAGTCGGTGCCACGCCTTGCGTTGAGCGTCCGCGACCTCGACTGCGATTTCCTCGGTTTCTCCGGGCACAAGGCCTACGGACCCACGGGCATCGGAGTGCTGTACGCGAAGGCCGAGCACCTCAAGGCCATGCCGCCGTACCAGGGCGGCGGCGACATGATCCTCTCGGTCAGCTTCGAAAAGACCACCTACAACGACATCCCCTACAAGTTCGAGGCGGGCACGCCCAACATCGCGGGGGCCATCGCGCTGGGTGCGGCCCTCGACTACCTGACCCATCTCGGCCTCGACCACATCGCCGCTCACGAGAACGCGCTGCTCGCCTACGGCACCAAACAGCTCAGGCAGCTGCCGGGCTTGACGCTCGTGGGCACTGCTTCCGAGAAAGTCGGCGTGCTGTCGTTCGTCCTGGACGGGATCCACCCGCACGACATCGGCACGGTGCTCGACTACGAGGGCATCGCGATCCGCACCGGCCATCACTGCGCGCAGCCGGTGATGGATCGTCTGGGCGTTTCCGCCACGGCACGCGCCTCGCTCGGCCTGTACAACACGCGCCCGGAGCTGGACGCACTGGTCGCCGGGATCCACAAGGTCCAGGAGATGTTCAAGTGAGCACAGACGGCGCGACGAGCCGGATTCACTCCGGCGAAGTCGCGCGGGGAGTCTGGGGGGCGCGCCGGAGCGCCCCCCAGTTCGAATGAACGAGCTGCGCGAGCTGTACCAGGAGGTGATCCTGGATCACAGCAAGCGGCCGAGAAACCTGCGGGAGATCGCGGGCGGCAGCAAGGCCGACGGCGTCAACCCGCTGTGCGGCGACAAGGCCACCATCTATCTCGCGATGGATGGTGATGTCGTGACGGACGCGAGTTTCGTGGGCAAGGGTTGTTCGATCTCGACGGCCTCCGCATCCATGATGACGGAGACGCTGAAGGGCAAAACCCGGACCGAGGTCGAGGCGCTCTTCGAGCGCTTCCACGCCCTGATCACTGGCGATCCCTCGAAGCCGGGCACGGGCGGCGCAGACATGGGCAAGCTCGCGGTGTTCTCGGGCGTCTGCGAGTTCCCCGTGCGCGTCAAGTGCGCTTCGCTGCCGTGGCATACGATGAAGGCCGCGCTCGCGGGCGCCGGCGAACAAGTGTCGACGGAGTGAAGCCATGAAGGGCGAATCCAGGACGGTCTCGCGCGATCTCGAGGTGGCCGCGATTCCCAACGGCGAGAAGATCCCGCTCAAGGCGGGATCCACGGTATTCCTCACGCAGTCCCTCGGCGGCTCGTTCACCGTCATGACGGACATGGGCTACATGGTCCGCGTCGAGGGCAAGGACGCCGACGCCATCGGCGAGCAACTGGTGGCCGCGGCAGCGCCGGAGGATATCGCGGGCAGGAGCGTGCAGGAACTGGCCTGGGATCAACTGAAGACCTGCTTCGACCCCGAGATCCCGGTGAACATCGTGGACCTGGGCCTGGTGTACCAGTGCGACGTGGCCGAGATCCCGGAGGGCGGCAGCAAGGTGGCCGTGCGCTTCACGCTCACCGCGCCAGGCTGCGGCATGGGCGACTACCTGCGCGAAGACGTGAAGTCGAAGCTGCTCACCATCCCGGGCGTCAAGGAAGTGGATGCACAGGTCGTCTTCGAGCCGCAGTGGAACCAGGCCATGATGTCCGATGCTGCGCGCTTGCAGCTCGGGATGATGTGAGGCGCTAGATGAAGCTCAGCAGCCAGGAGGAATTCGGCCTTCGCTGCCTGGTCCAATTGGGCCGCGAAGCGGGCGCGAGCCTGACGATCGGAGAGCTGGCCCAGCGCGAAGGCATCTCGGTTCCGAACGTTGCAAAGATCATGCGCGGGCTGCGCAAGGGCGGGCTCGTCAAGAGCACCCGAGGCCAGTCCGGAGGCTACACGCTGGCGCGCGCGCCGCAGGCCATCTCGATCGGCGAGGTGCTGGCGACACTCGGCGGCCGGATCTTCGACGCGCAGTTCTGCGAACGGCACGCCGGCCTCGAGTCGCTGTGCATGAACCTCGGCGACTGTTCGATCCGGCCCGTGCTGCGCCAGCTCCAGGACGTGATCGACCAGGTGCTGGGCCGCCTCACGCTGCACAGCCTGCTCGGCAGTGAGGGCCAGGTCCCGATCCCGACCGCCAGCCCGAAGGCCGTCGCCCTGCCAGTCGCCGTCCGCAGCTAGCCCAGGAGCTCGGGGGGGTAAGAAGCCAGCCACCCCCGCGCGCTTCGCGCTGCCACCCCCCACGTCGCTCGCACCCGAGTGAATTGGGCGCTCGCTGCTCCCCGGCCTCAATCGTGCGCGGGTGCGGTCCCCGGGATTGCCCCGACTTCGGTCTTGCGCTCGCGCCGGAAGCGGAACAGCGCGCGCACCGATTCCGGGCGCAGGCCGTCGAGGTAGCTGTACACGACCGGCACGACGATCAGTGTGAGCAGCGTCGAGGTGATCAGGCCGCCGATGACCGCTCGGGCCATTGGCGCCCGCATCTCGGCCCCGGCGCCGATCGCGAGGGCGAGCGGCAGCATGCCGAAAATCATCGCCAGCGTCGTCATCACGATCGGGCGCAGCCGGGTCGAGCCGGCCTTGATCAGCGCTTCGTTCCGCGACATCCCTGCCGCCTTGGCCTGGTTCGTGAAATCGACGAGCAGGATGGCATTCTTGGTGACGAGGCCCATCAGCATGATCAGGCCGATCATGCTCATGATGTTGAGCGTCTCGCTCGTGAGCAGCAGCGCCAGGGCCACGCCGAACAGCGAAAGCGGCAGCGACAGCATGATCGAGAAGGGCTGCGTGAACGATCCGAACTGCGAGGCGAGGATCAGGTAGATGAAGACCACGGCCAGGAACAACGCCTGGAACATGTTGGCGAACATCTCTTTCAGTTCCTCGGCGTCCCCGCCATGGACGATGTCGTAGCCGGCGGGTAGCGCGATGCTGGCGGCCGCCGCCTCGATGTCGGCCGTGATGTCCCCCAGCGCACGGCCGTCAGGATTGCCCGACACGCGCACCTCGCGCTGCAGGTCCTTGCGGCGGATCGTGGACGGGCCGCGCCCCGGGTCCGCGGTCGCCACCTCGCTCAAGCGCACCAGCAGCTTGTCGTGATTGTCGTCCTCGCGCTCGCTGGGCACGCTCAGCTTGAGGAGATCGGCGGCGTAGCGCCTTTGATCGGCCCGGAGTCGGACGCGCACGTCGTGACTGTCTCCCGCCGCGTCCTCGATCACCGAGGCCACGTCCCCCGTGATGGCGGCGCGTAACGTCGTGCCGATCGCACCTGCCTTCAGTTCCAGGTCGCTGGCCCGGGCGCGATCGAGGAATACCTGGAGCTCGGGCTTGGATTTCTCCAGGCTCGTCTCCAGGTCGGCGATACCCGGGATCCTGGCCATCGCCTGCATCAGCTCGCGTGAGATCCGGTCCAGCTCGTTCACCTCGGTTCCGCGCACGCTGATCTGGATCGGCTTCTGCCCGAACGGCCCGGCCTCGAACAGCCCGTAGGTAAGCCCGGGCACGTCGGTGATGACGCTGCGAGCTTCGCGCAGCACCTGGCTGAAGCTCTTGCCGCGCGCGGTCTTCAGCTTCACGTAACTGACGCCTTCGGTGACCGGGCGGTAGGTCGAACCCGACTCCCCGATCGTCGTATACGTGTACTCGACATCCGGCAGGCTCTTGAGACGCCGCACCATTTGCCGGGCGCGCTCGCCGGTCTCGCGCAGCGTCGCGCCGGGCGTCGCCTTGATCGCGATCTGGTACTCGCCGCGGTTGAAGTCGGGCATGAAGTCGCCGCCCAGCACGGCCAGGATCGGAAAGCTGCCCAGGAACGCGATCAGGGCCAGCGCCAGCACGGCGAGCCGATGCTCGAGCGACCATGCCAGCAGGCGCTCGTAGCGGCCGTGCAGCTCGTCGAACCAGCGGTTGAAGCCTTGCAGGGCGTGGTGAATCCAGTTGCCCGCGCGCGCTTCGTCGATATCCGGGTCCACCCAGCGCGACGACAGCATCGGGTCCAGGGTGAAGCTCACGAACAGCGACACCAGCACCGCCGCCGCGACGGTGATGCCGAACTCGTAGAAGAAGCGTCCCACCAGCCCGCCCATGAAGGCCACGGGTATGAACACCGCCACGATCGTGAAGGTGGTGGCCATGACCGCCAGGCCGATCTCTGCGGTGCCGTCGCGGGCGGCCTCGAAGTGGCCCTTGCCGCGCTGCAGGTGCCGGACGATGTTTTCGCGCACGACGATCGCGTCGTCGATCAGCATCCCGATCGCGAGCGAGAGGCCCATCAGCGTCATCATGTTCAGCGTGAAGCCAAAGACCCGCATCACGGTGAAGGACGCGATCACCGAGATCGGCAGCGTGAGGCCCGTGATGACCGTGGAGCGCCAGGAGTTCAGGAACAGGAACACGATCAGAACGGTCAGTAGACCGCCCACGAGCATGGTCGAGTTCACGTCGTGGAGGGAGTCGCGGATGAAGGTGGAGTCGTCGCGGACGATCTGGAGCGAGACGCCAGGCGGCAGCTCCGTGGCGGTCCTTTCGAGCATCGCGCGCACGCCGTCCGCCACCGCCACGGTGTTGGCCCCGGACTGCTTCAGGATGTCGAGGGCGAGTGCCGGCCGCTCGTCGAAGAAAGCCAGGTTCTTCGGCTGCTCGACGCCGTCCACCACCCGCGCCAGGTCCCGGATGTAGATCGTGGTGTCGCCCGCGCGCTTCACCGGAATGCGCTCGATGTCCTGGGCGTTCTTGCCGCGCGCCGCCACCCGGACCAGGGCCTCCGTCGTTCCGCGATCGGCCGAGCCCGCCGGGAAGTCGATGTTCTCGAGGCGCAGCGCGTCCACCACCTGTGCCAGCGAAAGCTGGTAGGCCTCCAGCCGCACGCGATCGACGACGACCTGGATCTCGCGCTTCGAGTCGCCCACCAGGTTCACGGCCCCGACACCGGCGACGTTCTCGAAGCGCCGCTTGATCAGCTTGTCCGCGAGGCTGGTCGCCGCCTGGGGTGTCAAGCCCGGGGCGTTCACGGCGATCGAAATGATCGGCAGCGCGTTCGGGTCGAGGCGCTGGACGATCGGCTCTTCGATCTCGCGGGGCAACTCGCCACGGATCGCCGCCACCTTGCCGCGGATGTCCTGGGAGGCGACCTGCGTGCCGACCTCGAGGCGGAAGATGATGAGGATGTTCGACAGGCCCTCCTGCGACGTCGACTCGACGTGCTTGATGCCCTCGACGGTGTTGATCGCCTCCTCGATCTTTTTCGTGACCTCGCGTTCCACCGTCTCCGGGGAGGCGCCAGGGTACTGGGTCGTGACGGTGACGATCGGAAACTCGACATCTGGAAACTGGTCGACGTTGAGCTGCCGGTAGGAGGTGAGGCCGAGCACCGCCAGGGCCACCATCATCATGGTGGCGAAGACGGGCTGCTTGATCGACAGGTCGGAAAGGAACATCGACTACTTCCCCGCGTCCTGGATCTCGACCGGAGCGCCTGAGGACAACGCCGCAGGCGGATCGAGAACGACTCGCTCCCCGGCCCGGAGGCCCGTCGTGACCTGGATGGCCGTGGCGCTCTCGACGCCGAGCGCGACCGCGCGACGCTCGGCCTTGCCCGCCCCGACTACGAAAACCTGCGCCTCGTCAGGTGTCCCACCGTCGCGCACGAGCGCAGCCGGTGGCACGACGAGCGCCCCCGCGACGCGCCCGGCGCGAACCTCGGCGCGGCCGAACAGGCCGCCGACCAACCCCTTCTGCCCTGGCACTTCGATCACCACCTCGAACGAGCGCGTGCGCTCTTCGATGAGGGGCGTGATACGCGACAGCTTGCCGTGCATCCTCAGCTCGGGCAGGGCGTCGACGCTCACCTCGGCGGGCGCGCCCAGCTTCGCGCGCGCGTAGTCGTTCGAAGGCACGGAGGCACGGAACTCCAGCACGGCGTCGTCGACCACGGTGAAGATGGCAACGCCTTGCGCGAGCATCGCGCCCGGGTCAGCGTGGCGCTTGCCGACGCGGCCCGCGAAAGGCGCCTTCACGCTGCAGCGCGCCTGCTGTTCGGCGGCGATCGCGGCCTCGGCGCGCGCCTGGCCGAGGCTGGCCTCGGCCAGTTGCAGATTCACCTGGGCCGCGAGCTGGTCCTTGTCGGTGATTCCGCCGGTCTTGCGCAGGTTGTCGGAGCGCTCCTTTTCCACGAGCGCGTGCGCCCGGCTGGCCTCGGCCACGGCCAGGGCCGCCTTCGCGCGGTCGTGGGACAGGCGATAGTCGGTGTCGTCGAGAATCGCCAGCGTCTCGCCCGCCGCCACGCGCGAACCCTCGTCGCGGAGTACTCGCAGCAGGCGGGCCCTGACCTCGGCCACGACCTCGACCTGGGCCCTTGGCCGCAGCGTTCCGTTCAGCACCAGGATGTCGTCCAGGTCGCGAGCCTCGACCACGGCAGTGCGAACCGGAACGCCGCGCGGCCTCGCGGTGGACGTCTCGGCCCGGCTGCCGCAGGCGCCGAGCGAAAGCGCCGCCACAACCATGGGAAGGGCGAGCAAGCGGGGGGGCGTCATCACTACCGGTCTCCTGTCTTGACGATTGCGGGGACGGCTGGCTCCGTATCGAGCACGTCGCGCGCCATCACGTAGCGCATCCGGGCTCGGGCATTGGCGTGTTCGTAGAGCGCCTCGACGCGGGTGCTCTCCGCGAGCGTCAAGGCGGCCTGCGCGTCGAGCACGTCGAGCAGCGTCGCGACGCCGTAGTTGTAGTTTGCCTGGGTCATGTCGAGGGCCTTTTGCGCCTGCTGCACGTTGAGTTCGGCCGCCTCGTAGATGCTCTTGGCGACGCTCAGGCGGTCCCAGGCGTCCTTCGCCTCCAGCCGAATGTCATTTTCGAGCGCGATCCGATCCTGCGTGACCTTGGCGCGCTCGGCGCGCGCCTGGGCCACCTTGCCGGCCGTGCGGAAGCCGTCGAAGAGCGGGATCTTCAGGCTGATCCCCAGGTTCCATTTCTGGAAGTCGCCCTGGGCGAAGTTGCCGAGTTGGCGCACCGAGTAGCCCCAGTTGCCCTCGAGATCGAGGCTGGGCCGGTGCTCGGCCTTGGCGATCCCGACGAAGGTGTCGCGGATCTGTTCGTTGAGCGCCACGGCCTTGGCTTCGGGGCGATTCTCCCAGGCGACGCGCACCGCCTCTTCGACCGGCACCTGGAGCGGCACGTAGGCGAGGCTGTCGGTGGGCTCGATCGGCGTGTCGATCGGCCGGACCATGACGGCGTTCAGCCGGCTCCGCGTGATCTCGGCCCGGCCCCGGAAACGCAGCAGCTGGGTGCGCTGGTTCTCGAGGTCCACATTGGAACGCAGCACGTCGAGCTCTGTGGCGACGCCTGCGGCATAGCGGTTCTGCGCCATTTTCAGATGCTCTTCCTTCTGGCGCACTGCCTTCCCGGCGACGCGCAGCTGTTCGATCGCCAGCAGGTGTTCGTTATAGACCTGCACCGCGAGTAGCGAAACGTCCTGCTGGGCGCCACGGATCTGCTCACGCCCGTATTGGATGCCCAGCCTGGCGGCCTTGACGGCGCGCCCGACCTTGAAGCTCCACAGCGTCTGCTTCAGATGCGCGGTGCCTTCCCACAGGCTCGCCGGACTCGGGTTGAGGCTCTCGCGCAGATCCGGCGGAAACGCATCGAAGCTCGGGCTGTTCAGCAGCCCGGGATCCCGGTAGCGGTTGAAATTGCCGAGCAGCTCGAGCTCGGGCAGCGCGTCGGCCAGCGCCTCCTGCTTGCGCCCTTCGAGGATGTTCAGGTCTTCACGGGTCTTGCGCAGCGTGGGGTTGGCACCCAGCGCAAGCGCCACGGCCTGAGCCCGCGACAACGCGTCGGCCCCGGCAACGGCGGAGAGCGGCAAGCTCACGAGAGCGAAAATGAGGATTCTTTTCATGATCCCTGGCGCCAACCTTGGAGCAGTGAATCGACGATCGCGTCGGCCAGTGCGGGCGTCAGGTCGGGCTTGCCCAACAGCACGTTGCCGCACAGCGACTCGCCCAGCGCACCCATGAAGACGAGCATGCGCACGTCGGTCGCGCCGGCGCGGAACTCTCCCGCCGCGACTCCGTCTTCCACACTGCGAGCGATCCGACCCACCATCTCTTCGTAGAAGCGGGGAAAGTCGGTGCGGGGCGCCGAGCCGGCCGGGTTGTGGACGAGGGAAAGGATAAAGCGCATCAGCTCGCGGTTCTGGCGGGCATTGTCGAAGTAACCGCGGGCCACGCGGCGGAGCTTCTCCTGGACAGGAATCTTCGCTTCGAGGTCGCGAACCAGGTTGGCGTGGAACGCCTCGAGCGTCCCGTCGACCAGGGCCCGGTAAACGCCGTCCTTACTGCCATAGAAGTGATAGAGCGTCGGCTTGGTAATTCCGGCCGCCTCGCAGATTTCGCGAACCGAAGTGGCGTCGTAGCCCTTCGATGAGAATAACTGCAATGCTTCCAGTAAGATCCGATCATTGGAACGGACTTCGAGAGTGGCCATCTTGGTCATGTACGTACCGGACGGTATACCGGTTCCCCCGTTTGTTCAAGCGCCTGGGCAAGCCCTGTGGTAGCCTAGGCTTCCTCGTGGCCCCGGGTTTCACCAGGGGTGCTCCCCGCCCGGGACCTCTTGGGTCCGGTCCGGGGCTGTCAAGAGAACAACCCCCTTGGAGGAAGTTTGGCAACGAATCATCAGGACGAGCAACGCCTCGCCCTCTTCATCGACTTCGAGAACATCGCAATCGGCGTCCGAGACGCCCACTATCGCAAGTTCGACGTGAACCTGGTCCTGGAGCGGCTGCTCGACAAGGGCAAGCTCCTGGTCAAGAAGGCCTACGCCGACTGGAGCCGCTACTCCGACTACAAGCGCAGCTTCCACGAGGCGGCGATCGAGTTGATCGAGGTGCCGCAGAAGTCCATCGGCGGCAAGAACTCGGCCGACATCCGGCTGGTCGTCGACGCCATGGACATGTCCTTCCAGAAGGACCACATCAACTGCTTCGTGGTCGCCTCCGGCGACTCCGACTTCTCCCCGCTCGTCTCGAAGCTGAAGGAGAACAACAAGTACGTGATCGGCCTCGGGGTCAAGAACTCGACCTCAGACCTGCTCATCGAGAACTGCGACGAGTTCATCTTCTACGAGGATCTGGTCCGCGGTCAGGCGCGCCCGATGCCGGCGATCGGAAACCTGCCCGAGAAGGTCCAGGAATGCTTCGGCCTGCTGGTGGATTCGGTTCTCGCCCTGCAGCGTGAGAACAAGGAGATCCTGTGGGGCTCCATGGTCAAGGAGACCATGAAGCGCAAGAAGCCCAGCTTCAACGAGACCTACTACGGCTTCCGCACCTTCAGCCATCTGCTCGAAGAGGCGCAGCGCAAGAACATCGTGGTGCTGCGCCGCGACCAGAAGTCGGGCAGCTATGTGGTCGAGGACCTCGGCCCGGGATCCGGCACAGCGGTCGCAATGACCACTGCCACCGCCGCGCCCGCTCCGGCCGCCGGGCCGCGGTTGGTGGATCCGCCAGCGGCAGGTACCAGCGCCAGCCCGACGCCCACGAACGGAGAGGCCGTGGCGGCGGAGGCTTCGGCCACCGCTGCGCGCCCAGTCCGGCGGCGGCGTGGCCGGGGACGGCGCTCGCGAAGCGGGGCGCTCGGCGCGCCGGGAGCGGCGGCCGATGGCACGACGCCGATCCTCGACGAAGGCCCCGACGACGACGAGGGCGAGGAACTCGGTGCCGAAGGCGCGCACCTGGAACACGACGAGCACCACGCGTCGCACGAGCCCGCCGCTGCGGCGGGGGGCCAGGACGAGGGACATCAAGAGCCGTCGACAGCGAGCCGCCTCGACGCGGAGGAACGCGCGAGTTTCTCGCTGTTCTCCTGGTTGCGCCGCGACCCGCCGCGGGACAACGAGGCGCTCCCGGCTCCAGTCGAGCCCGCACCCAAGCCCGACGCGGACGGCAGCGAGTAGCGACCAGGCAGATCGGGGGGGTACTGAAGCATGCACCCCGCGCCCATCGGGCTCCCCCGTGAGGCGCTCCGCGCCGGAGTAAATCTGGCGTTCCGCTGTCTACGCGGGCAAAAGCGCTAGCGTGAACTTCCGGCCGGAGCTGGTCTGCTCCACGGCCAGCGTCCCACCATGGAGCTCGGCCACGCGCCGTACAAAGCTCAAGCCTAGAGGCGAAGCGCTACCCCCAGTCTCGGCCATCGGGCCGCCCACCACTCCGATCAGCGGTGGCGCCTCCGCCATGGAGAAGCGCACCTGATCGCCTTCCAGGGCGACTCGCACCGGCACCGCTCTGTCGGGGCCGAAACCGGCCTGGTCGAGGAGCGCTTTGAGCGCGAGCCGTAGCAGAACGCGATCGCCGAGCACGCCACCCGCTCCACCGATCACGCGTATCTCGACCCTGTCGGCCGCCAGATCGGCGGCCAGATCGACGATCGCGACGTCCTCCTTCTCGATCGCGCCGTTGTTGAAAGCCAGCAGCGAGCGGGCCGTCGCGAGGGCACCGGCGAGACCCGGCGACAGCTTGACGAACTCCTGCAGAAACCAGCCGGGCAGGTCGCTGCGCCGCCGCAGGGAGCCGAACTCGTCGCGCAGCCCGCCCAGGAACTCGACCACCTCGCCCAGGCCGCGAACCGAGGCCGTGCCCGAGACGGCGAGCTGCAAGGAACGTTCTGCACTCTTCACCGTCTCCAGCGTCGAGGCGAGTTCGAGCGAGGCCGAAAGCGCGCGAGCCAGCATGCCCAGGTGCGCCAGGGCGTCAACCGGCGGCAGTGCCTCGTCGTGCGTGAAGTAGAGCATTCCCAGCCCCAGCAGGCCGCGTGGCGTGCGCACCGGCACCGACGTCACGGCCCCGAAGTGAGGCTCGGCGAAATCCAGGGCATCGCCCAGATCGAGGGCGTCGGCGGCAGCGTGGGTGTGCGGTTCCGTCTCGTTCAGGAAGCAGGCCTGGATGTGGCGCAGGCCCTTCACCGACCGCGAGAGCGGATCCTCGCTGAGGCGGCCGAAGTAGGCCACGGCGCGCAACGATTTGTCGGGCCCCGCCAGCAGGAACGAGGCGTGCACGCAGGAGGCCGCGCCGGCCATCCGCGTGAGGATCGCACGCAGCGTGGCCTCGAGCGGCTGGCCGGCGATGAAGCCCTGGGCGGTCGCCAGGATCTGTTGCAGGTCGTCCACGCGCCGCTTCATGACGTCGCGGTCCTCGCGCACCTCGGCCAGCACCGTGGAGAGCTGCGACGAAGCTTGCGCATACGACTCGACGAGTGTTTCGTTGGCACGTGCGTCGGGGCCGGCGCCGGCCATCTTCTCGGCGTCGGCCGGGAGCGCCACGCGCACCAGGCGACGCTCGGGCGGCGGCTCGGCTGCCGGTTCCGAAATTGCAGCAGCCGGGTCCGGGTCCGCTGGCGGCGTGGCGACGGCCGGCGTCAGCGGCTTGAGCGGGATGTTTGGCGCGAGCGGGTCGGCCGCGAGCGGGTTGGGTTCGAGCGCCAGCGACGCGGTGCCGAACATGCTCACGACGGCCGCCTGCGTCCATTGCGAGAGCGTCTGCCCCCTCCGCGTCTCGACGACCTGATAGCGCGTCGCGAGGTCCTGCATGGTGCGCAGCAGGATGCAGGAGAAGGTCTCGAGGACGCCCTCGCCGCGCACGGCCACGGCCGGGAACGCGTCGACCCTGCGCGCGTTGAGCGCGCGGTCCATGAACTCGATCGGCGTCAACTGGGGAAGATCGCGCTTGTTGTACTGGAGCACCAGCGGCATGGTGGCCGGATCGAGCTGATGCGAGATCAGGTTCTCAGTCATCTCGCGGAAGCTCTGGATGTTCTCTCCCCAGCGATCCTCCGCAGAGTTGGCGACGAACACGCAGGAGTCGGCGCCGCGCACCACGAGACGCCGCGTCGCGGCATACATCGCCTGCCCGGGCACGGCCAGCACCTGGAGTCGGATGTCGAAGCCGCGGAAGCCGGGGGCCCGGATTGGCAGCAGGTCGAACAGGATCGTGCGGTCCTGGGCGGAGTTGATCGAGACGAACTCGCCGCGACGGTTCGCCTGGGTATGCTGGTGGAGCACCTGCAGGTTGGTCGTCTTGCCGCCGACCGCAGGACCGTAGTAGACGATCTTGACCTTGATCGTCCGTTCGCGATGGAGGAGTTCGACCATGGAGGGTCGCCCCGGACGAGGCGTGCGACTGAGGCTAGCTCACTTCGCTCGGTGATTCAACGACTAGTCCGCGGAGGGCCAGGCTTCGGCCTCAGCGGCCGGAAAGCAGACGCCGGGATGGCCGAATGACGGCCGCCTCCGGCGTATGTCCGATCCACTCGTATTCCGCCAAGCTCCTGCGTCACAACCGATTCGCGACCCAGCACCGACCAGGCCCGCTCCGGGCACGAGGCTTGCTCTATCGGGGGGAATGAGCCTCATGCTGGCGGTCGCGATCGGAGCGCTGATCGGCATGGTGGGCATGCTGCGGGCCGTGGTGCGACAGGCCCGGGCCCTGGCGATCCTGCGCGTCGAGGCCGTCGCATCGGCTCGCGAGATCTCTCGGCTGTCCCGGGACCTGGCGAACACGCAGGCCGAGCGCGCGTTCGTCCTCCAGTTCCTCCGCGATTTCCCCCACATGACGCGGGAGCTCCACGCCGGCCTGCGTGAGCGGGCAATCCCGCAATTGCTGTTGAAGGTTGCGGCGCGAGCCTTCGAGCCCCACGGCGCGGTGGTCTTCGTGCGCCGGCGCTCGGCGGAGAGCCAATCGGACCGTGCCGGCAACCTGGTGGTCGCGGCCTCGCTGCCTGGGGCGGCCGCGCTGCGGCTGGGGACGGAGCTGGCGATCGGCGAGGGCCCCGTCGGGTATGCGGCCGAGGCCCAGCGGGTGATGGGGCAGAGCGACTTCGAGTCGGCGCCTGCGAGCGAGCGCGCCCGGATCCGACGCGGGCAATTGGCGGGCTTCGAAGCGCAGCTGGTCGCACCCATGGTCTTCGGGGACGAGACGCTGGGGGCCATCGCCCTGGCCGGTTGTTCGCGGACGGGAGACGAGGCCAAGGCCGTGTTGAGACTGATCGCCGAGGCGGGCGCCAAGGCCGTGAAGGACGCGGCGGCCTTTCAGGACATCAGGACGACGGCCGAGCTCGACGGACTCACGGGCATCCTGAACAAGCGCCACACGACCCAGCTGCTGGGCGAGATGGTCTACGATTCGTCACGGCGCGGCGCGCCGGTTTCGGTTTTCCTCTTCGACGTCGACAACTTCAAGCACTACAACGACAGCAACGGCCACCTGGCCGGCGACGAACTGCTGCGCGAGCTGGCGCGGCTGGTCGGCGACAACTTGCGTCGCGGCGACGTGTTCGGCCGCTTCGGCGGCGAGGAGTTCATCGTGGCATTGCCGGACACCGACCGTAAACAGGCGCTCGCCGTCGCCGAAAAGATCCGGCGGGCGATCGCCACTCACCCCTTTGCCCATGGCGCGGGCCAGCCCCTGGGCTGTTTGAGCGTGAGCGGCGGTGTCGCCGCGCACCCGAAGGACGGTGGGGACAGCGCCGCCGTGCTGCGCGCCGCCGACAAGGCGCTCTATGCCGCGAAGGGCGCCGGCCGCAACCGTGTGGCGGCGGCGGAGCTCTCCTACTTGGACGAGGAGCCCGCCCCGGCCGAGGTCAGCCGCCAGTGATGCGCCCAAGCGTCTCCCCTTACGGAGAACACACCGAGGAGCTGCGCGAAATCCTCGTCGAAAACGGCAGCCTCGCGCTGCTGCTGATCGACATCTCGCAACTGGCCCAAGTGGAGCATGACTACGGCTCCGGCGCCTTCGAGAAGGTGCTCACGGCGGCCGGCGACCTGATCGGCGAACTGCGCGGCAGCGAAGTCCGCGGCAGCGACATCCTCACGGTCACCGATCGCGGCGGCGACGCCTTCTTGCTGTTCCTCTCACCGCGCCGCTATGGCGACTCCACCCAGGTAGCCGATCTGCAGGCGGCAGCCGGGCGTGTGGAGGAGGGCCTCAACCGCAAGTTGGCGCGGCTGACCTCACCCTATCTGCGCGGGCGCCAGAAGGTGAGCGTCGGCTTCTCGCTGGTGTTCTTCAACCCGCTCGTGATGCCCGACCGGCTGCTGGCGCGACTGGTGGAAGAGGCGTGGGAGTGCGTGCGGGTCCAGAAGATGCAGCGGGACTTCCAGAACCGCTGCCGCCTCCAGGAGATCCTCCTCCAGGACCAGCTGCGAGTCGTGTTCCAGCCGGTGGTGGACCTGCGCAGTGGCGGCACGGTGGGCTACGAGGCCCTGGCCCGCGGCCCGGCAGGATCCGCGCACCAGATGCCGGCCAACCTGTTCGAGATCGCTTCGGAGGCCGACATGGTCTTCGAGCTGGATCGCAGCTGTCGAAAACGGGCCCTGGCGGCGGCCCGCGCCATGCCTCTCGGCGCCAAGCTCTTCGTCAACGTCTTTCCCTCCTGCATGTACGACCCGGAGTTCCAGGGTGCGAAGCTGATCCGGCTACTCGAAGGCCTCGGCTTATCGCCCGAACGCATCGTCCTCGAGATCAACGAGAAGTACGCCATCGAAAACTACACGCTGTTCGTGGAAGCGCTGCAGAACCTCACTCGGGTGGGCTTCGAGATCGCCATCGACGACATCGGGGCCGGCTACTCGGGCCTCGAGAAGATCGCCCACTTGAACCCCCGCTACCTGAAGCTCGACATGCAGCTGGTCAAGGACATCGACTCCAGCTACATCCGGCGCGAGATGGCCAGGGCCTTCAAGTCCTTCGCCGACAAGATGGACGCGACGATCATCGCTGAAGGGATCGAGCGCGAGGAAGAGTTGCGCACGCTCGTGGAGCTGGGCGTCGCCTGGGGACAGGGGTTCCTGCTGGGGCGGCCGGCCGACGGCTTCGGCATCTCGGGTCCGCGTGCCGCCGTATTTTCGGAGGTGGGCGCCCAGGCCGCAGCAACGCTCTAGACACACGCTGAGCGTCATGCCATGGGCGTCAACTCGAAGACATGGCGGAAGCCTGGCTCTGGGGCCGCCGGCCCTTGACCGCAGGCCGCGATTGGTAGCGCTACGGGGATTCGAACCCCGGTTTGATGGCTGAGAACCAACCGTCCTAACCCCTAGACGATAGCGCCGTCAGAAATCTTATCTGAAAGCGGTGTTTTCCTTCAAGCCGCAGCCCATCCTGCGAGTCCGTGAGCAGGCTCACGGTGCGGGGGGCGCGGGGGCGGCCACCATGAGGTACAGTGCGAGAGGAGGCCTGTCGATGAAGAGACTGCTGGTCGCGATGCTCGTGTGCCTCAGTGCCGGCGCCGCCCGTGGCGCGGAGGTCCGTGACGAAGCCCGCGCGCGTGATTTCCAACGACTCCAGGACGACGCCGCCAACCTCGACGCCGCCCTCGAGGCCCTGGAGCCGGGAGACAAGCGAGCCGAAGAGTTCCGCACTCGCGGCGAAGAGGTTCGCGAGGAGGTGATCTACCTCAAGGTGAAGATGCGCAAGCATGAGCGGTCCGGGGGCGACAGCGTCCCCTGGACCGAGGTGCAGGATCTGCAGCGCATGATCCGCGACCTGCGTGAGGACATCGAGGCGTCCTTCAGCCGGTCGGAACACAGCCTGCGCCTCAGCCAGGGCACCGAGATCCGCGTGCGCCTGGAAACCACGCTTTCGTCGAAGACCGCGCGCATCGAGGACCGCTTCGAGGCCTCGGTCATCGAACCGGTGCGCAGCGGCGACGACGTCGCGATCCCGGCCGGCTCGCGCGTGCGAGGCGTCGTGAAGAGCGTCGAGCCGGCGCATCGGCCCTCCAAGGAGGGCCGGCTCGACCTCCAGTTCGACGCGCTCTATCTGGCTCGCACGCGCTTCGACATTCGCGGCAGCGTCTCGTCCGTGGGCGACAAGCAGAGCAGCGGAGAAACCGCCAAGAAGGCCGGCATCGGCGCTGTGCTGGGCGGCGTGCTCGGGGGCCTGCTCGGCGGCAAGGATGCCGCGATCGTGGGCGTCGTGCTCGGCGGCGGCGGAGCAGTGGCGGGCACGAAGGGCGACGACGTCGAGCTGCCGGCCGGCGCCGTGCTCAGCGTGCGCCTGGACAAGCCGCTCGAGATTCCGCGGGACTAGCTAAAGTTCACGGCGGAGCTTGGCCCAGGTGTCGCGCAGCGTGACGGTGCGGTTGAAGACGGGACGCCCGGGCTGCGAGTCGGGATCGACGCAGAAATAGCCCAGCCGTTCGAACTGCACGGCTGCCCCGACGCTGAGCGCCGCGAGCGCAGGCTCCAGCCGGCACTCCGAGAGGATCTCCTCGGACTGCGGGTTCAGGTCTTCGAGCAGATCGCGCTCGGCGCCGGGATCGGGGCGCGTGAACAAGTGCTCGTAGATTCGCACCTCGCCCGGCACGGCATGGGCAGCGGAAACCCAGTGCAGGGTCGCCTTGGGTGAGCGGCCGTCGGCCGCGGCGCCGCCACGTGTCGCGGGGTCGTAGCTGCAGCGCAGCTCGATCACCGCGCCGGCGGCGTCCTTCAAGACTTCCTGGCAGGTGATGAAGTACGCCGAGCGCAGGCGCACCTCGCGGCCCGGCGCCAGGCGGAAGAACTTCTTCGGAGGGTCTTCCATGAAGTCGTCGCGCTCGATATACAGCTCGCGTGCGAAGCGCACCTTGCGAGTGCCAGCGGCCGGATCCTCCGGATTGTTCACGACGTCGAACTCCTCGACCTGGCCCTCGGGATAATTCGTGAGCACGACCTTGACCGGCCGCAGCACCGCCATGCGCCGCGGCGCCGTCTTGTTCAGCACCTGGCGTACGCAATACTCCAAAGCCGCGTAATCGACCGCGCTCTCGCGCCGGGCGACGCCGATCATGTCGGCGAACTGGCGCATCGCCTCGGCCGGAAAGCCGCGACGCCGGATGCCCGAGAGCGTGGGCATGCGGGGGTCGTCCCAGCCTCGCACGCGCTTCTCGCTCACCAGCCGCAGCAGGAAGCGCTTCGAGAGCACGGTGAAGCTGAGGTTGAGGCGCGCGAACTCGTACTGCCGAGGCCGCGCCGGCACCGGCAGGTTGTCCACGAACCATTCGTAGAGCGGCCGGTGGTCCTCGAACTCGAGCGTGCAGAGCGAGTGCGTGACGCCTTCGAGCGCGTCGGACTGGCCGTGCGCGTAGTCGTAGGTCGGATACAGGCACCAGGCGTCGCCGGTGCGCGGGTGGCGAGCGTGAAGGATGCGGTACATCACGGGATCGCGCAGGTTGATGTTGCCCGCGGCCATGTCGATCTTCGCGCGCAGCACGCGGCTGCCGTCGGGAAACTCGCCCCGGCGCATGCGCTCGAACAGCTCGCGGTTCTCGGCGACCGGGCGCCCGCGGTGCGGGCTGTCGCGCCCCGGCTGCGTGAGCGTCCCGCGATATTCACGGATCTCGTCGGCGGACAGATCGTCCACGTAGGCCTTGCCAGCCTGGATCAGGAGCACGGCCCAGTCGTACAGCTGCGGGAAGTAATCGGACGCATGGTAGAGGTGCTGGCCCCAGTCGAAGCCGAGCCAGCGCACGTCGGCCTGGATCGAATCGATGTACTCCTGCTCCTCCTTCGTGGGGTTGGTGTCGTCGAAGCGCAGATGGCAGCGCCCCCCGAACTCGGAGGCGACGCCAAAGTTGAGGCAGATCGACTTGGCGTGGCCGATGTGCAGATAGCCGTTCGGCTCGGGTGGAAAGCGCGTCACGACGCCGGCGTGCTTGCCCGACTTCAGGTCGGCCGCGACGATGTCGCGGATGAAGTCGCTGGGCTCGGCGCTCGCCCCGCTCTGGCTCATTTCAGCGACTCGGCCGCGCGGCGCAGGCGCCTGCGGCAGAGCTCCTTGCCCAGCACGGCCATGGTTTCGAAGAGCGGCGGCGTCGCAGTCTTGCCGGTCACCGCCACGCGCACCGTCATGAACAGCTCCCTGGCGGCCCAGCCCGAGCTCTCGGCAAAGGCCTTGAGCGTGGCCTCGATTGCACCCGGCTGCCACTCGAGCAGCGGGTCGACCTGGCTCTCGACGAGAGCCGCGAGCAACTTGCGCGTCTCGGCCGGCGTCTTCTCCTTGGGCGTGAGCGCCACGAGCGCCGCGGCGTCGTAGGCGAACTCGCCCTGAAAGAAAAACGACGCGTAGTCGAAGAAGCCCTCGAGCGTGTCGACGCGCTCGCGGCACAGCGCAATGACCTGGCCCAGGTAGGCATCGGAGAGCAGGTTGCCGCGCAGCAAGCCGATCATCGCCTCGGGCGAGAGCTTGCGCAGGTAGCGGCCGTTCAGCCAGGTGAGCTTGTCGACGTCGAACACCGGTCCGCCCAGCGAGATCCGCGAGAGATCGAACGTCGCCACGAACTCGTCCAGGCTGAACTCCTCGCGCTCGTCCGGCATCGAATAGCTCATGAGCGCCAGGAAATTGAGCATCGCGTCAGGCAGATATCCCGCGCGGCGATAGTGGTTGAGGCTCACCGGGTTCTTACGCTTGGAGATCTTCGACTTGTCGGCGTTGCGCAGCAGCGGCAGGTGGCAAAAAACGGGCGCCTCCCAGCCGAACGCGCGATACAGCTGCACGTGTTTCGGCAGTGACGACAGCCACTCCTCGGCGCGCAGCACGTGGCTGATGCCCATCAGGTGATCGTCGACCACGTTGGCGAGGTGGTAGGTCGGATAGCCGTCGCTCTTGAGCAGGATCTGGTCGTCCATCTGCGGCCGCTCGAAGCGCAGCTCGCCGCGCAGCTTGTCGGTGACGAGCATCGAATCCGTGGCAGGCATCGCCAGCCGAACCACGTGCGCCTCGCCGGCGGCCCTGCGCCTCGTGGCCTCGGCCGGATCCAGGCGCCGGCACAGGCCGTCGTAGCCCATCACCGCGGCCTTGGCTTTTTTCTGTTCCTCGCGCAGCGCGGCGAGACGCTCCGTCGTGCAGAAACAGGCGTAGGCGGCGCCTTTTCCGAGAAGCATCTCAGCATGCTCGCGATAGATCGCGGAGCGCTCGCTTTGTCGATAGGGGCCGTGCGATCCGCCCACGTCCGGCCCCTCGTCCCACGAAAGCCCCAGCCAGTGCAGGGCCTCGAAGATCATCCGTTCGCTCTGCGCCTGGCTGCGCAGGCGATCGGTGTCCTCGATGCGCAGCAGGAACTCCCCGCCGAGCTTCCGGGCCAGGGCGTAGTTGAAGAGCGCCACGTAGGCGGTGCCGACGTGCGGGTCTCCGGTGGGGCTGGGCGCGATGCGGGTTCTCATCGTGAAGGCCGAAACGCGGAGGATAGCACGCGAGCGCGCGCAGGCACGGGTGGGATCATCGAGCGGCCGGAAGCGTCGAGGCGCGGAGCAGGACGCGCTCGATTTCGGGACGCCGGCCCGGCGCGCCCTGGGTTTCGCGAAGGACACCGATGCCGGGCGCGATCCAGAGCAGCGATTCACTTCTCCAGGTACGCAGTGCGCAGCGATATGCCTTCAAGGTCCCTGCGGGCACGCTGACTTCTTCTTCGGCCTCGACCACCCAACCGGCGCGCCCTGCGTCGTCGGCGGGACGTGAGGCGCCAACCACGAGAGGCAGCGGCAACGGCTCCTCACCGGTCCACGGCCCCAGGCGAACGAAATCCTCACCGATTTCGATCAGCGCCGTGCCCGAAGGATCGGCGCCGCCGGTCTGGACCACCAGTATCCGCCGCCGCGTCCCGCGCGCCTCAAAGCGCGTCTCTTCTTCGGTTATCACATCCACGTCCCCGCGACGCTCGGCGTAAGCCTCGCGATACACCCACCACGACGCCCCCGGCTCGATCGGAAAGGGCGGGGGCAGCAGCGCAATGAGCAGGAGGGCGATCACTTCTTGCGCACGGTCTCGGCCACGACCTCGTAGAAGACCGCGGCCGAATCACGCAGGCTCGATTCGCGCACGCGCTCGTCGTCGCTGTGTTGCGAGGCGTCCTCTTCCTGGCTCATCAACAGCGGCGTGAAGCCGTAGGCCACGATGCCGAGAGGGCGATAGAGCGCGCTCTCGGTGGCGCCGGTGCTCATCTTGGTCGTGACGGGCACGCCCGGGAAGTGCCTGCCCAGCACGCGCTCGATGCTGCGGAACAGCTCGGTGTCGATGGCGCTCTCGCTCGCCTGGTAGAAGTGATTCGGCGGGACGACCTGGATGTTCGGGTCGTCGATGACGCGCTCGAGCTCGGCCAGGAACGCCACCGGCTCCTGGCCCGGCAGCAGGCGCACGTCGAGCTCGGCCTCGGCCGAGCCGGGGATCACGTTCGTGGCGGTCCCCGCGCGCAGCACGGTGATCGAGACGGTGTTGCGCAGCAGCGCCGATACGCTCTCGTCGTCGTACACGGCGCTGGCGACGGTCGGATCCTCGATCGCCTTCGCGATGTCCTCGTACCACTCTGATCGGGGCGGCGAGAGCTGCGTCACCTGGTCGCGGCAGAACTTCGCGACGGAGGGCAGCACGCGTAGTTCGGTCCGCCACAGCCGGATGCGTTCGAGGGCCTGGATCAGGCGGTTGGGCGCTGACTCGGCGATCGGTCTCGAACCATGGCCGGTGCGACCGCTGGCCTTGAGCGTCAGCCAGTAGGCGCCCTTCTGCGCCGCTTGCACCCCGAAGTAGAGCGGCGTGCCGGCGGCATCGAGACGATTCTCGCCGCCCTCGGTGATCACGTACTCAGCCCTGCGCAGGCGCGCCCCGAAGCCCGCGGGCGTGAGGGCGCGGAGAGCGCCAAGGAAGTTGCGCTCCTCGTCGGCCGTGCCGAGGAAGATCACGTCCCGATCGAGCGGCACTCGCTCGCGCTTCAGGCGGATCAGGGCGACGAGCTGGAGGATGCCCTCGGATTTCATGTCGACGGCCCCGCGCCCGTAGATCGCGCCCTCCTTCACGATCCCGGCGAACGGTGATGCCGACCAGCGCGAGGGCTCGGCCGGCACGACGTCCATGTGGTTCGCCAGCACGAGCGGACGCTTGGCGCCGCTGCCCGACAGCGTCGCGAGCAGATTGGCGCGCTCGGGAGCGAACTCGTCGATTTCAACGCTGATGCCTTCCCTCTCGAGAATCTCCTTGTAGAAGAGCGCCGCCGCGAGTTCGTTGCCGGGCGGGTTGGTGGTGTCGACGCGCAGGTAGCGCTGGAGCAGTTCGACGGCCATGTCGGCGTAGAGCTTATGGTGCGCGGCCGGCACAGGCGCCGCGAGCATCAGGCCGGTGAGCAGGGCGAGCATGAAGACCTCCGGTGTCGAACGGCCGAGGATAGCATCGGTTGACAGCCTGAACCTGGGCGCGCCATGAGACTTCGATTCCGAGGCGAGTTCGATGTGGCCGCGTTTGGCGTTCCTCTCCGGCCGCAGGCACGATCGCGCACAGGTCTTCTTGCTGGACGGCGTGGCGGCGAGGCGCAGCAGCTGACCGACTACAAAGCCAGCGTCTCCTCGCTCGCATGGTCACCCGACTCGAAGCGGCTGGAGTGACCGAGGGCTCGGGGCTCACGCGCATGCGCATGCGCGAGCTGCTCCTCCAACTGGACGCTGACCCTCTGCCCAGTGGGAGCGCTCAAATGGGGCCGTTCAGATCGACCGACCAGGTCTTGTCTGCCCAGGCGAGGGTCATGATGAGGGCGTTGGAACCGGAAGGCTCGAGACTCACCGTGAAGGGGTCGACAGGGGGCTTGGCAACGCCGGGCCTCATGGGCACACGGGCGACCTCCTTGTCCGCGATCCCGAAGACGTGCTTTGCGCGATTCAGGTTGTAGCCCTCCAGATGGGGCCACAGACGCTTGGCGGCAGCCTCGGGAACCGAGAACCCCATGACCTTCGCGAGCGCTCCCAGCTCGATCCCGGGGTCCGAGTTCAGAATCAGGAGCCAGTCACCGTCCCGCGGGGCGGAGACGTAGACTGAATACTTGCCGGCGGGGACCTTCCTTCCCCCGCTGGTCCTTCGGTTGCGGCTACAGCTGCTCCCGCAGAGACCGTCGACGTAGAGATCGCCTTCCGTCGTGAGAGTGCTCACTTCGTCCACACCCGCGCGCCAGACACGGTCTTCGGGCAGCTGGGCGATCAGGGAATCGAGGGAGCGACCCCGCAGTTCGACCTGCCCGTAGTCGATCGTCACCCTCTTGCCCTGGATCGTTCCCTCCGCCGTCCCTCGCTTCGCGCCCTGAGCGTATGCCGGGCCCAAAAAAGAGGCCGCGACCAGGGTGAAGAACAAGACTCGTTTCATCAAGCGCTCCTTCACAAGAGATGGGCAGCGTGCCATGGGATTCTCTCACGGGACGCCGATGTGGTTGGAAGGGGGCCTCACGGGTTGATGGGTGGGTCTGAGCTGGCGCAACGAAACCCCAGGTCTGCGATGCGCCGATAGACGTGGTCTGCCGTGGCACGCTGGGTCGTCCGCTGGTACGCGGCGCCGTAGTACCAGCTCCCGCCCCGGTTGACGCGGGCGCCCCGCGCCGCGGGATCCTCGCGGCCGTCGCGCTGGTCATAGGGATACGGCCGGTACAGGGACGACGTCCACTCCCAGACGTTGCCGGCCATGTCCAGGACGCCATAGGGCGAGGCGCCGCCCGCGTAGCCGCCGACAGCCGTCGTTCCGGCCGTGTATCCCGCATTCAACCGCTCGGGCTCGAAAGAGGAACCCCAGGGATAGCGGCGGCCGTCCCCGCCGCGGGCGGCCTTCTCCCACTCCGCCTCTGTTGGCAGGCGCTTGCCCACCCACCGGCAGTATGCGGTCGCCTGGGTCCAACCGACGATGGTCACGGGGTGATCCGCTTTCGTCGCATCGCCAAAGGCGGTGCTGATCGGTCGGGAGCAGGTGCCCGCCTCGACGCAGGCGCCATAGCGGACGTTGGTCACCTCCACCCGGTCGATCCAGAAGGCCTCGACGTGTATGCGCGCCGCCGGTCGCTCGTCCGGTTCCGCCTCTGGATCGTCGGAACCCATCAGGAACTCACCGGCGGGCACTACGGCCATCTCCACCGGGTCACGCCCCAAAGGCTCGCCCGCCGGCGTGAGCTTGGGGGCACTCTCACCAACGCGGCACAGGCTGCTGGCCAGAAACGTCGCCAGCACGACTTTCTCCCAAGCTGTGCTCCACACACCCGGCCCCGGGGCTCGCTCAACGACACCAGCCACTAGCAGCATCCTTCCCTCCCCTCGCGCACGCATGGGTGCGAACTTCCTTGACCGCGCCGGCCTGCCAGCTACGCCGCCCGGAAGGCCGCGATGAGCTTGGCCAGCTTCTCCGCCTCCTGAGCAAGGCCCGCGGTGGCCACCGACATCTCCTGAACGGTCGCCCGGTTGTCGTGGGCGATCTCAAGGATGTTTTCCATGGCTTTCACCACCAGCGCCCCGCCGCGCTGCTGGTCGGCGGTGGCGTGCGAGACCTGCTGCGTCATGCGGTTCATGTTCTCGATGGCACGAACAATCTGGCGGCTTCCCTCGGCCTGCTCTCTCGTCGCGATGTTCACCTGGGAGGCGATGCGGTTCATGCCTTCGACGGAGATCCGGACCTCGCGGCCCGCTTTGGCCTGCTCCTTCGTGGAATGCGACACCTCGGCCATGATCTTGTTGATGTTCTCGACGGCTTCGCGGATCTGCTTCGATCCTGCGGCCTGCTCGCTGACGGCTGTCGTGACCTGGCCTGCCGAAGAGTTCATGTCGGCGACCGTGCGCATGACCTCGGCCGAGGCGCGCGATTGCTTGGCCGTGGAGGAGGTGATCTCGGCCATGAGCTGGCGCGAGCGGGAGACGGACTCCAGGATCCGCCTCAGCGCGAGGCCCGCCTGGTCGGCGAGACCGATTCCCGCCTTCGTCTTCGCGGCGCCAGTTTCGGCCGTCTCTGCGGTGTCGCTGGTCTCCTGCTGGACATGGCCAATCAGCTCGACGATCTCCTTGGTGGCCGCCCCCGAGCGCTCGGCGAGTTTGCGCACTTCATCGGCCACCACCGCGAAGCCGCGCCCCGCCTCCCCGGCCCGTGCGGCTTCGATCGCGGCGTTGAGGGCCAACAGGTTCGTCTGGTCGGCGATGTCCTCGATCAGCTCGACGATCTTGCCGATTTCCTGCGAGCGGTTTCCGAGCCCCTTGATGGCCCGAGCCACGTTCTCCATGGCGTCGGAGATGCTCTGCATCCCCTCCACGGTCTTGGCCACGGCCACGTCACCCATGTGGGCATCCTCGCTGGCGCGCCCGCTGATCTTGTCAGCCTCCTCGGCGATCTGGGCGACCTCGTTGACGGCCCCCGCCATCTCCAAGACAGTCTGGCTGACCCGGGAAGCGGCGAGGCTCAGCACCCCAGCATTGCGCGCCGCCGTCTCTATGGAGGACATCATCTCCTCGATGGTCGCCGCGGTCTCCGCCACGGTCTCGGCGACCGTCTCCAGGTTCCTGGCTGCCTGGTCGGTGGAGACCGTCATCTCTTCAATCGTGGCAGAAGCCTCGGCCACGCCGGCCGCAAGGGCGCCGCTCGATCTAGCCACCTCCTCTATGGACGCACCCATCTGGTTGATGGAGCTCGAGGTCTCCCCGACGTAGCTGGCCAGGCTCTGGGTGTTTCCCGCCACGCTCTCAATGGAGGCGGTCATCTGCTCCATGGATTTCGAGGTCTCCTCGACGGCTTGGGCCTGGCGCTGGGCGCCGCTGGTGATGAGCTTGGCGTTGGCAGAGATCTCCCCGGCCGACGAGGCCACCGTGTGCGAGGCGGCGGTGATCTGCTCGACCATCTGGCGCAGGTTCTTGACCATCGTGCGCATCAGCTGTTCGAGCCAGCCGATTTCGTCGCGGGAGCGGCTCCTTATCTCGACCGTCAGATCGCCTCTGGAAACCTGCTCGGTGGCGATGCCCAGCTGCTCGAGTGGTTGGGCGATGAGGCGGGCAAGGAACAGCGCGACGAGCAGGCCCAGCGCGACGGCGCCAGCCACCATCACGAGGATGGCCGCCCGGGAGTCCTCACGGAGCTGGTGAACGGCCAGAACGGGGACCTCGCCGCGGCTGATCCTCCCCACCAGGTCGGCCATGGCGTCGAGCTTCCGGATCGCGAACCAGCCTTGCAGTGCTGTGACAACCAGCACCAGCCCGAACCCGGTCGTGATCTTGCGTCGAAGCGTCAGGTTCCTGGCGATCTGCATGCTCGGTTTCAGCACAATCCACCTGCCTCCCGGTGCCCCACGAGCCTCCGCTTGCCCGATCAGCAGGGCGGCCCGTGCCCTCGGCCTCCGCATCCAACAGCCTGACCCCGGGCGCGTCCCTCGCCCGTCTGCGGATCAACGCCCGGATTCGTCGTCCCCACGGATGCTCAGGTCGAGGCGCTTGTGATCCGCACCTTTCGGCAGGCCTAACGCGGCCGCAGATCGAAGCGCAAACCGCCGGCGACAGTGAGGGGCGTACCCAGCAGCTCGACCGGCGTTGCCTGGATGGGGTAGCGTCGATCGAACAGATTCTGGACCGAGAGGAAGGCGCCCCACGACTCGCCCAGCGGACGGTCGAGCGTGAAGTCCGCCACGAAGAGACTGCCCAGCCGCAGACGATTCTGGTCGTCGTCGAAGCGGAGGCTCTCGAAGCGGCCGCGCAGGCTCAGATTGAGCACTGCGGGGTGGAGGTAGTCGACCCGGAGGCTGGCACGATGGCGGGGGACCTGGGGGAGCAGGTTGCCCTCGATGGCCGGCGAGGCCGGGAACTTCTCGACGCGGGCGTCGGACAGCAGGTAGCTGCCCTGGAGCCGCCACTCGTGGGCGGGCTGGTAGTCGGCCTCCACGCTCACCCCGCGGACGCGCGCTCGTCCCAGGTTCTGCCGCTGGCGCGTGATGAGGTCGGGCGTGACGGAGAGGGTTGCGTTGGCGATGGGGTCCTCGACGCGGTCCCAGAAAGCCGTGGCCCGCCAGGAGAGCTTCGAGCTCAAGGTGTGGTTCAGGCCCAGTTCGCCCCCCAGGAGGCGCTCGGGCCCCAGCTTGGGGTTGGCCTGAGTGCTGACGTTGCCCACGCGGAACGGGCGGTACAGCTCGTTGAGGCTCGGCGCGCGAAAGCCGCCGTAGGCGGAGCCGCGCAACGCGAAGCGGTCACTCAGGTGCCAGAGGAGCCCGGCGCGCGGCGTGAGCCTCGTCTTGGAGGTGTCGGCGAAGGGAGTCACGGTGGTCGCGTTCGTCGAGTTCACGATCTCCGTCTGCGAGGCGTCATGGTTCCGCCAGTGGTCCACCCGGACCCCCAGCGTCACGACCGTCCGACGCCCCGCAGCGATCACGTCCTGGAGATAAGCGCCGGTGTAGAGCTGCTGAGCCGGGATCAGTCGGTCTCGAACGTTGGTCCCCGAGGGGATGAACACATCCTCCCTGTTGTCGGCATCGACCCAGCGGACGTCGCCGCCGGCGCTCAACTGGTGGGACGGGCCGAGCGGCCGTGTCCACTGCGCGTTGCCGCCCACGTCCTTGTAGTCGACCGCCTGCGCCAGGCTCAGGGTCTCGGAGGCGCGGCCCGGCGCCACCGCGCTGAACGCGCTCTTGAAATCGTCCCTGTGCGTGAACACGTTGGCCTGCCAGAGGCTGCCGCCCTCGGTAGTCGCTCGCAATCCGCCGCCCAGATAGGTCTCGCGGGTGGAGTTGGTCTGAAGCCGGGTGCCGTTATCGCGATCCTCGGCGAAGAGGCGACCGTTCTGGAACAGCGTGAACCGCTGCGAGGGAGAGTACTCCAGCCGCCAGTTGCCCGTGCGGTGCCGCGATGCGGCTTCGACGTCCACCGGGCCCCGCTGGTTCTCGCGTACCAGGTTGTAGCCGTCAGTCCGGAAGAAGCTGCCGCCCACCAATCCGGCCAGCGGACCCGAAGCGTGGCTGCCGAAAGCCTCGGCGTTCGCGCTACCACGGCTTCCGCCGAATGCCTGGACGGCGGCGGTCCTGGGTCCGGGTCGCCGAGTGGCGACGCTGATCACACCCGCCATTGCCGAGCTGCCGTAGAGGTGAGACAGGCCGCCGGGAGCCACCTCGATCGACTCGATCTGCAGTTGCGGGATGTTGTCCCAGTAGACCCAATTCCCAAAGGCATCGTTGTGCGGGACTCCGTCGAGCAACACGAGCGTACGGCTGGCCCCGCTGGCTCCCACTCCGCGCAGCGATACTCCCTGGGTCGTGGGGTGCGAGACGAGGCTGCTGGTGCGACGGAAAAGGCTGAAGCTGGGGACCTGCTTGAGGGCATCGTCCAAGGCGGCAGCCGGCCAGCGTTGCAGATCCTCTCGCGTCAGCACCGTCAGGTCGGCCGGGCTATCGCGCAGCTTCCGCTCGGCGCGGGTGGCGGCGACGGTCACGGTTTCCGAAAAAGGAAGGAAGGGGAGCGCCAAGGTGAGCTGGGTCGTGGCTCCCGCCTGCACTTCCACGGCCCGCTCCCTTCGGCCAAAGCCTTCGAGTTCCGCACGCAGCCTGTAGCTGCCGGCAGGCAGGCTGGAGAGACGGAAGCGACCGTCCGCGTCGGATCTGCTCTTCAGCTCGGGCGCCTCGACCAGACCGACCCGGGCGCCGACCACCGCTCGTCCGTCGGCGGTCGTAACGAGACCCTCCACGGCACCAGCCGCTGGGTCGACAGGCAGTTCCGGCTGCTGCCCCCGGGCGGGAGTGGCGAATCCCACTGAGAAGGCCAGCCAGACCAACGCCGTCCACACTCGACCATGAAGCACACAGCCTGTCAGCATTGGTCCTCGCTCTTGTTTCGGATACCGGGAGCACCACGCCGCGGTCGTCTGCGGTAAAGGCACTCCGGTCTTCGATTGTGGACTTTCCGCCGAGCCGTGGCAAGCCTTCCGGACGGGGAACAGGTCCTCCGAAATGGTTCTTGACAGGGTAGGGCTCTCGGCCGAAGCCCTTCACGCACGCTGGTTGATCTGAGGCGACAGCCTCGCTAGTTCTCGAAGCTGAGGTCGAGCGTGCTCGGCTTGCCGTCTTTCACGCTGACCCTGCCCGTGATGCTCTTGAGCTGGCTATGCACGGCCTCGACCTCGTATTCCCCATCCGGCAGCCCGCTGATCTCGTAAGACCCGTCCTGCTTGCTCACGGAGAAGAAGGGATGAGTCAGCACCGAGATATAAGCGCGCATCCACGGGTGGACGTCGCAACCCGTCGGGATCATCAGCTCGGGCTTTTCCAGGGTCCTCGTGACTTCCATCCCTTTGCGCGGCTGGCCGATGTTGAACTCCTTGTTGAGCGCCGGCCGGGGGTGGACGTTATGGAGCGTGTCGTCGCTGTTGCGAATCTTGAGGCGCTGCCCCGCGATGAGGACGATCATGTGCGGCTGGTAATCGCAGCCGATCTGGTCGAGCAACACGGGCTCGGCAGGCGCGGCATACGACGCGCCGATCCCCGCCTTTACGTAGACGAGGGCATCGGCCAGGCCGCCGTTCTTCCCTTTCAGGGGCTGGTGCTCGAGCCCGTCCTTGTGCATGGCGGCGCACCTGGGGTCGGCGGAAAGTTTCACTGTCTTGGGATCCGGCCGCTCACCCGAGATGGAAACCTTGCCGACGAGCCCACCCGAGGCCGCGTCGCCGGCGGACGTCGCGGCGGCGGCCGGGCCGGGCGCCGCAGCGCCGTTGCACACAAAGGCGACGAAGGCACCAGTTGCCATGACCATCGAAAGCCCTTTCGGGTTCATCACATTCCTCCTCACAGGGACCCTCAGCCGATTGTCGCACGCGCGGGTCGTCTTTGACGCGTTCCCCCTGGCTTCTCCGAGCGTGGCCCCCGCAGCGCGTTGATGCGGTCTCCAAGCGTGGATCGGGTGTAGGCTTGAGGGCAAGACAACTCGCGCAGCTTCGCCGCTCGCGAAGAGGAGGCTCTCATGCAGATGAAAGTGGCTGTGCTCCTGGTCGGTTGCGGCCTGCTGCTGGCCAGTTCGAGCCGTGCCGATGAGGAGTTTTCGCAGGCGGACGCCCGCGCGGCCGTCCAGGCCTACGTGGACACCAAGGTGCGCCAGGAGGGCACCTTCCGCTTCAAAGACCAGCAGGCGGATGCGCTGCTCGAGCTGGAGCAGGACCAGATCCGCATGGTCCGGCGCATCCACGGATACGGTTTCTTCGTGGACGTCGATTTCCACGCCAAGGGCGAGCCGGTCAAGCCCTACGACCTCGACTTCTGGCTCAAGCCGGCCGGGAGCAAGCTCGATATCGTCGACGTCCGCATCCACAAGGCCCCCAAGCGGGCAGGCGACGAGTGGAAGCTGGTCACGCGCAACCCCATACCGTGGTGGTGGATTCCGGCCACCGAGCACCCCGGCGAGACCGAAGAAAAGAAGAGCTGGCAAGTCGAGTCGGCAGTCAACGAATACGTTGCCTCCACGGCGAAGGACGGGGTCTTGGTGCTGAAGGACGACAAGACCGGCGACGAGCGCACCCTCGATTTCGTCGAGATCCATCGGCCGCTGCGCAAGATCGAGGGGAAGGGCTACTTTGCCTGCAGCGACTTCCGCGAGCACGGCAGCACGGACAAGTTCTACGACATCGACTTCTGGCTGGTCGACGAGGACGGCAAGCTGGAGGTGACCGAGGCTCGCATCCACAAGGAGCCAAAGAACGAGGACGGGATCTGGGTGCAGGTGCCGCGCTACAACTTCGACAAGGAGCAGATACTGGAGCTGAAGTGACCCCGCGTGGAAGCGGCTCCCCCAGGAGTGCCCAGACGGACTCTTGACTGGGCGAGCGTGGGGGTGAAGACTATGCTCAATCCGCTAGGAGGCGTCATGGATCGCCGCACCTTCCTGAACGCCACGGCCCTGGGAGGGGGCGCGGCTCTCGGGTCCGGCCACTCTCACTGGGAGTCGGCGCGACCCTGTCAGGGAGAGCGCTCGCGCGGCCTCGTATACACCCCGCGCTCCCTGCAAAGGGGGGCGCGGGCTATTGGTGAACTCGTAAGGAGGGCAACGTGAAGATAGTCGGAACCTACGGTAAGGGCCGGTTCGTCTCTCTGGCGGCGCTGTGGGTCGGCATGTCGCTGGCCTACAGCCCGGCCGCCGGCCAGGAGGTCAAACCAGCCACGCTCTGGGGCGACATGACGACCGTCACCCAGGACATGCTGGATCGCGCCGGGACGGACGCGGGCAACTGGCTCCACACCAACGGCAACTACGACCAGACGCGCTATTACCCGGCGACCCAGATCAACACGAACAACGTCCGCAAGCTACGCCCGGCCTTCGTCTTCCAGACGGAGGTAGTGGAGTCCATGGAGACCTCGCCGATCGTGGTCAACGGCATCATGTACCTGACCACGTCGTTCAGCCACGTTTACGCCATCAACGGGGTGACCGGTGAGGAGCTCTGGCACTTCAAGCCCAAGCTGGGCCCCGTCACCACCTACTGCTGCGGGCCCAACAACCGCGGCGTGGCTGTCGCCGGAAACCGCGTCTTCCTGGGCACACTGGACGCCAAGCTCGTAGCCCTGGACGCCAAGACGGGCAAGCCTCTGTGGGAGACCCAGATCGCCGACCCTGAGCTGGGCTATAGCGAAACCATGGCCCCCACGGTCGTGGGCAACAAGGTGCTGATCGGCACGAACGGCGGTGAATACGGTATCCGTGGGTTCGTCAAGGCCTTCGCCGCCGACACCGGGGAGTTGCTGTGGACCTTCCACACCACCGCTGAGAACTCCGTGGGGGTCTGGGCCACCCACGACGCCACCGGCCGGAACATGCTGCGCGACATTGCGGCGGAGAAGGCAGCGCTGGCGAAGTTGGGCGACCCTTACAAGACCCTTGGTGGCGGGGTCTGGCAGAACCCGGCCGTGGATCGGGCTACGGGTCGGATCTACTTCGTGGCGGGCAACCCCTCCCCGGACCTGGACGGCTCGGTCCGGCCTGGCGACAACCTCTACACCAACTCGTTGTTGGCAGTGGACCTGGAGACCGGCAAGTATGTCTGTCACTACCAGTACATCGCCCACGACGTCTGGGATCTGGACGCCGTGAGCCCGCCGGTTTTGGTCGACGCGAAGGACAAGCTCGGCAAGACGGTGTCGGCGGTGATCCACGGCGGCAAGACGGGGCATGTCTACGTTCACGACCGCAAGACCTGCGACCTGATCCGCTTCTCCGATGCCATGGTGCCGCAGGAGAACATGTGGGTGCTCCCGACCAAGGAGGGGGCGCGAATGCTGCCCGGGGCAAACGGCGGCGTAGAATGGTCGCCGCTGGCCGTGGACCCGACCAAGGGCCTCGCATTCGCCGTCAACCTGCACCAGCCCATGACCTACCACGTGGAGAGCACGCCCTACCCATCGGGGAAGCTCTGGCTGGGTGGCGCCTTCAAGGTCATCCCCGGTGAGGAGCAGTGGGGCAACGTGGCGGCCGTCGACTACAACACGGGCAAGGTCACCTGGTCCGTCAAGACCCAGCAGCCGATGATCGGTGGCGCGCTGGCCACGGCCGGGGGGCTGGTCTTCGCTGGCGAGGGCAACGGGCTCATCAAGGCCTACAACTCCGCCACCGGCGAGGTTCTGTGGCAGTTCCAGTGCGGGGCCGGCGTCAACGCCCCCCCAGTGTCCTACACTGTGAACGGGACGCAGTACATCGCGGTGGCCGCGGGAGGCAACGTCCAGCTCAACTACAAGCGCGGCAATAGCGTGTTCGTCTTCAGCTTGACCAACTAGGGAGCGCATCGGGCAAAACGCGAACGGCCGCCCTCGGGGGCGGCCGTTCGTCGTCCGGGTTGCCCCTCCGCGGTGGCGGTCGACGGAAGTTCAAGCAAGCTTGCCGGCCGGTTGGAGGGGGAATGGGGTTGAGGAGGACGCTGGCCACCGTACTGATGCTGTTGGTCCCATGGGCCCGGGCCCAGGATCCGACGCAGGCCGAGCAGATGGCACAGGCCTGCGCCCCCTGTCACGGTCCCAACGGCAACTCCACCGATCCCGTGTACCCCATCCTGGCCGGCCAGACCATGAGGTACGCCTACCTCCAGCTCAGGGACTACAAGGAGGGCCGGCGACAGGATCCCGACATGACACCGGTCACCGCCAACCTCACCAAGGAGGACATGCTCGCCCTCGCCGTCTATTTCTCCGAGCAGAAGCCGATCTCCATCCGCTTCGAACCGGATGCCGCGAGGGCCGAGCGGGGCAAGTACCGGGCCGACGTCACGCTCTGCACGATGTGCCACCAGGGGCAATACCAGGGTCAGAACGAGGTCCCACGCCTGGCCGGACAGCATCCGCTATACCTGAAGAAGCAGCTGTTGGACTTCAAGAGCCGGACGCGCACCAACGACGCGGCCACCATGACGACCCTATCGGGCACGCTGAGGGACGAGGAGATCGAGGACATCGCTCAGTATCTGGCTGGGCTTTACTGATCGAGCCGGCGGCCGCCGTCAGCTGCGGTCGCTCGTTCCTGCACGAGTCTCGCGTTCCGGGCTGGCCTCTGGACCTCACTGGCGGGTGCGTTATCCTGATCGGGACAGTGCCGCTCACCCGGTGCCGCCGCGGTCCGTGCAGGTCGTCGCTCGGAGACTACTGCGGCCGGCCTCGGCCCAATGAGGAGATCGCGCCATGAGGATGCTATGCGTTGCCGTCTTCCTGAGTCTGGGCGCATTCCTGCCGGCCACGGCACGAGGCCGCGCTGCCACGGAGGCCACGGACGCCGGAACGGCGTCCGTGTCGGGCAAGGTTTCCTTCGAGGGTGCCGTGCCCGCCGCGGAGAGGGTTCCGGTGGCCCGCGACGCCTTCTGCCGGGCGCTACACCCCGAGGGAATCGAAAGACGAGCCATCGAGGTAAAGGAAGGCGGGTTGGCCCACGTGCTGGTCTATGTCAAGAGCGGCCTCAACTCGACTTTCCCCGCGCCCAGCGAGCCGGCCGTGATTGATCAGCAGGGGTGCGCGTACGTCCCGCAGGTGGTCGCCGTCCAGGTGGGGCAACCCCTCAGGATCCGCAACAGCGACAACACCTTCCACAACGTCCACGCCTGGTCGACCGTCAACGTCGCCTTCAACATCGCCCAGCCCCGCAAGGGCATGGAAGCCACCCGGACCTTCGAGAAGCCTGAAGCCCTCTTCCCGTTGAGGTGCGACATCCACACCTGGATGCGGGCCTT